>DATHRD010000062.1:0-74783 GCA_035482045.1 Thermoanaerobaculia bacterium
TCCTCGACGGTATCGAAGGGGCCGCGGCGCGGCTCTACTTCGGCATCATCATGCAGCGCAACAAGTCCGCGTTCACCTGGCCGGGGCGCGTGCGGCATCCGGCTACCGATCCGATCAATGCCCTGCTCTCGTTCGGATACACGCTGGTCACCAATGAGCTGGCCGCGATGGTCGAGTCATCGGGACTGGACAGCTATGTCGGCTGCCTTCATCAGTTGGACTATGGCCGCCAGTCGCTGGCGCTCGATCTGGTCGAGCCGTTTCGCGCGCCGCTGGTGGACCGCATGGTCATGACCGTTCTCAATCGGCGGCAATTCGTGCAGGAGCACTTCGAGAAGGGCGAGAACGGCGGCCTCTACCTCGAGCACGCCGCCGCAAAACGATTCTTGGCCGAATACGAACGGTGGATGCTGCACGAGCCGGCGGGCGGCGAACAGAAAGGCTTCCGCGGCGCGCTGCGCGATTCGGTGCTGAGCTATGCCGCGGCGTTGCGCGATTCCGACCCCGCCGCATACAAGCCCTTTCTCTTCGAGCCGGCGAAGGACGCCGCGGACAAGCGGGGCAGTTGATGCAGTACTGGGTCTGCTACGACATCGCCGACGACCGGCGCCGGCAGCGGCTATCGGACGTACTGCTCGATTTCGGCACGCGGGTACAGGAGAGCGTCTTTCAGTGTCTGATCGAACCGGCGCTTGCCGAGGAGATGCTGGCGCGCGTCCAGAGAACGATCGAGGAGAATACGGACAAGGTCCACATCCTTGCGTTGTGCGATACCTGCGGCGGACGGATAGCCCATTACGGGATCGCGCAGGAGGCGAGCGATCCGGAGTACCTGATCCTGTGAGAGCATTCCATTTTCGATGAAAGGTCTGCGGACGATGCAAGTGATTGGATCTGAATGGTTTGCGGGAGAGGCGTTCGACCGGGTTAGCGAAGTTGACGCGAAATCTGCACGGTCTGCCAAAACGGGCTTGCAAGGGGCGAGGAATCAATGGGTTACAATGGGCAGGGTCCGAATGAGTGCGCCGCTCGAAGGCGATTGCGACGACGGTGGTCTCGTTCGGCACGGTAGCGTTCGTCAGAAGTCCGAATGAGTGCGCCGCTCGAAGGCGATTGCGACAGAAGGAACGTTTTGGGTGATCTTGTGAGTTAGAACGGTCCGAATGAGTGCGCCGCTCGAAGGCGATTGCGACTAGAAAGTACGCCAGCTTTCTCAGCTCCAGCTTCTGGCCGGTCCGAATGAGTGCGCCGCTCGAAGGCGATTGCGACGAGAAGCGCGTGATGCCCTTCACGTCGTACATCTTGTCGGTCTGTCCGAATGAGTGCGCCTCGAAGGCGATTGCGACCTCGAGGACTTGTGCTCCCTCGTGATACTCGGCGCCGTCCGAATGAGTGCGCCGCTCGAAGGCGATTGCGACAGTCTGCTGGGTGAAATGCCACGCGCACTTCTCTTCTTCGTCCGAATGAGTGCGCCGCTCGAAGGCGATTGCGACCCAACGAGAACGGCGTTGTCAAAGGGAATTACGAGAGTCCGAATGAGTGCGCCGCTCGAAGGCGATTGCGACTTCCACAGACGACAACCGTTGTTGCAAGCGGATAGGACAGCAGCCAGTCCGAATGAGTGCGCCGCTCGAAGGCGATTGCGACTTTCTCCACAGTCGGAAGAACTCGGTGAAGACCGTGGCCAGAGTCCGAATGAGTGCGCCGCTCGAAGGCGATTGCGACATGGCATTCATGATCTGAGCATGGCAACACGTGCCGTCCGAATGAGTGCGCCGCTCGAAGGCGATTGCGACGGCGTGCTTCCGGCTGCTGCGGTCTTTGCTGCACTGCGCGTACGGTCCGAATGAGTGCGCCGCTCGAAGGCGATTGCGACATCAGACCCAACGCTGGAAGAGGGTGCGTCGAACAGTCCGAATGAGTGCGCCGCTCGAAGGCGATTGCGACATCGCTGATGCCATCGCTGAGCGGTGAATCGGTTCCCTTCGCGTCCGAATGAGTGCGCCGCTCGAAGGCGATTGCGACGCGAAGTCGGTCCACGCGACGAAGTCGTCGATGTCGAGTCCGAATGAGTGCGCCGCTCGAAGGCGATTGCGACATGAGATGGTCCAAAATCAGATCGCACTCTACAGTTGCGTGTCCGAATGAGTGCGCTGCTCGAAGGCGATTGCGACACGAGTGAGTCATCGTCACCGCTCGGACTATTGACGTCCGAATGAGTGCGCCGCTCGAAGGCGATTGCGACCTTGCCTCGTCATCTCGCGGCTGCCTCTTTGTGTCCGTCCGAATGAGTGCGCCACTCGAAGGCGATTGCGACTGATATGCATGAAGATCGCGGAGATGATCAACAATACAGTCCGAATGAGTGCGCCGCTCGAAGGCGATTGCGACGAGTCGTAGCGGGCCTTGAGAACATGGTAGCGCTGCGTCCGAATGAGTGCGCCGCTCGAAGGCGATTGCGACGTCTTGTGATACATGATTTTAGTCAGTGGTGTTTGTGGAGCGTAGTCCGAATGAGTGCGCCGCTCGAAGACGATTGCGACGAGGAGGCCGCCGTGCCATGCTGCTCTGCGAAGCGTCCAAATGAGCGCGCCGCTCGAAGGCGATTGCGACGCGATGAACTCGCAGTTTTGATACGTCTGCTCTGCGAGGGTCCCGAATGAAGAGTGCCGCTCTAAGGCGATTGCGATGCCTGCCGCGGGGGAAGGAACCACGACGCTGACCGGAAGGCGTCCGAATCAAGTGCGCCGAGCGAAGGCGATTGCGACAGAACCAGATGCACCGTTGTGAACACTGAAGATCACCATAGCCAGTCCGAATGAGCGCGCCGCTCGAAGGGCGATCGGTACTTGCAAAGCTATGAGCCGCCTTGTGCCTCTGCTCGTAGAGATCACGCGAAGGCGCGAAGCACGCGAAGAAAAAGAACCCCGCGTCATCTTCGCGTGACAAAAGAATCAATGCGTTAGAATCGGCAGAGAGGAGGTCTGAACGAGTGCGCCGCGCGAAGGCGATTGCGACATCGTGGTCGGCTTCTGCTTGTTCGTCTTCTCGTTGGTCGGGCCCGAACGAAAGTGTGCGCCGCTCAAAGGCGATTGCGATACGACCGCGACCGTCTTCACGATGGAGGAGCTCCGATCCTAGTGAGCGCGCCGCTCGAAGGCGATTGCGACACAAAGGCGAGGATGACGACGGCAATGATGCCGGCGATCGTCCGAATGAGTGCGCCGTTCGAAGGCGATTGCGACTGGATCTTCTTCCGCATCTGCTTGCGCTTCCGGATGAGTCCGAATGAGAGCGCCACGCGAAGGCGATTGCGACTATCATCCGCCGTTCTTGGAGTAGAAGTACGGTCTGATAACGATCATACCGTTGAAGGTGATTGCGACTGGTTCTACCAATATGGTGCCGTGTCACAGGTCGTTCCTTGTCCGAACGGCTGCCCGAATGAGTGCGCCGCTCGAAGGCGATTGCGACGAGATCAGTTTGCACCCGGCCATTTCCGGTGCGTAACGTGTCCGAATGAGCGCGCCGGCCGACGGCGATTGCGACTATCCTCAGTCCGCTGAACGAGCTTTTGTAAGGACCGTCGGCAGCGCGAACATCGCTCAGTGTCCATTGTTGCTTCCTGATGTGGGAGATGCTGTAATTCGCCTCCCATTCTCCGTGCATCTGAGGTCCGCGGTCAGCAAAAGCGATGCAATCAGCCATTCCAAGGGGTATTCCGATCGCGACCGGCGACTCTGCCGGCGGTTCGCCGGCCTCCTTCACGCGTTTCACGCTGCCCTTCGGCTGGT
Organism: Thermoanaerobaculia bacterium; assembly: GCA_035482045.1. Lineage (GTDB taxonomy): Bacteria > Acidobacteriota > Thermoanaerobaculia > Gp7-AA8 > Gp7-AA8 > JADGNZ01. The sequence goes on from DATHRD010000062.1 coordinate 3,795, forward strand.
CGCTCGATGAGGCTTCGGGCGGAGACAAGATGAGCGGGTGCGTCTATCGCCTGGATAACTCCTCCATCACAGGCGACCGGAGAAAGTACTTCACGCCGGAGACGGCGAATGCGCTCTACGATCGGGCGCTCTGGCTGAAGCTCGATGGAGCAGGGCAAGGTCCTGCGGGAACGTTCACGTTCCACGTCGATCGAAAAGCCGTCGCTGTCGAGATCGCGCCGCCGCGGCTGGTGCTGTTCGAGGCTGACGTCAGGAAACGCAAACCTTCGGTCACGGGGACCGGTTTTCTGCTCGTCGACATCAGCTTCCCGACTCCGAAGTCTCCTGAGCAGGCACCCACGCTCGACGATCTGCTGGTCATCAACGAGCGCTTTCGTTACTGGCGCTGCCCGTGGAAAGGGCATCTGACGAAGACGTCGCAAACACCGTCCGGAGACGTTTCGTACCAGACGCTGCTAAAGCAACTGCGCTCGACCGAGGGCGAAGACAATCACCCTTACTTCGACTGGTGGGAGAAGCTGTTGCTGTTTCCGGTCGAGGTCAACGATGTCCGGTACCGGCTCCTTTCGCATGACGCTGTCAATGAATCCAGGGGATGGCTCGTCTCAGGCAAAGGAAAGACGGGGTGGATCGCATACAGCGACGACAGAGCATTCGTCTGGACCTGCGCTCTGACACCTGGCGGCTCCAACGACGCTTCGAATTTCACGAGGACTCTCGACCCGGTCCACGGTCCCGAGTGGATCCGCCTGCTAAACGTTGACGCGACGAATGATGAACCGTCGCTCTTCGAGCGCAAGTGGTCAAAGCAAAGAACCTATACGCGTTGGAAGCACGCCGGTACGCTTTATGGCTTCACGATGCATTCCGGCGCAATGCTCGGAGCACCTGTCGCGGGGCTGCCGACATGGCAGCATTTCAGCGAGCTTTACTTCGACGAACTGTTGCTTCTTCTCTACCTGCGCGTCTCGATTTTTCGATTCAAGGCCGAGCTGGCCGGGATCTCCGAAGACCTGACGCAGGATCTTCGCAACAAAGCGATCGCCGACCGTTTTCGCGATCATCGGGCCTTGCTCACGTTTCTCACGAATCTCTATCGATTCCCGCTTCTTTCCAGCCAGCAACCGGGAATCGAGATGTACGCCTGCATGCGAGACGCGCTGGACATCGGCGAGCTCTTCACCGAGGTGCAGGAAGAGGTCAAGACCACACACGAGATGTTCGAGCTTCTGACGACGTCGAGGATGGGAGAAGCGACGGCGTTCCTGGCCATCGGCGGCTTGATCCTCGGCGTGCTCACGACGGTCATGACCTTCCTCGCCGTCGAGGACTTGAAGCGGTACAGGCCGGCACACGAGCTGATATTGCGATTCTTCGACCCTGTACCGCGGATTCTGCCGTCATTCCTGGTGATTCTGCTCAGCCTTGCACTGAGTCTCGTTCTGGCCGCGATGCTTTCGCAGCGTCTGTTCGGGCGTTGGTGGCTCGGGCGTTGGTGGCACGGCTGGTTCGACTCGTAAACGCGTTCTCATTGGAGGCCCCATGGATCCCACTCCTCTCTACGTCCGCATCGAGGGCGTGAACCTCGACAACTTCGTCTATGACGTTCATGACCTCAGCACGATCCGCGGCGGGAGCTTCCTGCTGCTCGATGCTGTGCGGCGCGTTCAGGATCGCTTCGGGCTGACGGCGATCAGTACCGGGGCATCGTCGGGTTTGTTCACCGCCCCCGAGGGCAGCGCCATGTCGGATGCCGATGCGCTGCGGCGAGAGATCGAGCAATTCCTTAGCGATAGCGACGGCAAGCAGCGGCCGAAGGGCGAGGCCGATCAGTTGAAGCACGCCACCTTCGTCGTCGATGTCCGCGCCGAGGGGGAGGGGGATGAAGGATTCGAACGGGCGCGCGAGCCGCTCCTGGCCATGAACCGCTGGAGGCAGTTTCAGCAACCGACTGTCGCGGTCCCGGCGCGGGGCAGCCGGCAGGATGAGTGCGCGTTCGATCATGTTCGTCCGGCTGCTTCGGACGTTTGGGTAAGGGAAAACGAAAAGGATGTGAAGAAGGCTGCCAGCGCCTCGGTGGCCGCGCGGCGGACGTTCGGCCGTGGCCAGAAGAAGGCGTTCTACGAAGAAGAGCTGCAACGTCTGGCGCGGGCGATCATCGAGAACGATCCGTCCGCCGAGGAGGAGAGCGAGGCGGTGCGGCAACTCGCGCGATCCGTAGCGGCGATGGACTTTACGAACGACTTGGAGACGCTGGCGGACAACGGGACGCCGCGATCGCTGGATGGGAAGATCGCCGTCGTCTACTTCGATGGAAACAAGTTCGGACGGATTCAGAAGGGGTGCAAGAGGCCCGATCTCGAGGCCTTCGACCGGACCGTGAAGCGCTACCGCGGTCAGGCTCTGCAACGGCTGCTGCAGAGCATCGTCGACGCTCCGGACGGTTGGCTGGCCGGAGAGGAGATCCGGCTGGAAACGCTCCTCTGGGGCGGCGACGAGTTGATCTGGGTCGTCCCGGCGTGGAAGGGTTGGAGCGTCCTTCGGCTCTTCTACGAGGTCTCGCGCGATTGGCGGTTCAACCCCGAGACCAAACCTGTCGAACCGCTGACGCATGCAGGGGGCGTGGTCTTCTGTCATCGCGTGGCGCCGATCCACCGGATGACCGAGCTGGCGAAGAAGCTGGCTGACTCGTGCAAGGAGTGGTTCGATCGGGAGCCGAAGCCGCCGAATGACCACGCCAGCCGCGATGTGTTCGCGTATCAGGTGCTGGAATCGTTCGATCACATCGGAACGGAGTTCGAGACGTTCCGTGAAACGCGCGTGCCCCTCGGATGCAGTGTCCGTGAGCTGGGCGTGCACTGCACCGGGATGGACAAGGCCACGTCCGCATTCGACATCGTCAGACGCACCTTCCCCAGCTCGAAGCTCCACGCCATCGTGGCGCTCATCCGCGATCACGAAGTGGAAGAGGCGAAGCTGATGATCGAGAAGACGGTCAGCGAGCTGCGGCAGGAAGGGAAGGTTGCCGTGAACGAGCTCCTCTCCTTCTTCGATCCGTCCTCCGAGGGTCTCACCGGCTGGTATCACATCGCCGAGCTGTGGGACTACGCGGTCTGAGGAGGAAGAGCCATGAAGCAGATACGCCTGACCGTCGACCTCACGCTGATCGCTCCGATCCTCACACAAGCCAGCACCGCCGGCAAGATCGCGCTCGACGCGCCGTTCGCCAAGCTGCCCGACCTGCGCTGCTTCCTGCCGTTTTCCCTGATCAAAGGGCGGCTCCGGCAGTCGTGGGACGAGCTGAGCCTTCCGGACACGGATCTCTGGTTCGGGAATCGAAAGGGCGGATGGAGCGGCTCACGGGGGCGATTCCGCTTCAGTGACTTCGTCGAACAACCGTCGGCTGTGCGTGCCACCGAGGAGCTGCGAAAGAAGACCGGCGAGCGGAATCGGATACGAATCGACGAGACGCGCGGTGCCGCGGACGAAGGGGCGCTGCAATTCATCGAGAGTCCGTTTCCCGCGGGCGAGCGGGTGACATTCAGGGGCGATGTGACGTGGTTCGACGATGACGGCACCGAGGAGTCGCGGCAGTCACTGCTGCGGGCATTCCGCTGGACGGGGAACTTCGGCGCCGGGCGAACGATCGGATTCGGGCGTGTCGATGGCGTCGAGACAGCCGAGGAGGAGATTCATACAGTCAGCGAAGGAACGGCCGCGGCGGCGTCTCCTTCCGGGATTTACGAGATGACGCTCGAGATCCGCGACCCGTTCTGCCTGGCCCGCAGGCGGATCGACGAGAATCTCTTCTCCTCGGACGAGGAGATCCCGGGCTCGGTCGTTCGCGGCATCCTGGCCACGACGCTGAACCGGCTGCTCAAGCGAGACTCCGCGGCGGCCCTCGCGCCCGGTGACGGGCGAGGCACTCCATGGAGCGAGATCGCCGATCACATCAACGCGATCCGGTTCTCGCATTCCTTTCCGGCGGACAAGGAACGCCGCCAGCGGCCCGTCCATCCACCGCTATCGCTGGTGCGTGACAGCGATTCCCACGAGCTTGCGGACGTGGCGCTTTGCGAAGGGCCCGTTCTCATCAACGGTAATGCGCCCGTGTTCTCGATCGATTGGAAGGGCGATGATGCCACCGAGGTACGCAAGGAAGCGGGCTGGCCGGATCTCCACCGAACGATCCGGACACGCACGGCGATCGACCGCGACACGAAGCGGGCCGAGACGTCGCGACTCTTCTCCTACGAGATGATCGATCCGGCCGGCATCGTCTGGATCGGAACGGCTGACTTCTCGGCTGTCGATGCGGCGGTGCGTGCGAAGGTCGTCGCGCAGTTCGAGCGCATCTTCGCCATGCATCCGGCGGCGCTCGGGAAAACGAAGGCGCGCGTGGGTATTCACCTGACGCCCGCGGCCGGGAGCACGACGGAGGTTGGCGATTCCACTGAGTGGGTGGTCACGCTGCAAACGCCCACGCTGCTGTGCGATCCGGCCAGGCTGGACGAGGCCAGCGGCCGCGACGCTCTCTTCGCAGCCTATGCCTCGGCGTGGACAGACATTTCCGACGGGCAACTGCAACTGGTCCGCTTCTTCGCCAGGCAGAGTCTGACGGGTGGCTATCTCGCGCACCGGTTCAACAGACGGAAGTCCTACGCGCCGTTCCTTCTCACCGATCCCGGAAGTGTGTTCGTTCTCTCCGGGAGCGCCTCGGGAGCGACGTTGCTGCGTGATTGGAAACGCACCGGTCTGCCTCTCCCGAAATGGGCGCGAACGGCCCACGGCGAGACATGGGACAGAAATCCGTACCTTCCCGCCGATGGCTTTGGAGAGATCGCGGTCGATCTCGACTGGCACACGAAAACCCCATCAGGCGGCTACGCGCCGGTTGACCAGTGGCCTGCGATCGATCTGAGCAACGTTCCTCCGGCACCGGAGCCATCGGCACACGACGACAAACCGCTCGAAACAACGCATCGAAAAGATGAGGACACGACCGTGGGGACGGTCAAGCGGGCCGGGTTCGCGAGCCGCTGGCGCATCAGTGGGCGCATCGAGACGGAGACCGATTTTCATCTCGGTTCCGGTGAGATTACCGGCCGCAAGGACGCGGCATTGCTCGCCGACGTCGACATCAGCGCGGTCGCTGTCAACAAGGATCAACACGCGTACATCCCCGGGAGCAGTCTCAAGGGCGCGCTCCGCTCGTGGGCGAAGCCACGCTTCGATCCGAAGCTCGTTGATGCCGTGTTCGGCGGTGACAGCGATGACCGGAATGCTCAGGCAGGGAAGGCGGAATTCCACGATGCGATGTCGTCTGAGCCTTCAGGTTCGTTTGAAAGCGTCCCCTACTGGCGAGCCGAGCGTCGAACGGGTGTCCGGGCATCGGCCGCCATCGATCGCTGGACGCGGACGGCGCAGGACAAGAAACTGTTCCACTACGAGGTCGTTCCGCCGGGCGTGGCGTTTGACGCTACCGTGACCGCTCACGATCTCAATGACGAGGAAGCGGCTCTGCTCCTTCAGGCGATGCGGGCATTCGGAAAGCCTTCCGATCCGATCGACGACCTCGAACGGGCCGCCCTCGGCGCGGAGACACGCGGCGGATTCGGGCGATTCTCATGGAGCAACGAAACGGTCGTCAGACTCGACGCAGCCGCGGCATGGACCGGCGGCTGGGACGCTCTGCCAAAGCTCAGTCAAGTTGAGCGGGATCGGTTGGCTGGCGCCGCCGCGAGAGCGAATCGCGCGGCAAGCAGGATCACGATCCCGATCGACATCTCATTTGATGGTCCGTTCCTGGTGAATGAACCGAGCCGCACAAATCAGGCGCAAGGAGAGGGCTTTCCGAATCACGCGCCGCGCATCGACAAGGACAACAAGGTTTCCCTGCCGGCATCGTCACTGCGCGGGGCTCTGCGTGCTCAAGCGGAGCGCATCGCCAGAACCGTGGGAGTCCAACCGCTCTGTCACAGCACCGACCCGGCGGATTCATGCCCACCGGTACACGGGTCAGGAGAGGAAAAGAACCTCTGCGTCACCTGCCGCCTGTTCGGTGCGACCGGTTGGGCATCGCCGATCGTGATGTCGACGCCGGAATCGACGGGGCCGTTGCGCAACTACGACCAGGAGCTTGTGGCAATCGATCGCTTCACAGGCGGTGTCGCCGGAAGCGCGAAGTTCAACCTGAACGCATTCTGGAAACCGGCGTTTCATCTGTCGCTATCGGTTAAATCGTCGCTGATCGACGATGACCCGGCAGCTCTCGGATTGCTCGCTCTCACACTTCGGGATCTGCAGGAAGGCGATATCACTCTGGGCTTTGGAGCATCCAAGGGTCTCGGCGCCTGTTCCGCCGAGATCCGATGGCCAGCCGAGGCGCGGACGGACGCATGGATTGCAGCCTTCCGCGCCGAAGGTGCGACGTCAATTCCAGTAGCGGAATCCAATGCTCGACGTGAGCAAGGTCAGGCACATGCTCCCGCGGCCAAAGCGGACGTGTTTCACAACCCGTACGCCTTTGTGCCGGTGGTGCCGCCGAAAGAGACGCTCGATGTTCTCGCGTTGCGTAGCGACGCGGCCGGGTCCGTGAGGCACGACAAGTACGTGCCCGGGACGTTTTCCGGCAGGATCGTCTGCCGGCTCGAGACCAAGGGGCCGATCATCGTTGGCGCCAAGCACGTGAAGGACCAGGAGGAGAAGCTGCCGACGGACATCAAGCCCTTCCTCGATCCCGACACGATGCGCCCCGCGATTCCGTCGACATCGCTGCGAGGTCTCATTTCGAGCGTGGCCGAGACGGCGAGCAGCTCGGCGTTACGCGTGCTCAACGAACGGACGCTTTCGTATCGTTGCTCTGAGCACGAGAACCTCCCTGCAATCGGCATGATCGCCGGCAACGGTACGAGACTCCGACCCCTCGCTCTGCCGCTGCTTCGCAACGGGATGATCTCCGAGCCGTACCGGCTGATGTTCGGCGACTTCAAAGTCCCGCCGGTTCGCGTGTACCTCAATGGCTATCGTCCGACAGTGGCAGGGACAAACGAGATCGCGATCCTGAGGCCGGGGACCTTCCTGGCGGCGCGCAATCCCGACTCCTCTTCGGCCGACAATCCTGCCGAGGTTTGGTACATGCGTCTGGGCAAACGGACGCGCACCGGCTGGAATGTGACCGTCGAGCACCCGCATACGGCAGGGCCGATCCTGCTTGCGCAGGACCCAAGTCCGGACCCGGACTACCGGGACCCGATCAATGCCGCGACATTCGCCGCGTTGCCGGCCGCACAAAAGGAGCTGTACACGCGCGGCGTCATCCGCGTTCTCGGTGCCGTCGGAAGGTCTTCGCTCTCGCGGCGAAAGCACGAGCTGTTCATTCCCCTCCCACCGCCCGGGATACACGACTTCGATGCCAGCGATGCGGTAGCGGAGTTCGAGCGGCTCGCTGCCGAACGAACAGAAGATGACGAGAGCCTGCCCTACGAACCGAAGGGATCTCTCAGAAACGACGGGGCAAAACAGGCCGGCAAGAACATCAATCTGCGCGACGGTGACATCGTTTACTTCGCGCCGACCGAAAAGGGCGACAAGGTGGAACGCCTGGCGCTTTCGTCAATCTGGCGAAAGGCGGTTCCCGGAACCATCCACGAGTTCTTCCGCGACATCTCTCCCGAGCTGCTTCCCTTCAACGGCGCCCGCCGCGAGGTCACCATCGCTGAGAGCATCTTCGGCTATGTCGATGACGGAGCTTCCGCAGACTCAACGCAGCAGCGCGCCACCTCGCTGGCAGGACGTGTCCGTTTCTCGATGGCTCGGCTCGGCGGCCAGGACCCGGCCGGCGATCTCCTTCCTCAATCGACGATTCAGCCGCTTTTGTCGCCGAAGCCACCGTCGCCAACCTTCTACTTCCGGCCGAAGCAGAAAACCGGACCCATTCTGAAGAAGCAGCTCAATCGCGGCGATCACACTCCACAGGGCAGAAAGCTCTACGTGCATGGGAGAGAGAGCTGGCGTCTTGACGGTGCCGGCGATCGCTTCGCGAGCCGCGCCACACCGATCGCGCGTGGGCGTGTGTTCTGGTTCCACGTCGATGTCGAGAACCTTACGCCTCACGAACTCGGCCTGCTCTTCTACGCCCTGCGGCCTTCGCCAGCCTTCAACCACAAGATCGGCATGGGCAAGGCGCTCGGTCTGGGCAGCATTCAGATCGATCCGGTGGCCATGCTCGCCGTCGATCGAGACTCGCGCTACTCCGGAACGGCAAGCGAGAGCCGGTACGACGCCGCGTGGGCGGATCAGACCCGCGGCGTCTCTGAGTGGCGCGATGCCTATCCACGTGAGGCGGCGGAGATCGATCAGTTGCCCGCCATCGCGCACCTTTTCGAGACGCTCCGAGATCAGTATCGTGGCTCGATGAACGGGGACATTCGCAATGCCCTGGAGCTGATCGGGGATCCCGCACAGGTCGTGGCGCCTGTCCATACACCTCAGATCGAGGACGCGGCGATCGGGCACGAGAGCTTCAAATGGTTCATGCGCAACGAGAAGAGCGCCAGCGTGCAGTGGCTGGAGCCGCTGGGGCGCGAGTCGACCGGCTTGCCGGTCCTCTCGAGAAAGGAGATGCGCGTGCAGCAGGTTCGCTCCGTTCCGGCAGCGCACCTGGTAACGGGACCACAACACGGCGCCGTTGCGCCGAGGCACGGAGTCGAGCGGCCAAGAGAACCGCAGCGAGAGGTGTGGACGAAGGCGATGCTGGTCAATGTTCCAAACCTCAACAGCATCAAAGCAGTCATCAGGCTCGACAGCGGAGCCACTCGGGATGCGTGGGCGGGGAGCAATTTCAAGGACTTCGAAGTCATCAAGCTGCGCATCAAGCGAAAGGGTGAATTGTCCGCGTCGGTTACAGTACAACTGACAGCGAGCGGCAAGTACGAGATCGTGGAACTGGAAATCCCCTGATGCCTGATCCTTCCAAGCTCGCCTTCTTCCTCGGAGGGCATGATCTCGAAATGCTTACGATTCGAGACCTCGTGAGCGAGATCTCACCGGAAAGAGTCTTCGACAAGAATCTGCGGTGGGGAGCGAAGGCGTCGGCGTACCGCGCAGAGATCGATGACGCAGTGACATCCGGGGTTCAGCCGGTGCTCGTCGAGCTTGATGATGACGTCGGCGTTCCCGGCGCATATGTAGTCGTGGATCATCACGGAAGCCGCGCCGGAGCGACCGCGCCGACATCGCTTCACCAGGTTTTCGATCTGCTCCAGTTTCCCCGCTCGCGCTGGACCCGATGGCTCGAGCTGGTCGCGGCAAACGACCGCGGCCACATCCGCGAGCTGCGGCGGATGGGCGCTAGCGAGGACGAGATCCAACGCATCCGTACCGCCGACCGGGCCGCGCAGGGCATCACGGAGAGCGACGAGCGTGCGGGTGAAAAGGCCATTCAACAGGCGCAGACGTTCGCGGACGGGCTCCTGATGGTCGTCGAGTTGCCGCACGCGCACACGGCGGTTGTTGCGGATCGGCTCGAGATGCATCCCGATCCTCCCGAAAACCTGCTGGTGATTTCACCGGGCGAAGTGAATTACTACGGCCCGGGCCTTGTAATCGAAGCGCTCGACAGTCGCTATCCGGGTGGATGGACCGGCGGATCACTACCGGAACGCGGGTTCTGGGGGCGCAGGCCGATCCCGTCGGACATCGTCGATTTCACGGCGTCGGCGATCGAGCGGGTCGCGCGCACGAGTCGCGTACAAGCACAAACGCCGACCCTCTCCGTCCGGCGCTGAATTCAGCGGCTCGTCTGCACGAGAACGTATCGTGACCCTGAAGCTCATCGCTTGGGAAACAACTCGTCGCGCACTTCGTGCCAGGGATGTCCCTCGCCTGGATTGCGCTTGTAGTCCGCGAGTGCCGCGTCGAGAGCGCGCTGGTGGCGCTCGGGCACCGGAAGCTCCTCGGGCGTGATGCTGTCCCAGAGTGTTTCGATCAAATGCAGAAGCTCCGAAACCGGCAGGTCGAAAATCTCATCTTTCGTCAGTGTCTTGGAGAGTCTTTGCCCATTTTGATCTGTCATCCACATCCTAAGATCAGACTGTCAGATATCAGTATCAAACGCTGTGATGCTAAGATCTATCATTTAGATCTTAATATCATAGTGATCAGAATTCATGATCTAAGCATCAGATACCGTGATCTGAGCACTAGAAGTAATGACCTAAATTTCAGATCTTATGATCTGGATGCCAGGTATGATGATCTGAGCGTCAGACAAGCGCTGCCTCAAGCGACGCGTTTTCCCCGTTCCGGTACCCGCAGGCTACGTCCGGCGCACGAAGACGGGACTACATCCGCGTGCGCGATCCGAACTCTGACGATGAACGCCCTTCCTCGGGATTGCGTTTGTAATCCGCGAGCGCGATGTCGAGAGCGCGCTGGTGGCTCTCGGGCACCAGGAGATCGTTGGGATCGCAAAGCTTCTTTACTGCCGCCGCTCGTTCACCGGTTAACCCGCTGAAGGGTCATCGTGATGGTACCTATCGGTGGGCCCCTTCGTCGCTATCGCTCCTCAGAGCAGGCTCCGGCCGGATGAGGGGACGCTCGGCTGCCGATCTGCGAAGTGACGGCCCGGGGAAGCGCATGAGTCGCCACCGCCCGTGCGTGAAAATAGTCCACTGTTTTGCGAGAGCCAAAGCCCCCTCATCCGCCGGAGCCCGCCCTGAGGAGCGACAGCAATGAAGGGGCACCTTCTCCCCCCCGCTGAAAAGCGCGGTGGGAGAAGGACGCTCGACAAACACTGTGTCTGCGATTTCACTTAAATGGTGGGAAGGGTTAAGCCGGCAAGCAAGAACGCCGACCCTCTCGGATCGGCGCTAAGTCGTTGACGGTGTTGGTGGAGCCGAACGGGATCGAACCGTCGACCTCCTGAATGCCATTCAGGCGCTCTCCCAATTGAGCTACGGCCCCATGTTGCCTGACGCTGTGGCAAGGCAGGCAAACTAACGCGTCGGGCGCGTCAAAATTTCCCGCGGGCGGCCATTCTAGCTGAGAGTGCGCGCGGCAGGAAGTTCGCGGCGCTCCTGCTGGCGGAGCCTTGGGCAACCAACCTCCGCCGGCCGTGCCGGCGATGTGGGAACATCCATTGCGTGGACGGGACCGGCTTGAACCACATCACGCGCGCGCTGCGACATCGCAACTACCGGCTCTTCTTCGGCGGGCAGTCGATCTCGCTCATCGGCACGTGGATCACGCGCATCGCCACGAGCTGGCTGGTCTATCGCCTGACCGGCTCGGAGCTGCTCCTCGGCGTCGTCGGGTTCTGCGGCTCGATCCCGATGCTGATCCTATCGCCGTTCGCGGGCGTGCTGGTGGACCGGTGGGACCGGCATCGCATCCTCGTCGTCACCCAGGTGCTCTCGGCGCTGCAGTCGGCGGCGCTGGCGGTGCTGGCGCTGATGAACGTGATTACGGTGGCCGAGGTCATTGTGCTGCAGCTCGTGCAAGGGGTCATCAACTCGTTCGACACGCCGGCGCGGCAGGCCTTCGTCGTGGAGATGGTGGAAGACCGCGAGGACCTGCCGAATGCCATCGCTCTCAACTCATCCATGATCAACGCATCGCGCATCATCGGGCCGTCCATCGGCGGCATCCTCATCGCCACGGTGGGCGAGGGATGGTGCTTCGGCGTCGACGCCATCTCGTACGTGGCCGTCATCATCTCGCTCCTTCTGATGACGCTCACCCCGCCGAAGAAGACCGGCGTGATCGACACACACATGCTCGAAGAGCTGCGCACCGGCTGGACGTACGTAGCGGGCTTTCCTCCGGTGCGGGCGCTGCTGCTGAGCGTGGCGCTGGTGGGTTTGATGGGGATGCCGTACGCGACGTTGATGCCGGTGATCGCCTCGAAGGTGCTGCACGGCGGGCCGCACACGCTGGGGATCCTGATGACCGCCTCGGGCATTGGCGCGCTGGCGGGAACGCTCTATCTGGCCTCGCGCCACACGGTGGTGGGCCTGGGGAAGGTAATCGTGGCGGCGTCGACCGGGCTGAGTCTGGGGCTGATCGCGTTCTCCTTCTCGCGCGCGCTGTGGCTGTCGATGCTCATCCTTCCCATCGTCGGCGCGGGGTTGATGCTGCAGGCGGCGGCATCGAACACCATCCTGCAGACGGTGGTCGACGAGCGGCTGCGTGGACGGGTCATGGCCTTCTACAGCGTGGCCATCATGGGGACGCAGCCGATCGGCAGCCTTCTGGCGGGAATGGCCGCGGAGCGCATCGGATCGGAGATGACGATCTTCTACGGCGCGCTGGCCTGCCTGGCTGGGGCTCTCTGGCTGGGGTGGAAACGGCCGATGCTGGCGAAGCACATCAGGCCGATCTATATCGAGCGCGGGATCATGGTCGAGCCGACGCCTTGATTTGCGAGAGAAAGACCATCCGCAGATGGCGCAGATGGACACAGATAAGACCGCCTTCGCTCTGCGTCTGTCTGCGGCTTAACAAGGCCGAATCGTGACTTCGGAAGGTCAATGATGCAGTGAATCCCCACCGCCCGAAAAACTGAGAGCGTTCTGTCTGATCTCGAGAAGCGCCGGCTCGCAGCGGAGGCCGGCGAGCTGCTCGGCACTCAATTGCGGAGCGATAAATGTTCCGATCGCGGGGTATGGCTGCAGCAAGCTGTCGCCATACTTCGCCCGCAAGGCTGCCAAGGCCGCGGCTGCATCGACGTCCGGTTTGAAGATGCCGATCCATCCTGGTGCGTTCGGATAGAAGCGAATCAGAGGAGCCGGTGCGAGACAGAGCGGACTGCCGAAGTCCTCGTCGGCGGACGAAATGCCGCTGCCCAGGATGAACGTCGCCGCACCGTTGTCGGCGCGAATGGTCGAAGCGTACGCGTAGACGGGGTAAGTTGCCGACACGACCGCGGTAGCGCTCGCGCGCGGCGCCACCTTCAATTCCGCAAACAGATCGAACTGCGTGAGGCTTTGCGGCGGAAGTGTCTTGATCACGCTGGCGCCGAGAAAACGACCGTTAACGTCGAAGAGGACGAAGACCGCGACCATCGGAATCGACCACGGATTGGCGACACCGATATTCGTGCGCCGGCCGGCAACTCCACTCAAGGCCGGCAGCGTATGCCTGTTCGTGAGCGCGTCGAGCGGCACCGCGGGAACGCTTTGACCAATCTGGCCCGCTGCCGCGTTGTTGTAGACGAATGCGCGGCCGGCGATCAAAGAATCCGCGGGCGCGGTGATGCGGAGCACGCCGCTGCCGCTGGTGAGGTGGAACGTCGTGGAAACCACATCCTCGATCGTAGCCGTAGCGAACGTGGCCAGTTGCAGTGTCGCCGTCAACGGTTCGCCGCCGGAGCGGAAGAACGTCAACGTGATATCGACCGGCGGCACGTTCCCGATTTGTCTTACGTTCGCCAGAACAAGGTCCGTTCGCCAATCGGAGCCAACCTGGCCCGGAACACGAGCGATCACCACCACAAGGTCACGTCCGGAAAGGTCTGCCGCAAACGACGAGGCGGAGACGAGAAGCGCGGCGCAGAGAAAAGGAACGATGGAAGCTCTCATCGTTCGATGGTACGTCACCTCGTTAATTCGGCAGTGTGACGATGACGTCGCTCCTCTCCCCGGTTCGCTGTCCACCTCGATGTTCCCTCGGCCGGAGGATGAGGTTTCTGGTGATGCCAGGCTCGGATATTCGCGCGTAGCGTGTAACGAAACACATCCGAACGTCACTCTTCTAGCAGGGCTGTCCGACAGTGCCGGAATCCTCCGACATCGCAAGGCCACGTGCATCGTCATCAGAGGAGAGACCATGAAAGCGAAGCCTTCCGATCGTCCCATCGAAACCACTGTCACCGGTACAGGTGACCTACCTATATCCACGCGAAAACCGACTTGCGAGAGCATCGCCGAAGCGCAGAACGCCCACCTCGCCAGACTGTGCGCAAAGAAAAAGAACACGCTGTCCTGTCGATGCAGCGGGTGTGACAGCGACGACAAGTACCCTGTGATCGCTTCGGCGAACGATGCTCCGCTGCTCAATACGGCGTACAACGGCAGCGGCGGCGTTCTGACCAGCGGCTTCGACTCACATTGGGAGGTCGGGAAGGGCCAGGCGAACAACGCTCCGCCGAATGTGCCTCCATCCATCGGCGTCACCTCCTGGAGCCCCGCCAGCATCGTGCCCGCCGGCAAAAAACCTTCGTCGTGGGCGGTAAGCCCGTTCGGCAATGCCGACTGGATCTCGAACAGCAACGTCACTGGCGACGATCTTTATTTTCGCTACACGTTCAACCTGAGCTCGTCCGCCGACCCAAACACATTCGCCGTGAAGATGAACTTCTTTGCCGACAACCGCGTCTGGGAGATCTACGTCAACGATGTAGCTCAGACATCGGGATTACCTCAATTCGGCGCCGGGGTCGGGCCCCTTGTTCAAACGCTTGGCTTCGAGGCCGGCAATCAGGTGTCGATCACGCTCAACAACTCGTGGAAGCAATGCGAGAACCAGATCGTGGTTCACGTCAAGTCGCCGGGCGGCGAAACGGGATTCCTGGCGCAGAACGCGGTGGCGGTCAAACCCGACGAGGATGGCTGCGATTGCCATTGCGAATGCTCGGAATTCAAGTTTCCCGCTCTGAAGCCGTGCATCAGCGTGAGCTGGGGCGACAGCGATTGCGATTGCCTGGAGACAGACGACGTCGAGATCCTGTGCATCACCGTGTGCAACTGTTACTCGAACGTCTCATTCGGCTGCTTCTCGATCGGTCAGATCCTCGTCACGGACATGGCCGGAAACCCGGTTCCGACTCTTCCGGACGGGACGCCATCGGTGCAGGTGATCCCTTCCGGGCCGATCTGTTTCGGCGACATCCCACCGTGCAAGGACAAGAACCATCCCGGTTGCGTATCGAGGGAGTTGGTCCTCTACACGCGTGGAGCGATCGGCAAGACGTACAAGCTGCTGTTCAACGGGATCTGCTTCAAGGTCTGCCATCAGTTCCAATCGGAGCAGTGTTTCACGATGGATTTGTGCCAGGACTAAAGTAGCTGCCAAACCGGGGCGGGCCGCAACGCCCGCCCCAATGGTTCTGATCGAAGTATTCGACTCACTTCGGTAGCGTGACGATGAACGTGGCCCCTTTCCCCGGCTGGCTCTCCACCTCGATGTTTCCCCGGTGCTGGAGGATGAGGTGTTTGGTGATGGCCAGGCCGAGGCCGGAGCCGGAAATCTCCTGGGAACGGCTTTTGTCGATGCGGTAGAAGCGGCGGAAGATGCGGTCGCGCTCGTCGGGGGGGATGCCTTCGCCGTGATCGGTGATGCGGACGATGCCCTTGTCGGCATCGGCGGAGACGTTGATATCGATCGACGCCTTCTCCCCGCCGTACTTGATGGCGTTGTCGAGCAGGTTGGCGAAGGCCTGCTGCAGGCGCATGGCATCGCCGTGGATGCGCGCGCCGCCGCCGGCGACCTCGAAGTGGAGTTGCTTCTGCTCAGCCCGGTCGCGGAAGTCTTCGCAGAGGTCTTCGACGAGTCGCCGCAGGTCGATCTCGGCTCGTTCCAGACTGAGATCGCCGGCCTCGATGTGGCTGAGCTCTGAGAGATCCTGAGCGAGCCGCTCCAGCCGCGCCAGTTGGCGCGACATGATGCGGCGGAGCTGCCCTTCCTGCTCATCGGTGAGCAGGCCGCGGTCGAACTCGAACGTCTCCACGGCTGACTTGAGCGCGGCCAGGGGCGTTCGGACCTCGTGGGAGAAGTCGGCGATGAACTCCCGCCGCAGCTCCTCGAGCCGCTCGACATGGGTGACGTCGATGAAGAGCGCGACGGCGGCCAGGTCGTGCGATGGCAGCGGAAAGGCGCGCATCTCGATCTTCCGTTCTTCGATGCCGCTGCGGATGGAGAAGCGACTGGCGGAGTCGGTGCGGTCGGTGGCGTGGCCGAGGGCTTCGTCGAAGCCGGAGAGGATGGATTCGTTGCGCACCACGCTGGCCAGGGCCTTACCGACGAAACCGGCCTGCAGATTGAACATCGCGGCGAAGCGGCGATTGGCGAGGACGACGCGACGCTCCCGGTCGATGGCCAGCACGCCCTCGCCCATGCCGTTCATGATCTGCTGCAGCAGCGCGTTTTGAAACTCGGCTGCCGCCAGTTGCCGCGACAGATCGGTACGGGATCGATAGACGCGCGCGGCGAGCTCGTCGACGGCGCCGAACGAGTCGACATCCAGCGATGCCGAGGCCTCGGCATCCGAGCGCCCGACGCGATCGGACAGGCGGCGAATGTCCTCGTGCGTCCGCGACCAGAGGATGGCGAAGACGATGGCCGCGAGAAGGGCGAGGATGGTGATGATGGTGAGGGGGAGCATTAGGCTATTGATCTCAGTATTCGCTGCACTAGCCCGCTTTTCTCACGATGTGGAATCGCGGACACTGTGTAACGTCGAGAGCCTTCTCCCCCGCGCTTTTCAGCGGGGGAGAAGGTGCCGAAGGCGGATGAGGGGGCAGTTCTCGCGCTGAAGTTGATTGTTCTCATGAGTTTCCCACGACCGCTCATGAAACCAGTCCACTGTTTGGCAAGCTCCAACGCCCCCTCATCCGCCTTCGGCACCTTCTCCCCCCCGCTGAAAAGCGCGGTGGGGAGAAGGACGCTCGATTAACACTGTGTCTGCGATTCCACTCAGATGGTGAGCATCTGGAGATCAATGTCTTTCGTCTCGCTCACGATTACACAAGCAGTGCTACGCTATAGCCCCTTCGCGACCGCGCGACCTCACGTTGGCGGATCGTACCGATATCCAAACCCCACCACTGTCGTAATCCGCTCGGTGCCGATCTTCTTCCGGAGGTTGCGGATGTGGGCGTCGACGGTTCTTGTCTCGACGTCATCGCTCATCTGCCAGACCTCGCCGAGGATGCGGTCGCGGGAGATCACGGTGCCGCGGTTACGGACGAGGAGGAGCAGCAGCTCCATCTCCTTCTTGGCCAGCTTCACCTCCTGCCCGAGGTGATAGACGCGGAAGGCCTTCTCATCGATGCGCAGCTCACCGTCGTCGTAGCCGGAGGCCTCCTGCGATGCCGGCCGCGTCCGGCGCAGGATGGCGGCCACGCGCGCGATCAGCTCGCGGATGCTGAACGGCTTGGTGAGGTAATCGTCGGCGCCGAGCTCGAGTCCGGTCACGCGGTCGCGCTCCGAGCCTCGCGCGGTCAGCATCAGGATCGGAATCGACTTCGTGGACGGATCGCGGCGCAACTCGCGGCAGATGGTCAGGCCGTCGAGGTCAGGCAGGTTGAGATCGAGGATGACGAAGTCGAAGCCGCCGCTCTGCACCGCCACGAGGCCCTCGTGCCCGTCCCCGTAGAGGAGCAACTGGTAGCCCTCGCGCTCGAGGTTCAGACGGACGGTGAAGGCGATGTCTGCGTCGTCTTCGATCAGGGCGATCTTGGTCATTCACCCGCCGCGGCGGCGATGGCCGTGTGCTTGATCATCTTTCCTTCGACGAGATAGACGACCATCTCGCAGATGTTCGTGGCGCCGTCCGCCATCCGCTCGAAGTACTTGCCGATGAACGTCAGGCGGATGGCCGAGGAGATATTGCGCGCGTCCTCGAGCATGTAGGTCAGGAGGTTTCGGAAGGAGCTTTCGGTGAGGGCGTCGACGACGTCGTCGTCGGCGATGACGCGGCGGGCCAGCACGGCATCGCCGCGGACGAAGGCATCGAGGGCCTCGCGCACCATGGTCTGGGCGTCGTGTGCCAGGCGGGTCAGGTCGGAGACCGGCTTGAGCATCGGCTCGCGATTCAACTCGATGGCACGCTCGCAGACGTCCTGGGCCAGATCAGCGATCCGCTCCAGCTCCGGGGTGATCTTCATGATCGTGGCCACGAAGCGGAGGTCGGTGGCCGTCGGCTGCATCTTGGCGATCAGCTCGATCGTCTTCTGGTCGATGACGATCTCCATCCGGTCGATCTCATCGTCGCGGGCGATGACCTCATTGGCCAGGACCGTGTCGCGCTCGAGGAGCGCCTTGATCGAGCGGGCCATGGCGTCTTCCACCATCGCGCCCATGCGAAGGAGGAGATGCTTCAGCTCGTCGATGTCTTTGTCGAAGTGACGTTGCATTTCTGCGCCTCCGGCGCGTTGTCGGTTATCGGTTGACGGTTGTCCGCGGTTCGCCGTCGTTGTGGGTTTTCGCAAGTCAACGCGCGAAGCGCAATCAACCGACAACCGACAACGCGCGGAGCGCGGTTATCCGAACCTTCCCGTCACATAATCTTCGGTCATCTTCTCTTTCGGGGTCATGAATATCGCGTTGGTATCGGCATACTCGATGAGTTTGCCCAGCATGAAGAAGGCGGTGCGGTCGCTGACGCGGGCGGCCTGCTGCATGTTGTGGGTGACGATGACGATGGTGTAGTTGTCTTTCAGCTCGTAGATAAGCTCCTCGATCTTCGAGGTGGCGATCGGATCGAGCGCCGAGGCTGGCTCGTCCATCAACAGGATCTCGGGATCGACCGCCAGGGCGCGGGCGATGCAGAGCCTCTGCTGCTGGCCGCCCGAGAGAGCCATGGCGCTGGCGTGCAGCCGGTCTTTCACCTCGTGCCAGAGCGCGGCGCGCGTCAGGGAGCGTTCGATAATCTCGTCGAGCTGCCTCTTGTTGCGCATCCCGCCGATGCGCAGGCCGTAAGCGACGTTGTCGTAGATCGACTTCGGGAAGGGATTCGACTTCTGGAAGACCATCCCCACACGGCGGCGGAGCTCGACGACGTCGGTCTCGTCGCCATAGACGTTCTGCCCGTCGATGGTGATCGTCCCTACCCCACGCGCGTCGGGGATGATGTCGTTCATCCGGTTGATCGAGCGGATGAACGTCGACTTGCCGCAGCCCGAGGGCCCGATCAGCGCCGTCACCTTCTGTGCCGGGATCTCCAGGGAGATTCCATGCAGCACCTTGGCCGTGCCGTAGAAGAAATCGAAGTCGCGGACGGAGATCTTGGAGTCGGTCATCGCTTGCTCTTGTGTGAGAGTGTCATTCCGATCCGGCGAAGCTCCGCCTCGGCTCGCCGGCGACTGCTCAGGACGGACTTCGGGACGGAGCGTAGCGAGAAACCCTCCACCCGCCGGCCGGCTCTCGTGCCTGGGATGCGGCTGGGGACTTCTGGCCGTTCTGCGCCCCTCCTGGGCTTCTACGGACTCGGAATGAATGCTCAGCTCGGGGACAGTTGCAGTCATGATCGGTTCATCCTCTCCAGCCGGCGCACAGCCAGCCGCGCGGCGATCGACAGCGTCAGGATCATCATCACGAGAAGGAACGCGCCGGCCCAGGCTTGCCGGTGCCAGTCGTCATACGGTGAGTTCGCGTAGGTGTAGACCTGCACAGTGAGCGATGCGATCGGCTGGCTGAGACTGGTTGACCAGTAGGCGTTGTTGAGAGCGGTGAAGAGCAGCGGTGCCGTTTCCCCCGCCACGCGTGCCAGCGCGACCAGAATGCCCGTCAGGATGCCCGGTAGAGCCGCCGGGACGATGACACTGAAGACGGAGCGGCTGCGGGTTGCGCCGAGCGCCAGCGCCCCTTCGCGCAGGCCGCCGGGAACGAGGAGCAGCAGCTCTTCCGTCGTCCGAACCACGATCGGAATCATCAACATGCCCAGGGCCACGCCGCCGGCCAGGGCGCTGAAGCGCTTCACCGGCAGCACCACCAGGCCGTAGGCAAAAATGCCGATGACGATCGACGGCACGCCGTTGAGGACATCCGCTGCAAAGCGGACCGCCGACGAGAACTTCCCCGGATACTCGGCCAGGTGAATTCCGCAGAGGCAGCCGATCGGTACGGCGAAGGCCGCGGCGATGCCGATCAGGATCAATGTCCCGACGATGGCATTGGCCATGCCTCCGCCGGCCTCACCGACCGGCTTCGGCATATGCGTGAAGAAATCGAGATTCAGCGAGCCGGCCCCTTCCTTGATCACGTAGAACAGGATCATGGCCAGCGGAATGAGAGCGACCACCACTGCCAGGCCGCAGAGAACCTCGAAGATGTGCGAGACGAGCTTGCGGCGCCTGAGGTTCGCGGTCATACCGGCACCTCTTCGGCCAGAAGCTGGGTTACCGCCGGCGCTGCGACGCGGCGCTTCATGGACCAGATCAGCAGCCGCGAGAGGATGTTGACGACGATGGTGATGATGAAGAGCAGCAGTCCGATCTCGATCAGAGCGTGCAGATAGAGCTCGTCGGCGGCCTCGCTGAATTCATTAGCGATGACCGCGGCCATGGTGTACTGCGGCTTGAAGAGCGATGCTGTCACTTGCGGGGCGTTGCCGATGACCATCGTCACGGCGATGGTCTCGCCGAGCGCACGGCCGAAACCGAGCATGACCGCGCCGATGATGCCGCTCTTGCCGAAGCCGATGGCTACCTTGATCGCTTCCCATCGCGTCGCGCCGAGGGCGTAAGCCGCCTCGCGCTGCGTGGAGGGGACGTTCTTGAGGATTTCGCGCGCCACCGAGGAAGTGAACGGGATCACCATCACGGCCAGGATCAGAGCGCCGGCCAGCATGCCCACGCCGAGCGCCGGTTTCGCCCCCATGGCTATCTCGAACTTCCGGACGAGCGGCACCAGGACGAACATGCCCCAGAGTCCGTAGACGATCGATGGAATCGCCGCCAGCAACTCGGTGAGATAGGCGAGCGGCTGCTTCAGCAGTCGCGGCGAAAGCTCGGAGATGAAGATGGCAATCCCGAGCGCGACCGGCGCGGCCACGAGCAGCGCCAGCACCGACGAGTAGAGCGTCCCCCAGATGAACGGCAGCGCGCCGAACATCCCCGACACGGGATCCCAAGTCGACGTCGTCCAGAATTTCAGACCGAACTTGGCGATCGAAAGCGTCGACTGCCGTGTCAGCTCGATGGCGATCCCGACGACGATCAGCAACACGAGCGCCGCGAAGGCGCCCGTACCGAGCCGGAACCTGCGGTCGTCGGATGAACGTTTCATTGAATCTTCGAGAGCGCCTGGATCTCTTTTTCCACCACTGCCTGGGGCAGCGGTGCATAGCCGAGGGAAGGTGCAAACTTCTGGCCGTCTTTGAGAGCCCACCGGACAAAGTCGACCATGGCCTTGCTGCGCGCTTTATCGGTCGGATGCTGATAGAGGAGAAACCATGTGAAGGAGGCAATGGGGTAGGCGTCCACCGCGTTCGAGTTGGTGATCGAGACGCGGAAGTCGTCCGGCATCGGCACACCCGCCGCAGCGATCGTCACCGATTGCAGTGACGCGGTAACGAACTGCCCGGCGTTGTTCTGTACTGCGCCGAAGGGCATCTTGTTCTGCAGCGCGTAGATCAGCTCGACGTAACCGATGGCGCCCGGTGTCTGCAGGACGAGGCCGGAGACGCCTTCGTTCCCCTTCGCGCCGACGCCTACCGGCCAGTCGACCGAGGTGGCTACGCCGACTTTCTTCGAGAAATCAAGCGAGACCTTCGAGAGGAAGTCGCAGAAGATGTAGTTCGTGCCCGAGCCGTCCGAGCGATGGACGACGACGATGTCCGCGTCCGGCAGTTTCACGCCGGGGTTGATCGTGGCGATTGCCGGGTCGTTCCACTTCGTAACCTTGCCGAGGTAGATATCGGCGAGGAGCGGGCCGGTGAAACGCAACGGCGCCGTGACGCCGCTCAGGTTGTAGACCGGTACGACGCCGCCCAGCACGGTCGGAAAATGCAGGATCGCGCCGGGCGCCGACTGCAGTTGCGCATCGAGCATGGGCCCATCGCTGGCGCCAAAGAAAACCGTCTGCGCCGTAAGCTGCCGTATCCCGGCCCCGGAGCCGATCGACTGGTAGTTGATGTGAACCTCCGGATGCGACTTCTGATACTCGTCGAACCACTTCGAGTAGATGGGGTTCGGAAAGGTGGCGCCGGCACCGTTGATCGTGAGGGAGCCGGAAGCCGGCGCGGCGGGCGTGCCCTGCTGCGTCTTCGATTCATTCTCATTCGATTGGCACGCCGCGAGCGCGATCGACAGAAGGACAACGAGCGACTTCCGCTTCATGGCGCGAGAGGGTAAGGGCCTCGGGTGGGAGTGGCGATGCATCGCGTGTAAATTCCGTGTGAAGTGGTTTTCGCGCCGAAGAACCCGTCCGCAGATGGCGCAGATGTAGGCGGATAACCTGGATTTCTCACCATCTGATTGGAATCGCAGGCACAGTGTTCATCGAGCGTCCTTCTCCCCACCGCGTTTTTCAGCGGTGGGGAGAAGGTGCCGAAGGCGGATGAGGGGCCGTTGGAGCTTGCCAAACGGTGGACTGGTTTCATGAACGGGCGTGGGAAGCTCATGAAAACACTCAACTTCAGCGCGAGCACCGCCCCCTCATCCGCCTTCGGCACCTTCTCCCCCAGCTGAAAAGCGCTGGGGGAGAAGGCTCTCGACGTTTCACAGTTTCCGCGATTCCACAGTGACAAAAGCGGGATACCGACCGTCGTCAAATCTGCGTCGATCTGCGTCATCTGCGGATAAGTCTTCGTCCGTCATTTACGCGGAATTCACCTCCTGCGCGCTCGCTCCGCGAGCGCGGCATCTACATACAGACCTGAGATGCCGCGCTTTCCCTTCGCTGACCGCCCGAGGCTATGGGGGACGGCTGTCTCCCACTATCAGGTCGAGGGAGGCGACGCCTGCGACTGGACGATGTGGGAGGAGGCCGGACGCACGCGAGGCGAGCCGTGCGGGCAGGCCGTGGGGACGTGGGATCGCTACGAGTCGGATGCCGGGCTGGCCCTCGATGCCGGCGCCAACGCCTTTCGCTTCTCGGTGTCGTGGAGCCGCGTCGAGCCGCGCGAGGGGCACTTCGACGGCGACGCGCTGGAGCGCTACCGCCGGTTGGTCGATCACCTCATCGCCATCGGACTCGAGCCGTGCGTCACGCTGTTCCACTACACGCACCCGCTCTGGTTCCACGGCCGGACGCCCTGGTCGTCGACGTCTTCGGTCGATCGCTTTCGCCGTTTCGCGGCTCGGGTCGCGGAGGCATTGGGCGGCGGCGTGCGTTTCTGGATCCCCCTCAACGAGCCGCTGGTCTTTCTGCTCGCCGGCTGGTTTGACGGACAGATCCCTCCCGGGATCGCCGACGCCGGCACGCTGCGGCGCGTCTTCGATCACCTCCTGGCCGCGCACGCCGCGGCGTCGGCGGCCATTCGTGAGGCGGTGCCGCACGCGGCGATCGGCATCGCCCACAACATGATGGCCTTCGCGCCGGAACGGCGGACGAGCTTTCTCGATACGCTTCTCTCCGGCGCGGCGCACCGTTGCTACAACCGTTCGCTCATCGAAGCGTTCGCCACCGGGCGGTGGGATTTCATCCTCCCGCCGGCGACGCGTATCCGAGGACGGCGGGACGATCTGCCGCGGTCGCTCGACGTCTTCGGCGTGAACTTCTACTCACGCCTGCATCTCCGCTGCCCTGGTACAACGCGTTTCATCGGTGAGTTCGCCTATCGCGACGCGTCCGGCGGCGGACTGACGGACAACGGCTGGGAGATCGTCCCCGAGGCATTTCCGGCGCTGCTCGAGGAAGCGGCCAGCGCGGGATATCCGCTCGTCGTGACGGAGAACGGCCTCGCCGACGCCAACGACCGGATGCGGGCGCGCTTTCTGGAGACGCATGTCGAGGCCATCACCCGGTCCAAAGTACCAGTGGCCGGCTACTTCCATTGGTCGCTTCTGGACAATTACGAGTGGCTGGACGGCTTCGGACCGAAGTTCGGCCTCTATGCCGTCGACCGCGCCACCATGCTCCGAACGCCGCGACCGTCGGTCGGGACGTTCCGGCGTCTGGGCGAGGAGTTTCTGCGGGAGTAAGACAGTGGATTAGTAGATTAGTGGATTAGTAGATTAGAGATTTCTTCTAGCCCTGTCTTCTCACCATCTTAGTGGATCGTAGACAAAGTGTTTGTCGAGCGTCCTTCTCCCCATCGCGTTTTTCAGCGAGGGGGAGAAGGTGCCGAAGGCGGATGAGGGGGCTTTGGTGTTTGCCGAGCAGTAGATCATTTTCGCGAACGGGTCGCGGAAACTCATGAAAACAATAAGCTTCAGCGCGAGCACCGCCCCCTCATCCGCCTGTCGGCACCTTCTCCCCCGCTGAAAAGCGCGGGGGAGAAGGCTCTCGACGTTTCACAGTGTCCGCGATTCCACACTAATCCTCCGAACACTTATTTGACGCCGGATTTACGCGATGTGAGAGACGTTCGGCAACCGGCTTGCGACGATGGTTGTGCGAAAGAGGAGGGCGTGATGTTACTCGCGGACCTGCACATTCACTCGACATGGTCAGACGGCAAACTCTCGATTCCTGAAGTCGTCGATCTTTTCGGGAGGACCGGCCACGACGTCATCGCCATCACCGACCACGTCGTCAATCGCGACAACGCCATCGGCAAATTCACGCATCGGATCGGTCTCACCGTGACGGCGGAGAACTTCAACGCCTATCGCAACGAGATCGAGCGCGAGGGCCGGCGGGCGTGGGATCAGTACCGCATGATCGTGCTGCCGGGATGCGAGCTCACGCAGAACCGCGTATTGCGCAGCAACTCCGCGCACGCTCTCGCCATCGGTCATGACGAATTCCTCTCCGCCGACGGCACCGTCGAAGAAATGCTCGGCCGTGCCAGGCGCTCGGGAGCGCTCGTCGTGGCCTGTCATCCGAACGAGCAGTCGGAATGGTTCGCGAACACGTTCTATCTCTGGAACCGCCGCGCCGAGGTGGCGGGGCTGATCGACTTGTGGGAGGTGGCCTGCCGCTGGGACCTCTTCCCTCAGGTCGGGCGGGCGCGGCTGCCGTACATCGGCAACAGCGACTTCCACCGGCCGGAGCATCTCTGGGCCTGGAAGACTCTCGTACCGTGCGAAAAACGGGTCAGCGCGGTTCTCTCGGTCCTCCGCCGCGGGATCGGCCTGGCGGTCACACGACTGGAGCAGAGGCCGGCGGACGGACCTCTCCCAATGATCGCGCCGGAGCTTCCGGCGCTGGCTACTGCCTGAGGAGACGACATCATGATCTACACCTACATCCTCCTGCTCATCCTCGCCGCGGCTGGGGCGGTGACCACATCGTTGCAGACCGTGCTCACCGTTCTCTTCCGGAGGCGTCGACGGCGTGCGCCGGACAGCATCCTCCCCGCCGGAAGGTTCGGCCGGACGGGCGCCTTTCGTTTCGATCCTGAAGCCGCTCTGCGGACTCGATGACGACCTGGAGCGCAATCTCGAGTCGTTCACGGCCCTGCGCGGGATCGAGTACGAGGTCATCTGCAGTGTTGCCGACCGCAATGATCCCGCGCTTGCGGTGCTCGAGCGCGTACGGCTCGCCTACCCGCGCGCCCCATTCCGCGTGGTCGTCGGCGGCGATCCGCGCCTGGAGCGAACGAACCGCAAGGTAGCGCGGCTCGTGGCGGCCGGCCGCGAGGCGCAGGGCGACATCATCGTCGTCTCGGACTCGAACGTGCGCGTCGAGCCGGACGACATCGCAAGCACGCTGGAGGTCTTTCGTGACCCCGCCATCGGCTGTGTGTCGAATCTCTTCACCGGCCAGGAGGCGCGGTCGCTCGGCGCGAAGATCGAGTCGCTGCACCTGCTCAGCTTCGTCGTTCCGGGCAACGTCATCGCCGCATTTGGCGACGTGCCGTGCGTCGTCGGCAAGTCGATGGCCATCACGCGGGAAGCGTTGCGCGCCATCGGCGGCTTCGAGGCCTTCACCAGCGTTCTGGCCGAGGATCAGGCTATCGGACTGGCGGTCCGCGAGGCGGGATATCGCGTGACACTCTCTCCCGTCGTCGTGCGCAATGTCGTGGTCCGGCGCACGCTTCGGCGCGCGCTCGACCGGCAGGTCCGTTGGAACAAGATCCGGTACGCGATGTCGAAGGGTTGCTACGCCGCGGAGCTCCTCCTGTTCCCGTTGCCGCTGGCGATCCTGGCGGCGCTGGCAGGCGGACTGGCCGGCGTGGCGGCCGCGCCGCTTCTGCCTGTGGCCGCGCTCGCGCTGCGCGTCGCCCAGGTAGCCGTGCTCGCGCGCGCCACGGGGGCACGCGCGTCGCTGATGCTCGTTCCTCTGCTCGACGTGCTGCAGTTCGGTGGTCAGTTCGTCCCGTATTTCGACGACACCGTCACCTGGCGCGGATACACGGCTCGCATCGGTCCGAAGACGGTTCTGCTCGATATTCTGAAGACCGCTGCCGCCTGAAAATTGACGTGGACCGCACGCGAAGTTCACATCAGCGATGCAGTGTCTGCGGCGCTCCTGCCTGGCATCGGCTGGTTCGCCGGGCCGGCCGGGGCCTTGAGAGGAGAGCATCGCTTGAAATCACAGAATCTGCTCCCGAAGCGAGTCGTCAACTACATCCACGAGATCGGTGAACGGACCCTGGACCATCTGGCCGAGCATCCTCGGGTCCCCAAGGCCAAAGGCAGCAATGGGGCGTCAGCAGCCGTCCAGTCTCTTATCGATCAGTGGAAGTCGATGGCTCCCAAAGACAGGGAGGAGCTCGTCGACCGTATCTCCGACTCGGTCATCGAGGTAGTCGCAGCGTCGGCCATGCTTCCGCTCGGCCTCAAGCTCGGCAAGCGCGCCGCGAAGGTGACGAAGAAAATCCTTGAGCGCCGGGCGAAAGAGCTCCGCAAGGTGACCAAGCGTGCCTCTGCGGCCGGGAGCCCGAAGAAGAAGGACAAGGCGAAGGCGAAGGCGAAGGATAAGGCGAAGGATAAGGCGAAGAGGAAGAAGAAGGGTTGAAGCGACCAGGAACGTGGTTGTCGTCACAATAACGCTGTCATCCTGAGGCTGCCGGAGCCGCGGTACGAATTGTTGATGGTTGCTGCAATCTGATTCCCGCGGCGGAGGACGCCGAAGGACCCCCCGCGAACTTGCCGGGTCGGGTGGCGGTAGTTCATCGATGCTCGCGCCGTCGTGACGACACAGTATTCGCCGAGCCCCCATCCTTTCCGGCAAGCTCGCAGGGGGTCCTTCGGCGTCCTCCGCCGCGAATTCTCATCTGCGCAGGCACCAACAGTAGAGGCGCGGCTGCGGCAGCCTCAGGATGACAGTGAGTTGGGGACTGGCGACTCCGATTTCAATCCTGATACAACAACAGCCAGCCGGCGGCGCCGGCTGGCTGTTGGAATTACGGAACGCGAGGTTACTGCTTGACCGTCTTCAGCGCCGCCATCTCCAGAGTCACGACTTCCTTCGGAACCGGCGCGTAGCCCAGCTCGGGAGCGAACTTCTGCCCGTCCGTGAGGGCCCAGTGCATGAAGTCGACCATCGTCTTGGAGCGGGCCACGTCGCTCGGCGATACCTGCAGCAGCATCCAGGTGAACGACGAGATGGGATAAACGTTCTTTCCCGGCGCGTTGGTGATCGACACGCGGAAATCCTTGGGCATGCTCTTCGACGCGGCCGCCGCGGCATTGGAAACGGTCTGCGTCGTGGCGCGCAGGAACTCGCCGGCCTGGTTTTGCACCGAGCCGTACGCGATCTTGTTCTGCAGCGCGTAGATCAGCTCGACATAGCCAATGGCACCGGGCGTCTGCTTCACGAGCCCTGACACGCCCTCACTGCCTTTTCCACCGATACCGGCCGGCCAACTCACAGAGGTGGCGACGCCGACCTTCTGTTTCCACTCCGGGGAGACCTTGGAAAGGTAATCAGCCCAGATGTACGTCGTCCCTGATCCGTCGGAACGGTGGACGACCGTGATGTCGTCAGCAGGCAGCTTGACTCCCGGGTTCACGGCGCGGATGGCCGGGTCATTCCACTTGGTGATCTTGCCGAGGAAGATGTCGGCCAACAGCGGACCGGTGAAGCGCAGCTCCGCGCTCTCGCCGGGGATGTTGTAGATCGGCACGTCGCCGCCGAGCACGGTCGGCAGGTGGATGATTTTGAACCCGGCCTTGGCGAGCTGCTCGTCGTTCATCGGGCCGTCCGAGGCGCCGAAGAAGACCGTCCCGGCGGAGAGCTGGGCGATGCCGCCGCCTGATCCGATGGACTGGTAGTTGATCTCCACGTTCGGGTGCATCTTGTGGTACTCGTCGAACCATTTCGAGTAGATCGGATTGGGAAATGTCGCACCGGCGCCGTTGATCTTGAGTTGCGCGGATGCGGTGGTGGCCAGAAGCACGAGGGCCGCAAGCAAGAGTTTCTTCATTCGTTTCTCCTATCAGTTGACGCGGCAGGGCATGCCGCGGTTTGGTGGTTGAGCCTTGGGCAACCAGCGCCGCCGGCCGCGCCGGCTAAAAGTTGATGAGCATCTTCACTTCATAATTCGTCGCGTTTGGTGCCACGGGCGTGAGGCCCGTTTTCTTGAGTGAGTCGCGGTCGAACAGCACGGCCGCGGTCTTGCCGGCCAGTTTCGGGATCCAGTAGGCGATGCCGTCGATGTCCCGTTTCTGCTTCTGCGAATTCAGCGCGTCGTTGGGAAGGTAGTCGTCATGCCGGATCAGCGCTTCCCATCCGGTTGTGCCGAACTTCGGAGTAACCCAGATCGACCATCCCTTGGCGTTGATCTGCGCCTTCGTCACGGTCGTCTGGTCCTTTGCACGCAGCACGTCGAGGCCGGCGTTGATCAGCGGATGCTCATACGTGACCTGCCCGATCGTCCGCTCGCGCTTGGCCCCTTCGACGTAGTGGTCTTCATCCACAAAGGCGGTGAGGCGGAGGCCGTTCAGCAGGACGCCGCCGAGGGGAAAGGGGCGAACGGTTCCACGCACCATGAACGCCTTCTCGTTGTTCGTCTCGGCCTTGGCATAGCCCTCGCCGTTGTAGAAGCCGGCGTGAATGTCGCCATAGTTGCCCGCGAAGTTGTAATGCCCCGAAAGACCCGCGTCCGAGGACGGCAGCCCGGTGGTGCGCTCCGCAAAGACCGTGCCCTGGAAGCGGTAGCGGTAGATCCCTTCCGTGTAGTCCGTGTACGGAGTCTGCTGCACACCGAAGCGGGCCCAGGAGCCCTTGGTCATCCAGTCGTCCAGGTTCACCTGAGCGTACGCGTACTTGAGCCGCAGCACCTGGCTGCCGCTGAGCGATGGCGTCGTGCTCGTTTCGCGAGAGACGTCCGATGTGACGCGGAAAGCGAACATGTGATTGAGGTTCCCTATGACGTTGAGGTAGGCACGGCTGATGTTGAACGAGCTTGGATGGATCGTGTTGCCGTCTGTGTCTTTCGATGTGGGCGAATCCGTGTAGGTGTAATCTCCGAAGATCGTCGCTCCTACGCTGACCTTCGGCGTGTCATCCGGCGGGGTGTACCCGGCGGCGGGTGTGACCTGGGCGAACGTGATGGCGGCGATCCCTGCCGCTGCCATGAAACATGCTGCCGATTTGAGAAAACTCATTGCTTTGCCTCCCTTTTTTGGTGCCGGGATCGTAGGGAGGCAGAGCCCGATTCGATTGCTGCTCCAGTAAATTCGAAGCGAATGGCGAGGAAACGCAGTGCGTGTAAAGTGGAGGCGAAGAGCGTGCGAATTCGAGGCAGCAATGCCGGGAACGCCGCTCATGTAAAGACGGCGCGAAGGGGGTGTGAATTCGCGGTAATTCCGCTCCGGAGGGCGAGCTGGGACGGGCGTTGCACCGTATAAATCGCTCATGAAGCTGAAGACGTTCGTACCGATCGCGATCCTCCTGTCGCTCGCGGCGTGCGGCAGAGTCCGCGAGCAGATCGGCAGCGAATCCACCACACCAGCCGCCCGCAACCCGAAGGGCAGCGTCAAGCTCACCTTCACCTACGGCTCCGAGAAAGAGGAGTGGATCAAGGACGTGACGGCCGCATTCAATGCCGGCGACCACCGTCTCGCCGACGGCCGCACGATCGAGGTCGAGGCCATCCCCCTCGGCTCAGGCGATTGCATCGACGAGTTGCTGACGGAGTCGCGCAAGGCCGACATCACCAGTCCGGCCTCGGCAGCCTTCATTCAGCTCGGCAACGCCGAGTCGCGAACGAAGACCGGCAAAGACCTCATCGGCCCCACCGAGAACCTCGTCATTTCCCCCGTGGTCATCGCCATGTGGAAACCGATGGCCGAGGCCCTCGGGTATGGACAGAAGCCGGTCGGCTGGGGCGACATCCTCACGCTCGCAAGCGACAGCCGCGGCTGGGGCAAGTACGGCCATCCGGAGTGGGGACCGTTCCGCTTCGGGCACACCAGCCCGGAATCGAGCAACAGCGGCCTGATCTCCATCTTCGCCGAGGCTTACGCGGCCACCGGAAAGAAAGCCGGATTGACCGTCGCCGACATCGACAAGCCGTCCACCGCGCAATTCGTGGCCGGCATCGAGCGATCCATCGTTCACTACGGCAGCTCCACCGGCTTCTTCGGCCGCAAGATGTTCGCGAACGGGCCCGAGTATCTGAGCGCCGCCGTGATGTACGAGAACATGGTCACGGAGTCGTACGCCGCGCAGTACTCCCTGCCGTTCCCCGTCGTGGCCATCTACCCGAAGGAAGGGACATTCTGGTCCGACCATCCGGTCGGCGTCGTGCAGCGGCCGTGGGTGACGCCCGAGAAGCGCGAGGCGGCCAGGATCTACATCGACTATCTCCTCGCGAAGCCGCAGCAGGAGAAAGCGATCCCGTACGGGTTCCGGCCCGGGGCAGTCGACGTCCCGCTGGCATCGCCGATCGACACGGCGCACGGCGTCGATCCAAAGGAGCCGCTGTCGACGCTCGAGGTTCCGCAGGTCGAGGTGATGCACGCCATCCTCGCTCTGTGGCACGCCAACAAGAAACACGCGAACATCACCCTGGCCTTCGATACCTCGGGGAGCATGAAGGAGAACCGGAAGATGGAGAACGCGCGTGCCGCGGCGCTCCAGCTCGTCGATCAGCTCAGCGACGACGACCAGTTCTCGCTGCTGCCGTTCAGCGGTACACCGGAATGGGCGATGCAACGGGTCAGCATCCGCGAGGGCCGAAACCAGGCCAAAGAAAAACTCGGAGGCCTCTATCCCCACGACGGCACGGGGCTGTACGACGCCATCTCCATGGCCTACGCCGCACAACTTGCCTCGCAGAACCAGGATGCCGAGCGCATCTCGGCCATCGTCGTGCTCACCGACGGCGAGGACGAAGGCAGCAAGATCTCGCTCGACGAGCTCCTCAGTCAGATTAAGTTCGACAACGAGCGCCACACCATCCGCGTGTTCACCATCGCATATGGTGACGACGCGAAGAAAGACATCCTCACGCAAATTGCCGACGCCACGCAGGCCAAGTTCTATGCCGGGAATCAGCAGAACATCCGGCAGGTGCTGCGCGAGATCTCGACGTTTTTCTAAGACAGACTATGAGCAACTACACACCTTCGAGCTCCAACGGACCGAAAGCCACCTACCTCGGCAAGATCGTCATCTTCGCCTTCGTCATCGCCTGCGGCTACGGCGCGTACCGGATGTACCAGAGCAGCAACGGGAAGCCGGCCACGGGATCGCAGCCGTCGTCGGCCTCCCCCGGCGTGGCCAGTTTCGGCTCCGACGCTCCGCAGGCTGAGATCGGTATCGCCTACGGCACCGAGAAGAAGCAGTGGCTGGAATGGGCGGCGAAGGAGTTCGCGGCCACCGATGCCGGCCATAAGATCCGCGTCAACCTCATTCCGATGGGATCGGTGGAGGGGGCTCAGGCGCTCGTGGCCGGGGACCAGCGCATCAACGTCTGGTCGCCCGCGGCGTCGCTCTATAAGGACAGCTTCGTTCAGGACTGGACGCTCAAGTACAGCAAGAATCCCATCGTCAAAGAGGAATCGCTGGCCCTGACGCCGATGGTCTACATCATGTGGAACGAGCGATACGAGGCCTTCGCGAAAAAGTACGGGACGATTTCGTTCGACACGATCGCCAAAGCGCTGGCGGAACCGACTGGATGGCAGGCCATCGCCGAAAAGCCGGAGTGGGGGCTGTTCAAGTTCGGACATACCAACCCGAGCTCCTCGAACAGCGGCCTCGTGACCCTGGTGCTGATGGCGTACGACCACACGCAGAAGACGAAAAACCTCAGCCCGTCCGACGTCGTCGACGCCAAGTTCCAGGAGCAGCTCGGAACGATCGAGAAGGCGGTGACGCTCTCCGAGTCGACGGGAACGATGATGCGCGAGATGGTGCTGAAGGGCCCGAGCGCCTACGACGCGCTCTTCGCCTACGAGAGCGTGGCCATCGACTATCTGAAGAGCGCCGAAGGGCGATGGGGTGAGCTGCACGTCATCTACCCGCGGCTGAACATGTGGAACGACAATCCGTACTACATCATCGATGCCCCCTGGAGCACGCCCGACCAGCGCAAGGCCGCCGAGGTGTTCCTCGACTTCCTCATGAGCGAGCGCGTGCAGCGGCAGGCCCTCGTCCATGGCTTCCGCCCCGGCAACACGAACGTGCCGGTCATGTTTCCGGAGAGCCCCTTCGTAACCTACCAACGCTTCGGATTGCGCAACGACATCGGTACGATCTGCGAGAATCCGAAAGGCGACGTCCTCAACAACCTGCTCGCTTCCTGGCAGCGGGCTCATTGAGCCGTCCATAGGAGATGTGATGTTTCAACGAATCGCCAACCTGTTCCGCGGCTTCCTGAGTCTCTTCGTCTCCGGTCTCGAGCGGCAGAATCCCGAAGCGCTGCTCGAAGTGGAGAAGGAGAACATCCGGAAGCAGATCGCTAACTACAATCAAGGTTTGGCCGCGCACGCCGGCCTCTGCGAGCGTCTGATGTCACAGGTGAAGCGCCTGGAGCAGGAAGAGCGCGAGCTGCGCGCCAAGACCGCGGCCAACCTGCGCGCCGGCAACCGCGACCTGGCCAGCCAGCAGGCCTTGCGGCTGCAGACCGTGCAGCGCGAGCTGGTCGAGAACCGCACGCAGCTCGAATCAGCCGAAGCTACCTACAAGGAGCTGCTGCGGGCGCGCGATGTCTCGGTGAAGGCGGCACAGGCCAAGATCGAGTCGCTCAAGAGCAGCCTCAACGATCTGAAGATCAAGCGCGCCACCGCGGAGCTGAACGAGATGGCCTCGGGGATGATCTCGCAGATCGGCGGTTCCGGCGACACGCTCAACCGCCTGCACGACATGGTGGAAGAAGAACGCGAGAAGGCCGCCGGCCGCGCCCGCGTGGCCCGCGATTCGCTGCACACCACCGACTTCGAGATGCAGGAAAGCGAGCAGAAAGCGCTGGCCGATCAGGCCCTGGCCGATTTCGCGGCCAAGGAAGGCCTCGCGCTCGACCCGGCCACCCCCACCGCCGCGTCCCCGGACGCCAAAACCACCACGGCCGAGCCGAGGAGTCTCGGCCCGCAGACCGAATAGCCCGGCCCGCGCATGCTGCGCTATCTCAACGAAGCGTTCTGGGCCCGCCCGCAGGTTGCGGGACTGGGCCGCATTCCGTGGAACGCGCTCCTCGTGGGCGGCGCCGCTCTCCTCGGCTTCGGCCTGCCCGCCATCTGGCTCGCCGCGGCAGGGGCGGAGACGCTCTACCTCTACGCGCTGGCCACCAACTCGCGCTTCCAGAACTGGGTCGATGCCAAAGACCTGGCCCGCATCCACGACGGCGACGCCGCCTCGAGCCGGAACCTTGTCGCCAACCTGCCCGAGGCGCAGCGCCGCCGCCTGTCCGATATCGAGGAGAAGTGCGGCAAGATCGAAAAGGTCTACCGCGAATCGCAGAATGAGGACTATCTCTACGAGTCCAATCGCGAGGCGCTGCAGAAGCTGACCTCGATCTTCGCCCGCCTGCTCATCGCCCAGCGGAACCTGCAGATGCTCGACGTCACCTCGCGCGAGAGCGACCTTCGCACACAGATCGCCTCGATCGAGACCGAGCTGGCCTCGAAATCGATGTCCGACGCGCTGCGCGAGTCGAAGAAGGCCACGCAGGCCATCCTCAAGCAGCGGCTGCGCAACCTGCAGCGCCGCAGCGAGTCGCTCGCGGAGATCGACAGCGACATGACCCGCATCGAGCAGCAGATCGACCTGGCCGTGGAAGATGCCAGCCTCAAAGGCCGGCCCGCCGCGATCTCCGCGAACATCGACCTCGTCAGCCATCTTCTCGATGATGCCTACGACCCGGCCACGATGTCCGCCGACATGGCGTCCTCGGATACGACAACAGCGCAACCGACCTCGGATGCGACGTCGCCATCGCCGCCCTCAAAAGAGCTGGAGAACTGATGGCCGCCCTTCCGCGCTGGGCCAACGAGCTGATGTCGCTCTACGGCTGCGACGCCGCCAATCAATTCATCCTCTACGGCAACGTCAATGACCGGGCCGTCCTGCCGCTCGGCGCCGGCGCCTCGCTCGGCAGCCTGTACGACTTCCTGACCAAAGTGATGATGCCGCGCTTCGACGTCGTCATCAGCTACGACGCCGGCAACGGCATCCGCGTGGAGCGCGGCAGCGAGGCCTTTTCGAGCTGGCCGGGAGCACGCGAGACGCCGGAGTGGCCGCGCGCGCCGCGGGCGGCCGTCGAGTTCCTGACCCGCTATTTCCGCTACGCCGCCAACCTGGCCCGCCTCGGCCAGACGCCGCTGCAGATCGGTTTCTACATGAAGGCGGCGCATCTCGTCGCTCCGGCCGTCCCGGGCGCGCTCAACTACGACCTCAACGCGCTCACCCTCCTCATCCGCGACTGGTCGACCGACGAGGCGCTGCGGCAGCACTCGCTGGTCACCTGGCTGATCTCCGACAACCTCAACGACCTCCATCCGATCCTCGTCAACAATCCCCGCGCCGCGTCGGTCGAAATCCCGCTCCCCTCGGCCGATGAGCTCCGCGACGGCATCGACGTCCTGGCCCCGCACTATCCGGCGGCGCTGCAGAACTTCGCGTCCGCACACGACCGGCTGGCCGCGCAGCTCGTCGGCGCCACGCTCACATCCATCGAGACGTTGCTCCGGCTGAAAGAGCGCGAGAAGAAAGCGCTCGCGGATGACGACCTCGTGTCCCTGAAGAAGGAATTGATCGAGCGCGACGCCGCCGGCCTGATCGAGTTCATCGAGCCGGTGAAAACGCTCGACGACCTGCACGGCCAGCCCACCATCGTCAAGTGGCTGCGGCAGGACATCGCCCTCTGGAAGCAGAACGATCTCGACGCGCTGCCGATGGGCTACCTGATCTGCGGCCCGGTCGGAACCGGCAAGACGTTCCTGGTCGAATGCCTGGCCGGCGAAGCGGGCGTCCCGGTGGTAAAGCTGAAGAACTTCCGCGACAAATGGGTCGGCAGCAGCGAGGGCAACCTCGAGAAGATCTTCCGTCTCCTCAACGCCCTGGGCCGCTGTTTCGTTTTCGTCGACGAGGCCGACCAGGCCCTAGGCAAGCGCGATACCGGCAACAGCGACTCCGGCCTCTCCGGCCGCATCTACTCCATGTTCGCCGCCGAGATGAGCCGCACCGAGAACCGCGGCCGCATCATCTGGATCCTGGCCTCCAGCCGCCCCGACCTGATCGAAGTCGACCTGAAACGCCCCGGCCGGATCGACGTCAAGATCCCGATCTTCCCGTCGACAACACCCGAGGAAGCCTTCACCCTGCTGCGCGCGCTGGCGAAGCGCCGCGGCGTAACGCTCGCCGACAGCACCTTCACCGAGCTCGCGCCGCTCATGCCGTCGCTGCTCACTCCCGGCGCCGCGGAAACGCTGGCCGTCAAGCTGTACCGAACCGTCCGCGTCGACTCCCTCGATCCCGAGGAAGCGCTCCGCCGTTCGCTGACCGGTTACGCCAACCCGGTCCCCGTCGACGTTCTGGAGATGCAAATCGGCCTCGCCGCACGCGAGGCGAGCGATGTCGATTTCATCCCGGAGATGTTTCGGAAGTACCGGGAGGGGTGAGGTTCGTTTGTCACGCGGAGACGCGGAGTTGAGTGTTGCTTTTCTCGGTACCGTCTGATTTGGAATCGCAGGCAACGTGTTCATCGAGCGTCCTTCTCCCCACCGCGCTTTTCAGCGGTGGGGAGAAGGTGCCGAAGGCGGATGAGGGGCGTTGGCGCTTGCCAAACAGTGGACTGGTTTCGTGAACGGGCCTGGGAAACTCAAAAAAACGATTAACTTCTGAACCTCAGAGGTGATGACATGCCACCGCACACCATCGTTCTCGCTCATGGCGTATTGGGGTTCGGCGCTCCGATCGGTTCTACCGGTTTGATCCATTACTTCAACGGCGTCGCGCCCTACTTGCACGGGCGCGGTCATGAAGTCTTTGAGCCTCAGGTCAATCCGATCGGTTCCGTCGTACAGCGCGGCCAGCAACTCGCGGACTTCATCCAGAAACACGTGCCGGCGAAGAAGGACGTTTACATCATCGCTCATAGCATGGGAGGGCTCGACGCGCGTCACGCCATCACCAACATATTCAAGGCGCCTGAGCCGGTAAGCACGCTGGTCACGATAGGCACTCCGCACCTGGGCTCGCCCGTTGCGGACGCGCTTGTTCGGGACGCCCATCCGCTCTTCGCGGCGATTCCGGCGCTGATTCGCGACCAATTCAACCGAAAGGCTCCTGCTCTCCACGATCTCACCACGACCGCTTGCACCGAATTCGACATCGCCACGCCTGACGTCGAAGGTGTCCGGTACATCGAAGTCGCCGGCAATGCCGCGCAGGCTAGTCATGAGCTCTTCTTGTTCAAGGTGGCTGAGTCGATCGGCCGGCTTACGAACGAAATCAACGACGGCGTCGTGACGCGGTCGTCGGCGTTGCGGCGGCGCAAGGATGGCCGGACTTCGCACTTGGAAGAGCCGGAGCAACTGCCCGATTGGCCCGTGGATCATGCCGGCGAAGTGGGCTGGAGCCCTCCCATTCCAACCCAGTGGGATATTCTGGATCTTCTTGCCGCATCACACTTCGCACGGTATGAGGCGATTGTGCAGTTGTTCGATCGGTGAAAGAGTCCGGGCGTGTTTCACTTCGCAGGTCCTTCACCCGGGAAAAACGTCTGCTGGCGTCCCGCGGCCACTCCGGCGGATTGACATGCGCCCTCCCGCTTTCCGCCGTAGCAAATTGTGTAGATACCGGGTGAGACCCGGACCTCAAGACCATCGTCCACCAAACCAGGTAGCCCCTCGGCGATCGCCAGTGCCAACAGGGAAGTCGCTGAGAGAAACGACTGCCCGTCCAACGTTACAAAGGGCCACGGCGCGCCTGGGCGCTGCACGATATGAAGCGAAGCGGATGCCGTGCCGAGAATGATCCGTTGCGTATCAGTGCTTCCCGGATCTAACGGGCGAAGGCTGACTGGGAATCCAGGGGCGACGATCGCCGCCAACAGACTAAGCGTTCCCTGGGGAACTCGTAACGAGAATTCACCAGTCGGACCGCTCAAAGCCTGGTGCTGTCGCTCCATGCCCGCACCGATATATCGAATGACGGCACCCGCAATTGGATATCCGTCTTCAGTGAGCAGTTGACACTTCACATCCAGGAGCTTACGCAACACGAGCTCCGCTCTTGTTGGATCATCGTCGGCTGCCAAATACGAGACCACGTCGCTTTCGGCACCGTGCGCAACGGCCTGAAGCGTTACCGGAACAGGGTCAAGACCATCCAGCTCAAACGATCCATCCGGCAGAACGAGCGCGTCCGCGATTCCCCTGCCGTCCCGAAACACGATTACATCTGCTTCCGCGGGCTCGCCAGCCTCGTTGGTCACGCGCCCTCTCACCTTGCCGCCGGGCAGTTTCACAAAGACGGTCGCAACTGCCTGTTCAGACGTGCGTTTGATATCGACGGCGACGTCTTTGACGTAGTACGTATTCGCCGCGTTCCGAACCTGGACCTGCCATCGGCCCTCGTGCGGGAGAATTCCATCGAAACTTCCGGCCGCATCCGCGTTGAGGGTTATCTTCGACGAACCTTCGTCATCCGTGAACACAAGCCGTGATTCGAATGGGGCCGTGCCGACCGTTACGGTGCCGTGGACGTGAATTTTGAGGATGTTCAGAAAACGCGGCGCGGAATCGGAGCTCGCTTCGACGGTCTCGCGGAGGAAGGTAGAGCCCTGCCGATCAACCACGGACAACATGTACTTGCCCGCGTACAGCGCATCGTTGCGCCATTCCCCCGAAAACAGAGCCGCCGATTCTGCAATCGGCTTGTTCGAAGCAACGGCGGCACCGCTTTCGATACGCACAGTCCACGGCTCTTCTTCCGTCGACATCGGCGGCGTGATAAAAACATCAACAAGAGCCCCTTTGGCAAGTTGAATCGGTACTTCCAGAAAGGATTCATGACCTTCTTCGACTCGGATCGTCTTGACCTCTGCCGGCAGCCAGCCGGGACGGGAGGCGCTCAAGCGATATCGTCCAGCGGGGACTCCCGTAAACTGAAAAAGCTCCCCGCTGGAGTCCTTCATGACGACGCGTCGAGTTCCGGAAGGAGCTTTGTCGAGCGGTGATGAGGCGGCCGCAGGCTCTGGAACGAGCTCCACGACCGTGTCCTCGTGGCGGCCGCGCGGCATGATGATCGTTCCGGCGACGGACGCGCCAGGTTCGAAGCCGATTGCGCCGAGGTCTCTTTCTTCGCCGGCAGTCATGCTGACGTGCCGGACGTACCTTGGCGCATAGGAAGCGAGTGAAAGGCGGAGATGAAAGGCGGTCGCGGGCACGCGGCAACTCCAATGCGTGTTCGCCATTGAGCAGTCCGCCGTGAATCGCTGCACCTTGTGCGCATCAGCAGTTCCCGTCAGCAGAAGTTCCGCTCGGAGAGGGCCGGAGGCGGCGCCTGTAGCGGGGTCGATCGTTCCGTGAATTGTGGAGGCCGGCCAGACCGGAAGCGTGCTTGAAGCGCCTGCGTCGATGATGACCGCGGGGGACCAGCATCGCGACGACTGTGCCGTGAGCTCCCAGCGGCCGGCCGGCAGATCCAGGTCGCCGCGCGATCGCGTCAGGTCCGCAAACGGAAACATTAAGGTCTTGCACGCCGGCCCTGAGCACAACGGCCGCGATTTCACGCTGCCATCACAGGAAGCGAGGTCGATGTTCCTTCCAACGACCCGCACACCCCCCACCGCGCGGAGTGACGGCGCCAGGAGCAGCAGCACCGCTGCCGTGCATACGCGCTGCATTTGCAGGAACCGCTACACGTTGTAGCAGAACGACGTCTGGCAGTACGTGATGCATCCGCCACCGCCGCCGTTGCACTGCTTCACCATCGTACAGCCATGAAGATTCCCGCCACCATTCATGAATTCCCAGCAGGTCTCATTCCCATTCGAATCGGCCGTGCAGTCGTAGTCGTTGCATCCGTTCGAAAGGCCGAAGGACGATGAGCTGGCCAGAGCGATGAACGCAACGATGATCGCGGCGCGACGGAGCATAGCTTTCTCCTTACGTAAGATATTTCGAAGCGTAAATCCAAGCGAGACGGGCGTCAATCCGTCACGGCACGATTAAGCGCCGTATAAGGCGCTGAATCGGTCATCCGAAGCTAGGTAGTGGTCAAAAAGTTAGCACTCGCAGCGCGGAGACCGCCAACCTAACCGGAAGTGGCGTCCAGCGACTTCTGCTGGCCATCAATGGGCCCCGCGAAACCATGGAATGGGTTCCAGGAGGCTACGAGTGGACGCCGCGAGTCCACCAATGGCTTCTACGAGGTCACTTGGTGGATGCCACGACTCCACTAGTCGATTCCGCGAGTCCACTAGTGGCTTCCACGAGGTCACCTGGTGGATTCCACGATTCCACTAGTCGATTCCGCGAGTCCACTAGGTGAACTCCAGGAGGTCACCAGGTGGACTCCACGATTCCACTAGTCGATTCCGCTAGTCCACTAGGTGAACTCCAGGAGGTCACCAGGTGGACTCCTCGACTCCACGAGTCGACTCCACGGATCCACTAGTGGACTCCAGGAGGTCACCAGGTGGACTCCACGACTCCACGAGTCGACTCCACGGACCCACTAGTGGACTCCAGGAGGTCACCAGGTGGATTCCACGACTCCACTGGTCGACTCCGCGAGTCCACTAGTGAACTCCACGGACTCACTTGTGGACTCCGGGAGTCCGAGCAGGTCGCGCCCACCTGAACCTCGACCCAAACCACGGGCAACGCCGCCATGCCCATCAGGACTCGGCTGCGGCCCCTTCCGGAGGTTAGGAGGCTTCCCAATCACTCGGCGGTTTTGATCCGGTGGTCGCTGGTTCGAGTCTTGCCGCCGCAATCATTTCCACGGGCTTCGGCACATCTTTGGCCACTCTTTCGACCGCCTTACCGTATTCGTTCGGGATTCTTTCGCACCGTCGCCGGGTACGGATGTTCTCACTTGCATGGACGACGACAAGGAACCCCCCGTGATCTACAAGGGCGAGATCGTGTCACTGATTCATGAACGGCCGTGGGTGCAGACGCCCTCGTGCCACGACCTTCTGAAGAGCACCGGAAACGAGATTCCGCGCTCCCGCCTGCACCATTACGTGAACGCAGAGGGTCGTGAAGATATCCAACTCATGCACTCTCACGAGCCGGACCATGGCCTGGCCGGCATCTGAAGCGGCTACCGTCTGGCGGTGCTGACGACGTCAACCACTGCTCTCGCCGGTGAAAAGCCCGGCAGAGCGATTTAGAATAGTTGCTTCGCGGCGAGTCCGTGAACAAAACGTTTTCAGCCATCGTCGGAGGTCCGAATGCGAAGAGTCACAGGCATCGGCGGCATTTTCATGAGCGCCAAGGATCCCAAGGCGCTATGCGACTGGTACAGGAAGCACCTCGGCATCGACGTTCAGCCCTGGGGTGGAGCAGCGTTCGACTGGACTGACTCCGAAGGCAACCCCACCAGGGGAACGACGGCCTGGTCGATCGGTCCAGCGGACGGCAAGCACTTCGCGCCGAGCAAGTCGGCCTTCATGGTCAACTATCGAGTCGAAGATCTGGCAGCACTTCTCGACGCACTGCGCGAGGAAGGTTGCAATGTGCTCGAGAAGACCGACGACTCGGAGTACGGGAAATTCGGATGGGTCATGGATCCAGAGGGCAACAAGGTTGAGCTCTGGCAACCGCCAGAAGGGCAGTGAAGATCGGTTAGCCCATATTTCTCACACGACGAGTGGAATTGCCCGCAGCCTGTCTCCGATGGTGCGGCGTGGTGCCGATGAGC
Source organism: Thermoanaerobaculia bacterium (assembly GCA_035482045.1). Lineage (GTDB taxonomy): Bacteria > Acidobacteriota > Thermoanaerobaculia > Gp7-AA8 > Gp7-AA8 > JADGNZ01. The sequence goes on from DATHRD010000062.1 coordinate 44,892, forward strand.
AGGACCGATGTGGCACAGACACTCTTGTCTGTGCGGGGTCTCGCCCGACTCGAGAGACTGCAAACGCTCACGGCACGCGGCTTCGGCCGGAGCACAGACATGAGTGTCTGTGCCACATCGGTCCCTGGCTTGCGGCGGTAGGCAGAGAGGCTCATTCTGGTCGTGAGAAATCCAGGTTAGGTAGCCCGCCCGATGCTAAAACCTGTGATCCGCAGACGACGCAGCCGTCCGTCGGCTTCTCATTCACGCTCTTCGCAATGCTTCAGGCAACCTCGACCCAGACGTTCTCGGGACAATTGAGGCCCAGCGTCTTCTTCAGGCTCAGAACCAGGGCCTGCTCCAGCTCCGGGTCAGAAACGAGACGGTCCTCGGTGAACCGGAGGGTGACGATCCCGTTCCGCTTGAGCAGCGTGGTATCAATCCGCACGAAGACCCGGTAGATGTCGAGCTGCCCCGCTTCCCGGCTGTCAGCCTGACTCTCGATCAAGTTCATGAGGGCACGAAGGCTGAGCCTGCGCGGTACGGACATAGGGAGACTCTCCTTGTTATCGTCATTTGGCGAGGGCAGAGGCTTGAAACCAAAGGCCGGCGGGGCGGTGCGCCGCGGCCGCGGAGTGGCTCCGGGAACGTGCAGCGTGATGTCCGCCACCTCGCGGGGTCCCGGGCGGGGCGAGACCCCCGGCAACGTCTGTACGGCCTGCCGGGTTGTTGCGCTATCGGCGACGGTTTCTTGCTGGGCACGACGTGCCTCGGAGCCTTCTTTGGCTTCGACTGGGTCAGCCGCTGGTTGTGCAGCCGCCATGAGGAACTCACGCAACGTCCTCTCTTCGCGGCTTCCGGCCGCGGCCAGGGCGTGCACATACTCGGAGGCATCGAGCTCCTGTTCTTCGATAAGACCGAGGGTCATGAGCCGCGTCAGCGCCTCATCGCTCTCTGACGCTTCGGCGCGCATCTGCCGCCCGAGCTCCGCGGCGCCATGTCTTCCCGTGACCGCGAAATAGAGAGCCCACTCGAGAGCCTTCAGCCGCAGACCCTCCGGCAGCGGCGCATCGGTGCGGCGGTAGACAGACTGGGGAAGGACGCTACGGGGGCTCATGCGCTCTCCTGCGCCGCGCGCAACCCCACCACCAGAAGCGACTGGTTGTCCCGCCAGTTGATCGGCATGACGAAGGTCGACTCCGGCAGGTCGAGGGCCTGCACCTCCGGCCTCGTCAAGGTGCGGGGAACGGAGATCCTCCAGTTGCCTCCAAAGGCCTTGCTGGCGTTTCCCGACAGCACATTGGAGAACTCCTGACACATGTCCTTCAGGCGGTCTGGCGTGTCACGCAGCTCACCGTTGATCATGAGAACGTCTTTGAGCATGGTGATGGGCGAGCTCAGATAGATACAGCCCTGGTATTCACCGTCGATCTCGATGAGGCTCGTGTAATCCAGCAACTCCGGATCGCCGAAGTGCATGTGCGGCTCGCCCATGACCGGCTCCTCCCGGGGAGCCAGCTTTGCAAAATAGTCGAGGGTAATCCGTCTGAAGAGCTTGAACTGTTCAGGGTTCATTCATCCTCCGCACGCGGCGGCGAGTCGCCCCGCTTCGCGTGATCCTCACGCACCGACCACTCCATCAACAGCCATGTCAGGCTGGCTGCGATCTTTCTGTCGACTTCGCACTTGTCGGCCACGCGCAGACGAGGCTCGCGCATGGAGAGCATTGCGAAGAGCGCCTCCTGCCCCTCGGTTCCGTCGAGGCGAGCCTGCATCAGTGTCCCTTTGCGAAGGTACAACTCTCCCACGCGCCGCCGGTCCGAGACGATGACGGTGCAGGTCTTTTGCTCGAGCTCCAGGATCTGCAGAAAAGTCGACAGCGAAATCCCGCGTACCAGGCTCTCCTTCTGCCGGCGAATGGCCCTGTCCACTCGGCTCACGATGAAGTCGATGTCGGGAGGCTTGGCGATGTACTCGGCGGTTTCCAGACCCTGGGTCTCCTCGGGGTCAAGGCGAGTCATCACGAAAATCGGGATCTCGGGCCACCGCCTGCCGGCTTCGTGGATGAACGCTTTCCCCGGTTGGGACGAACCGTCGAAGACGATCTCCGTGATGATCGCATCGAGCTCGGAATGCCGTTCGAGCACGTCGAGCGCTTCGGAAGGATGGCTGGCCGCGATCACCTGCCACTTCGGCCGCGACAGGGACAAGCCGGTTTCGAGCATGTCCACCAGGAGGTCGTCCGGATCGACGAGGAGAAGATTTCCCTTGCCGGCGGTTGACGCATCGCGCCCCGATACCCTGGGATCGAGCCTATCGTCGCTCACGTCTGCCACCCCGCTGTGAACCACTCTGAACGCCTGATGACTCACGGCATCACCATTGGCTCTGGCTTGCCGCATGCTGCGCGAGTTGATCGAGAGCCTCGGAGATCTCGCGCGCCGTGAACGGTTTCGTCAGGAAGCCGCACGCCCCCAGGGCCAGGGCTTCCATGGCCGTCCTGTGACTGTTCAGGGCGGAGATCACGAGAATGGACGTCCGTGGCTCGGTCTCCCGGATTCGGCGGATCGCTTCGAGGCCGTTGAGCCGCGGCAGCGTGAGATCCATGGTCACCAGCTCCGGACGCTCTCGCGCGAAGATCGACACCGCTTCCTCTCCGTCACCGGCGCGGAGCACGTGGGTGATGGTTCCGTTATCGACCGAGCGCTGGATGGCATCGCGCACGACGAGTGAGTCATCGACGATCAGCAGTCTCATGAACGCCCCTCCGGCTCGAGCGGCAGAACAATCTGAAAGGCGCAGAAGACGCCCGGCTCGCTGTGGACCAGAACCATCCCGCCCAGACTCTCCACTCTGTCTCTCACCAGATCGAGACCAACACCGCGGCCTGCATCCCCGTTCGTTGTGAGGGCCGTCGAGAACCCCGGCTCAAAGATAATCTGGGCCGCCTCTTCATCATCGAGGTCCTCGCTGCCGAAGAGATCCCGGGCACGACAGCGAATCTGATCGAGATCGAGACCTCGTCCATCATCCTGAAAGAGAACCTCCAACTGACCTTCCGCTTCATGCCTGCGGAGCGCAAACTGCAGAACCGCGGGGACGGGCTTGCCAGCCTGCCGGCGTTGTCGTTCCGTCTCCACGCCGTGAACCATCGAGTTGCGGGTCAATTGAATCAGCGACTCGCGGACGACGCTGCCGTACGCAACGGGAAGATCTTCCGGGTTCCAGCGGGCAACGAAGCGCGCGGCCTTGCCGAGGCGCGTCGAGAGATCGGCGATCAACGCTTCGAGCGCCGGCACGATGTCCGCCGGCCGGCTCGTCACTTCACGGGGTGCCTTGTTCGAGACGAGGGCGGAAAGGCGCACGATGAGATCCCGCGCCTCGACGCCGAGCTCGCGCAGCGACTCGATCCATGGATCCAGCCGTTCCAGGCTGCCCTGCCCCGTGCCGGAGTCGCGCACCGACGCCACCACGTCCTCGGCTCGATGCAGCCTCTGGGCAAAACTCCGGAGGCCGATCACTCCCGCCTCTCCTTTGAGACTGTGAAGGATGCGAAAGATCGCATCCACGGCAGCGCGGGTCGAGCCACCGGCCGGCTGCGAACGAAGCCTGCTGATCTGCGATACCTCGACCAGGAAGCGGGTCAGATAGTCTGTCAGAGAGTCCGCGTCGACCTGCATCATCTCCATGGCCAGATCGACGCGCTGACCGGCCTGACGCTCCTGCTCCTCGAGCTCCGCGGCCAGCTCGACTTCCCGCGTGCGGTCTTCCACGCGCACGAGGACGCGGCGGATTTCCCTCCCCTCGAATGAGCGCCTGAAAGCGAACCCCAGGTGTTGCCGGGGCCGGCCGGGGTGCTCCGGCACCTTGACGGACTTCAGGGGATTGATGTCGACCACGAGCTTCTCGATCACATTGGGATTGAAGAGGGCTTCCAGGTACTTGAGCCCGAGCTGCGCCGCTTCGGAACCAAGAAGATCGCGCAGCAGCTCGGTAAGTGAACAGCCGGCGAGGTTGGACCGGCCGAGGATCGTCTCGACCGACCGCGAGTACTCCCAGGCGATCCGGTGGTCGCGGTCGACGAGGAGGAAGCCTTCCTGAACCGTGGCCAGGATCTCCTGCATCTGCTGGTTTCGCAGCGACGAGATCCGGGAATCAGCGCGGAGAAGATCCGTAAACCCGACCAGCCGCACGTCCTTCCCACCGTTCGTGGAGATCAGGACCGGCTCATAGATCATCGACTTGTCCCGCGCCAGCGACTCCCGCAGCGCTTCCTGAACCGGCATGTTCACGTCGAGAATCATGAGATCGCCGCTGGAGAACTCGCCCAGCAGAGCGCCAATCGCTCGCGGCCGGACGATCTCTCCGCCGAAGGGCCTGCTGATCACCTGGTGGAACCGGGTCCTGGAGATCGCGCCGCGAACGCCCGTCGTATCGAAGACGACCACACCGGGCAGATCCGGTTGGCGGCGCAGCACCTCGTCGAAGGCATCTCCGCGAGCCGTTACCGGCAGACGAACGTCCCAGGTGGGAAGCTCCGCCAGAGTGGACTGCGGCGTCAGGGATGGAAGAAAAAGGTCTGCTGCCATGTGCGACCAGCGATATGCGACGAACCGGCTCCACCCCGCACGGGGTGAAGCCGATGGGAGCGCGACTCTACGGCAGAGCCGGCGCGATCACGGACGAGAATGGATGGAGGAATTGTGAAGGTCTTGTGCAGACCTTTCACCGAGTGACGCCAGGACAGAGGCGGCGATGAGCAGGAAGTCTCGGCACTCCTCGCGGCGTGTCTCGCTTTTGCCTTTTTCACCGCGGGTCGAGAGTCTGCATAGATTCTTAACGCTCATTGCCTAATCCCGCCGACCCCCGCACCCCCATACGCGCTAACTTAAAGCTACCGGCAAGGCGCCGCGATAGCGGCAGAAGAGGATAGCCAGGGGTGCGAGCGCCTTTTGCGAGCACCCCTGGTAAAGAGGTACATAGCTTTTGTGCCGCGTCAGCGGCACTGGAAATCGCGACGCATCGCGTTTGATGATCCAGTGCCGCTGACGCGGCACGACTCAATCGACACCGTAACCAGGGGTGCTCGCAAAAAAGCGCTCGCACCCCTGGCTACCATCTTTGGCCGCTATCGCGGCATCCACAGCAGGGATTCCCGGGAGGACGCCAGCCTAAGTTAGCGCGTATGGCGCGACCCCCGCCCCCCCATACGCGCTAACTTAAAGCTACCGGCAAGGCGCCGCTATAGCGGCAGAAGAGGATAGCCAGGGGTGCGAGCGCCTTTTGCGAGCACCCCTGGTAAAGAGGTACATAGCTTTTGTGCCGCGTCAGCGGCACTGGAAATCGCGACGCATCGTCGTTTTCGTTTGATGATCCAGTGCCGCTGACGCGGCACGACTCAATCGACACCGTAACCAGGGGTGCTCGCAAAAAGCGCTCGCACCCCTGGCTACCGTCTTAGGCCGCTATCGCGGCGGTTGGAGTGGCAATAAAGTTAGTGCCCCGCCCCCCCCTACCCCACCACCTCTCCCGACAGATCCACCTTCGGGTAGCGCATCTTCAATCCTTCCAGCGTCTCGGCGATGACGGTGGCTACGACCAGGTTGCGGTACCACTTGGCGTTCGCGGGGACGACGTACCAGGGCGCGTGCTCGGTCGAGGTCTTGCGCAGCACGGCCTCGTAGGCTTCCATGTAGTCATCCCACAGCTTGCGCTCCTCGATGTCGCCGTGCTCGAACTTCCAGTGCTTCTTGGCGTCGTCGATCCGCTCCTGCAGGCGCTTCCCCTGCTCCTCTTTGCTGATGTTGAGGAAGAACTTGAGGATCACCGTGCCGCTGGCGGCGAGCATCCGTTCGAACGCGTTGATCTGGTCGTAGCGCTTGCGCCACACCTTCTCCTTGACGAGATTGTGGACGCGCACGACGATCACGTCCTCGTAGTGGCTGCGGTTGAAGACGGTGATCTGGCCGTTCTCCGGCGTCTTGGCGTGAATGCGCCACAGATAGTCGTGATCGAGCTCTTCGCTGGTCGGCTTCTTGAACGAAGAGACGCCCACGCCGGACGGGCTCATGCCGCTCATGACGTGCCGCACGGTCCCGTCTTTCCCCGACGTGTCCATGCCCTGGAGGACGACGAGGATCTTGTGCCGGTGCTCGGCGTAGAGCAGTTCCTGCAATTCGCCGAGGCGCTGCTGGAGCGCCAGGCTCTGCTCCCTCCCCTCGGCCTTGCCCACGCAAAGGGGCGTGGCGTCGGGGTCGAAGTCTTTGATGCGGACCTTGCTGCCGGGATCGACGCGATGGACTTTCGTATTCATGATCATCATTCTCCTCCCGTGACGCTTCCCTTCACCTGCATTTTGCATACTCTCTCCATCACGGGAGCCTGAAAGCGCCGATACTCCCAGCGTCGATACTGCATCATGGCCGCCAAATCACGACGCATCGCCGCCATCGACGTCGGCACCAACTCGGTCCACATGATCGTGGCGGAGACGCGCGAGCACGGCTATCGCGTGGTGGACCGGGAGAAGGAGATGGTGCAGCTCGGCCTGGCCAGCCTGGACGGGCAGCCGCTCACGGACGGCGCTATCGAGCGCGGGGTGTCGTCGATCGGCCGCATGGCGGAGATCGCGGCGAAATGGAACGTCGACGAGATCATGGCCGTGGCCACGAGCGCGGTACGCGAGGCGCCGAACCGCCGCGATTTCCTGCGCAGCGTGAAAGAGGCCACCGGCGTGAAGGTGCGCGTCATCTCCGGCGAGGAAGAGGCCGACTACATCTTCCGGGCCGTGCGGTCGGCGGTGGAAGTGGGACTGCAGACGGCGCTTTGCATCGACATCGGCGGCGGGAGCGTGGAACTGATCGTGGGCACCTCGGAAGAGACGTACTTCACGCGCAGCGAGCCGCTGGGCGCGCTGCGCCTGGCGCAGCGCTACGGCCTCGTCGAACGCCCGTCCGCGCGGGCCGTCGGTCAGTGCCGCCGTCATGTCGAGGACCGCATCGGCAAGCTTCGCCGCCGCATCCGCCGCCTCGGCGTGGATCTCTGCGTGGGCACGTCCGGCACGATTCAGACCTTGGCCACGATGGCTTCCCCGACGGAGACCGCGGCACCGGGCCACGGCCTGCGCCGCCTGGAGCGGGCCGCGGTGGCCGCGCTCATTCCGATCCTGGCCTCGATGACCGCATCCGAGCGGGCCGAGCGTTTCGCCATCGATGGTCCGCGTGCCACCAGCGTCCTGGCCGGCGCCATCGTCCTGAACGCGTTGCTGGAGATGTTCGACATCGAGGAGCTCCTGGCCTGTCCGCTGGCCATGCGCGAGGGGATGCTCGAAAGCCGCGTGGCCGCGCTCGAGGAATCCGAGGAGAGCGGCGGCTCGCTGCGGCAGGCGTCGGTGCTCTCGCTGGCGCAGCGGAGCGATTGCGATCTGAAGCACGGCGCGCACGTGGCCAAACTGGCCTTGCGCATCTTCGATCAGACGAAGGCCCTGCACGCGCTCGAGCAGCGGATGGCGGGCCTGCTCGAAGCCGCCGCGGTGCTGCACGAGGCCGGGCTGCACGTCAGCGACCGCGCCCACCACAAGCACAGCTACTACCTGATCCGGCACGCCGACCTGCGCGGCTTTACCGACGAGGAGATCCTCATCATCGCCAACGTGGCCCGGTATTACCGGAAAGCGCCGCCCGACGTATCGCACAGCAACTTTGCGGAGCTGACGCCGACGCAGCAGCAGGATGTGGAGAAGCTGGCCGCCATCCTCCGCATCGCCGAGGCTCTGGACCGTGGGCATCGGGCCTCGGTGCGCGACGTGGCGGTCCACGTCCGGCGCGATCAGGCACATTTCCTGATCCGCACCCGGTCGGACGCGTCGGTCGAGATTGCCGGCGCCAGGAAGCGAGCCAAGTACTTCGCCCACCTCTTCGAGGTCGAGGTGATTGTCGAAGCAATGTGATTTGAAGAGTGAAGGGTGAAAGGTGAAGAGTGAAATGGAAGCGAATGAGAAGTTTGTGGTCCTGCTGCGTCATGGAATCGCCGAGCCGCACGGTGCGCGGGAGAACGATGACGAACGCGTTCTGACGGCGACCGGCGCGCGGCGGATGAAGCAGATCGGCCGCGGTCTGGCCAAGGTGTTTCCGAAGGCGGAAGTCATCTATACCAGTCCGCTCATCCGTTGCGAGCAGACCGCGAAACGGGTGGCCAAGGCGTATGGTCCGGCCACGCCCATGGAGACGGCCGATGCGCTGAAGCCCGGTACCGATCCGGACGACATCCGCTCCCTGATCACATCGAGCGAGGCGCGGCACATCATCTGCGTCGGCCACGAGCCATCGCTCTCGGCGGCGATGCTGGCCATCACGAAGATGAGCAGCGACGGCGCCATCGAGCTGCGCAAAGGCGGCTGCTACGGCGTACGTCTCCTCGCGGACGGCGGCGCAAGGCTGGAGTGGATGCTGCGGCCGCGGATTTTGCGGCGGGGGTAGGAGGGCGCCTTCGACGCGTTGTCGGTTGTCGGTTGTCGGTGGTCGGATAATCCGAGTGCCTAGCTGTATTTCTCCGCAAGCCAGGGAATGTGGCACAGACACTCTTGTCTGTGCGGGGTCTCGCCCGACTGGAGATCGCAAGCCCTCACGGCCAGGCGGCTTCGGCCGGAGCACAGACAAGAGTGTCTGTGCCACATCGGCCCTGGCTGTGTCTAAACGGTCCTGTGGTGTTCGACAACTGACAACCGACAACCGACAACTGACACCGACAACTGACAACTGACAACCGACAACCGACAACTGACAACCGAAAACCGACAACTGACAACCGACAACCGACAACCGACAACCGACAACCGGCTCAATGCTTCTTCTTCTTCTTCGCCTTCCTTCGGAACGACTTCGGATCGCGGATGCTCTCTTCGTAGGGACCGACGCTGACGGAGTCGGCGCGGGCGATGGAGATGAACGTTTCCTGGCTGCGCAGGGGGCGCTGGTCGCCGGGGGTCCGGCGCGCGTAGTTGCCGTCGGAGCCGAGCGTCCAGGCTTTTACGTTGTCGCCGAGCGAGATGGGCAGGATCTGTTCGCTGATGCGCTTGGCCACGGCGGCATCGAGGACCGGGAACGTCGTCTCGATCCGGCGCAGGAAATTGCGCGGCATCCAGTCGCCGCTGGAGATCCACACCTGGTGCGCGCCGCCATTGGCGAAATGGAAGATGCGCGAGTGCTCGAGAAAACGGTCGATCACTGAGATGACACGGATGTTCTGGCTGGTTCCGGGCAGCCCTGGCACCAGGCAACAGATCCCGCGGACGAGGAGGTCGATCTTCACCCCGGCCCGGCTGGCGCGGTAGAGCGCCTCGATCACGCCCGGATCCACCAGCGCGTTCATCTTGGCGATGATCGAAGCCGGCCGCCCTTCCTTTGCGTTCTCGGTCTCGCGGTCGATCATGCGGATCGTCCAGCGCTGGTAATCCATCGGCGAGACGACGAACTCGCGCCACTTCAATGTCGATCCTTTGGCCTCGATCAGTTCCTGCACGCCGGCCACACTGAAACCGGTCAGCAGATTCATGAGCTGCGCGGCGTCGGCGCCGAAGTCGGGATCGCAGGTGAAAAGGTCGACGTCGGTGTACAGACGGCCCGTGACCGCGTTGTAGTTCCCGGTCGAGAGATGGACGTAGCGGCGCAGTACTCCTCCCTCGCGCCGGACGATGAGGCAGACCTTGCAGTGGGTCTTGTACCCGACGATGCCGTAGACCACCTGCACGCCCGCTTCCTCGAGCGTCCTGGCCCAGGTGATGTTCTTCCTCTCGTCGAAGCGGGCCTGCAGTTCGACGACCGCCGTGACCTGCTTGCCAGCCCTGGCGGCAGCGGAGAGCGCGGCGATGATCGGCGAGCCCGGGTCCGTGCGATAGAGCGTCTGTTTGATGGCAACGACTCCCGGATCCTCGGCGGCCGACTGAACGAACTCGATGACGGCCGTGAACGAGTCGTAGGGCCGGTGCAACAGCAGATCGCCCCGGCGAATGATCGAGAAGATGTCGTCCGTCGTGGCCAGCACGGCCGGCATGCGCGGGTTGAACGTCGCTTCTTTCAGCTCCTGATTGGGGATCTGCGTGTAGAGCTGCTGGAGATCGCCGATCTTGAGCGGGCCGGGGGCGAAGAAGATGTCGTCGGGTGATGAATCGGTGGCGCCGGCCAGCAGCGCCAGCAAGGGGTCGTCCGCGCCTTGCTCGATCTCGAGCCAGACCACCTCGCGGCGCTCACGCCGCCGAAGCTCGATCTCGATGCTCTTGAGGAGGTCCTGCATGTCCTCTTCTTTGATGTCGATATCGGAGTTGCGGATGACGCGGAACGTGGCCACGCGGCTGACCTTGAGGCCGGGAAAGAAGCGATAGACGTGCGATGCGATGACGTCCTCGATGAGCACGAAACGCGTCCGCTCCGGCATCGACACAAGGCGCGGGAGGGTCTCCGGGATCTTGACGATGGCCACGTGTTTCTCGCCGCGCTCCGACTCGAGCTCCAGGGCCAGGTTGAGCGAGAGGTTGGCGATGAAGGGAAAGGGATGGGCGGGATCGATGGCCAGCGGCGTCAGGATCGGCTCGATGTCGCGGCCGAAGTACTCCTCGACGAAGTTGCGCTCTTTCTTGCCGAGGTCCGCCACCCGCTCGATGCGGATCCCTTCCTTGCGGAGCGCCGGGACCAGCTCCTCGGCGTAGCACTGATAGATCTGGCGCAACAGCACACGGGCGCCGTTGCGCACCGCCTGCAGGCGCTTGAGACCCTTCCCGAACGGATCGGCGGGGACGTTCGCAGCGATGAGATCGCGGATCTCACCGACCCGGATCATGAAGAACTCGTCGATGTTGTGGGCGCAGATGCCGAGGAACTTGACGCGCTCCAGAAGAGGGACGGATGGGTTCTGTGCTTCGGCCAGCACGCGCTCGTTGAACGACAGCGCGCCGAGCTCGCGGTCGAACAGCGGTACGGCCGGCCCAGCGGGCTGCGGCGCGGCATCAATCGCCGCGACCACTTCCGCGGGCGTCTCAGCTACGGAGGACATAGGGTCGGTAATGGTATTCACTGCGCACCCGTCGTGCGTGTAAATTTTCGAGAGGGCACAATCGGCGAGAGGGAGGAGGGGCGAACCTCTGAGCGCCAGGCGAAGCCGGCGGAAGACTGAAGAGACTGGACGTTCAGGATGCGTATTTGGAAAGTTGTCGGATCGCTGGCGTAGCCGGCGTGAGCACGCTGGAGGCGTGCGGTAGATTAGCCGGTGGCAAGCGCCGCAAGGCGCGCCGCCACCGGTTACCGATCCGCACAAATGTCGTACCCCGGCAGGGGTACCGGAGCGTTGACGCATGCCGTCGACAACATCGATCTCCGTCGAGCGTGCCCTCTGGTGACGCGAGCGCGGTCCGCGACCCCTGCCGGGGTCGGTGATTGGCCAAGATCCCTAACCGGTGGCGGCGCGTCCTTCGGCGCTTGCCACCGGCTAATCTACCAAACGCCTCCGGCGTGCTTCGCGCTGGCTTGCCGGCGATCTGCAAACGTCAAATTCCAAATACTCAAGCCCGGTTAACATTCCATACAAATGTCGTAGCCCGCAAGGGTACTGGAGGGTCTACCGATGCCGTCAACCCATCTGAGTCTTCATTACCACGTGGTCTTCAGCACGAAAGAGCGTCATCCGTGGATCAAGCCCGACTGGGGCAACGACCTGCACGGCTACCTCGGCGGTTGCGTGAAGACGCTGGATGGGGTGCCTGAGGAGATCGGTGGCACCGATGACCATGTCCACCTGCTCCTCGGCCTTCGGGCAACGCACTGTCTTGCCGACGTCCTGCGAGAGATCAAGAAGGCTTCGTCCCGGTGGGTGCATGAGGACATTCGGCTACCGCAGTTCGCCTGGCAGGAAGGTTACGGCGCGTTCACGGTAAGCCGTTCGAATGTCGCGACCGTCCGGAACTATATTGCCAGACAGGAGGAACATCATCGAAAGCGCTCGTTTCAGGAGGAGTACCTCGACCTCTTGGATAAACACGACATCGAGTTCGACGAGCGTTTCCTCTGGTAACGCGAGCGCGGTCCGCGACCCCTCCGGGGTCGGTGCTGGCGACGATCCCCTAACCGGTGGCGGCGCGTCCTTCGGCGCTTGCCACCGGCTAATTTACGGAACGCCTCCGGCGTGCTCCGCGCGGGCTTACCAGCGCTTTCAACATGAATTCCAAATACGTAGCCTGAACGTCCAATCTCAAGGCCCCCGGCTTCAGCCGGGCTTCCGGCCGAGGGGAACGCAGGGGCGCAGTTTTTCGAGCCGGAGGCCACGGCTCTCAAGCCGGCTTCGCCGGCCATGCCCTCCCTCGCGGGAAAGCGATACGATGGCCCTGTTCCGCCTGGTTGGCATCATCTCTGAAAAGCACAGCAGTATCCCCGAGAGGTAGCCGCCATGTTTGACGATGTCTTGATCGAATCCGCTGGTAAGGACAAGAAGAAAGGTGGTTGGTTGACGGCGCTCATTTCCGTCATCCTGCACCTCGTCATCATCAGCGCCGTCGTGGCTGCGGGCCTGTACATCAAGAAGAATCCCGACGTCATCACCAAGCCGATCGAGGCCTTCGTGGTTTCGGCGCCGGCACCGGCGCCTCCGCCTCCGCCCCCGCCACCACCCGCGGCATCGCATGCCTCCACTCCGCACGTGACTCCAGAGACTCCGAAAACGCCGCAGACGTTCCACCAGCCGACCCAGACGCCGCAGGAAGTGCCGCAGGTCGATAACGCACCGACTGATACCACGGGCGGCCAGGATGGCGGCGTTGTGGGCGGCCAGATCGGCGGGGTAGTGGGTGGCGTGGTGGGCGGGGTCGTCGGCGGAACGTTGGGCGGTACGCTGGGAGGGCAGCTCGGCGGGCAGGGCACCGGCGACAAACCGATGCGCGTCGGCGGTAACGTTTCTCCACCAGAAGCCACGACGCGAGTCGACCCGCTCTACACTGACGTGGCCAGAAAGGCTCACGTCGAAGGAGTTGTGATCATCGAAACGATCATCGACCGCAACGGGAACGTCACCGACGCGCGCGTCCTCAAGGGGCTTCGTCTCGGGCTCGATCAGTCCGCGCTGGACGCCATCAAACGTTGGAAGTTCCGCCCAGGGACCCTCGGCGGGCAGCCGGTCCCGGTCATTTTTACGCTCACGGTGAATTTCAAATTGGAGTGAAGCAGTAGATTAGTAGATTAGTGGATTCGCAGATTCGCAGATTCGCAGATTCGTAGACAGACAGACCTGCCAATCCATGAATCCACCAATCGACTAATCCACTAATCTACTGATCCACTAACTCACTGATTCAAAAGGAGAAGTACATGGATAACAACAGTTTCAGCCTCCTGGGGATGTTAGGGACCATGAACTGGGTCGCGCGCGGCGTCGTGCTCGTGCTGGCCCTGATGTCGATCTGGTCTCTGACGATCGCCATCGAGCGGCTGGTCCGTTTTCAGCGCGCCAAGCGCGAGTCTCTGGCGATCGCGCTCGGTGTGACCCCGCTTCTCAAGCAACACAAGCTCGAAGAAGCAATCACCCTGACCAGCGACGCGCGCTACCGCCATTCGCACCTGGCGCGCGTGCTGCGCGCGGGACTGACCGAGTTTCAATACGAGACGACGCAGACCCTTCCGGATGATTTCGACATCGTGGCCTCGGGGCAGCGAGCCATCGAGCGCGAGTCGCTGATGACGACCGCGGAGATGAAGAAGGGCCTCGGCAATCTGGCCACCATCTCCACGACGGCGCCGTTCGTCGGTCTCTTCGGCACCGTTGCCGGCATCATCCACGCCTTCCAGGGCATGGCCATCAGCGGCTCGGGCGGACTGGGCGCGGTATCCGCCGGTATCGCCGAAGCGCTCGTCACCACGGCCTTCGGCCTCTTCGTAGCCATCCCGGCCGTCTGGCTCTACAACTACTTCCTGAACAAGGTCGAGCGCTTCCAGGTGGAGATGTCAAACTCCGGGTCCCAGCTCATTGATTACTTCATCAAGAACGAGGCGCGCGTCCGCGCCAATGCGGCGACGGTCCGCTAGGAGTCGAGGATGGCATTCGGCGCCGGGGGCGGAAGCCCCGACGAAGTCAAAGGAGACATCAACGTCACGCCGCTGGTCGACGTCTGTCTCGTGCTGCTGATCATCTTCATGGTGGTGACGCCGATGCTGCAATCGGGCGTCGACGTCGCGCTGCCGCAGGGGCCGCACTCGGAGAAGAAGCCGGGAAAAGAGTCCGATCTGATCATCTCGATCAAGCAGGACGGCACGGTCTTCCTGGGCCAGGATTGGATTCCGGACCGCGATCTCCCGCGCTACATGAAGGCGGAGCACGACAAGGACGCCACGCGCAACGTGATGATCAAGGCCGACAAACGCATCAATTTCGGCAAAGTGCGCATGGTCATGAAAGCAGCCAACGACGCCAGCTTCACCGCTGTCTCGTTCCTGACAGAGAATCAGATGGCTGGCGGGAAGATTGTGAAACCGTGAATGTGAGTTTATCGGGGGTCGGGAGTCGGGGGTCGGGCGTCGGAGCGTCAACATCGCTTTCTACGACCGCCGACCCGCGACTCCCGCGATGAATTAATGGGAGTCGGTGATCGGCAGCCGGGGGTCGGAGCGTCAAGACCGCTTTTTCTACGACCCCCGACCCCCGACTCCCGACCCCCGCGAGGAAAACAATGTCAATGTCCGCAAGTTCCGGCCAGGGAGTGCGATCGGAGATCAACATCACGCCGCTCGTCGACGTGGTTCTCGTGCTGCTCATCATCTTTATGGTGGCCACGCCGATCCTGCAGATGGGGCTCGACGTCGAGGTGCCGCCAAAGGTCGAGGTGAGCGGTGCGCCGCCGCCGTCGGAGCAGAACCAGCTCGTCGTAACCGTGCGCCCCGACGGCATCTACCTCAACACGCAGAAGCTCCCTGACGCCAAAGCGCTTCGCGACGCGCTGGCCGCGCAGATGGTCTCCCGCCCTCCGGCCGACCGCGTCGTCTTCGTCAACGCCGATGACTCGGTATCGTTCGATCGCGCCGTCGAGGTGATGGACACGGCGCACGAGGCGGGTGCGACGAAGGTGGGGTTCCTGACGGACGCGCCGGCGAAGCAATGAGGCCGTGCCGTTTCGCCGGCGAAGCCGGAGTAGTGCCGCGTTAGCGGCAACAAGACGATAGCCAGGGGTGCGAGCGTTTTTTGCGAGCACCCCTGGTAAACAGATGTCGTGGTTGGTGCCGCGTCAGCGGCACTTGAGTAATCGTGGACTCATCCAGTGCCGCTGACGCGGCACGCTTTCGAGAGACAACGCAGACCAGGGGTGCTCGCAAAAAACGCTCGCACCCCTGGCTACCTTCTTGAGCCGCTATCGCGGCATCGTAACGTCCAATCTCCAGACTCGGCGGTGGGACGCCGCCGGGCCAGCCGCCGAGATGGCAGCGCTCCGTATCTCTGCGAAACACCTGCGTCATCCGCGGATCAAGCCTTACTCGATCGGGTTTGCGAACTGCACGCTCGGGTCCTGCGTGGTGTTGTCGGTCGTCGAGCCGTAGATGAAGGCGCTGCCTGCCGTGACCTGGATGGTGATCGTCTCGCCTCCGGCGAGCACATAGCCGTCGAGCATCGTCGAGGACCCGACCTGGGTGAAGAACGTCGGGCCGTAGCTCTTCGTGGTCGTCTTCACGACGTTGCCATCCTTGTCGCGGACGGTGAGGGTCATCGACGCTCCCTGCTCCAGGGTGCGCACGCCGATGTTGAGCCGGAACTTCTGGTCGGCGGGGGCGATGAGCGCGCCGGTCTGGCCGCTCTGCAGCGCCTCGCTGGCGTCCATCGGCTCCTCGGCCAGTCCCGTCGTTCCGGCGGTGCCGGCGTCATTGAAGACGCGCACGAGCGTGATCGGGAAGGCTGAGCCGGCGTCGGCGATGAGATCAGCGGTTCCGAGACCGCTGGCGACGCCCATGGCCGGAAGGAGATCGGGATAGGAGAGCGTCTTTCCGGGCTGGATCGAGAAAGCCAGCGAGGGATCCGTCGACGATCCCGATGTGTTCTGCGTGTGAAAGACGATCTTGCCGGAGATGGCGCTGCTCTTGACGTTGTAGAGCTGCACCGCGGTCTTGAAGAACGAGCCGAAGTTGCCGGGTGTCGAGCCGACGACCGGCAGGTAGCGCGTCTGCGCGACGGGGGCGACGCTGACGAGCACGGAGGTGGCGGCCGAGAACGGCGAGAACGTGGTGCAGCCGCTGCTCATTGTGCGGGCACGGACGTGGTAGTAGTAGCGATTGGCCGCGGTGTGGGTAAACGTTGCGCTCGTGGTCGTCACGATGAGGGTTGTCTGCGTGCCGAAATTCGGGTCGGTCGATTCATCGACTTCGTAGTCGGTCGCGCCGCTGATGCTCGCCCAGGTGATCGTGTACGCCGTCCCCACGTTGGCCGTAGCCGGTCCGCTGATGCTCGGCGAGGCCGGCGTCAGGCATGGTTCGGTGACGGTGATGAACGCCGATGCCGTCGCGCCGCCGGCTAACGAGCCGTTGATGTTGGCGCTGCCGATACCGGTACCGGTAACGGTGAAATCGACAGAGCTCGATCCGGCCGGAATGACCGCGGACGCCGGCACGGTGGCCACGCTCGGATTCGTGGAGACGAGCGAGACGGTCGTATCGCTGACGACGTTGCCGCTCGTCGCCGCCGTGAAGGTGGTCGTGCCGCCCGTGGCGATGGTGCGCGTGCCGGGAAGGATGTTCAGCGAAAGCTGCGGGATGTTGATCGCGCCGTTGACGAGGGTGAGCTGGCCGTTCCCGGAGTTCTCCGCGGTGGCCGCAGTTCCCCCCTGATCTGTCAACTGCGTCTGCGCATCCAGCGTCAAGGTGATCGATGAACCGGGGGCGGCTGAACCCGCCAGCGTGAAGACGAGGTGGGCGACCTGGTCGCCCGGCAGCGGAGTATTCAGATTGAACGGGATGAGATTGGTCGATTCCTGAAAGTCATCCAGCAACGAGATCTGACCCGCCGCTGCTGGTGAGACCTCGAAGCTCAGCGTCAGCCCTGCCGTGATGCCGGCGCGCGTAAACGTAACGGACTGCACGGACGCCGCCGGTGCATAGTCGACCGTGAGTGTGTAGGACTGAATCTTCGAGCCGGCCGGCTGGTCGCGGCCCAGCGGAGTTGCTGACTTGTCGCGGATGTAGACCGGAACATCGACGGTGTTGCCGCTCGCGGTCACGGTGCCAACCGTCACCGCGTCCTGCGCGGCGGCCGGCAAGGTGGCCAGGAGCGCGAAGAGGAGTGCGAAAAGAGCTGATGCGAGGAAAACCGGAGAAGCCTGCCTGGGGTACCGTTTCATGTCTTTTTTCCTCGCTCAATTCACTTCAGAGCCCGGCGTACGAGAGCGCCGCGGTGCGGCGCTCCTGATCGTCGTGCCCTTCACTTCGAGTTTTCCGTTATCGACGGTTGCCGTGATGGTTCCCGCCTGATCGCAGAGCATCGTCAGCAGCGGATCGATGCTCATGACGACGTTGGCACCGGCCGGATCGATCTCGATCTCCGCCACGGTCCCGGAGCGCGCCTGGCCGAGCGCGAGGCCGCCGTACGAGACAAGGTACGACAGATCGTTCCCGGCACGGCGACTGATCTCGAACGCGACGCCGAGATCTTTCGCGGCGCCGGCCTTCCGCACGGTCACTTCGCCGATGGCCGCGTCACTGTCGAAATGAACCCGGAGTGACATTGCCTGCGGCACGATCGAGTTGCCGCTCGCGGTCATGATGACCGGCACGATGTAGCGGCCGCCTCGGGGGATCGGCTTGCCCAGGGTGATCGACCCGCCGATCCCTGGAGCGGCTGTGGCCAGAGCGCGTGCGACTCCCGGGGTATCAGCCGGCTTCGGGCCGCCAAGGAAGAGATAGTTGACGATATAGAAAATGTCGGCCGAATTGACGTGGCCGTCGCCATTGGCGTCACCCGACAGCATGCCACTCGCTCCGTGAGGCGCAGGACCGCCCAGGAAGAGGTAGTTGACGAGGAAGAAGATGTCGGCCGAATTGGCCACGCCATCGGCGTTCGGATCGAACATCTTGTAGAGGTAACCCGCGGCGAGCGTGCCGCTGGCCGTGTTGGCATTCGTTACGATCACGCTCACGGAGCCTATGGCATGGGCCGGCGTTTTCGCTGTGATGCTGGTTGCGCTGACCACAACGACGTTGGTAGCCGCGGTACCGCCGAAGGTGACGGTGGCCCCGCTCAGGAAGCCGGTGCCGTTGATCGTCACTGCCGTACCGCCTATGGCCGTGCCGCCGGACGGGGTGACGGAGGTGACGGTCACGGGCGGAAACGCGACGTTCACGTTCGCCGACTTCGCATCGCTGCAACTGGCGCTCGTGGTCACGGTGACGTTGAGCGTCAACGTGCCGGCGGCCCCGGCCGTGAAGGTGATGCTGGCCGTGCCGGAGCCGGCCGTGATCGAGCCGCCGGTGATGCCCCAGGTGTAGGTTGCTCCGGCTCCGGCGCTGGCGACGGACGCGACGTTCCCGGTCGAGCCGGTCGTTACGCTGGCCGGGGCGGTGATGGTTGCATTCGGCTTGGGATTGACGGTGACGGTCGTCGCCGCGGAGGCGGCGCTGGTGCAGCCGAGTGTCGTTACTTTGACGGTGTAGCTGCCACCCGCCGAAGCGCTATATGTCTGCGCCGTGGCGCCGCCGATCGGATTGCCAGCGAGGAGCCACTGGTTCCCCGTGGCGCTGCTGGAGGTCAGGGTCACGCTGCCGCCCGCGCAGAAGGTCGTCGGGCCGCCGGGGGTGATCGTAGGCGTTGCCGGAATCGGGTTGACGGTTACCGATGTGGAAGCCGATGCGGCGCTGGTGCATCCCAGTGTGGTCACGGTCACCGTGTAGTTGCCGCTCGCCGCCGCGCTGTATGTCTTCGCGGTCGCGCCGCCGATGGGGTTGCCGCCGAGGTACCACTGATTGCCGGACGCACCGCTCGAGGTGAGCGTCACGCTTCCACCGGTGCAGAACGTCGTCGGGCCGCCGGGAGTGATCGTCGGTGTGGCCGGGATCGAGTTGACGGCCACAGTGGCGACCGCCGAAGCGGCGCCCGTGCAGCCGCCCGTGGTGACCTTCACCGTGTAACTGCCGGCGGCTGTGGCCATGTAGGTATGGGCTGTCGCGCCGCCGATCGGGTTGCCGTTGAGGAACCACTGGTTGCCGGTGGCGCTGCTCGAGGTCAGCGTCACGCTGCCGCCGGTGCAGAACGTCGTCGGGCCACCGGCGGTGATGGTTGGAGCCGGGGGAGTGGGGTTGATGGGGACGCTGATCGTGTTCGACGTCACGCAGCCGGTGTTGTCGGTCACCACGAGCATCAGACCGACGCTGCCGGACGAGCCGGCGCTATAGGTCACCGTCTGCGATGTCTCGCCGCCGGTGATGCTGCCGTTGGTGATGGACCAGGAGTAGTTGAGCATTCCGGCGGGGCCGGATGCGGTGTTGCCCGCTGAGGTACCGCACACCGGCGTCGGCGTCGGGGTGATGGCCGGCGCGGACGAGCCGCAGGCTGCGTCGGCGAAGCAGACCGTGACGTCACTAAGCGTTGGCGAGACGGTGCTGCTGGTCGTGGCCAGATAGGCCTTGTACTCGACGTAGCGGAAGCCGTTCAGCTCCGAGATTGACGCGCCGGAGGTGGTGAAGAACGTCGCCGCCGTTCCGTCGGGACCGATGAAGTTGAAGGGGCCGGAAGCGGAGTGACTCCCGGCGACCTGGAACTGTAACGACGTGTTCGAGGGGGTGGCGGCAGTCCAGGAGAGCGTCGTCCAGGTGGGCGACGTTCCAACCGCTGGCTGCGCGTCTTTGACGGAGGATGTCTGGGTGCCCGACGGCGCGAAGCCGCTATCCATGTAAGTCGTGAAACCGAGGTCATTTGTCTGCGCACCCCACGTCCCACCACTATCTGTACTGAACACCTCCGCCCCGGCCGCATAGACGTTAGTACTGCTGGTGACGAGTGCATACGCCGGCGAGCCTGAACCCGTGGGTGTCCCGAGGGGATGAATGACTAACGCGTACATCGTCCCTGCGTTCAGAGTGGGGGGAGCCCCAAAAACCCCGGTGTAAGACTGGGCAGTGCTGCTCGAGAAGCCAGTAATCGTGGCGGTGGCGATATCTGCGCCTGTCGGCAAACCGGCAGCCGTCGCCCTGACCGATAACGTGAGATTCGGCTGTGCCACCGCCGAACACGAGGAGCAGAAGAGATTGATATCGGCCTTGGTGAGCAGCCCGGTAACCGAAGGAGTGAAGGTCTGCCCCACGTAGGTCGTTGTCGAGATCACGGCGCTGCTGCTACCAATGCTGGTGTTCTGCTGATCGAGGCTCGGCTTGAACAAAATGACGTCACCGGGGTTTGTCGCTAGATCGACATTCGCCGGAACGCCGCTCTGAAAATCGGCCTGTGTCGTGTCGGTAAGACACGCGGTTGCCGGAGCTGTCGCCAGCGAGAAGTTCTGCGTCGTCGTGCCGCCATCGGTCACGTTGATGTTGGACGACGTCCCGGTGACAAACCCGGGGAAACTGGCGGTGATGACGGCCGGGTACGATCCTGCCGGAATGTGCAGGAAAGAGTAGAGGCCCGAACTATCGGTCGTCGTCGATCTCGCTCCAAACTGAATCGTCGCGCCGCCGATCGGCGCACCGCCGGTGGTGGCGATCACCGTTCCCGAGATCGTGCCTCCGGCCCCAACCGGCGTACACGACGGGAAGGCAAAGGAGCCGATGCGGGTCAGGAAGTTCAGGCCATCGGATGCGTAGTACTCATTGGTGTACCAGAAGGTGCAGCCGTTGGGGTCGAGCGTCATGGCGCTGTAGTCGCCCCAGCGGGTACATGTCCCGCCGCAGCCGCCGAGCTGTGTGCCGGTCCCCGGAATGAGAACCGTCTCCGTCTGGCCCAGGGTGTTGGCCGGATCGGTCGAGAGCCGGCCGGCATACTTGATGGCCGGCTTGGTCGTGCTGCTGGAAGTGCTGTAGCCGAGGGCCATATCGCCGGCGCGGTCGACAGCGACACTGGGCAGGAACCGGTAGATGACGTTCGCGCCGTCGGGATCCCACGTCGCGGCCTGAGGGATGTTGGGATTCACGGTGCCGCCGGTGACGTCTACTTGGTACCAGCGCGGGGCCGCGAAGCCATGCGTATCTCCCCTGCGAACGGTGTGGCTGGCCCACAACGATTCGACCCCGCCGAGATTGGTGTACTGGTTCTGCGCCATGGCCCGGATCTCGAGGACATCCAGGTTATTGCCGCCCTGCGACGGGGCATTGGGGACCTCCGCGTCCGGCCAACTGGTGGCGGAAACAGGAACGTCCGGGCCGGTGAAGGTGGAGCTCGCAATGTTGTTCCAGTCGACGTGAAACTTGTACACGGTCAACGCGTTCAGGTACTCCTCGGTGGAGAGGTAGTAGTCAGGCGTGCCGGGCGGCGGTGTGCCTGCCTGCAGCCGGGCGTTGCTCGGCAGGAGCGAGAAATCCGCGGCCGGCGCGTCGAACGTAACCACCTGGACGGACGGATTCCCGGCGTACATCTGCGCCTTGTTGAATGCATAGACGCGGGAGTCCTGAAAGGACCCCGAGGCGGAGTAGTCGAACATGTTCGCGGACATGTACAAGGCATCCGGCCAGATGCCGAACTTCGGGTAATCGCCGAGGCCTCCGGCGGTGTTGATGGAGTAGAAGTTCCACCCGCCGCTTACCGGATCCCCGGACATCGAGGCCGCGACGCACTGGAAGCTGCCGGGAGGAAAGACCACGTTGTCGGCTCCATCGAGCTGAAAGGCGAAGTCGGTGATGATCCAGCGATCCTCGAAGCTGTCGTAGAGGACCACCGGATCGCCGAAGTTGTCGGTGTCGCACAGGTTGCCGAAGGCGCCCTGACTCATGAGGGTGTTGAAGGTGAACGCCGCCACCCTGACGCCGTCGGACTTGCGGAAGATGCCGATGGAGGTGTTGATGGTCTGGATGTAGTAGGTGGGGCCGGCGTCGCCGTTGGGGTCAGGCGGATGTCCGGCGCCCCAGTTGGCGTAATCGAGACCATCGAAGTTCATGATGGTCGGCGGCGCGGGGGCGTTTCGAGGCGGGATGGACGGGGTCGCGCTGCCCGTCGGCGGGTTGACTCCCGAGCCGGCGATCGTCCGGCTGATCGGCGGTTCCTGGCGCTCGGGCCGTTCAAAACGCTGCGGCGCGATCTGAGGGAGTGAGCGCAGATCGAACTTCTTACCCGAGGCTCGCGTCATGGCCAGCTCGATCGGCTGGCCGAATGGCGTCGGTCCGGTTGCGGTCACGGGGGTGCCGTCATCGGCCGCCGGTATCTTCCTGGCCGGCTTGATCCGCGACGCGGGAATCGGCCTGGGCGGATCGTCGGGACACTCCTGCTCCACTGCCGCCGCCTTTGTCGAATGCTTCGTCTTCTGGCTGGTCGCTGCAGCGGGGCCGGGCAACGACACGAGCACGAGAGAAATGAAAAGGCTGGCCAGGAAACGTTTCATCAACTTGCGATGGAGACATCCGCGCCCCGTGCGGCACGGACAAACGTCCCTGCCGCACGGGGAGAAGAAGACCTATTGAAAGCGGATGATACGCGTTCCGATGACGGCAAGGGCAACAGCGAGCAGAACCATGACGATGTGTGACATGGCCGGGACAGACGGAAACACAGTGATGGCGCCGTTGACGAGAGTGAGCCTGGCGTTGCCGCTGTTCTCGATCGTTGGGGGGTCTCCTGCCTCGTCGGTGAGCTCAGTCAGAGTCGGGTCCAGGGTCAGCGTGATTGTGGATCCGACGACGGCGGTTGGCGACACGGTGACGAGGAGATGCGCGACCTCATTTCCCGGTAACGCACCATCGAGGGTGAAGGGAATGAGGTTGGTCGACTCCTGGAAGGTGTCGAGGAGCGAGATCGCTCCGGGGCTGGCCGGGCTGTTTTCGAACGTCGGCGTCAGTGATTGCGTGATGCCGGCGCGCGTGAAGGTGACCGACTGCACGGCCGACGCTGGCGAGTAGGTCACCTTGATTGCGTACGACTGGATGCGTGAACCGGGTGGTTGATCGAGGCCGAGCGGCGTACCCGAGGCGTCGCGGATATAGACCGGCACATCGACGACCGAGCCGACCGCTCCGTGGACGGTTGCTACCGTGACTGTGTCCGGGACCACCACGGCAGCCCACACGGCAGGAGCGGCCAGCAGACCGGCCAGAACGCCTGCGAAGAGCACGGCGCGGATGGACTTCGAGTGAGTTGCGTGCTGTTTCATATCGTTCCTCTCGCGCCTTAGCGCGCTTTCTCACAGTGTGGAATCGCGGACACCGTGAAACGTCGAGAGCCTTCTCCCCCAGCGCTTTTCAGCTGGGGGAGAAGGTGCCGACAGGCGGATGAGGGGGCGATTCTCGCGCTGAAGTTAATTGTTTTCATGAGTTTCCAACGCCCGTTCATAAAACCAGTCCACTGTTTGGCAAGCTCCAACGCCCCCTCATCCGCCTTCGGCACCTTCTCCCCCGCTGAAAAGCGCGGGGGAGAAGGCTCTCGACGTTTCACAGTGTCAATGACTCCACTCAGATGGTGAGAAATCCAGGTTAGTTCACTTCATTGCCCGGCGTACGGGGACGCGGCGAAGTGCCGCTCCCGATCGTCGTGCCATTCACCTGCAGTCTTCCGTTGCCGACGGTTGCCGTGACCATTCCGGACTGATCGCTGAGCATCGTCAGCGATGGATCGATGCTGATGGAGACGTTCCCCTGGATCGATGCGATCTCGATCTCCGCCACGACCGCGGAACGCGACGCGCCGAGGACCAGACCGCCGTTGTGTGGATCGTAGGAAACGAGATACGACAGATCGTTGCCCAGGCGGCGATCGATCTCGAAGACGGCACCGGCGGACTGCGCGGCACCGGCTCTCCGCACCGTGACGTCACCCATGGTCCCTTCAGTATCGAAGTGAGCTCTGAGCGCCATCGACTGCGGAACGATCGAGTTTTCGTTCGCCGTCATGATGACCGGCACGATGTAGTGGCCCCCTCGGATGACTGGCGTGCCGAGGGTGATGGAGCCGCCGATCTGCTGCGCCGCGGCCGTTCCGTGGACTACGCCCGGGGTGGCACTCGGCGAATTCGGTTTCTGACCGCCGAGGAAGAGATAGTTGACGATATAGAAGATGTCGGCCGAATCGACCACGCCGTCGCCGTTCGCGTCACCGGACAGCAGGCCGCTCGCACCGTGAGGCGCTGGTCCGCCGAGGAAGAGATAGTTGACGAGGAAGAAGATGTCGGCCGAAGTGATCACGCCGTCGCCGTTCGGGTCGAACACCTGCGTCTGGTAGAGATAGCCCGAGGTCAGCGTGCCGGTGGATGTGTCGGTGTTCGTCACGGTCACGTTCACGGAGCCGTTGGCGTGAACCGGCGTCCTGGCTGTGATCTTGATCGAGCTGGCGACGACGACGCTCGTGGCCGGCGTGCCGCCGAAGGTGACGGTGGCGCCGCTGGCGAAGCTTGTGCCGTTGATCGTCACCAACGTGTCGCCCGTGGCTGTGCCGTGGGTCGGGGAGACGGAGGTGACCGTCACCAGCGGTAAGACAACCGTATTGGCGGACTTGGCGTCACTGCAACTGGTGCTGGTGGTCACGGTGACGTTGAGCGTCAGCGTACCGACCCCGCCGGCGGTGAAGGTGATGCTGTTGGTGCCGGTGCCGGCTGTGATCGAGCCACCGGTGATGCCCCATGTATAGGTCGCACCGGCGCCGGCGTTGACGACGGAGGCGACGTTGCCCGTTGTACCCGTGGTGGCGGACACCGGAGCGGTAATGACGGCGTTGACGATGCTGTCGTCGACCGTGCTGTTGGCACCGGAGTAGTCGAGGCTGCCGCTGAAGGTCCAGGCATCGCCGAGGTAGGTGCCCGCCGCGGTGTGCGTGGTGCCGCTCAGATCCAAACCGGTGAGCGACTCGCCGAGAACGCCCGTGGCCGTGCCCGTGGCGGTATGAGCCGAGCCATCGAAGTGGGCGCAGTAGGCGGTAACGACGATCGTGGCCGTGGCCTTATTGATCCTCAACGCATTCGGCAGCGAGTCCTCGGCGTTGTTGTTGGCGTCTCCGACCGTGTGCGCGGTGACGAGGTAGACGCCGAAGTCCGTCGGCGGCGTGGCGCTCGGTCCGTAGGTGGTGCCCGAGATGCCCTGGTAGGTCAATGTGACGGGCAGGTGTTCGCCGGCTCCGCCGAGCGCCTGGCCGCTGCCTGCATGCGGGGTACCGGTATAGGTGACGGTACCGCCGAAGGCGGCCATCAGCGTGTTGAACTTGTTGATCGTCAGAGCCGTTGCCGAGGAATCGCCGGCGTTGTTGTTGGCGTCGCCGGGGGTGTGCGCGGTCACCGTGTAGGTGCCTGCGAGGCTCGGCGCCGTGGCGGTCGGTCCGTAGGTAGTCGAGCCCGTCCCGTTGTAGGTCAGAGTCACGGTCAGGACTTCACCACCGCCGCCGGTAGCAGAGCCGCTTCCCGCATGCGGGTTGCCGTCGTATGTGAAGGTTCCGCCGGTCGCGATGATCACCGGATTAGCCATGGTGATCGTGAGCGCGGCCGGCGCCGAGTCACCGGCGTTGTTGTTCGCATCGCCGTCGGTGTGGGCGACGACCGAATAGGTACCTACCAATGTTGGCGCTGTCGCCGACGGTCCGTAGGTGGTCGCGCCGGTTCCGGTGTAGGTCAGCGTGACGGTCAGGCTCTCACCGGCACCGCCCGTTGCGGTGCCGCTTCCGGCCTGCGGGGTGCCGTTGTACGTGAACGTGCCGCCCGTGGCGGTCACCACCGGCGTGGCCTTGTTGACGACGACGCTGACAGGCGCCGACGGGGCGCTGATGCAGCCGTTGACGGTAATGACCACCGTGTAGCCGCCTGAAACCGAGGCGATGTAGGCCTGATTCGTCGCGGCGCCGATCGCGTTGGGGCCGGAGCCGGTGTCCAGATACCACTGATAGGTGTCGGCACTGCTCGAGGTCAGCGTGACGTTGCCGGGGTAGGTGAACGTGGTCGGGCCGCCGGGTGTGATCGTCGGCGCGGGCGGGATCGGGTTGATGGTGACCGGCGCGGAGCCGGAGACGATGCAGCCATTTGGCGCGACGACCGTGAGGCTCAGCGTAACCGAGCCTGAAGCGCCGGCAGTGTAGATGATGTTCTGCGTGTTTGTCGCCGAGGTGATGGTGCCGTTGGCGATGCCCCAGGAATAGCTGGTCATACCGGCCGGGCCGGATGCGGTGTCGCCCGTGGAGCTCGAGCAAACAGCAGCGGGAGTCGGAGTGATGGTGGCCACTGTGGTGCTGCAATCGACGTCATTGACGCAGGCAGTGGCGTCGCTGAGCGTTGGCGTGGCGTTGGGATCGGTTGTGGCGAGGAATGCTTTGTATTC
Organism: Thermoanaerobaculia bacterium; assembly: GCA_035482045.1. GTDB lineage: Bacteria > Acidobacteriota > Thermoanaerobaculia > Gp7-AA8 > Gp7-AA8 > JADGNZ01. The sequence goes on from DATHRD010000062.1 coordinate 71,303, forward strand.
GAGGAATCGGAAGTTGTAGAACTGTGGCGAGAGCTGAACGGGCGAGGTGGTGAAGAAGGTTCCTGCCGTTCCATCCGGTCCGACGAAGTTGAACGGCCCGTTGACGTTGTTCGAGCCCGCAAGCTGGAATTGCAGGGAGGTATTCGCAGGCACCGAGGCGTTCCAGGAGAAGGTCGACCAGATCGACGTCAGTCCGCCCGACGGGTTTGAATCCTTGGGGCTGGAGACCAGGTTGCCTGCCGGGTTGTAACCGATCTGCATGTAGGTGGTGAAGTTGAAGTCTCGGGTCGTGTCGGCGGTCCACGTTGCGCCGCTGTCGGCGGAGGTGACTCGCGAACCGTTGGCGTAGGTGCTCGGGCTGGAACGAATCCAGAAATAGCCGCCAACCGACGGGTTGGCCGCGGGACGCAAAATCATCGCGTATTGCGTTCCGGAAGTGAGCGTTGCCGGCGAGCCAAAGATGACCGAAAGGTTCGTGGTTGCGCTACCGTTCGAGAAGCCCGGGATGGTCGCGCTGGCCAGGTCCGCACCCGTGGGCAACCCGCCGCTCGTGGCGCGAACGGAAAGGGTGAGATTGGGGGTGGTGCCGGTGCAACCATTGCAGAAGAGTGGAATATCCACCCTGGCGAGCAACCCGGTAACCGCCGGAATGAAGGTCTGGCCGGTCCAATTCGGAGTGCCAAAGCCCGTCCCGGTCGACGTACCGGCGGTATTGCTCTGATCAACCGCTGGCGCCTTCGACAAGGTGACATCGCCTGGGCTTGTGTTGAGGTCGACGCCGGCGAAAACACCGGTCAGGAAATCCGCCTGCGTGGTATCGGTCAGGCAGGCGCTGGCCGGTGTCGCGGCCAGCGAGAAGTTCTGGGTCGTCGTGCCCGCGTCGGTCACGACGATCGGTGAGGCGGAAGCCGGGGCATAGCCAGGATCATTCGCCGTCATCGACGGATAGGTTCCGGCGGGTATCCCTGTGAAGGAATAGTTACCGGAGCCGTCGCTCGTGGCCGACCTTGCGCCCAACTGAACCGTGGCCCCGCTGATCGGCGCGCCGCCGACGGTGGCCGTGACCGTGCCCGAAACCGTGCCGCCCGCGCCTGCCGGCACGCAACCGGGGAATGGTCCGAATGAGCCGAACTTGGTTAGCCAGCGATGGTTGAAGGTCTGGTCGGCCGGGTTCGCATACTCGTTCGTGTACCAGAAAATGCAGCCGTTGGGGTCGAGCGACATGCCGCTGTAGTCGCCCCAGCGGGTGGTCGATGGTGGATTCGTTACTCCTGTCTGCGAGGCGGTTCCGGTGAAGAACGTCTGCTCGGTCTGGCTGAAGGTGTTTACCGGATCGGCAGCCAACCGGCCCGCATACTTGATGGAGGGGAAAACTGTCGCGCTCGACGTGCTGTATCCCATGGCCATGTTGCCGGCGCGATCGAGGGCCAGGCTGGGCATGAAGCGGTTGATGACGTTCGCACCGTCCGGATCCCACGTCGTCGCCTGCACGAGATTGGGGGCGACGGTGCCACCGGTGACGTTCGCCTGGTACCAGCGCGGCGCCGCGAAGCCGCTCGTGTTCTGCCGGCGAACGGTATGGGGCACCCACAGCGACTCCGTGCCGCCGAAGTTCGTGTACTGGTTCTGCACCATGGCCCGGATCTGAAGGACATCCAGGATCGTCGTGGTGCCGGGTTGCGCGGCGTTCGCCACGTTCGCGCTCGGCCAGAGCGTCGCTGCGAGCGGTGTGTCGGGCCCCGTTAACGTCGAGAGGGAGATGCTATTCCAGTCAACGTGGAACTTGTAGACGGTCACGGCGTTGAGAAAGAGCTCGGTGGAAATGAACAGATTGGGCCGCCCCGGTGGCGGCGTACCCGTCTGCAGGCGTGCGTTGCTCGGGATGACCGTGAAATCGCCGCCGCCGATGTCAAAGGTGACCACTTTCACGGTCGGGCTTCCGGCGTACATCTGGGCCTTGTTGAACGCCCAGACGCGCGCGGTCTTGAACGCGGAGCTGGCGCCGAACGTGAACATGTTCGACGACATGTAGAGACCATCCGGCCAGATCCCGAACTTCGGGTAGTCGTTGAGGGCATCCGAGATCTGGATGGAATAGAAGTTCCAACCTCCGCTGACTGGATCGCCGGTCATCGAGACGGCGAAACACTGGAACGAGGGAGCGAGGACGTTGCCGCTGATGTCGGTCAGGAAAGCGAAGTCCGTGATGATCCAGCGGTCCTCGAACGTGTCATAGAGAACGACCGGATCGCCGAAGTTGTTGGTGTCGCACAGGTTGCCGAAGTGGCCCTGGCTCATCAGGGTGTTGAATGTGAAAGCCGCTTCCTGAAAACCGTCAGACTTCCGGTACACGCCGATCGAGGTGTTGACGGTCTGGATGTAGTTGTTCGGGCCGACGTCACCGTTCGTATCGGGAGGACTCCCGGCGCCCCAGTTGAAGCGATCGAGACCCTCGAAGACGTTGTTCGGCGCCGGCGCCTGGGCGGTCGCCGCCGGCGGCCCGAACCGGAGGCTCTGCTCCAGCGGTGGCGTGGTGCCCTGGATAGTGACAGGGTTGAACGCCGGCTCGGGAAGCTCAGCGCGCTCCTGTTGTATCGGCGGGGTCCGCGGCAGTGCCCGCAGATCGAACCGCTTGCTGTCGGCGCGTTTCAGCACCATTTCCGTCGGCGGCCCGAAGGAAACGGGCGTCGGCTTCGGAACCACTGTCCCAGTGTCAGGATCGGACTGTTTCCTGTCGCGCTCGACCTCCGGACCGGGAATCGCCTGACCCGGTGCGGCCGTGGCCTCCTGCGTCACCGCCGCCGGCTTCTTTTTCGAATGCTTCTTCGGGGTTGCCGATGCAGCGGCGCCGAACGTCGATAGGATCACGAGAGAAATGAGAAGGCTGTTCAGGATGCGTTTCATGCAGTCCGGTCCTTTGATGATCGATGGAAACAGCGGAGTTGGTTGTCTGGGCTTACGCGGTGGAGTCCGCGCGGTGAGCAAGATACACGAATCGGGCGAGGATTTTCACCTCAAGGCCCTCTCGCCGGCCACACTTGGCCGCCAGGGCAACAGAGGCTGACGATGGCGGAGGCGCGTCGGAATCGAACCAACCCTTCGACGCTTCCGCGCCGAAACAACGGTTTTGAAGACCGCGGGAGCCACCAGACCCCATTCGCCTCCTCGGAGGGAGCGCGGACGATAACACCAAGCGGCCGAACCGCATGCCCTTCACTTTCGTCGTAGAGCAGGCATCCTTGCCTGCTCCCGCCGGGCGTCCTCGCCCGGCGGTTTTGCTCATGAAGGACTCGGTATGCTGACCGAAACCACCGCCGGGCGAGGACGCCCGTCGGGAGCAGATTGTGCCGAGCATGTTCGATAGCTAGGAGGTGAAAGTCCTTTGCCCAGGTTGATGGAACCGAAGGGCTAGCAAAGCGCAAGGGCGGCTGCCGCGAGGAGCCGTCTGAAAGAAGCGTGGAGCAAAGGCATGAGCCGATGA
>DATHRD010000063.1:0-68006 GCA_035482045.1 Thermoanaerobaculia bacterium
TGACACCAGCGAAGCGACCGCGGCACTGCAGTTCGAAGCCGCCTTCCGTTCCGTCGTGGACGAGGTGGCCCGGCTGCTGGCCAGTCTCACCTACACCATCGACGCGAAGCTGGCCGCCGTCGCCGCGAAGGCGTTGCAGACCTACGCCGTCGCCAAAGGGGTCGCCCGCGATCCCCGAAACCGGAAGCTGACCCTCCCCCTTCGCCAGCTCCAGCGCGACCTCGGCCGCAAAGGGCCGCGGAAGAAGAAGAAATAGCGTGGGATCGGGAGCAGGCGTTTCTCACAGTGTAGAATCGCAGACACTGTGTAACGTCGAGAGCCTTCTCCCCCGCGCTGAAAAGCGCGGTGGGGAGAAGGACGATCGATTAAACACTGTGCCTGCGATTCCACTCAGATGGTGAGAAATCCAGGTTAAATCGATCGATCCCGCGGATCAACCGCTCCGAAGCAACCTCCGATCTGTCGTACCGTATCTCCACGCGAATGGACACAACGAGCGGGATCCTCAGACGCCTCCCCCTCGTCTTCTGGCTCGACAGCGCTCTCCTCGCGGCGCTCCTGCTGCTCCTGGCCCCACGCATGACGGGGCTTCCGATCCACGAATGGATCGGGATCTCCTTCTGCGCCCCGGTGCTGATCCACGTGCTCCTCTCCTGGCGATGGATCGTCGCGACCCTGCGGTCGCTTCCTTCCCGCACCACGCGGACGCGGATCAACGTGCTGATCAACACCGCGCTGTTTGTGCTCACCGTGATCGAGATCGTCTCCGGTCTGGTGATCTCCAGGGTTGCTCTTCCGCTGCTCGGGTTGCACACGATCGAGGACGGGAGCTGGCGCGCGTTGCACAACCAGGCGCTGAATTTCACCAAGCTCGCCGTCGGACTGCACATCGCCATGAACTGGCGATGGATCGTGTCCGCGCTCGCCCGCCGGTCGGCGTCGATCAACAAGCGCATCCGCACCGTCGCGTGGATTCCGGTCAATACGCAGGACGTTACTGATCCTGATCGCCGCCGTGCTCGTTGGCCTGGCGGCGTTCGCGCTGCTGGGGCGGCCATCGTTGACGCGCGAGTATCACCGGGACGAGATCACGCGCTTCACACCAGAGGTCGTGCATGGACTCGTCCAGTTTGGGGGCGAGGCGATCAAAGCCCGGTGGCGCTCAGGACTCGTGAGTTCCTGTGCTCCGATCCGAAGCCGAAGCTGGCTGAGCGAGCTCGCCGATCACCTCTTTGCTGAAAGTGCCGGCGTGCACGACCGGCGGCTAACGGCGACGGCACTTCTTCGTCTCTTAGCAGCCGCAAGGCGGTCGTCGTCGGAGCCGCCATTTCTCGCCCATCGGCTGCACTTGCTCGTTCGTGGTGCTTTCCCGTCAGCGCTTGCCTCAATCCCGATTGCGAGGGGAAGGACCTTCGACTGGCGGAGATCGGCTGTGTACAACCGGCGGCGGATCGTTGTCAGTGGTGCAGTTCGTATGCGCTCCCGCTCGAGCGATGCAATGGCTGCGGAGAGACGGCACTCGGTCGACCACCGGGAGCGCCAGTCCGAAACAATCGATCCGTGGGGAAATGGTGAACGATGCTTCTACTTGGTTCCCGGGAATGGTCGCCGGCCCGCAGAGTGGATCGACCCGAGGACGGGAAGGATCGATGGAGAGGGAGGCGGAGGAGTGGGCCTTCCAAATGCAGCGTGGCGGTTCAGTCCTCCCGCTGACAGCTTAATCCGGTTGTCACGTGGTAGGCGCAGCCTCCGTCGTGCTTCGTCTTCACCAGACCTGAAGCGCAGGATTCAGGACGTGCTGTTTCCAAACGGCGTTCACTTCGACGGCGAATCATTTGGAACTAGTCGAACCAACTTGGTTTTCAGCGAGTTAGCGCCGATTTGCGAGCCGACTGAAGGGTTGGTAGCGCATACGGGATTTGAACCCGTGTTACCGCCGTGAGAGGGCGGCGTCCTGGACCCCTAGACGAATGCGCCAGAGTGGTGGGGACGCGGAAGATAGCGTGAGGGCACTTCCCCGGTCAAGGGCGATCAACCTGCCTGCTCATGGTGAGAGGCATTCCCGCCGTGAAGCGATTCTGATGACGGGCGCTCCGAGAGCGGCTTGCATCCGCCTCGCTCAGAAAAGAATCACATTCACCAGGCTGACTTCGTCTAACTACCAGGAGAGAGAGCCATGACCACTTCAAACGCCCTTCGGGCCAGTGCCACTCCACCCATCGTTATATCGGATCTCGGGCCACTCGCGGGGTTGGCGGGAACATGGGTTGGCAGTGGATACAACCTGATCGCCGTTCCTGCCCAGGCCGCACTGTTCCGCCTGATCCTCAACGCCACGAGCGATCACATGACGTTCAGCCCGATCGGGGGAGCCGTTCCGAACCGCGGCTCGGAGCAGGAAGATATCTTCCTCCACGGGCTGACCTATCTGCAGCAGGTCAGCGACAGCCAGACCAAGGCGGCACTGCACATCGAGCCGGGGATCTGGATCAACGTTCCCAAAACGGTCCTTCCTCAGAACCCGAGCACGATCGTCCGGCTGGCTACGATTCCGCACGGAGACTCGGTGCTCGCACAAGGCCTCGGCTCCACGGTGCAAGGGGCACCGGTGATCCCCTCCGTCGACCCGACGCCAACCGGTGCGGGTGTCACGCGGAAGTACCTGGAGCCCTATGGCACGACGCCTCTGCCGCCCGGCTTCGATATTCAGAACCCGAACGCCGCGCTCACGAACGCGATCCAGGGGCAGACCATCAGCAGCACGGTCGTGCTGCAAGTCAGCTCGACGGCGGTGGACAGCGGCATCCTCAACATCCCGTTCATCACGGTCAATGCGAAGGCGACGAAACTCGACGCCACCTTCTGGATTGAGACGGTGGAACAGCCGGGCGGCACCCCGTTCATGCAGCTCCAGTATTCGCAGACGATCATCCTCCATTTCTTCGGGATCGATTGGCCGCACGTGACGGTGGGGACGCTGATCAAGCAGTAGCGGCGACCATCGGCTGGCGGAGGGTTGCACGGCTCGGAATCTCCTCGGCTTGTAAACAAGTGGGGATCGGCGCCATCTGATCTACGATTCGTGGAGCGCGCGAGCGCGCTCCTGTCGCGTACGCAGATGACCGAAGCTCTGACCCCAGACATGCCCATTGGCGTCGTGCCGTTCCGGAGGCGCTGCCGATGAAACTGACCAGAATCGCGGTCTTGTTACTGGCACTGGCCTCCAGTGTGCCGGCGGTGCCAACGGCCGATGCCGAGCTGATCCCCAGCGCGGACGGATTGACCGTCCACGACACCGTCCTGCACGTGTCGTGGCTGACGAACGCCAATCTGGCGGGCACGGCCGCGGGAAGGTTCGGTCTCGCCAAGATCACTCCGAACGGTTCGATGGATTATCCGACCGCGCTTCAATGGGTCGCGGTTCTGAATGCCATGAACGGCGGCGCCGGCTACCTGGGACACAACAACTGGCAGCTTCCCGCCACGCCTGTGACCGATCCGACGTGCGGTTCGACCGGACCGAATGGCGACTCCTTCGGGAAAGGTTGCCTGAACAGCGCGATGGGGTCGCTGTATTACGAGTCGTTGGGCCTTCTGTTTCCCAACACGGCAGTGCCCATCCCCAGCACAGCGACCGGCCCTTTCACTGGTTTTCAGCCGTATCTCTACTGGTCCGACACGAGCAACGTGGATTCATCCAAGGGTTTTCTCGCCTTCTCGTTCAACACCGGATGGGAGGGATCGAATGTCGATAAACACTATATGTATGCCCTGCCGATGATCCCGGGCAAACTCCCCGGCACTCCGCCCGCGACCGGCAATGGTCTGCAGGTCAGCGCGGACGGGCAGACAGTCTACGATCCGGTGGCCGACGTCACCTGGCTGGCGAACGCCGATCTTGCGAAGACTCAGACATTCGGCGCCCAGTGCGTCAACGGGGACGGCACTCTTTGCATCCCCACCGATGGCTCCATGTCGCACACGACGGCGGAGAACTGGATCAACGGCATGAACGCCGCCCACTACCTCGGTCAATCGAACTGGCAGTTGCCGCCGACCGCATCGATCGACGCGGCGTGCAGTCTTCAGAACTTCGGCTTTGACTGCACGGGAAGTCCGATGGGACATCTGTTCTACAGCCAGCTCCACCTGAGCCAGGGAGCTCCCGCGGTCCCGACGCCGAATGTCAACGTCGGCCCCTTCAGCGATGTGCAGCCATATCTCTACTGGTCGTGCACGGCGGCGCCAGGCAGCCAGATCCTCTGTCAATCCGCCCCGCCAGCTCCCGGTTTCGGCTGGAGCTTTTCGTTCGGCAACGGCTTCACGGGGACGGACGTGGTGGGAAACGATCTGTACGTGATGGTGTATTACCCCGAGTCAGCGGGTGTTCCGCGCCGGAGGGCGGTGCGGCATTAGATGACTCTCGTCTGATGTCTTGACGACCGCGCCGTCCGCAATCGAACTCGCGGCGTAGAGCGGGCGTCCCGATCGGACTGGAGAGTCCGACCTACGTTCGCTCCAGCAGGCTGCGCGCGGCGCGCACGAGCACACCCGTCTCACCACGGCGGAAGACGCTGCTCCAGGCGATTCGCAGCCATGCCACGAGAACCAGCGCCGGCCGGGCGACGACCGACCATCGCCGCCCGTAGTGCGCGGTTCCCCAATCGAGGAGGTCGGACCAGAGCTTTTCGGGGTCGTGATGCAGCTTGTTGTCGCCCGCGACCGTTCCGCCGATGGCGTGGACCACGCGCGCGTTCTCGACAACCGCGACCCGCCATCCGGCTTTGCGGGCGCGAAGGCAGAGATCGATGTCCTGGCAGTAGAAGCGGTAGCGCTCGTCGAGCGGGCCGGCCGCTTCCCAGACCTCACGCCGAATGGCCATCGCGGCGCCGCTGACCCAATCGATGTCGCGCTGTGAGCACAGACAAGAGTGTCTGTGCCACATAGGCGGTCGTTTGTGGCACAGACACTCCTGTCCGTGCCACATCGGCGATCGTTTGTGGCACAGACACTCCTGTCTGTGCTTTCTCCGAGACCCAGGGGACCGGAAGAAACGCGCCAGATGGCCGGCTCCGCTGACGACGCCGATCATCCAGGCCAGGGTGGGTGTCCGGCCGCCGCTCCATTGCGGACTCCCGTCTTCGTTGAGGAGCCGCCCGCCGGCCACGCCGAGGATGGGGTCAGCGTCGAACGCAGACAGGATGGCCTGCAGCGCCCCCTCTTCCACGATCGCGTCGCTGTTGAGCAGCACGATGATGCGGCCGCGGGTGGCGGCGACGCCGCGATTCGCCGCCGGCGCAAAGCCGCGGTTCGATTCGAGCCTCACGACCTGGACGGATGGCACCTCGCGCGCGAGCAGCTCCGCGGTTCCGTCGCTCGATCCGTCGTCGACGACGATGACCTCGGCCGCATCCGGCATCGAGGCCAGCACGGCGCGGCAGCAGCGCAACGTCATCGACGCCGTGTTGAACGTCGGGATGACGATGGAGAGGTCGGGCATGCGGCCAATACCTTATCGCGCAATCGCCGCCGAGCCGGCGGCGGTACAGCCGGCCAGCGGCCGGCGCTACGTTTACGGCGACATGCGATCATCAACGCCTTGGTCTTCATCATCGAACACGCTGCGGTGCTAGCGCTCCTGCTCGTGGTCGCTGCAGCGGCAGGGACGCTCGTGCTGGGATCGCAATCGTCGCTCGCTCTGCGGGCGGCGATGGGGATGGCTGTGGCCGGGCAGGTCTTCGTCGTCCTCGGGACGATCGGCGCGCTCCGGACGTGGAGCATCTGCGCGTTCGGAGCAATCGTGATCGTAGCGGCGATCGCCATCGTAGCGCCGGCGGCTCGCCGGCTGGATCGCCGGCGGCTCGCCGGCGAGTCAAACCGCCGCCGAGCCGGCAGCGGTCCGGCCGGCCAGCGGCCGGCGCTACTAATGGCCCTCTTTACCCTTCCCCTCTTCCTGCTCGCACTCTATCCGCCGATCGCGTTCGACGAGACTCTCTACCATCTGCCATTCGTCGCGGCGATCGCGCGTTCCGGCTCGATCGGATTCCTGACGGACATGCGCTTGCCGGTGTTCCCGCGGATCCACGAGTTGCTTTGCGTGCCGGCTTTTCTGCTGGCGGGCGACACGGCAACGCACCTCGTCGCGCTGGCCGAGGTGCTGATCCTGGCAGGGCTGATGATCGAATGGCCGTCGCAGCGGCTGGCCGGCTTTCTCGCGGCCGCGCTCTTCCTCGGCAATCCGATCGTCGTGCAGATGGCCACGATCACCTATGCCGAGGCGGCTTTGGCCCTCTTCGTCGCCGCAGGCGTCTATTGTTTGAACCGCAACGCCGCCGCGGCCGGGTTTCTCCTCGGTACGGCGTGCAGCGTGAAGTACCTCGGCTGGTACTTCGCCGTGGCCGCGCTCCTGTACCTGTTGCTTTTCGGCACGAACCGCCGGCGCATGATTCCCCTATTCGCCGGCACATTTGCGGTCGCTGTGGTTCCGATGTACGCCCGTATCCTCGCGCTCACGGGCAATCCGGTTTTTCCCTTTATGCCGAGGGTGTTCGGAACGAGCGCGTGGACGATGTCGCTGCCGGCGGCGATCGCGCCGTCCGTGCGCATCGTGAACGCCCTGCGCCTCTTCTGGGACATCACCTTCGCCCGCGGGCGCGTCAACTTCCAGCCGCCGTACTCGCCGCTGTTCGCCGTGGCGATGTTGATCACGGTGATTGCGGCGACGCGCGATCGCCGCGCTGCATTCCTTTCGGCAATCTGCGCGGGGTACATCGCCATCTTCACCTTCCTGCCCCAGGACTCCCGTTATCTGCTACCGCTGCTTCCGCTGGTCAGCATCACCGCCGCGACCAGCGTCGTGCCGATGATGCGGAGGAAGATGGTCATCGCGCTGTCTCTGCTATCGATCGCACCGGGCGTGGCCTATGCCGGATACCGCATGGCGCGCCAGGGTCCTCCGCCGGTCGCCGCAACGCAACGGCAGCAGTATCTGGAGGCGCACGTTCCGGAGTACCGCGCGCTCGAGCACCGCGGACCGGGACGGATCTACGAGTGCGGCGCGGAGCAGTTGAAGTACTTCGGAGGCGAGGAGTTGCTCGGCGACGTCACGGGCCCGTTCGCGAATCAGACGATCCTCGGCGGGAGCGCCGACGCCGAGGCGTTGTGGCGATCGTTGGAACGGCTTCGGATCCGCTATCTGCTCGTGTCGGCCCACTGTCCGGTTCAGTGGCAGCGTCTCCCCGCGGAGCCGCGATTCGAGCTCGTTTACGCGGATGCGGGGGCCAAGCTCTGGCGGTTGCGGGAGTGACATCGGGCGAGCGTTGAGCTGTCATCCAACTGTCATCCTGAGGCTGCCGCAGCCGCGCCTATGGCGTTGGTGATAGCGCAAATTAAACGTCGCGGCGGAGGACGCCGAAGGACCCCCTGCGCGCTTGCCGGGTCGGGCGGCGGTAATCGCTCGATGCAAGCACGAAGGGGGTCCTTCGGCGTCCTCCGCCGCGACCTTTGATCTCAGCACGCACCAACATTAAGGGCGCGGCTGCGGCAGCCTCAGGATGACAGCTTTGATGACCGGTCGCGACCCTACCCGCCGCCTCCGTGCGCCGGACTAGAATCGCGGCAGTGAATGTGCGCCGCTTGATTCACCGCATCGCCGGCCGCCGGCCGCTCGACTGGACGCGCGGCGCGGGCAGGGAGGCGGCGGAGCGGCCTGGCACGGTCGATGTCGTCATTACGGTCTACGGTGCCGCCACGGAGCTTCAGGCCTGCCTCGATAGTGTCGCCCGCGAGACCGATCTGGCTCGCCATCGCGTCGTGCTCGTCGTCGACGGGCCGCAGGACGAGGCAGTGGAATCGATCGTCACAAGCTTCGCGTCCGCACATTCAGAGTCGGTGCGCGTGCTCCGGAACGAGCGGAGGAGCGGCTTCGTTGTCGCGGCGAACCTCGGGATGAACGACTCGACGGCGGATGTCGTCCTGCTCAACAGCGACACGATCGTCACGCCCCGCTGGATCGAGAAACTCATCGACGCCGCATACAGCTCCGGAGACATCGGAACGGTCACGCCGCTCTCGAATCACGCCACGATCTGCTCCGTTCCACAGGGCTGGGATGAGAACCTTCTGCCGGCGGGGTTCGACGCCGTCTCATTTGGGACCGTCGTGGAAACGGCATCGGCGCGCAGCTACCCGCGTCTCCCGACCGGTGTCGGGTCTTGTCTCTATATCCGCCGGGCGCTTCTCGATGACATCGGCTGCTTCGATGCCGCGCGCTTCGGACTCGGCTACGGAGAAGAGAACGATCTCTGTCTGCGCGCCCTGGCGCGCGGCTGGCTTCACATCGCCGACGATGCCACGTTCATCTACCACGCCGGTGCCGGCAGCTTCGGGTCCTCACGATTCGAACTGAGACGGCAGGCTCGGGCCACGCTGCGACGGCTGCATCCCCGCTACGAGGCCACGATCGCGGAATTCATCCGCCTCGATCCGCTGGCGGCGGTACGCGCCCGGATTCGTTCCGCGCTCGGAGAAACAAACGCCCGCCAGCGGCGCGTCGTCCATCTCGTCCACGGCTGGCCTCCGTTCCAGCAGGCCGGCACCGAGCTCTATGCCTACTGGCTCGCACACCGGCAGAAGGCGACTCATCACGTGGCGGCCTACGTGCGCGGCGCCGATCCGACGCGCGAACATGGCGAAGCGCTGGAGCTGTTCGACGACGGCGTGCGGGTGCGGCTGATCACGAACAACTTCACGGCGCGGAATCCGTTTCGAAGGAACGCGATCCACGATTCGCTGATCGAGCGCGACTTCACGCGCTTCCTGAAAGACGAGCGCCCCGATCTGCTGCACATCCATCACCTGGCCGGGCACGCATTCTCGTTGGCGGGAGTGGCCAGGCGGCTCGGCATCCCGATCGTGCTGCAGATTCAGGACTGGTGGTTTCTCTGTGCGCGCGTGAACCTCTTCGACCGGGACGGCAACCGCTGCACCGGACCGGCCGCAGCGAAGTGCGCGCGCTGCGCCACGCTGACGAAGATCGCCCCGGCCGGCGTGACCAATCGCCTGCTGCACCTTGCCCGGCGATCGGCCGCGCACGCCGCGATCCGCGCCTGCGACGCCTATGTGGCCGGCTCGAATGCCATTCGCGACGACTACGTGCGCGCCGGAGTGATCCCGCCGTCGAAGCCGTTTCACGTGATCCCCTACGGCGTCAGCGTCGACATTCCGCGCCAGCCGCGGGAGCGGGCGCAGCGGCCGATCCGATTCGGCTACGTAGGCTCCATCGCTCCGCACAAGGGTGTTCACATCGCCGTCGAAGCGATGCGCGCGCTCGATCCATCGCAGGCCTCGCTGCACATCTGGGGCGATGCCACGGCTTTCCCTGACTACGTTCACAATCTGGAGCGGGGCGGCAACGCCTCAGTCATCTTCGAGGGTCGTTTCCGTGAGGATGAAAAGCCGCGCGTCTTCGCCTCGATGGACGTCCTGCTCGTCCCCTCCATTGGATTGGAGTCGTTCGGCCTGGCCGCGCGCGAGGCCATGACCTGCGGAGTTCCGGTGATCGCATCGGAAGGCGGCGCGCTCTCCGAGATGTTCGCCGCGGGAGAGTGTGGCGCGCTCTTCCCGGCCGGCGACGCCGCGGCACTCCGCCACCTTTTGCGGCGTGTCGTCGACGATCCGCGCATCATCGATCGCTGGTCGGAGCGTCTGCCCCTGCCGAAGCGCAACGACGTCCACGCGGCCGAGATCGAAGCGGTGTATGACGCGGTGCTGGCGGAACACAAACGATGATCCGCACGATCGGGACAGTCATTCGCGGCGAAGGACTCGCCTCCGCTCTTCGCAGAGCGAACGAGCGGATCGGCGACGCGTTGCACGCCGCGGCGCTGCGCGCGCGCGGAGCCTTTGCCGGAGCCGGCGATGCCTCGATTCTGAACGTCGCGGCATCGGGCACTGCCTTGCGGCTGGGCGGCGTGCAAACGCAACTCGCTGCCCGCCTGGACGTCGAGCGGAATCTCCGTCCTGTCGCGCTCCTCGCGCCCGGTGTTCTCGAGCTGTCAACGCCGCGGCCCCATACGCGGCGGATCGCCAGGGATCTCGAGACAGGCATTCGCGAAGCGCTTGCCCTCACCTGCGCGCGGTCGGTTCATTTCGAAGGGGTGCATGACGTCCCCTTCGACACCGTGACGCGCCTCATCGAGTCGGGGATCAGAGTCATCCTCAGCGTTCATGACTTTTCCCTCTTCTGCGCGCGACCGCATCTGGTCGAGGAGCCGATGGAACGCTTCTGCTTCTATTCGCAGGACCTCGATCGCTGCGAGCGCTGTCTGCGGCAGACCTGGGACGTCCGGAAGGATTCCCAACTCGCGCGCCGCACGTTGGGCCGGAAGCTGCTCTCGTCTGCCACGGGAGCAATCTTCCCTTCGCGATTTCTCCTCGAGCAGCACCGGCAGCTCTTCTCGCTGCCGGACTTGGCCGGGGAGGTCATCGAGCCGGGTGTTGCCGCACCGGTGCGTCCGGTTCATTCCAGCGGAGCAGGCCGCGCGATCGCCTACGCCGGCAGCGTGAAGGTTCACAAGGGCGCCCACCTGCTACCCGAGTTGGCCCGCCTTCTCGGCAATGTCGAGGTACACGTCTTCGGCGGCGGGGATGAGGATCTGCTCCGCGCGATGCGGCGCATTCCGAACATCACTATTCACGGTTACTACCGCGGCGGCACCCTCCCCCATCTGCTCGCGCGCCACGGCATCGGTCTGGTCGTGCTCCCTTCGCTCTGGCCGGAGACGTACAGCCTCGTGCTATCCGAGGCGTGGCTCGCCGGAGCGGCGGTTGCCGCCTTCGACCTCGGCGCACAGGCAGAGCGCATCCGTGGCCAGGGCGGCGGCTTTCTCGCGCCGCTCGAGGGCGGCGTTGCAGGACTGGCGCGGATCATCGACGATTGGACGGCCGGCCGGATCACGGCCGCGATCCCGCACACGGTCGCCTCGCCGGCCGATGCGGCGGCGGCCCACGTCGATCTCTATCGAACGTGCGGCGTGCTGTGATTCCCGCGTCTGGCACGCTTCACGCTATGCACACGATCAACCCGAGTCGATCGGGGACGCTGGCGAACGTAAGAGCGCGTCGATAATCCCTGAGGGGTCGACGCGCTTCGTGTTTATTGCGCCGCTTGCGCGGGCGTTGTCGGTTATCGGTTGTCGGGACCGCTACACGTGGTTCCCCGTCGCCCGTCTTTGACAACGAGACAACCGACAACCGACAACGCGCGAAGCGCCTACACCGTGACTGCTTCCGCCCCCACCCCTGCCGCCCGGCGCAGCGTCTCCGCTACGTCGGTGGCTTCCCAGGTGAATTCGGGCTCGGTGCGGCCGAAGTGGCCGTAGGCGGCAGTCCTCTTGAAGATCGGCCTGCGCAGCTTGAGTGAATCGATGATGCCGCGCGGCGTCATCAGGAAGTTCTCGCGGACCAGGTCGACGATCATCTCCTGCGCGACGCGCTCGGTGCCGAAGGTATCGACATAGACCGATACCGGATCGGCCACGCCGATGGCGTAAGCAAGCTGCACTTCCACTTCGTCGGCGAGCCCCGAGGCCACGATGTTCTTGGCGATGTAGCGGGCCATGTAGCAGGCCGAGCGGTCGACCTTCGTGGGGTCTTTGCCCGAGAACGCGCCGCCGCCGTGACGGCCGCGTCCCCCATACGTGTCGACGATGATCTTGCGGCCCGTCAGGCCGGTGTCGCCCTGCGGACCGCCGGTGACGAAGCGGCCGGTGGGGTTGATGTGAAACTTGGTACGGTCGTCGAGCAGCTCGGGGGGGACGACAGGCTTGATGATCGTCTCGATGATGGCGTCGCTCAGGTCGCCGTGGCTAATGCTCGGCGAATGCTGGGTGGAGATGACGATGGCCGCGGCGCGGATGGGGCGTTTTCCCTCGTATTCGATGGTCACCTGCGACTTGCCGTCCGGGCGGAGGAAGTCGAGCTCATTCGACTTGCGCGCCTCGGCCAGCCGGCGCGCCAGTTTATGGGCGAGCATGATCGGCAGCGGCATCAGCTCCGGCGTCTCGCGGCAGGCAAAGCCGAACATCAGGCCCTGATCTCCCGCGCCGCCGGTGTCGACGCCCTGGGCGATGTCCGGAGACTGCGGATCGATGGAGGAGACGACGGCGCAGGTCTCGCTGTCGAAGCCGTACTTGGCCCGCGTGTAACCGATCTCCTTGATGGTGTTGCGCACGATCGAGGGGAAGTCGACATAGGTCCTGGTGGTGATCTCGCCGGAGATCATGGCCAGGCCGGTGGTGACGAGCGTTTCACAGGCCACGCGGCCGGTCGGGTCTTCGGCGATCACGGCGTCGAGAATCGCGTCCGAAATCTGGTCTGCAATCTTGTCCGGGTGACCCTCGGTGACTGATTCCGAGGTGAATAGCGTTCTGAGTATGGACATCGTTCAAAGCTCCTGGTTGGAATGGGGGTAATCGTAACATGCGCCTGCGGCGCGTTGTCGGTTGTCGGTTGTCTGCGCGCTGCGGCGCGCGTGGACGAGCGCTCAAGAACACGCCAGAGCCAACTCAACCGACAACCGACAACGCGCGCGGAGCGCGCGCCTCAGAATCCTTCCAGCAAATTCGTCACCAGCGACTCGGCGAAGCGGAGTGCGATCTCGTTGATGGCGCGCGTCTCCTGGGTCAGGGCGTCGGTCGACGTGGCGTTGACCTGATAGTTCTCGGCGAAGCGGTACTGATCGTTCTTCCAGAGCACCTTGTCGTCGGCGCGATGGTCGACCAGCTCGATCTTGGCCGTGATCGATACCTGGTATTGCGTGGCCAGACCCTGGGCGTTGAAGGAGACGGGATAGATGCCGAAGGAGTCGATCTCCCCGTGGAGGATGACGTCCGCCTCCGCCGGGGCGTTGACCAGTTTGAGGCGGCCGCGCGAGACGAACTCCTCCGCCACCGACTCCGTCACCCGCTGTTCGAGCTCGACGCGTGTCGTCTTGTTGACAAATGCCGGCACCTGAACTGTGTGGACCGTCGGTGCGAGCAGGTTGTTGGCTTTGCCGACCAACGTATAGCCGCAGGACGCGAGCAGCATCGGCACGAACAGGAGGACGAGACGTTTCATAGGACGAAAGGTAACACGTAGCGCCGGCGGCTCGGCGGCTGGACCGCCAGCGGCTCGCTGGCGGCCTGTTTATCGCCGCCGAGCCGGCGGCGGTCCAGCCGGCGGGCCGCCGGCGCTACGCTTTGCGGCGCTTCGCGCGTTACGAAACTACCCCTTCACCACGATGTTCACCAGCTTGCCCGGTACGTAGACCTCTTTCACGACCTCTTTCCCCGAGATCCACTGCTGGACTTTTCCGTTGCCACGAATAGCTGCCAACACGACGTCCTTCTCTGGCGGGTTCGGGACCTCCACCTGTCCGCGCAGCTTGCCGTTGACCTGCACGACGATGGTGACGACATCCTCGACCATCAGCGCCGGATCGGCTTTCGGCCAGGACGATGTGAGGATGAAGCCCTCGTTGCCGAACATGCTCCACAGCTCCTCGGTGATGTGCGGCGCGAAGGGATGGAGGAGCTTGAGCAGCGTCGTGTAGGACTCGCGGAGCGTGCCCGCATCGGTATCGCCGGAGGCCAGCGCATCGCCGATGGCGTTCGACAGCTCCATGAGGCCAGAGATGGCCGTGTTGAACTCGAAACGGTCGAAGCGCCGCGTGACGGCATCGATCGTCTGATGCGTCTTGCGCGTCAGTGGATGACGCGACGGTCCGACCAAAACCGCGGCGACTCGCTCGGCGACCGCCTCGCGGTCGGAAGACGATCGGCCGTCGAGTGCCAGAACCTGCTCGCCCATGTGCCAGACTCGATTGAGGAAGCGCGACGCGCCGTTGACGGCATCGTCCGACCACTCCGCCTCTTTCTCCGGCGGCGCGATGAAGAGAGTGTAGACGCGCTCCGTGTCGGCGCCATATTTTTCGATCAGCTCATCCGGCGGAACGACGTTGAAGTGCGACTTCGACATCTTGCTGGTCTCGGCGATGAGAGCCTTGCCTGTCCCTTTGTGCACAGGCTTCCCATCGACCCATTCGACGTCGGCGATCGACACCCACGTCCCCAGCTCGGCGTCGCGGTAACCCTCCTTCGTGATCATCCCCTGATTGAAGAGGCGCGTGAACGGCTCTTCGTAGTCCAGCAACCCCATGTCGTGCAGCGTGCGGCAGATGAAGCGCGCGTAGAGCAGATGGAGGATGGCGTGCTCGATGCCGCCGATGTACTGATCGACCGGCAGCCAGCGGTTGGCCAGCGCCGAGTCGAAGATCTTCGTACCGTCCTTCGCGGAGATGAAACGGGCGTAGTACCACGACGAATCGACGAATGTGTCCATCGTGTCGGTCTCGCGCCGCGCGGGACCCTGACAACGAGGGCAGGTCGTGTTGACGAAGCGTTCATCCTTTGCCAGCGGGTTCCCCTCGCGCCCGGTAAAGGGGACATCGAGCGGCAGTTCGACCGGCAGTTGCTCCTCCGGAACAGGAACGATGCCGTCGCGGTCGCAGAAGATCATCGGGATCGGCGTCCCCCAATAGCGTTGCCGGGAGATGAGCCAGTCGCGCAGGCGATAGCGGACCATCTTCCTGCCGATGACCAGCCGCTCGATCTCTTCGATGATGCGTTCGATGGCTCTTGGTGTGGGCATGCCGGAGATGACTCCGGAATCGATTGCCATCGCGAACTCGTCCTTCACCACAAACGCTTCGGTGAGGTTATCCACGTTCGGCACTTCCCTGGTCACCGGGGCGACTACCATTCGAATCGGCAGTCCGTACTGCTTCGCGAACTCGAAGTCGCGCTGGTCGTGCCCGGGCACGGCCATGATCGCGCCTGTTCCGTACTGCATCAGCACGAAGTTGCCGAGCCAGATGGGGATCTCTTCGTGCGTAAATGGATTCGTGGCCGTCTTCCCGGTGAAGCGCCCTTCCTTCCCCGCCTCCTGCCGCTCCAGGTTCGACTGATTGCGCACGCCGGCGATCCACTGCTCGATCTCCGCGCGCTCCGGATTATCGGCGATGAGCGCCGCGACGTCGGGATGTTCCGGCGCCAGGACCATGAACGTCGCGCCGTAGATCGTGTCGGGACGCGTGGTGAAGATGCGCAGCGTTTTTCCTAACGACGGCACCGCGAACTCGACGTCGGCGCCGACGGAGCGGCCGATCCAGTTGCGCTGCATCAGCTTCACCTTTTCCGGCCAGTGCTCCAGCGTGTCGAGGCCCTCGTCGAGCCGGTCGGCGTAGTCGGTGATCTTCAGGAACCACTGCTCGAGGTCGCGCTGCACGACGATGGTGCTGCATCGTTCGCAGCGCCCGTCGATGACCTGTTCGTTGGCGAGCACGGTCTGGTCGGACGGGCACCAGTTGACCGGCGCCTTGGCGCGATAGGCCAGGCCCCGTTCATACAACTTCAGGAAGAGCCATTGGTTCCAACGGTAGTACTCCGGGTCGCACGAGGCCAGCTCTTTCGACCAGTCGTAAAGGATGCCCCAGCGGAGAAACTGCTTCTTCTCCCGCTCGATGTTCGAGAGCGTCCACTGCCGCGGATGGATGCCGCGTTTGATGGCGGCGTTCTCGGCGGGCAGACCGAAGGCGTCCCATCCCATGGGGTTGAGCGCGGCGCGGCCCTGCATGCGGAAGTACCGGTAGAGAGCGTCGCCCAGGATGTAGTTCCGGCCGTGGCCGACATGAAGGTCACCCGAGGGGTACGGGAACATGTTGAGCATGTAGAACTTGTCGCCGGGCGCGGCGACATCGACCTCGGCCACCTTCGCATCGGCCCAGGCGCGCTGCCACTTCTCTTCGATCAGTTTCGATTCGTAAGGCATGGAGCGGCGAAGTATAAACGGGCCGGCACGGGCGGCATTTGTGCGTTTGCACGTCAGGCCGCATTTCTCACACTCTCACTGGAATCGTCGGCACTCTGTACCCCGTCGAGAGCCCTTCTCCCCCGCGGTTTCTTGCGGGGGAGAAGGTGCCGACAGGCGGATGAGGGGGCGGTTCTCACGGCGAAGTTGACTGTTTTCAATCGTTTCCACCCTCCCGTTCATGAAAGTAGTCCACTGCTCTGCAAGAGCCAAAGCCCCCTCATCCGCCTTCGGCACCTTCTCCCCCCCGCTGAAAAACGCGGTGGGGAGAAGGACTCTCGATGAACACTGTGCCGGCGATTTCAATCAGATTGTGAGAAATCCAGGTTTGGGTAGGCAATCGTCAGTCTCGGGGTATGGAACGACAGGTCTCGGGGTCTGGTGCGCCAAGTCCCGGGATCCGGAACGTCAGGTCTCGGGGTGCGGAACGTCAGGTCTCCGCGTGCGTAACGTCAGGTCCCGGGGTCCGGAACGTCTAGTCTCGGGGGTGGGGACGTCAGGTCCCGGGGTCCGGAACGTCTGGTTTCGGAGGTGGGGACGTCTAGTCTCAGGGGTGGGGACGTCAGGTCCCGGGGTCCGGAACGTCTGGTCTCGGGGGTGGGGACGTCAGGTCCCGGGGTCCGGAACGTCAGATCTCGGGGGTTGGGACGTCAGGTCTCGGGGTCCGGAACGTCAGGTTTCGGGGGTCGGGACCGGACGGGCGCACCCCCGGACTGGACGATTCACCGCCCGTACTGAACCGTTCACAGTGCGGACTGGACAATCAGTGCGAGGAACCGGGCGATTCACCGTGCGGACCGGACGATCCACCGTGCGGACCGGACGCCGCGCACAGGGCCCGTCACGGCCACACGAACGTAACCGGCCCGTCGTTCTCCAACGCCACGATCATCATTTCCCGGAAGCGGCCGGTCTTCACCTCGATGCCGGTCGATGCCAGCTCCGCGACGAACAACGCGAACATCGTCCGGGCCCGCTCCGGCTCCTCGGCGTTGTCGAAGCTGGGGCGGCGTCCGCGGGCGATGGAGCCCGCCAGCGTGAACTGCGACACGGCCAGAATGGCACCGCCGGCCTCGGTCACGTCGCGGTTCATCTTCCCCGCGTCGTCGCTGAAGATGCGCAGCTCGCGGATCTTCTTCGCGGCGTCGCGCATGGCCGGTTCGGAGTCACCCTTCTCGACGGCAGCCAGGACGAGCAGGCCGGTTCCGATCTCCGAAACCAGCTCGTCGCCGACAGTCACGGATGCGCGCCGCACGCGCTGGATGACACACTTCACAGCGGCGGATTCTACTCGCGGTAGAAAAACGCACAGGTTCTCGCCCCTCGGATAAAATACCCGGACCCACACGACGCCCGAGAGCCTCATCTCTCGCGCGGCACGTCCGCGCGCATGTGGACTGAAACAATCGAACAGGAGAATCCAAATGTCAGGAACAGTAAATCGAGTCATTCTCGTCGGACGCCTCGGCAAAGACCCCGAGATCCGCTCCATCCCCAGCGGTACGAGCGTGGCGAAGTTCTCGCTCGCCACCGACGAGAAGTTCACCGACAAGAACGGACAGAAGCAGGAACGAACGGAATGGCACAACATCGTGGCCTGGGGCAAGCTGGCCGAGATCTGCGGCCAGTATCTTCGGAAGGGAAAGCTCGTCTATATCGACGGGTCGATCCGCACCGATAGCTGGGACGACAAGGAAACCGGCGTGAAGAAGTACCGTACCGAGATCATCGCCAAGGACATGCAGATGCTCGACAAGAAGGGCGATGACGAGGGCGGCGGCTACAGCGGAGGCGGCGGCTATACCCGCAAGCCCGCCACCGCGGGCGCGCCCGCGGGCGGCGAGGTGGAAGACGACGACGAGGTACCGTTCTAGGAGCGAGGAGTAGCGCCGGCGGCCTCGCCGGCTGGACCGCCGGCGGCTCGCCGGCGACATTCTCAAAACCGCCAGCGAGCCGCTGGCAGTCCAGCCGCCGAGCCGGCGGCGCTACCTCGACACACACCATGTACGCCGGCGAGCGATTCAACAGCATCACGCACATCGCGGGGAGCGTGCTGGCGGTCACCGCGTCGGTCTTCGCCATCCATGCCGCTGTCACGCACGGGCGCGACGCCACCACGATCACGGCTGTGGCGATCTACGGCTCGATGCTGATCGTGCTCTATCTCAGCTCGACGCTCTACCACTCGTTGCGCGGCAAAGCGAAGACAGTCTTTCACGTCTTCGACCACTGCGCGATCTACCTCCTCATCGCCGGCACGTACACGCCGCTCACGCTCGTCACGCTGCGCGGCCGCTGGGGATGGTGGCTGTTCGGCACCGTCTGGACTCTGGCCATCGCCGGCGTTTTGAAAGACACCCTCCTGCACGGGCGCTACCGCCCCGTCTCGGTCGTGCTCTACATCCTGATGGGATGGCTCGTCGTGGTGGCCATCAAGCCGCTGCGGATGGCCATGCCGGCGGATGGGATCACCTGGATCGCCGCCGGCGGCGCCGTCTACACCGCCGGCCTCGTCTTCTTCGCACTGTCGAAGCGCGTCGCGCACATGCACGGCATATGGCACCTCTGCGTGATCGGCGGCAGCGCCTGCCACTACGTGGCCGTCATGCGGTACGTGGTGTAAAAGCGTAGAGCGGGCGTCCTCGCCCCTACGCGCTAACTTACGCTGGCATCCTCCCGAGAATCCCTGCTGTATAGCCGCGATAGCGGCCAAAGACGATAGCCAGGGGTGCGAGCGCTTCTTGCGAGCACCCCTGGTCATCGACGTCAATGCATGTCGTGCCGCGTCAGCGGCACTGGACGTCATCGGACGACTGTGACTCCACTCCAGTGCCGCTGGCGCGGCACAGAACCATGGCGCCTGGTTACCAGGGGTGCTCGCAAAAAGCGCTCGCACCCCTGGCTACCTTCCGTTGCCGCTATCGCGGCGTTTGGCCTTAGGCGTTGCGTTTACGTTAGCGCGTATGGGCGTCCCGCCTGCTCCCGGCGGGCGTCCTTGCCTGACGGTGGGGCCGAGGGCGTCACCACTTCGGTTCCCGAAGCGGCTTCCGGGCGGTCCTGCGATCAAAGACTCGGAAGTCTCACGGAAACCACCGGCGGGCGAGGACGCCCGCCGGGAGCAGGCAGAGATGCCTGCTCTACGCGCCGTCCAGGTAGCGCTCGCGGACGATGCCCATGTGGTGACGCTCGTGGCCGAGGATGATGTAGGCGAGGGCACGGACGCTGATGGGGTTGTCGCTGGCGGTGCCGGTGCGGCGCCATGCCTCCTCCGGCAAGGCCTGCAACATCATCACGTTGGCGCGCCGCACCGCGGCCAGTTCGCCGGCGAGATCGGACATCGGCCGATCGTCGGCGCCGCTGTTGACGACGTACGGCTCCTGATCGAACCCAGGCAGCGACTTGGTCTCGCCGCGCGCGATGGAAAGCGCCCGGTAGGCGAAGATGCGCTCCGCGTCCGTGACGTGTCCGACGAGTTGCTTGACGCTCCACTTGTCCGGCGCGTAGCGATGAGACGCCTGCTCTTCCGACAAGCCGCCGAGCAGCGTCGCCGTCTCCCGTGCCTGCGCGTCGAGCGCGTCCACGATGTCATCCTCGCTGGCAAGGTCGATGTACTTCTGATAGTAGCTGCCGTATTCGCCGGCCTGGGGCCGTCCCGCGTTTTTCATATGCGCATCATCGCGTAGACTCGCCCATGAATGGAAGAGATGGAGATCGGACGGCTTGCCGGCGACGACGAGGCCCGCGCCTGCGCCGGGATGATGTCCTCGAGCGAACCGTGGATTTTCTTCGGCCGGACGTTCGAGCAATGCCTGGCCCGCGTGACCAATCCAGCCGGAGAAGTGTGGGTGGCACGCCATGGCGGCATCCCGCGAGGATTCGTGATCCTCGTGCTGCAAGGGGCGTTCGTCGGCTACATCCAGATCGTCTGCGTCGCCGCGGACGCTCGGGGCGGCGGGATCGGATCGCGCCTCGTCCGCTTCGCCGAGGAGCGCATCTTCCGCGAGTTCCCCAACGTGTTTCTCTGCGTCTCGTCGATCAATCCGCGCGCCCGGCAGCTCTACGAGCGCCTCGGGTACACGCTGGTCGGCGAGCTTGACGACTATCTCGTGCGCGGACACTCCGAGTTCCTGATGCGAAAGTCAGTCGGGCCGCTGGCCGAGTTTCGTCCGGATGCCGCCGGAGTCTAACGACTGAGTGACGGTGACGGCGAACCCGCGGAGAGCGGGCATCCTGCCTGCTCCCGGCGGGGGTCTCGCCCGACGGTGGGGACGAAATCATCTCCAAAATGTCGGGCCAACACGCCGACGCCTAACCCGCGCTTCGAGGTTCAACCCTGCTCTTGCCGGGACCCACCGCCGGGCGAGACGCCCGTCGGGAGCAGGCAGGATGCCTATACGCGCTGACTAAACGCAACGCCGAAGCCCAAACGCCGCGATAGCGGCAGCGGATGGTAGCCAGGGGTGCGAGCGCTTTTTGCGAGCACCCCTGGTAACGAGGTGCCATGGTTCCGTGCCGCGCCAGCGGCACTGGAGTGGAGCCACAGTCGTCCGATAACGTCCAGTGCCGCTGACGCGGCACGACATGCATCGACATCGATGACCAGGGGTGCTCGCAAAAAACGCTCGCACCCCTGGCTACCGTCTTTGGCCGCTATCGCGGCATACACAGCAGGGATTCCCTGGGAGCACGCCAGCGTAAGTTAGCGCGTATGGGCAGGATGCCCGCTCTCCGAACGCAACGCGACGGCGGGACTGCCGAACCACCGCGAGACACCGTCTCAGCTTTTGGCAGCAGCCGCGGCCATTGTCCGGAAGCGCTGACGCAACGTCTCCAGGCGCTCCTCGATCCCAGGCGCCGACATCACGACCTTTTCCAGGTGCTTGCCGAAGCCCGGACCGGTGATCTGCCGAATCTCCGGAAGCAACGGATGAATCTTCGCGAAGGTGGCGAAGATCTCCCCGTTCGCGTCGAGAAACATCTCACGGTCGATGGCATCATGGGTGACCAGCGAGCAGGCCATGTCCCAATATCCGGCGACCATTCGCAGGTGCGGATTGTGCGGGCCCGCCAGCGCGGCCTTCACGTCGTCGATGGTCTCGGGGTTGAAGTCGCGCACGAACCAGAGTCTGGCTTCGCGGAGAACGGCCTCGCGGCGCATCTCGAAGATCTGCAGAATCAGCTTGGCACTTTCGTAGGGTGTCGGCATGGCCGCGCACTCTATCGCAATCGGCAAAGGTTTGTGATCACTCAGTCAATCAGTGATTGGTAGATTAGTAGATTAGTCGATTAGTGGATTAGAACCGATCAGAACCAGGCATCCGGACCACTCCACGAATCCACTGATCCACTAATCTACTAATCTACTAATCTTCCGCCCGTCCGAGCGCAGGCGGGCCGTCCCGCTCATCGCCCAGTTGTACGGAATCTCCGGGGAGTCATACGGAAGGCGGTAGTGATCGGGGTCTTCGTAGTTGTAGGCCTTGGTAGGGCAGTTCACGACGAGCGCGTCGGAAGCGCCGAGGTTTTGCAGGCCGTGCCACACGCCGCTCGGGATCACGACGAAACAGGGCCGGGCGTCGCCGGCGTGCAGCTCCATCACCTGTCCGGCCGTCCTGCTCTCCTCGCGGCCGTCGAAGAGCACGATCTTCAAATGTCCCTGATTCACGAAGAGCCGATCGATCGTGCCGGCGTGACAGCTCCATGCGCCGATCGCCGCCGGAAAGAGGCGCGATTGGTAGATGTGGACGACGGGAAGGCCGGTGGGGTCCCATTCCGGGCGATACATCTCGGTGATCACGCCATGGTCCCGAGGGACGTGGAGCACTTCGCGAACGACGATGCCGTCGATCCCCTTCTCGATCTTCTGCCAATCGTTCGTCACCAACTGCGTATCTTTACGCGCCCCTGGAAGCATGCAATCTCCTGCTACAAACCCTTGAACCGTCGAACATCGTCGATGCCGGCTCCCTTCCGCCGCCGGAACGCTTTCAGGAGCTTCGAAGGCTGCGGTAGTCGCCGCCGGATACGAAGGGCGGTCTGGCTGAGGAGCTGTCCGACCAGTTGACGATACGTCATCTGCCTGGCATCGCGGCCGTCGGCGATCATGCGCACCAGCAATGTCGTTTCCAGATCAGGCTCCGCGGCAATGCGGGCGCTCCAGGCGGCCTGCTCGTGACACGGCCGGCTCTGATAAACGCCGCGCCGCATCGACGCGGGAAACTTGATTCCTGTCAACCGCGGCACGAAGGTGAAGCGGTAACCGGCGTCGCGCGCTCTCCGCCAGAGATCGGTGTCCGGGACAACACTCACCTCCCTGTAATTGCGCCAACCGCCCAACGCTTCCGTAACGCTGCGGCGATGGACGGTGCACGACGGAGGCCCCCAGACCCGGATATCCGGCCGCGGTTTGACCGGCCATACATCGCCGCCATCGGCCTCGACCAGAGCGAGGAGCGAGTGCGTCATATCCGCGCCTGATGCGTCGATCGCCGCCACGTGCGTCTGGAGATGATGCGGCAGCCACAGATCGTCATGGCCGAGGTAGGCGATCAACTCACCGCGGGCCTGCCGCAGTCCTTCGTTGTTCGGACCGCTCTGATGCCCGGTGCACACCGGCAGGTTGATCCACCGCAAGCGGGGATCGTCGATGCCCACAACGACCTGTTCCGAGTCGTCGGTACAACCATCGCCGACGACGAGCAGCTCGAAATCGTCCATCGTCTGCCGCAGCACGCTGCCGATCGAGTACGGGAGGACGCTGCTCCAGTTGTAGGTGGGGATGATCACCGAGACCCGCGGAGGCATTCCGCGGATTGTGTCATGCCGGTTTCGCGCGTACGACCACGAACGTCACGTCATCATTCGGCGGCCGCTCGCCGTTCCAGCGTCTGGCCGTGGCGGCCAGCGAGGCGATCACGTCGGCGGCTGTAGCACCGCCCGCCGCAGCCGCGAATTCGTCCACGGCAACCGCGTAGCCGAGCTGCTGACCCGATTCGTTCTGCAATTCGGGGAACCCGTCGGTCATGAACAGCACCGTGTCGCCCGGGGCGAGGTCGATGGCTACATCGTGATAGTCGGCGCCGAGCGTCCCCAGCGGCGTAGCCCCTCGCGCCACTTCCTCGATCCTGCCGCTCCCCGGCCGGTGTACATAGCCTGGAAGCATGCCGGCTGACGCGACCGTCAGCCAGTCGCGCTCGAAACGCGCCAGCAGCAGGGCCATGGCCATCCGTCCAAGGTCCATCCGCTTCACCTTCTCCGCCGCGTCGCGCAGGAACTGCGCCGGCATCACATCGGGCGTGTAGCCCGCGAAGAGGGCCTTGATGACCGTGACCATCGTTCCGGCCTTCGCACCGTGGCCGGTGGCATCGCCGATCGTGACGGAGAGAACACCATTCGGCGCAACGTGAAAGTCGTAATAGTCGCCGCCGACCTCCGCCGCCGTCAGCGTGAAGACAGCCACGTCGTAGCGGTCATGCGCCGGAACGGACTTGGGCAGCATCGAGAGCTGGAAGCGCCGCGCCTCTTCGAGGTCGACCGACTTCCGCTCGTACTCGAGCGCCAGGATGCGCTGCTGGATCTCCTGCTCTTTCCGCGTCCGTTCCTGCTCGACGATGGTTTGCTGCTGCAGGCTCAAGTCCTGAGCCATCCGGTTGAAGGCCGCGGCAAGCTTGCCGATCTCGTTGTTCGACTTTACCGGCAGCCGTGTCATCAGGTCGCCCTGGGCAATCCGTTCGGCTCCGCGCGTGACGAGGTTCACGTCGCGCGTCATGTGATTGGCGATGGGGACGATGCCGATGAGCGCCACGAAGATGAGACCCATGCCGTAGCCGAAATTCCTGGCCGCCGTCTTCCGCAGCTCCTCGAGGTTGTCGCCGACCGGCCGGGCCACACCGACGCGCAGGCCGCTCTGTGGATCGACCGAGGTGACGACGATCCAGTCTTTCACGTCGTTGACCGGCCGGTTGCTGAGGACGCGGTCACTGATGCCGGCGCTGTCCAGCGTTTTGCGATCGTCCGGGGTCCGCGTGTAGAGGTTGTTGTCATGGTCGACGGCGAAGGTGATTTCGTCGCTGTCATCGACGCGCGCGCCCAGGACGCGCCGGACGACTTCCGGGGTGCTCACCTGCGCCGAGATGTGGCCGATGATCGTCCCGGCGTTCCGCAGCGGGACGTTGAACCGTTGCCCGAAGACGACGTCGTTAGCCTTGATCCGATGCGGCTCGGGGTCGATCACTTTCCGTTCGCTCGTGGTGGCTTCAGCGGCGCTGGTGGTTGCAGGTGCGGCGGCAGCCTCCGGGGCTGCCGCAACCTGAGGTGCGGCATGGGGCGCTATGGCCGGGGGCACAGGCGGATGCCTCTCCCCCTCGTGCGCATGGACGCGAGCGGCCGCCGCTTCGCGCTGCTGACGCCGCGCATGGAAATACTCGTCGCGCTGCTTCTGCGCGGCGTCGAATCGCGCACTCCACTGCGACTGGGCCTGCTTCAACGACTCGGTGAGTTGCTTCTGCCTGTCCTGGATTCTCTTCTCCGTCGCCGTCCGCTCCTCAGGCGACAGCGTCTGCCAGCCCTGTCCGAGCTTAATGCTGAGCATCGCGATCTCGTTGATGGCGTCACGCTGCTCGGGGGTCATCGTGAACTTCGGAAGCTTCGGCGCCGGAGGCACACCGGCGACGACTGTCTTCGGCGCAGCGCCGGAATCGGCGTCCGCACTCGGATCGGACTCATCGTCCAGTTCCGCGACCTGCGGGGGCATCGGAGCCGGAGGAGGCTCCTCGACACCCGGCGGCGAGTTGCGGCTCGTGGAAGGAACGTGACTCAGTTCCTTGCGCACGATCGTCCTGACCTCGGGCATGACCATCCGCATGGGGTGAATCTCGAGCGAGTCCACCAGCGACGCGGCATCCCCCATCGTCATCAGAATGTTGCCGACGTTGGGCGTCCGATCCCCGCCGGCGCCGGGAGCCGGGAGCGCCGATACTTCCGCCAGGCGCTGCTGCAAATCGCCTCGAATCGTTGCCAGTCGCCGGTCCATCTGCCGCGTCCGCGCGTCGGCCTCGCGCCGCGATGCCAGTTCCAGCGCGTTGCGTGACGATTGATACGAATAGACGACGATCACGCTCAGCGGCAGAACCGAGAGGAGGAAACAGGCCAGGACAAGCTGAGCGCGGATCTTCATCGAGGCAACCACGATGTAAGACGAAATTGGGCGGAGAAGGTTTGGGGATCGCTTAACGATGACCGGCCAAACCGGCAACGCCAAGCTGCCGCAGCGGATCCCAGTCGCGCGGTGGCTGATGTTCCTGACTGAACCACGGCGCGCCGTTCAGCAACCAGCGCTCGCGCAACTGTTCGTGGGTGAAGTCGAAGTCGTCAAAGTCGAACTCTGTTCCGCAGCAGATGCAGATGTTGTGATCCGCGGCCGGCCATGGCAGAGGCTCGTAACGGCAAACCGGGCAACGGTCAATCATTGGCACTCCTTCTCGAAGTACTCCAGACCGCGATGACGCTTGTACAAATACGTACCGATGTATCCGCTGGCATTAAGAACACTCGGACCGAGCCCGACCCGCCCTACTCCTCTTCGAGCAGCTCGTCCGGGATGTCGAAGTTCGTGTACACGTTCTGGACGTCGTCCTGATCGTCGAGCATCTCCATGAGACGCATCATCTGCTTCGACTTCTGCTCGTCGAGCTTGACGTAGTTGGACGGGATCTGGCCCAGCTTCGCTTCGACGGTCGGGATCTTGTTCTTCTCCAGCGTCTGGCGCACCTGCTCGAAAGCCTCGGGTGTGGTGTAGATCTCGTAGATGTCGGTATCGTCGGTCTGCAGGTCGTCGGCACCGGCTTCCAGCGCCAGTTCCATCAGTTTGTCCTCGTTCGCAGCGCTCTTCTCGATGGCGAAGTATCCTTTGCGCTCGAACTGGAAACGCACCGAGCCGGGCGTGCCCATGTTGCCGCCGCACTTCTCGAAGACGTGACGGATCTCGGGAGTGGTCCGGTTCGTGTTGTCGGTCATGGTCTCGACCATGATGGCCACGCCGCCGGGACCGTAGCCCTCGTAGGTCAGTTCCTCGTAATTCACGCCTTCGAGCTCACCGGTTCCGCGCTTGATGGAGCGGTCGATGTTGTCTTTGGGCATGTTGTTCGCCTTGGCTTCGGCGACGGCGGCGCGCAAGCGGGGATTGCCGTCGACGTCTCCCCCACCCAACCGCGCCGCGACGGTCATTTCCTTGATGATGCGGGTGAATATCTTTCCGCGCTTGGCGTCGGCCGCACCTTTCTTGTGCTTGATGGTGCTCCATTTGCTGTGGCCGGACATCGGGCTGCTCCTTTTGGTTGAGGCGGGACCCAGGTCCCGGGTATTTGAGGGGGCGCGATTATAGCTGAACGATTAAGCTTCGGTGGATGGATTCGCCAGCCTTCCCGCTCCGCATCATCTTCGACGACGGGGCCGTGCAGGAAATCGCCTCGCCCGAGGACCTGCTGGACGAAGTCGACACGATCGACTCCACCGATCCCGGAAACCGCATCTGGATCCGGGACGAACGGGATCGGACCATTCGTCTGCGGATGCGTGGTGGAATCGTTGAGATCTTCGAGGTCTCCTAACGGTCCGCGCGTCAGAACCCTCGCTACGCCACTGTTGGCGGAGCCTTGGGCAACCAACGCCGCCGGCCGTGCCGGCTAGCGGCCGGTCGATGGCGTTGCCGCACCTCCGAAGTGAACCGGCACACCCATCTCGCGCAGCAGGTTGTGCGCTCCGTCGACCGCGTCCATGACCCAGAGCATGTAGACGGCATCGACGTGAATCGAGCGGGTGATGTCGGGATCGACGACGAAGTCGGAGCCGAGCGACTCGTACGTGCCGTCGAACAGCAGGCCGCACAGCTCACCCTTGGCATTCAGAGTCGGCGAGCCGGAATTGCCGCCGGTGGTGTCGACCGTGGAGAGGAAGTTGACCGGGACGGCGCCGAGGTGCGCATCGATGTAGCCGGCGGTCTTGTTCGTGCGGATGGCCTCCAGCTCCGCCTTCGGCGCGTCGAACTCGCCGGAGCCGGTGTTCTTGGCCAGGATGCCGCTGAGCGTCGTCAGTGGCGTGTACGCAACGCCGTCGCGCGGGGTGTAGCCTTCGACCTGGCCGAACGTGACACGGAGGGTTCCGTTGGCGTCGGGATACAGACGGCCGCCGCTCGAAGCGCGCAGCGCATCCATGTACATCGGACGGATGCGCGACATGGCACCGCCGATCTCCTTCAGCTGCCGTTCGTTCTCGAGCGAGAGCGGCGAGATGGCTGCGGCGAGGTTGATCATGGCGTCGTTGCGCGCCACCAGTTGTGAGGTCGTCTCGTCCTGCATGGCCTTGCGCTGTGCAAGATCGCCGATCTTCGTGTTCGCGTAGAGCTGATCGAGAAACGGCTCGACGCCGCCGGACTTGGCAATGGCCTCGTCGATCGGAGCGATGCGCTGCCCGGCTGGCAGTTTCTGGGACTCGTTGAGGAAGTAGCGCAGACCGGCGCGATCGCTGTTCGGCTCGATGCCTTTCTGCGCGCGGTTCACGCCCTCGGTGATACGCGGCCAGTCGCGCTGCTGGAAGCCGGACTCGCGGTCCATGTCGGCGGTCTTGGCTTTCTCCAGCGAGAGGCGATAGATCGTCGACGATTGCGCCAGCATCGGCGAGCTGCGGACGATCCAGCCGAGGACGGTATTGCGCTGCTCATGCGCCATGGCCTGCTGCTCGAGCGCGTTGATCTGATTCATCACATCTTTGTACTTGGCCGCTTCCGGGTGCCCGGCGATATAGGCGGCCAGGTCCGCTTCGCGTTTCTGGCGCTGCGCGACGATGTGGAAGTTGTTGAAGCCCGTCAGCGTGCCGGTGTAGTTCTTCAGCACGTTGTCGTTGCCTTTGATGCGGCTGGCGTTCGCGATCTCGACGTTCTTATCGGTCTTCCCGAGGTCGCGAAGGATGTTGTTCAGGTCCGTGGCGTACTTGATCGTCGACGGATAGGAGTAGCTCTGCATGTTCGCCACTTCCGCGGCAGTGCGGTAGCGGAACGTGCGGCCGGGATAGCCTGCCACGAGCACGAAGTCGCCCGGGTTCACGCTCTCGGTGGACACCTTGAGGATGTGGGCCGGGTGATAGGGCACGTTATCCTTCGCGTAGTCGGCCGGTTTGCCGTCCTTGCCGACGTAGGCGCGGAGATAGGACCAGTCGCCGGTGTGGCGCGGCCACATCCAGTTGTCGGTCTCGCCGCCGAAATCGCCGATCCCGAGGGCCGGCGCATAGACGAGGCGAACGTCTTTGATCTCCATCTGCGTCATGCGCAGGTACTGCGACCCTTCGAAGAACGAGGCCACGCGGCAGCGCACGCCGCCAAGCTTCTCGCACTCGTCGACGAGTCCCTTGACGTTGCGATCGATGGCCTTCTCGCGGTCGATGTTCGAAAGCGACGCCGGCACGTTGCCGGTGACGCGCGCCGTGACGTCTTCGATGTTCGTCGTCACGAAGATGCGCGAGCCGGGGCCGGCCGGCAGTTCCTCCTCGCGCGTCCTGGCGAGGAAGCCGTTCGTGATGAGGTCGCGCTCCTTTGTGGAGTTGTACTGCAGTGCGCCGAAGCCGCAGTGGTGGTTCGTGACCACCAATCCGTCGGTCGACACGAACGATGCGCTGCAGCCGCCCAGCGAGATCACGGCACCCATCGGGTCGCCGGTGAGATCCGCGAAACGGTTGGCGTCGATTTTCAGTCCTGCCTTCTTCAGCTCCGCCGCCAGCGACGGGATCTGCTGCGGCATCCACATTCCTTCCGCGCCGAAAGCCGTCGCCGCGGCCAGGCTGAGGATTCCAATCAAGAGTTTCTTCACACGTTCTCCTTCAGGTTTGTTTGAGCGTTGAAATGGGGAACCGGGCGTGGCCCGATTACTTCGAGGAACGCGCGCGTTCCTGAAACACAATCTTCTTGACTTTACCTGACAGAAGGCGGGCAGCGCCAATTCCCACCACGATCGGGCCGACCATCTCGGCAACGGTCCAGATCTGCACGCGATAAGTCTACAACTCCTGCCCCCTGCGCGGTTGACGCTGGGTGCAGAGGGTAAGATCCTACTTGATCGCCGTGTCTACCTTTGACTGGGATGCTGACAAAGAACGGAAGAACTTCCGCAAGCACAGGATCACATTTGCCGAGGCGCAGACCGTGTTCGACGATCCCGTTGCGCGCATCGAAGATGACAGCGATCACTCAATCGGCGAGCACCGGGAACTGATCATCGGTTATTCTCGTGAAGGGCGATTGCTCGTGGTGAGCTTCGTCCAGCGCGGAGAGATCCTCCGCATCATCAATGCCCGCCGGGTCGACGCCCGCGAACGCAAACACCATGAAGAAGAAAACACTTGACAACGACGATCTCCGGCCCCATTACGATTTCGACTACACCAAGATGAAGCCGAACCGTTTTGCGAACGAAAAGAAGGTTTACAAACAGACGTTTATCGTCCTCGATGAAGACGTCTCGAAAGTCTTCCAGTCATCCGAGGACGTGAACGTCGTGCTTCGATCAGCGATCCGCGCCATGCGCACCGCGACCCCCAGGCCGCGCGCCCAGAAACGACGCGCCTCCTGAAAAACGCGCGCTTAGGAGCAATGGCCGAACCTAAAGCTCGCGATCGGAGCGCTGGCGCTCCCATCGTTACAACTCCAACCTTCCCACCACCGCCTCCCCCGCCCCCTTCGTGCCGAGGCTGCCGCCGAGGTCGTGGGTGGTCTCGCCGGCCTCGATCGCGGCAACGACAGCGCGCTCGATGATGCCGGCCTCGGCAGGGTGGCCGAGGTATTCGAGCATCATCGCGGCGGTCAGGATCGCGCCGATGGGGTTCGCCACATCCTTGCCCGCGTACTTCGGCGCGGAGCCGTGGATCGGCTCGAATAGGGAGACTTTGCCGGGATGGATGTTGCCCGAGGCGGCCATGCCCAGGCCGCCTTGCAGAGCCGCGCCGAGGTCGGTGACGATGTCGCCGAACATGTTGTTCGTCACGATCACCTCGAACATCTCCGGCGCGCGCACCATCTGCATCGTCAGAGCGTCGACGAACATGTGGAAGTGCTCGATGCCCGGATACTCCTTCGCCACCTCTTCGAAAGTCCGCAGCCAGAGGTCGCCGGAAAAGCGCATGACGTTGTTCTTGTCCGACATGCAGACCGACTTGCGGCCGGTCTCCTTCGCGAATTGGAAGGCGTGGCGGATGATCCGTTCGACTCCCTTGCGCGTGGAGACGTCTTCCTGCACGGCGATCTCGTCGCTCGTCCCTTTCTTGAAGTTGCCCCCCATGCCGACGTAGGCCCCCTCGGTGTTCTCACGGAAGATGACGAAGTCGACGTCCTGGCGAGTCTTCCCCTTGAGCGGGCAGAGGCGCTCGTCGAGCAGTTTGACCGGGCGATAGTTGACGTAGAGATCGAGCTGGAAGCGCATGCCGAGGAGGATGTCGGCGGCATGCTTCATGTCAGGGATGCGCGGATCGCCGAACGCGCCGAGGTAGACGGCCGCGTAGTTGTTGCGGATGTCGTCCATCCCACCCGGAGGGATGGAGATGCCGGTGCGGAGGTACTCGTCGGCGTTCCAGCCGAAGTGGACGAGTTCGAGGCCGAGCTTGCGGGCATCGTTGACGCGGTTCAGGACGCGCAGACCCGCGTCGATGACTTCCGGACCGATCCCGTCGCCGGGGATCACGGCTATTCTCTTTGGCATGGCGGCGGCGGATTATAGGCGGGGACAGCGCGGGGAGTTGCGACTATGCTTATTCGTATGAAAATCGCCGTCATCGCTGCTGTGCTGACGATTTGTTCGACCGCCGTCTTCGCCGGCGCCGATCTGAGCCTCGTCG
The DNA here is from genome assembly GCA_035482045.1 of Thermoanaerobaculia bacterium. GTDB lineage: Bacteria > Acidobacteriota > Thermoanaerobaculia > Gp7-AA8 > Gp7-AA8 > JADGNZ01. The sequence goes on from DATHRD010000063.1 coordinate 30,784, forward strand.
CCTTCAGCTCTCCCCCGACTCTCCTGGCCGGCTCGCTGCTGCCGCTCGGGTTTACCCTGCACAACGGCGGCGTTGACAACGCGAAGGACGTGGTCGTGACCATCACCGCGACCGGTGGCGTGACGACTCGGTGCGAGAACGGCTGTTCCGTCGGCACCGTTCTGGCCGGCACGCAGTCGTACTTCAGTCCGGGAATTGCGTTCAACAACCCGGGCGACGTGACGATCACGGCTACGGTATCGAGCAGCACGCCCGACCCTGACCTCAGCAACAACAAAACGTCAGTGATTGTGACGGTGTCACCGGATCCCGACGTTGTCGTGAGCTTCTTCTTCGTGCCCCTGAAAGTGGATCTCGGACTCCCCTTTTCGCTGGAGATCTACGCGCACGATGAGTCTCTTGTCGTGGCGCACAACGTCGATGTAACCATCGACTTCCGCCCTGACGTGGGCATCAAGTCGCTGCCAGCAGGTTGCAGTAGTGCCCAGGCCGGGCGCGTCGTCTGCCACGCCGACACCCTGCCGAATAGCGGAGAGGTACTGTCCACATTCACCCTGATCGGGCCGCCGGCGTATGGCGACGGAGGGATCACCTTCACCGCCACGGCGACCGAGAGCGAGCAGGACTTCGATCCCAAATCGAACACGGCAACGACCTTTACCCCGATCGTTCTCCCCCTGGTGGTGACATCAACGGCGAACGATGGCAGCGGCTCGCTGCGACAGGCCATCTTCGACGCCAATGCCGCCGCCACGAGCGGCCCCATCAGGATCAGTTTCGGCATCGACGAGCCCTCGGCAAACAAGTGGAAGACGATCCACATCACCTCCCCGCTTCCGGCGGTGACGGCATCGAACACTCAGATCGACGGAGCTACGCAGAGCAGTCTCCTCGGAGATACAAACCCCGACGGTCCGGTGATCGAGATCAGCGGCGGCGGGACCGTCGACGGCGATGGCCTCACCCTCGAAGGATGCGTCGCCGAGGTCGCGAATCTCGCCATCAACGGATTCCAACGCAACGGCGTCTCGGTCTTCGATGCGCACCTTCCCGCGAAGTGCACGGTGTCCGCGCAGCTTCACAACCTCTTCATCGGCACCGATCCAACCGGCTCCGAAGCGCGGCCGAACGGGCAGCGCGGCATCGGGATATCGAGCGGAGGAGCATCCATTTTCGACTGCGTCGTCTCTGGCAACGCCAGGAGCGGTGTCTTCGACCTGGCGGGACTGGTGGGGATCTTTGGAAATCGGATCGGCGTGAAGGCTCACAGCGATGACCCGCTGCCGAATGGTGCCAGCGGTATCTTTATCGGCCCGGGAGGCTACGGCTCTTTCATCGGATCGGACATCATCGCGTCCACCCGCCCGGGGAACGTGATCGCCTTCAACCGCGAGATGGGAGTTGCCATCGCCGCCGGCGTATTCGACGTCTCGGTCCGCGGCAACAGGATCTGGAACAACGGCGGACTCGGAATCGACATTGGCCTCGACGGGCCGACGATGTCGACGATGTCGGATCAAGGCTCACTGATCACCGCACCAACGCTGACGCTCGCGCACTACGACCCCGTGTCGAACAAGACGATCGTCGAGGGAGACGCAGTGGCCCATTCCAATGCGGGCGATCCTTTCTTCCCGGTCGACTTCTATGCGAATGACGCCGCGGGCCCGTCGGGCTTTGGCGAAGGACAGCGCCCGATCGGCATGACGAAGGACGCCAACTTCACCTCGGCAACGCATTTCCATATCGAGTTTGACGGCGATCTGACAGGCCAGTTCATCACGGCCACAGCGACAAATGTGAATTACGAGGGTTTCGCCAAGCCGGAAGGGACCGATCAAGGCTTCCTGACGCAGACCTCGGAGTTCAGCCGGGCCATCGAGGTCCGTTAGGCCTCCGTTCGAGAGGCAGGAGAAGGTCAAACGCCGATCACGCGCCCGACGAGCGCACAGCCGTGGATGATGATTGTCACGTGTGCGGCCGGCGTTCGGCATAGACTTATTTTATGAAGAGCCCACTCGCAGCCGCTCTGCTCGCCCTCCTGGCCATGCCGCTGCTCGCCGACGCCGATCTGAGCATCACGAACGAATCGACATTGACCGTCGTGCGCGCGGGAGCAAACGCGCCCATCGACTACACGATCCACAATGCAGGACCGGACACGGCTTCGAAAATACTCATTACGATCACGATGACCGGCGTGACGGAGTCAACCCCATGCACCAGCGGCTGCACGACCGTCTCGGTCCCTATCAGCAGTGACCTTCCGGCCGGAAAGTCCGTCCGCTACTACTCAACCTTGCCGGCTCCTGCCACTGCCGGTGAGGTCACGTTGACGGTCACGGTCTCCAGTGGCGTTCCCGATCCGAACCCCGCCGACAACAGCTACACGACAACGTTCACAGTCTCACCCGACCCCGACGTCTTGATCGGTGTCGGCGCGGCGCCGCGGTTGGACCTCGGTCTGCCGTTCCGACTGACGATCGGCCTGGGCAATTACGCGCCAATCGATGCTCATGACGTCGACGGAACTGTCGACTTCTCCACCGACGCAAGCGTCCTGTCCTTGCCAGTGGGATGCACCAATCCGATACCGGGACGCGTCATCTGCCACGTTGACGCGCTGGCAGGGGGAATCGCCGGTGTCCGGACCTTTCCCGTGACGCTTGTCGCGCCGCCCACGTACGGCTCAGGGTCGATCTCCTTCGCGGCCACCGCTACCGAGCGCGAGCCGGATTTCGATCCTCAGTCAAACGTAGCGTCCTCGACCTCCCAGCTCTACAACACCTTCTACGTGACATCAACCGCCAACGATGGAACAGGCTCGCTGCGGCAGGCCATCCTCGACGCCAACGCCGCAACGAGCGGTCCGATTGCGATCGCATTCCGGATCGGAGAGGCCTCGTCGGCGCCGTGGAAAACCATCCGAATCACATCGCCATTGCCGCCGATCGAAGGCTACGACGTGCGCGTCGACGGCGCTACGCAGAGTGGCTTCTTCGGAGATACAAACCCTGACGGTCCGGAGATCGAGATCACCGGCTCTGGCAGCGTCGATGGCGACGGCCTGGAACTGACCAATTGTGAGGGCGAGTTCGCGAATCTCGCCATCAACGGGTTCCGAGGCAACGGCCTCTCCGTCACAGATTCTCACCGTTCCCCGGACTGCTCGCAGTACTTTCAGAGCACGCTTCACAACCTATTCATCGGCACCGACCCTACTGGCACCGAGGCCCGGCCGAACGGGCAGCGCGGGATCGCGGTTTCCGTTGCCGGAGTTGCCATCGTTCATGACTGCGTCCTATCGGGCAACGATCGGAGCGGGATCTTCGACCTGTCGGGAGTCATGACGATCTGGGGAAACCGCATCGGGGTGAAGGCTCACAGCGATGACCCGCTGCCGAACGGTGCCAGCGGAATCTTTATCGGCCCCGATGGCTACGGATCAGCCATTGGAGCCGACATCCTCACGCCCACCCGCCCTGGGAACGTCATCGCCTTCAATCGAGAGATGGGGGTAGCCATCGCCTCGGGCGTGAACAGTGTATCCGTCCGCGGCAACAGGATCTGGAGCAACGGAGGGCTGGGCATCGACATCGGCCTCGATGGGCCCACGCTGTCGACGAAGTCACGGTTTGGCTCCCCGATCGATGTGCCGACGCTGACTCTCGCACACTACGACCCCGTGTCGGCGAAGACGACCATCGAAGGCGACACGCTGTCGTCACTCACAATCGACCTGTATGCGAGCGACATCGCGGGCCCCTTTGGGTTTGGCGACGGGCAGCGGCCGATCGCTTCGAAGAGCGCCGACCTCGTTGAAGTTGGCTCGGCGAACCACTTCCGCATCGTAGTGGACGGCGACCTGACCGGCCAGTTCATCACGGCGACGGCGACGTTCACGGACTACGAAGGCTTCGCCAAGCCGGAAGGGACCGATCAAGGCTTCCTGACGCAGACATCGGAGTTCAGCCGGGCCATCGAGGTACGATGAGCCCGCACCACGGGCGGCGACACGCTCGGGGTCAGGGGTTCCCCCGGAACGATGATCCGCGCGCATACGGGCGCCGCGCCTACGAGCTATGTCACTGCTGCCTCACCGTTATTGGTGGTCCTGGGCACGTGAACGCGAAAAAATGGTGAGTTAACGCACTCGCGGAGTTCGTGATTAGACTTCGCGAGTCCATGAATTGACTCTGGGAGGCAATTAATTGACTCCGGGAGGCCATGAATTGACTCCGGGAGGCAATTAATTTGACTCTGCGAGGCCATGAATTGACTCCGGGAGGCAATTAATTTGACTCTGGGGGGCAATTAATTGACTCCGGGAGGCAATTGATTTGACTCTGGGAGGCCATGAATTGACTCGGGAAGGCCATGAATTGACTCTGGGAGGCCATGAATTGACTCCGGGAGGCCATGAATTGACTCCGGGAGGCAATTAATTGACTCCGGGAGTCCGTGAATGGACGCGTTGGCTCACGAACGAGACCCTCGCCAACGACAGAACGCTCCGTCGATCCGACGTCTTGCCTCTGAATACGCCGGTTTGGAACTACCGCCGCGCGAAAACACGTCTCAGCCCGGATTCCCTGGGAGAGCAGGCACGGACGCTTGCTCTACGCCCGGGGACCGGTCGGACTGGAGAGTCGGGCTACGTTCGCTCAGAAGGCTGCGCGCGGCGAGCACGAGCATTGCCGTCTCGCCGTGGCGGAGACCCTATGCGCCGCCATGCCCCGAGCACACCAGCACCAGCCGCTCGACGACCGACTTTCGGTCCGAGGCCGAGCTTTACCGGTCCAAAGCCGGCCTATTCACCGTCCGGCTCAGGTAGGGCTGACCGTGCCCCCGGGAGCGGCGAGCTCGATGCCAGCATCGACGACGGCCTGCCGCACCCGCGAGTCGCAGAGCGCGGCAGTCTCGGCATCCCACTCGTAACGCCAATGCGGGTAGGCATTTACGCGGACACCGGGATGGGTGACCAGCTCCGTCGTCCCGTCGACGTGCGAAAGCAGGTCGACGACTCGGCCGGCGGTCAGGTGGCCCGCCTCCATCACGCCGATGGTGTGATCGTTAACGCTGCAATCGTTTGACCGAGCGACCGCGGCCGCGGCGGCCCCGACGCGGTTCAGCGCCGCGATCATCGTCCGCCGAACGATCCCACCCCTTCCGCCCCTGTCGTCTACACGGCGCACGTAGCCGATCCCGTATTCGCCCGCCAGCCGGAGGGTGATCGCAAAGACGCGGGGCAGCATGTGCAAGTGCTGGTGCCCGTTGAGGTGCGTCACCCGGAGGCCGGACGCCAGTACGCGCTCGATCTGTGCGCGCAGCTCGCCTTCGATCGCGGCAGAGTCCTTTCGCCCGAGGAGGAAGCCGAGGTACGACTTCGGAAAGCGCATGCCGGTCAGCGAGCGCTCCTCGACGAGCGCCAGATGGACGCCCACCGCGAGCGAGGGCACGTCGCGCAGCCGTGCCACGGCGTCGTCGAATGCCACACCATTGGCGACGACGCTGCACGCGGTCACGATCCCGTCGCGATGTGCGCGGATGGCCCCCTCGGTCATCCCGCGATGGAGGCCGGCGTCATCCGCGGTGACGATGAGCCGCCTTGTTGTAACGCCGGCCGCTCTCGCGTCACTACCCGGCAAAGGAGGAATTCTCATGCGACTGCGCATCCTAACCATTCTCGTCGTTCTCACCGCCGCCGTAGCGGCCAACGCCCAGGTTCAACAGGTCCGGCAGTACGCCGCGAAGTTCGTCTGCGGCAAAGCCCCCAACGACACGCTCAACGTGGCGCCAGGGTCTTACTTCACGACCATCAACGTCCACAACCCCGCCCTCGTGGCCGCCGTCGAATTCCGGAAGAAGTTCGCGCTGGCCGAGATGGGCGAAAAGCCAGGGAAGATCTCGCAGTGGTTCCCCACCGCCCTGAAGGCCGACGAGGCGATGCAGATCGATTGCCGGAACATCTACGCGCACCTCGGCATCGCACCAGGCACGTTCATCGACGGGTTCGCCGTCATCGAGCTCTCACCGAGGCAGGAGCTCGACGTCGTCGGCGTCTACACCGCGGCCGGGAGCACGGGCGTGTCGACGATGCACATGGAGCGCGTGGCAGGCAGGCTCACGCAGTAGCCGCGCGGCTAGGTTTCCACGGGATGGTGGTCGCCGGCAAGGACGCCGCCGGCCGCCTCCCGCTTCTCGCGCACGACACGCTGCACTTCCTCGTGGGAAACGCGCTCGCGCAACTCCGGATAGAGCTTCACGAGCTCGACAAAGATCTTGAGGATCACGCGGGGAGACGACAGGTGCGACCGGCCGCGGATTCGCGGGAAATAGTCGAGGCCGATCTGCTGGATCGTAAAGCCGCGGTTCTTCGCCTTCACCACCAGTTCCGCGTCGATCAGCGAGCCCTCGGACTTCAATTCGACTGCCTCCAGCACTTCGCGCTTCAGCAGCTTGAACGAGAAGTTGATGTCGCGGTGTGGCCAGCCGAAAAGTACGCCGATCAGACCGTTGTACAGATACGAGTAGAGCGTCCGCCTCAGCCCTTCGAGCGTTCTGTCGAGACGGTATCCGGCGATCAGGTCGGCGCCCGTCACTTCCATGGCCCGCATGGCCCGGCCGAGGGCGTCGGGATCGAAGGGAAGGTCGGCGTCCATGTAGAGAACGAGATCCTTCGTGGCAGCGGCGAAACCGGTCTTGAGCGAGCCGCCCAGCTTGCGGTTCCGCTCGTGGCGGATCATGCGGATGCGCGGGTTCTCGGCGGCGCGGCAGGCCACGAGAAACGGCGACTGATCGGTGGAAGCGTCGTCGACGATGATGATCTCGTAGTCGTCAGCGTACTTTGTGCAGGCCTCCACCGCCGCGTTGATCGCGTGTTCGATGTTCAACTCTTCGTTGAACATCGGGATGACGAGCGAGACGGACCGGTTACGCATCGGAGGGGCTTGGACGGCTTATCATACAGAACACGGGCAGACTCGTCTTTATGCTTTCTTCATCGACCGTGCTCACCCGTCTCGACGCGCAGCAACTGCACCGCCAGCGTACGGGGATCCTGGTTGTGCACGAGGGCGCCCGGCGAGAACGATCGGGAGGAACGAAAGCGCAGGTCGATCCGCGGTGCGGCGGGAAAGGCCAGATTCGTTGTGACTGCTTCCTTCCCGACTTTGGCGACGATGGCGGGTTGTCCGTTGACTGATATTGCGACGGTGTCGGTGTCGTAGGGCGCGTCTGACGTGAGACGAAGCACCAACGAGGCCGCGCCGCCGTTGGCATGCGGAAGACGAATCGCGGCGTCAGGCGAGAGCCAGCGCCATTCCTCGCCGGCAGGAGTGTGCTCGAGCGCATAGACACCGTAAAGCGGCTGATACCTCTGCCCCGCCCTCTGCGGCTCGATCGACACCTCCCGATACAGATCACGTGTCAGCTTCCAGTACGCGTCGCTCTCCGGCCACCCGAAAATGTGCGCGCCGGCCTCGCGCGAGCCGCCGTTCGTGAAGAGGAACAACGGGACGTCGGGACGGTCGTAGAGCTCCGCGATCGCCTTCTCGACCGGCAGGACGCGGAAGCGTGAGAGAAGGTACTCGGCGTGCGGTTTCAGGGCTACGTCGTAACCGATCACGCTGTTCGGCGGCAGGGTTGCGTTCGCGAACGCGGCGGCGGCGGCGGGAGGGGACGGCAGTCTCGTTCGCGTGCCGACGAGCGGCCATACGTAAACGAGCGTGGCGATACCGAGGATCGCCGTCACGATCCACGGGGACGCGGCCAGCTTCACGCTTTGTCGAATGACCCCCAGGCCGAGTGCCGCAAGCAGCGCGAAGAGGATCATGATCGGCAGGCTGTACCGCGGACCGTCAGCCGGGTCCATCCAACCGAGCTCGAAGGTCAATTGCACGACGGTAAAGACGAGCAGCGGCAGGATCGTCGAGCGCAACCTGTCGCGACAAAGCAATCGCACGAAGGCGGCGATGCCGAAGACGATGCAGACGAACAGCGGAAGCGTCACGTACTTCGAGCCCCACGGATGCAGCACGAAACGGACCGCCAGTTGCGCCATCGACATCGCGCCGCGGGACACGGAAGCGTCGTGCGTGGCGACGTACTGCATCTGCTTGGTCTCATACAGTCGCAGCGCCTCAAAGCCTCCCGCCGCATCGGCGAGCGGCAGGAACCACATGGCCGACAGCAGACCGAAAGCGATCAGGCACGCCGCCCTCTTGCGCATCGTCCGCATCTGCAGCAGCGCGACGATGAGCATCGGCGCGATCGGAACGAGGAGTTGCGGACGCGTACCGATCGCAGCGGACGTCCAGATGCCGATGGCGATGGCGTTCCGTTCGTGCTCCTCGCGATGCGGCGCGCTGACGGCGAAGAGCGACAGGCCGAGGAACATCATGGCCGGCCCGTCGGAAAGAGCGAGCGTGCCGTGTACGAGCATCGACGCGGAGAAGTAGAAGAGCAGCGCGCCGCAAACGGCCAGGTCGGGATCGTCGATCCAGTTGCGAAAGGCGCGCGCGATGGCGACGAATCCGATCGGTGCCGCGACGACGCTGAAGACGATCAGCGCCCGCCACGGGTCGTGTACGACCGCATCGAAGACCTTCCCGAGAATGATGAGCAACGGGTAGCCGGGCGGGTGCGGATGGTAGCGCGACGGATCGAAATTACGGACAGCCTCGGCGAAGAGGAACTCGTCGTTCTCCCAGGGCGTGCGCGGCATGGTGAGGACGCGTGAGACCAGCACGACGACGGCGCCGAGCGCTTCGCGCCACCACCCCCGTACAATCGCCTGTGTGGGATTCATCCGCGCCTTAATCGTACTGCACACCGTTTTTCACCGGCGTCGGCTGCGCGAGCGCGTCCACATGCTGATCCGCTTCCTGACCTGCCCGGTGCTCCGCGTTCTCGACGCGGTCCCACCCGGGGCCTCTCTCCTCGACATCGGCGCCGGTCACGGTCTCTTCGCCGTGCTCGCGCAGGCCCGCGGCGTGCGTCGCATCGTCGTAGTCGATCCCGATGCGCGGAAGGTGCGGCCGCTGGCCGGCATCGAGCTCGTCATCGGTTTCGACGATTCCGTTCGCGGAACCTTCGACGCGATCTCGATCATCGACGTGCTGTACAAGATCCCGATCGATGAGTGGGATGCGCTTCTGACCCGCTGCCGCGAGCGCCTCGCCGAGGGCGGCGTTCTCGTCATCAAAGAACAGGACCCGACCGCACGTCTGAAGAACGCATGGAACGCCATCCAGGAGCGGATCGCGACCGCGCTGCACCTGACGCTCGGACATTCGTTCAGCTACGAGGCGCCGGCCGCCTTCAGGGCACGATTGGAGCGGCTGGGGTTCAGCGACGTGAAAGCGCGCCGAATCGACTTCGCCTACCCGCACGCGCACGTGCTGTACATCGCGCGTCGGTGAGGAGCACAGACAAGAGTGTCTGTGCCACATCGGACCTCGGATTTCTCGGCCGTCGTGCAAACGGCAGCATCAATGTGGCACACACACTCTTGTCTGTGCTTCGTGCACTCGCAACGGCCCCTTCAGAGGTTCACCAACTCCAGATGCTCGATCTCTCTCTCCAGGAAATCGCCGGCGATCCGCCGGAACCTCTCCTCGGCGTCGGTGACGAGAAACGTGTGTTTCGACGCACCGGCTTGCCGCTCAGACAGGAGTGTCTGTGCCACATGCCGCGCGGTCGTCTCGGCGCTGTCGACGATGATCACATCCGGGCCGACGACCTGCTCGATCGTGCCGCGAAGGATCGGGTAGTGCGTGCAGCCGAGGACCAGCGTGTCGATGCCGGCGTCGAGCAGCGGCTCGAGGTAGACCTCAGCCACCTCGCGGGCCACGTGCGTGTTCGCCCATCCTTCCTCGGCCAGCGAGACGAAGAGCGGCGCGGCGGACTCGATCACCTCGATCGTTGCATCGAGACTCTTGATCGCGCGCGTATACGCCTTCGAACGCACGGTCCCCTCGGTGGCGATGACGCCGACCCGTCCGCGCGTCCGTTGCACCGCCGCCCGTGCCCCCGGCTCCACGACGCCGATGACCGGGATCGGCAGCGTCTCCTGCAACGCCGGGAGCGCCGCCGCTGTGGCCGTGTTGCACGCCACGACGAGCATGCCGATGCCGCGATCGAGGAGATGCGCGGCGGCCTGCAGCGAGTAACGGATCACCGTGTCGGCTGACTTCGTACCGTAGGGCACCCGGGCGGAATCGCCGAGGTAGATCAAGGAATGATGAGGGAGGGCGCGGGCGATCTCGCGGAAAACGGTGAGGCCGCCGACGCCCGAATCGAAGATGCCGACGCTAAACGGCATCGGCATCTTCGGCCGCCACCATCGCCCCGCCACCCTCGCGCTTGATGTTGTACTGCTCGATCTTCTTGTAGAGATTCGAGCGCGGCGTGTCGATCGCGTCCGCTGTCTTCGAGACGTTCCAGCCGTTCTCGCGCAGCTTGGCCAGGATGAAGGCCTTCTCCGCCTCGTCCTTGAAATCCTGCAGCGTGGCCAGGCGCATAGTCGAAGAGATGATGTCCGCCGCGGCGCGGAAGAACTCCGCGGGCAGATCGGAGATGTCGATCGCGTCGGCGGGAACCATGATCACGATCCGTTCGATCATGTTGCGCAACTCCCGGACGTTGCCGCGCCAGGCGGCTTCCTGCATCGCTTTCAGCGCCGAAGGCGTGAACTTCTTCCCATGCCGGTTGTACTGCTCTGAGAACAACGTGACGAAGTGCTGCACCAGGGCCGGAATGTCCTCTTTCCGCTCGCGCAGGGGCGGCGTGCGCACGGGGATGACGTTCAGGCGATAGAAGAGATCTTCGCGAAAACGTCCGGCACGGATCTCCTCCACGATGTCCTTGTTCGTCGCGGCGATGACGCGCACGTCGACCTTGATCACGGTCGCCGAGCCGACCGGCTCGACTTCCCCTTCCTGGAGCACGCGCAACACTTTCGCCTGCGTACGCAGCGACATGTCACCGACTTCGTCGAGAAAGATCGTCCCGCCGTCGGCGGCGACGAACTTTCCCGTCTGCTTCCGCACCGCGCCGGTGAACGATCCTTTCTCGTGGCCGAACAACTCCGATTCGATGAGCTCCTCGGGGATGGCCGCGCAGTTCACCTGGACGAACGGCAGGGCCGCGCGGGACGACCGGCGGTGGATCTCCCGCGCCACCAGTTCCTTGCCGGTACCCGATTCTCCCGTGATCAGCACCGTCGCCTTCGTCGGCGCGGCCATCTCGATCTGGGCCCTCAGCTCGCGCATCGGCAACGAGTCACCGACGATCTGGTAGTCGCGGGCCTCGCGCTCGCGCAGCTCGCCGACCTCTTCCTCGAGCTTTTGCTGCCGGACGGCGTTGCGGACCGAGAGCAGGAGCTTGTCGCGGTTGAGCGGCTTCTCCAGGAAATCGAACGCGCCGCGCTTCGTACACTCGACCGCGGTGGAGATGTCGCCGTGTCCCGAGACCATGATCACCGGCGACGGCACCTTCTGCTCTTTCAGGTTGTCGAGGACTTCGATGCCGTCGAGCACAGGCATCTTGATATCCAGCAGGATGGCGTCGTACGGCGCCGCCGTGTGCGTCGCCTTCTCGATCCCGTCCTGCCCCGACCGCGCCTCGTCGATGCGGTACCCCTCGTACTCCAGCGTCATCCGGATCGCTTCCCGGATGGCGGTCTCGTCGTCGATCACCAGAATTCGAAACGCCATTCAGTTCCCTCGCTCGTGCATGAGTCCAGCCAATTGTAGGCGCTGGACCGAGGTATCCTCGGTGGGATGCAGTTCACCAAGGTGCTGACCACCTTCGCCGACTTTTTCGAGCGCGAGAGGATTCGGTGGGCGATCGCCGGTGGCGTTGCCGTTGCCGCCTGGGGATACGAGCGTGGAACTCAGGACATAGATTTCGTGGTTTCGGGCGAGAATCGCGAGAAGGTGACGGCATTCGCAGAATCGATCGGCTACGAGACGATTCACGCCTCCGAATCGTTTTCGAATCACATACATCCGTCGGAGGCGTTCGGACGCGTCGATGCGATTTATGTGAATGGCCGCACCGCGGAAGACATGTTCGCGGCGGCGACGAAGCGTGTCGCCGCCGGCACCATAGTTGCTCCCGTGATCAGTGCTGAGCACATCGCAATGATGAAAGCGTTCGCAATCAAGACAGATCCTACACGCCGGTATCGCGATGGGCGCGATGTCGAATTCCTGCTCACGGTCCAAGGCATCAATCGAGAGGCTGTTCGGAATTACTTCGCCCGCTTCGGGCTGTTAGAGCTTTTCGATGACATCGACTCCGCAAGCAACCGATGACGACTTTGATCTGGAGCGCGATCTTCCGGTGACCGCTGCTGACATCGAGGCGCTCGATCGCGCCCGAAACATTCCACCTCTTGGATTCGAAAAATATCTGCAGTGGCTCAGCGAGGTTACGATCGCGCCAGACGGACCTCGCCGAGCCTCGTGGCCAGACTCTCCTTTCGAGCTTTACTTTCCCGAATAGAGCCGAGGTATCCTCGGCGGATGAATCCCGTCGAGCAGTACATCCGCGACTATCTGAAGCTCGACCGGGACCTCACCTCTTCCGATTACGAAGAGGCCTTCTGCCGAATGTCGCGCGCGGAACGCGACGCGGCGGCCGACGTATTTGACTCCGATCCGACGCAGATGTCGTTTGCCGAGGCCGTCGGGCGCAACGGTCCCTTCGAGCTCTAAATCCTCAAGTACAATCCGCGCCGCTATGGACGTCACCATCACTCGTGAACCGAAGGTCGCGAAAGCGGATCATCTCTTTGTACTCATCGCCGAGAACAGCAAACCGGACGTCGCCTTCGCCGCGAAAGCGATGCAGGCCATCGCCGAGGCGGGCTTTACCGGCCGGGCGGAGGAATCGCTGACGACCGTCGCCGGCGAACCGAAGAAGATCACGCTCGTCGGCATCGGCAAGGAAGAAGCGCTGACCATTCGCGGCCTCCGCGCCGCCATCTACGGCATCGCCAGAACGGCGAAGAAGCAGCGCGACCGTGACATCATCGTCGTCCTCCCCTACGCGGTGCCGAAGCTCGGTATCGATGACACCACCCGCGTCGCCGCCGACGCCCTGGCCGCATCGGACTACAAGTACGACACCTACATCACGAAGAAGGACGACAAGTCGCTGCCGATCAGCGCCTCGCTCGTACCCCCTCACGGCATCGACGCCAAGCACGCAAAGCTGCTCAACGACGAGGCGAAGGCCATCGCCGCCGGCGTGCGCACGGTGCGCGACCTCGGCAACGCGCCCGGCAACCTCGTCACCCCCACCTACCTCGGCCAGCGCGCCGAGGAGGTGGCCAAGAGTGTGGGCATCAAGTGCACCGTCTACGGAAGACGCGAAATCGAGAAGATGAAGATGGGCGGCCTGCTGGCCGTCAACCGCGGCTCAGCCGAGGAGCCCCGATTCATCGTCCTCGAATACGCGCCGCGCAAAGCGAAGAAACACGTCGCGCTGGTCGGCAAGGGCATCACCTTCGACTCCGGCGGCATCTCCATCAAACCGGCCGACAAGATGGAGGAGATGAAATTCGACATGTGCGGCGCCGCGGCCGTCATCGGCACGATCCAGGCGGCGGCAATGCTGGCCTTGCCGGTGCGCGTCACCGGCGTCATCGCCTCCACGGACAACCTCCCCAGCGGCAGCGCCTACAAGCCGGGCGACATCATCACGACGATGAGCGGCAAGACCGTCGAGATCGTGAATACCGATGCCGAAGGGCGCATGATCCTGAGCGATGCCCTGCACTACGCCTCGGAGCTCAAGCCCGATCACATCCTCGACTACGCCACGCTCACCGGCGCGTGCGTCGTCGCTCTGGCCAGCGAAGCGGCCGGACTCTTCTCCAATAACGACGAGCTGGCTCAGAAGTTGATTGCCTGTGGAGAGCGCGTCGGTGAGCGCCTCTGGAGACTTCCCGAGTGGGACGATTACAAGGAACTGATCCGCAGCGAATGGGCGGACATGAAAAACTCGGGCGGGCGATGGGGCGGAGCGATCACGGCGGCAGTCTTCCTGAAGGAGTTCGTCAATTGTCCATCGTGGGCGCATCTCGACATCGCCGGCACGGCGTACGCGGAGTCCGAAACAGCGCGCGAAGCGCGCGGAGCGACAGGCGCCGGCGTGCGCGTTACGGTGGCCTTTCTCGAATCGCTCTCGCGCTCCTGACCGCCTGCCTCGCCGGCGCTTGCGACGCGCGGAGCCCGGCGCAGATGCGCCTCTCTCCGCCACCGCGCAGTGACGTCAACTTCGCCACCGTCGACTCACCGAGCCTGCAGTTTCTCCCCAGACAGCAGGAAGCGAAGATCTGGCGGCTCGACGAAGATCCGATCGTCATCCCCGGCGATCATCTCAACACGTACCTCGGACCGCTCGAAGCGCCGCTGTTCGTCAGGTACGACACGCTGGATCTGACCATCGGCAAGTACAGCGAGCCGGGGACCGACGGCTTCGCCACGGTCGAGATCTTCCGCTTCCCCGATTTCGTGAAGGCGTTCGGCGCCTACTCGAAGCAAAAGAACGGCAATCTCCAATTCCTCAACATCCCGAACGAGTCATTCGCCAAAGTGCACTCCGTTCACGTCTGGCGCGGCCCGTTCTACGTGCGCATTACCGGTGCGGGGGCGGGCGACGCCATTCTTCGCCTGGCCACCTTCGTCTCCGACCGCATGCCGCCGGCACCGAACAAGCCGGCTGTCTTTGCGTTCCTGCCCGACCTGCAACGCGTACCGGGCAGCGAGCGCTATTCGGCCGACTCGGCATTCGGGCAGTCGTACCTCGGCAATTCGTTTCAGGCGACGTTCAAGGTCGACAACGATGTCATCGAGGGGATCGTCATCCCCGCGGCGAACAAGCAGGCCGCCTCGAACATCCTCGATCAGTACAAGGGGCTCTACCTGCACAACGGCAAGCTGCTCGATCCGATCCCGAACCTCGGCGAGGACAACTTCACCGCCGAGGACCGCTTCCTCGGGCGCGTCGTCGCCTTCCGCATCGATCGCTTCGTCGTCGCCTTCAACGGCTTTCACGAGCGCCAGCACCTTCTCGACCTCGCCACCGCCGCCGACCAGCGCATCCTCGGCACGATCCGCAAGCAACTGGTCACCGCGGACAACGACGCGGAGAACGCGAACACGTCGACAGCGCCTCCGTGGGCGCGGAAACACTAACCCAGCCGGTCACTCCACCGCGAAATCGCGCCGCACGAAACCAAGCGACCGCGTACCGGTGATCCGCAGCAGCACCTTCGCGGCGTACTTCCCTGCCGGAAGCTCGAACGGCTCACGGAGCGTAAGATAGCCTGTGTTCACACGCCCGGCGCCGCTGAAATTGATCCGCTTGGCCTTGAATCCGACCGCCCGGCCGTGCTCATCGAAGATATAAAGCAGGATGTCGACGCCCGGCGATTGATCGGAAAGCTGCGGCACGACCTCGGCGCGGGCGAAGCTCACCGCCACCTCCGCCCCACCCTCGTACGTCCTCACGCCGGCGTTCAGCGACACTCCCGCCTGCGGCACGTCGTTGAGCAGGATGTCGGCGAGCTGCAGGGAATCGAGCGCCGGTTTCCGCGGCGTATATCCGAAGCCTTCGCGGTACGAAACCTCCGCGCCGCGGGGCAGGCCGCTCACCCGAACGGAGATGCGCCCGCTGGAGCGGTCTCTCTGACGGAATCCGAGCACGTACACAACCCGCTGCTCCTGGACCAGCGTGTCAACCGCCTCGACGAGATTGTTGCGGTTGACGATCACGCGGCCGCCGGTGCCGCGGGAGAGCATGTAAAGCGCATCGTTTTCGAGATCGGTGAACGTGTGACGGAGGCCCTTGATGTCGATGCTGTCGAGCGTCACGCCGGCCGAGACGAACGTCTCGTGCATCTGTTTCACGAGATCGAGAAGATGCGCGTCCAGGTTCGGCGGACGCCCCTTTGCCTTGATGTCGGTGATGCGGGTGGAATCAAAGCCCTCGGTGAAGACGAGGAGATGCTTCTGTCCTTCGAGCGCGCCGAAGCGCGCGGCGGCCTCGCCGAGGCCCTCGAGCTGAAACTCGATCAAGCGATTCCGAGGCGCAGCCATCGCGTCCTGATTGGCCTGACCGCCCTTGAGCTGGTCCACCACTTCACTTCCGAGAAACGATGACAGGTCATCGTCCGAGCCACTGACTGCTCCGCCCTGCTCCATTGTCGTAACCCACTGGGCTCGCTCGGCGCTGGCCAGGGCCACACCGAGGGGGTCTTGTGCCTCGCTGCTCTTGAGCGTGTAGATCGACCGTGCCACCGCCACGCGGTCGGCAAGGAAGGGCGAGAGAAAATGCACACCGCGGGTTGATGAGTACGTGGCCACCGAGAAGAAGTCGGTGGCGGGATTCGAATGCACAACCGCCTGTTCCGCCGCTTTCTGTGCGCGGCCGATGCTGCCCGGCGTCGCGAATGTGAGGTCGAACAGCAGCAGATAGAGCCGGCGCTCGCGGCGAGGGCGCTCAGCCGCCACGGGCGCACCAGCCTGCGCGGATGCGAAGTCAAACGTGTCGAAGTACTCGATGGGTTGCGGATGCCCGTCGATCGATAGTTGAAACGCATCCCTGGTCAGCCCGGTGACCGGCTTGCCGTCGCTGGTCGTGACGTACACCGGCACCTGCACGACTTCCACGGTCACGCTCTCGCGGACTTGTGCGCTCGCCGAGAGCGCACAGGCGGCGAGCAGGATGATTCCCAGCGCCCGCAACGACAGGCTACTCCCCCACCGTGAAGTCTTCGCGGGCAAATGCCAGCGTGTCGTGACCGTCGAGCCGCACGAGGACCTTCATAGCATAGGTTCCGGGCAGCAGGTCGAATGATTGCGACATCTCGACGTTTCCGCCGTCGAGGCCGCCCGCTCGTGCGCGCGTCACGTCGACGTCGATGTCCTTCTGCGCGAAGGAAACCGACGTCTGGCCCGCGAAGACGTAGATCAGTGCCTGACCCTTCACGTTCAGGTCGTCACTCGCGAGCGCCAGCAACTCCCGGCCCGGCAAGGCGATCTTCACCGTGGCCTTTTTCGGGGCGGTAGCGACCGCGGTCGTCATCGTGATTCCGTTCTGCGGGATATCGTTGGTCACGATGTCGGCCAGGCGGAGAGCGTCGTTCGTCGATGGCTTGTCCGCGATCGACGAGTACGACTCGCGATAGGACACGTAGGAGCCCCGCGGCGCGCCGTTGACTTTCACGGCGATGTCATTCTGCTTCCGGCCGGTGTCCGGCGCATGAAAACCGAGGACGTAGACCACCTGCTGTGAATCGGTGAGTTGCTGAAGGGCCGCTTTCAGGTCATTGCGATCCTCGACCACCTGGCCTCCCGTATCGGCAACCGTGACGTGCAATGCCTCGTTGAACGCCCGGCCGGAAGCACGGAGTCCACCGATGTCGATGGCGTCGAGGAACACACCGGCGGAGGCGAACTCCTTCTGCATCCTGAATTGTGATTGAACAATCCGCGAATCAAACCCGCGATAGTCGAATTGCCGCGTTCCGTGAGAGGCCGTGAGCTGCTCCATCGGTCCCGAACGGGGGCCGTCGGTGGGCGGGTGGGCGCCATTCAAGAGCAGGAAGCTGCTGAACCCTTTCGACAGCAGCACGACGTGCTTGTATCCCTCCATCGGCGCCAGCCGTTCCGCGAGCTGGCCGAGCGCCTCGAATTGATCATCGACCCGGCGGCGCGCCGCTTCGGCCACGAGCTCGGCGGCGATTCCCGCTCCCGCTCTTTGCAGGTCGCGGATTTCCGAAGCGTCATCGTTGATCAGCGCCATCCGTTCGCCCGGCGAGATCGTCAGCCGCAGCGGATCGTTGGGCGAAGCCGCGCTGAAGCTGGCCACCGCTCGGCGGAGGGCAGCCTGATCGCGCGTGAACGGCACGATGAACTCGACGTCGTCATCCCGGTTGAGCAGCGCCACGGCGAAGTAGTCGCTCGGCTGCGCGGCAGTCAGATACTGCTCCGCGGCAAGTTTGGCGCGTTGCATCGAGAACGGCGCCGCGTTGGCGAGATCGAACGTCAGCACGTAGAGACGCCGCTGCCGCGGGTCCCGCGTCTGCTCCGCGGAGAGAGAGGCGAAATCGACCACATCGAAGTAGTCGATCTTCTGGGTACGGCCATTGACCCGCAACGTGAAGTCGTCGCGCGTCAGACCGCGCACCGTGGCACCGGCGCTGGTGACGTAGACCGGCACTTGCACCACTTCCACCGTCGTCGTCTCGCGATGCTGCGGCGCGGCGAAGGCCAGCGGTCCGAGGGTGAGAAAGAGAACTGCGGGAAGGAGCACGCGGGCGAATCGCATCAGTAACCCCCTCGGCTCGTCGTGATGTCCGTCAGACGTCCAACGCCGCTGCGTGCCGGTCGTGTGCCACAGGGTGGAGGTCCTTCGTTCAGGCAGCATCGTTCGCACCCCTCCCGCGCTGTCCGCCCCTCGGGGCGAATCGTCACCTGTAGCGGACGGTCAGGCGCGCTCCCACGTTCCGCTCTTGCCGCCCGACTTGCGCACGAGCTGGAGCGATTCGATGCTGATGCCCTTCTCGGCGCTCTTGCACATGTCGTAGATCGTCAGCGCGGCCACGGCGCAGGCGGTCATGGCCTCCATCTCCACGCCCGTCTTTCCCTCGCAGCGGACGATGGAGCGGACTTCGATCGTGCCGGTGTCCTGATCGAGATCGAACGTGATGTCGACCGAGGTGATGGCCAGCGGATGCGCGAGCGGGATCAGATTCGGCGTCTGTTTGGCGGCCAGAACTCCCGCCACCTTGGCCGTCGTGAGCACATCGCCCTTCGGCAGCGCCTGCTCCACCAGCTTGCGCAACGTCTCCGGCGACATCCGCACGGTCGCCAGCGCCACCGCCTCACGCGATGTGTTGCGCTTCGAGCCCACGTCGACCATGGAGATGCCGCCAGTGTCGTCGAGATGAGAAAAGTCGGTCATGTCAGCTCAGAAGGATGAAGGATGAAGGATGAACGGTGAAAGCGTGAAGCAGACAAGAGCTTACCTCTTCATCACCTTCATTCTTCATCCTTCACTCTTCACTCTTCATCCTTCACCCTTCCCCACTCTTCCGGCGTATTCACATTCATCAACGGCTCGCCCGCGAACGTCGATCGCAACTCCTCCTCGGCGACGATGTCGGCCTCTTCCCCGCTGGTGAGGCCTTTGAGATCGTACCGCCCGGCCGCGACCCGCTGCTCGATCCGCGCCAGCAGCTCGGGCGCATAACCGGCGCAGAGCATCTGGGTCTTGCCGCTCCAGACAGGCGCGAGGAAGAGCGCAGGCGAGCGCTCGAAACGCTCGCGAAGATGCCGCAGGATCGCGGTGGTGATGAGCGGATAGTCGACGGCCAGGATGAAGCAGCGCCGGCGGGCATGATCGAGAGCACGCGCGACGCCGAAGATCGGGGCCTGTTCCTCGTGCGCGCTCTCGTAGATCGTCGTGATCGCCGCCGCAGTTCCGCCGTGCCGCTGCACGGCGATCAACTCCTCGAACGCTGACGATGCCGCGGCCACGACGCGGTCGAGGAACAGTTCCGTCTTCGGACGTCCCATCCTTCGCGACTGACCACCGATCAGGATGTAGCAGTTCACTTCCGATAGCTCCGCGCCAGTGCGGCGACATCCGCCCCCATACGATAGCGGATGACCGTCCGCCAGTTCTGTGCGACCGTGCGGATCACTCCCTTGCGCAGAAAACGGCGACCCGAGGTCGTAACGGTCATCGGCAGGAGGACCGATCGCCCGCGGCGTTTCATCCGAATGGCCAGCTCGTAGTCCTCCATCAACGGGATCTCCAGAAAGCCGCCCATATCGAGGAACGTGTCGCGGCGGACGAACTGCGCCTGATCGCCCCAGGGGCATCGGGTGAGGCTGGTGCGCAGGTTGATCAACGCCGCCGCGACGCGGAGCCTGGCCCACTCTTCGACGAAGGCGATGCGGAACCCGCCAAAGTCCGCGCCGCCGGCCAGCGCGGCTTCGACTGCACGCGCGGCGCCCGCCGGCAACCGGCTGTCGGCGTGAAGAAAAATCAACGTCTCGTGCGAAGCGGCGTGCGCACCGAGATTCAACTGCCGTGCGCGGTTCGGTTCGGACAGCAGCACGCGGGCGCCGCCGCCCGTGGCGAAGCGGGGCGTGCGGTCAACGCTTCCGCCGTCGGCAACGATCACCTCCGACGCCCCGGCCGCGAACGCGGATTCGATCGCGCCGGCGATCCACTCTTCCTCGTTCAGCGTTGGGATGATGGCGGTGACCGTCACGCTACGTCTTCTTGCGCTCCTTGGCCGCCAACTGCTTGGCGTGCCGCGCCTGCCCGAGCGTGACGTTGATCGGGTTTGAGCGCTCCAGGAACGGCACCGGCGGCCGCGAGCGGACACCAAGCTCGCGATGAACGGCCAGCAGCGACTCATCGTCGGGATGCGCTTTCAGTCCTTGCTCGACGACCTCGATGGCCTTCTTTCGGTGCCCCGCCACGGTGTACACGCGCGCCAGATTGGCGTAGTGATCGACGTTGTAGAACTGCAGCTCGATGGCACGCTTGCAGAGATCGATGGACGGCTTGATCTTCTTCTGCACCATGGCCAGGCACACGCCGAAGTACGAGAGGCCGGTGGCCGTCTTCGCGGAGAGCATCGGCGAAGGCGGATCCTCGCCGCCGTAGATGTCCAGAAAGAGCGTGAGGGCGCGCAGGTACTCCTCGGCCTTCGTGAGCGCGATCGCCTCGTCGATGAGCTTGAGGACTCCGGCCATCACAGTAACTCGCGCGATCGGAGCCGTTGCACGAACCGCTCGATGCGTTCCCGTTCTTCGTCGTTAGCCGCGGCGAAGCTGACCCCGTACTTCGCCGTTCCCCCGGTGAACTCCGCCCGCAACACGTCGCACTCCAGTTGCAGCGGTTTCGGGTCGCCGGGCAGATAGAAATGAAGCCGCAGCTTGCCTGCCCCGGGCAGTACGCGATCGACTTCCAGAAACATGCCACTGGCCGAGATGTTGATGCTGCGCCCGATGATGAACCGGCCATTCTTCTCGACCGAGACCTCGATGCGCGTGAGCGTCCGCAGTTCGCGCCGCGACGGGATCGTGGTCAGCCTGGCGATCTTGATGTCGAGCTCGTGGCGCTGCAGCGGCCGGAAGATGACGTCGTTGCAGCCGGCGGAGAGGCAGAGCTCAGCGTGCTCGGGGCAATCGCGCTCACAGACGAGCAGCAGCGACATGGCCCGCGTCGAGGCATCGGAGCGCACCTCACGGCAGAACTCCGGAGCGGTCATGTCGAAGAGGTCGAAGGCGAACATGATCAGCTGCGGCCGGTCGCTGCGCGCGATCTCCAGTCCGTTCGTTCCGGTCAGCGCGGTGACGATCGTGGCCTCGCGCCGGCGCAGGATCGATTCCTGAAACAGCAGCGAGCCCCTCGAGTGGTCGACCAGAAGGATGCGAACGGTGTCGGATGCGCTCACGCCGCCGAAGTCTCCCGCAAACGGCTGATGTTGCGCTTGAGATCGTCGACGAGCAGCGCCACGTGCTCCTTCGTATTCGTCTTGCCCAGTCCGAAACGGATCGAGCCGTACGCCAGCGCTTCCGGCACTCCGATCGCGGTCAGCACCGGCGAAGCGCTTCGATCGCCCGAGCTGCAGGCGGAGCCCGACGAAAGGGAGAAGTGACGCAGCGCCATCATCACGGAGTCGGCCTCGACCCGATCGAAGCTCACATTCAGGTTACCCGGCAAACGCCGCTCGCGCGGTCCGTTGACGAACGCCCCCGGCACCTCGGCCACCACGCGATCCCAAAGCTCGTTGCGGAGCGCAGTGAGCCATTCGCATTCCGCGATCATCTCTTCCCCGCGAATCCGGAACGCCTTGACCATCCCCACCACGCCGGGCACATTCACCGTCCCGCTGCGCACCCGTTTCTCCTGCCCTCCGCCGAGCATGACCGGCTCGATGCGAATGCCGCGCCGGACGATCATCCCACCGATGCCCTTGGGCCCATAAAGTTTGTGCGCGGAGAAGGCGGCCAGATCGACGTTCATCATGTCCAGCGGCACCTTGCCGGCAGCCTGGGTGACGTCGCTGTGAAACAGGACGCCGCGCTCGCGACAGATCGCGCCGAGGACGCCGACCTGCTGGAGGGTACCGATCTCGCCGTTCGCCGCCTCGACTGAGACCAGCTTCGTGTTGGGCTTCAGCGCGGTTCGCAGCTCCTCGGGATCGATGAACCCTTCGCTATCCGGGTGCAGCATCGTCACCTCGACCCCGTTCCTTTCCAGCCGCTGCGCGGGGACAAGGATCGACTTGTGCTCCATCGCCGAGGTGATGAAGTGATCGCCGGGGAGCAGAAGATTGAGAGCGATGTTGTTCGACTCCGTGGCCCCCGCGGTGAAGTAGACCTCGTTCGGCTGCACCCCGAAGAAACGGGCGATCCCGAAGCGTGCATCCTCGACCGCGTTCGACGCCCGGCGGCCATGCTCGTGCGTCAGCGAGGCCGGATTGCCGAAGTTCTCCGTGAAGAACGGCAGCATCGCCTCGACCACGCGCGGGTCGACGGGCGTCGTGGCGTGATGGTCCATGTAGACCGGGAGCTCGGGCATCAGGGAAATGATAACCGCTGCGTGCCGGGATGCCGCATCGGCTCGTCGCGGGGTTGAGTCGCCCGCGTCCATCTGCGGATGAATCAGATCTCGGCAGATTCGGGCTGGGAGCGAACGAACATTGACGCGACGCGTTCGTACCGAGGGAACGAATCCGCAGATGACGCAGATGAACGCAGATAAAAGCGTCCATCGGTTCTCCATCCGGCGGCGATACTCAAGACCGACGATCCGCGGATGAAAACGTCCTCCATCTGCGTACATCTGCGTCATCTGCGGATAAGCCTTTTCAATCCCGGACTGCGAGACCGCGTCACCAATCGACCCGGCACCTAACGTTACGGTCCCGCGGACGCGGTGCCGCTCCCGGCTGGGTCCCGAGTGCGATACCATTCGGCGTGCGGCACCGCTCCGCTGACCTTGGAACGTTGGACGCTGCGCGCCGTGGAGAAAAACTTATGCATAAGCTTTTCTTATTCGTCGGAATAGCGGTTCTCTTCAATCGAGCAGCGTTCGCAGCCGACGGCTGTGAACAAGGAACGTTCCCAGTCAGATCGATCAGCGGTTTCGACCTGTCTAAACCCGGCAATTTGGAAATTGCCATGGATGCATTAAAGTTAGATGAAGGGGACGAATTGGAGTTTGCGTCGTCCCACGAAAGCGGTCATAAAACTACGAAGGTTCGGACTTGTCGAGAATATGACGCAGCGATCGAACAGAGACTCTTACTTATGACTGGGACTCAGCGGACACCTGAATTTCTGCGTGAGTGTAAAGTCTTGAGATTTCTGAAGAAAGCAAACGCGGCGAGCAGTAGTTGTATCGAGGGGTATCAATTGACCAAAAAATCGCCGGACGAACTGCCTCCTTCTCTTGGTTACGTTATATCGGGCGAACAAGCAGAAGCAGTCGATAAAGCGGAACAGGTCAATTGGAGTTGGAGAAAATTTTCGCCAGAACTGGAATTTCATGTTTTGAGCCCCACAACGCTTACTGCCACAGGCCAGGGTGTAGTCGATAAATTAGAAGTCATGGGATTTGGCGATTTCAATCATGATGGTATCCAGGATATGCTGGTATGGATCAGCGACTACGGTGGAGGAACGTTGGTCCACTACGATGCAATTGTCCTGACGCGAAAAGATAAAAAGTCTGGTTTTCACACGTTAGCCAGAATTGAGTGACTTCGGGTTTCGCGTCCAACAAATCGGTGGGCGTTCCATCGTTGGCCGGGAACCGGTAGGATCGGACACTGCTTATGAGCTTTCTCATCACCGCCACCCTTCTTTTCGCCACGAAGCTTTCGATCGAAAGCGTCAATCCCGGGAATCAAGGGAAGGTTTGTTTCGCGACGACCCTGGACGCGAAGGAGTGGATGATGCTGGCGAGGAAGCAGCTCGGACCGGCGGTGATCGACCACCCGACGAAGGAGATGCTCGACGAGCACTACTCGGAAATGGATGGCGGCAGCACGTTCGCATTCCAGGTACCGGCGCCCCCGGGGATTGCAGCCGAGGAGGTGACGGTGCTGCACCAGGCCGGAGTCCGCGTCGTGCGTGCGGATACTCTGCAGGGAACGCTCCTGGTCCACGGCAAGGAGCGGGAGGCAAACGGGGTGGCGTGCGGCAGCTTGCCGGACGGAGTCACGCCACTCTTCGTCCTCCGCAACGGCCAGCGGAGCGAGTACCTCGGCAGTGCGACCCTCGTCGATTCGAAAACGTTCCGGTGGAACGACAGGCGCTATGCAGTTGGCCAGACACTTCAGGCTGGCGACCTGCGTGCCGTCGCGATCGTGCGCATCGGCATGGACCTCATCGCGGCACTGGTGGGCGCGGAAGGCAGCGGCGCCTGCGACGGAATCCACGCCCTCATCGATTTGACGAAGGCGGACCTCCCCGTCATCGCGCGCAATACGTGGGGTTGCGGGGATTAATGCCGCCCGGGTCAGTCTAAAGTCTACAAAACGCACTTCATCCGTCGCCAGTTCCACGGAGAAAGCGGTCCATCCGGATGCCTGCCGCGCTTCGCCGGCGATACTCGTGTCTTCGAGCGATATTTCTCGGAATCCTCCGCAACTGATCGTGTCCGTTTTCCAGAGGCGGCCGCTCTTTCCGAACAGTTGCACGCACATGCCGTTGTGTTCGACGAGGAACAGCGTCCTGGGCGCATCCATCGTCACTGCGGCGACGTCCGTGCCGATCCGCTCCACGAGGGTTCGCGTCACGAGGATCTACTTGTTGGATACTGGCATGATGCCGGAAACGGCGAAGCGGACGCCGAGTCGGATCCTGTCTCGCACACGGGGGTAGTCGCCGATCTCCGCATGCCCGCCGCTGTCGATCGGCCCGTCGTCGATGCTGATCGTCGCGTACAAGTCGCCGATGAGGGACGGACGGAGACGCGATGGCTTCGAACAACGGATCGACTGTCCCTGACTCAGCAATTTCTGGTCATCAGTTGCTCATTTAGCGGATCAGATCACCAATTTTGGAATCTCAATTGTCAAGTTTTCGACTTCGATCATGACGTTTGCAACTTCGATCATTACGTTTGCGATATTAATCACGAATTTTATGACTGATACCATTACATCAAACGGCTAAATCACCAATTTGACGGATTGTATCGCGAACTTCGTAACTTCTATCATGAACTTTGCGATTCTATTCATGAGCTTCGCGCCTAACGTCACCAGTTTGATGAGTTAGATCGTTGAAACATCTGCGGAGACGCCATCGTCTCTATCAGAAAAGCGATCACTCGTCACAAGGACACCGCACTTTCCGCCAGCTTCGCCATCAATGAAGTCCGATTCGCCTTCCATGCTGCCGGATTCGCCATCGTTCAGCTCCTCTTGTGCCGCCGTCTCCGCTTCGTCGCCTCCACCGGCGCCTCGGCGTCGGCGGCGCGGCGCACCCTCTGCGCGAACTGCTGCCACTGGCGAAAGGCGTCCACGTGTTTTCCTGACGAGAGCGCGTAGAGCTCGAGCAGCGCCAACGCGTCGCTGAACGGCTCGCGGTAGACGAACTTGAACTGCGCCCGACGATCGGTCGGCGGCTCCAGCAGGCGCCAGAGCGTGTCGAGGGCCGTCTCGATCTGATGCCGCGTCCCCGCCGCCAGCGCCATGCGCGTACACATCGGCTGAATCAGCTCGCGGATGAAGAGGATCACTTCGCCGATCTTCATGCGCGACGCGCGCCGCGCCTCCTCCCGCTCCAACTCCTGGAGAATCCACGGAAGGAACAGCACCGAGAGCAGCACCGGATCGGAGATCTTCCGCCCGGCCTGCACGGTGCGGTCGAGCACCTCCAGCATCTTCCAGAAGTACTGCGACTGATCCCCGACGATGGCCTTGTAGACCTCGGGGACGAGTGGATCGAGCAGGCCGCTGTCGACCATCAGGCGGATGGCCCCGCGCGACCAGCCGCGCCGCAGCAGTTCGAGGATCTCCTCGGAAACGCGCGGGGCGGAGGCCTTCAGGATCTCGGTCTTGTGACGGATGATGGCGTCATAGGTGGCCGGCTCGATCTCGAAGCCGAGGCGTGAGGCAAACTCGATGGCCCGCATCATCCGCACCGGATCCTCGCGGAAACGGACGTCGGGATCGCCGATCACCCGCACCCGTTTCGCCTCCAGGTCTTCCAGCCCGCCGACGTAGTCGATCACCGAGAAGTCGGCGATGTTGTAGAAGAGCGCGTTGATGGTGAAGTCGCGCCGCCGCGCGTCCTGCAGGGGCGACCCGAAGGTGTTGTCGTCGGTGATCAGCAGCTCCTCGGCATCGTCGGCCCGCTCGGGCTCGCGCCGGAAGGTGGCCACCTCGACCAGCATGTCCTGAAAGATGATGTGTACGAGGCGGAAGCGCCGGCCGATGATGCGGCTGTTGCGGAAGAGGCGCCGGATCTCGGCCGGATGCGCGTCCGTGGCCAGGTCGAAATCCTTCGGCGTCCCGCTCATCAGCAGATCGCGTACGCTGCCGCCGCAGAGATAGGCGCGGTAGCCGCTGCGGTGCAACCGGTAGAGGACTTTGAGGACGTTCTCCGGGATCCGCCGCCGCGAGATGGGGTGGTCGCTGCGGTCGATGACGACGCCGGGATCGTCGGGGATAGGTTCGACGGGGATTGGTTCGACGGGGGTCGGGAGTCGGGGGTCGGGGGTCGGAGAGAGGGTCAGATCAGGCTCATCGTTGTCGGCTGTCAGTTTTCGGTTCGCGGGGGTCGGGGGTCGGGGGTCGGGAGTCGGAGGTAGGTCACTGCTGGTTGTCGGTTGTCGGTTGACGGTTATCGCGGGGGCCGGGGGTCGGGGGTCGGGCGTCGGAGAGAGAGCGTTGTCGGTTGTGGGTTGTGGGCTGTCGGTTGTCGCGGGGGTCGGGAGTCGGGGGTCAAGGGTCGGAGAGAGATTGTTGTCAGTTGTCGGTTGAGGGTCGTCGGTGATCAGGTGAGATGGCAGGTCCGGCTCATGAGAACTGACGAGCTCCGACCGCCGACCCCCGACTCCCGACTCCCGTTCAGGGTCTGGTTCACCGGAGGCGTCTAACTCCGACCCCCGACCCCCGACCCCCGACTCCCGTTCAGGATCAGGTCCATCGGAGGCGACTAACTCCGACCCCCGACCCCCGACTCCCGACCCCCGATTCTCGATCCCGCTCATGGACTTTCGCCGGCCTCGCCCTCGGGCGTCAAACCCGGCGTGAAGTGGTATTTGCTGTCGACGATGAAGAACATCCGTTCCCATCGCGTCTTCGTGAAGAAGTGGACGGCCACTCCTAGCAATTCCTTGACCCTGGCCGAGCTCGGGGCGTCCTGCGGCGGCGGCGTTCCCTCGAAGGACCAATAGACCATGAAGGCGCGCCCCTTGATCATGGAGCGGGGCACGGTCCCCCAGTATCGGGAGTCGCTGGAGCGGTCGCGGTTGTCACCCATGGCGAAGTACTGGCCATCGGGGACGAGGTACGGCCCGAACTGGTCCCGCGATCGGTACGGTTCCGGGAGCTGGGGCCGCGGAGGATAGATCGTCGGATCGACATGGATCACGTATGGCTCCGACTGGGGCTTGCCGTTGATGGAAACGACCTTGTCGTGGACTTCCACCGTGTCCCCGGGCAGGCCGATCACGCGCTTCACGAAGTCGGTGTCCGGCTGCAGGGGATACCGGAAGACGATGATGTCGCCGCGCCGGATCGCGCGCAGCGGCAGCAGCCCGCCGAGCGACGTGCCCGGTCCATAGATGAATTTGTTGACGATGATGTGATCGCCGACCTTCAGGTTGTCTTCCATCGATCCCGTCGGGATCTTGAACGCCTGAAAGGCGAAGATACGGGCAAAGTTGACGAAGATGACGGCGATCAGGAGCGCTTCGTAGTACTCGCGGGTCGTTGATTTCTTTACGGTTTCATCGACGGCCATTCGGCGGGGGTATTCCCTTCAGATCGTCCGCGATCAGTGCGGCGGCAAATGATTGTACGACAGCGGGTGGGGCGGACAGCGTGTTTCCGTTGCGGGCATAGCGGTGCGGAGGGAGATTCGGGTCCGCTGTGATGAAGGTTACAGGGTTGCTGGGGTGCTGGGGTGCTGGGGTGCTGGAGTGCCGGGGTTCCGGGTTGACGACGTAGGTTCGGGTGTTGTCGATCCAGGCCACCTTGGCGATGTCGCGCCAGAATGAGTCGCTGACCGCGGGCGCGATGGCGATGGCCACCCGTGCGTTGCGCATGAGCGCGGCCCGCGCGTCGCTCCAGGCGAATGGGCTGCGGTCGAGCCAGACCACCAGGGGCAGCCGCTCGTTGTAGTGCATGGCATTCGGCCTCATGACCAGCACGCCGCCGATCGGCTCGATGGAGACGTCGAGGCGCGCCGCGGGGGCGACCTCCTCCTGCCGCTTCTCTCCCTCGTACGTCATCGACAGCACGCTCTGTGACGCATCCGGAGACTGGACGACCACGGCAAACCGGACCGCCTGCGGTTCCCAGGAGAGCGCGTCGATCTGCGTCCGCGGAAAGTCGACCGATAGCTGCGCGGACGTTGGGATGTGAACGGTGCGCACGATGCTACCTGTCGGGGTGTGCAGGATATAGCTCACCTTGTGACCCCGAGGAGCCCACTGCACGTTCACCTCGTCCGCGGGGTCCTCGGGGATCCAGTGGATGTCGCTGCCGTCGATCGATACGAGGCCGACATCGAAGTTGTCCTTCCGTTTGGCCGAGAAGACGATCTCCTTGCGCTCGGGCGAGACGTCGTACGAGTCGATCGCCAGGAACTCCGGCGTCAGCGCTTTGTCGCCGTTGACGATACGGTTTCCGGCGACGCGAACCGAGGGGAGTTGTGCTCTGGCCACACATTTGAACGACGCGCAATAGTCGCCGACAAGCGCCGCGGCCGGCACCGATTCCCATCCCTTTGGCAACGGGAGCGACGCGCTGGCGCACCCTCCCAGGAGCAGCAGCCCCAGCCATGACATCCGTCGCATGCGCTGCATTCTAACACGCGCTCATAACTCGTTTGTTTACAAGCATCAACAGCCGCCGCCGATTGGCTGCGTTATTGCTGAATAACTAAACCAGTACGAATGAGGAGGAATGCGATGATGGATCTACGAAACGAGCTGATCGAGTCCGGATCTCGCCAGAAAGGCCGCGGAGGGAAAGCCACGCTCGCCTCTCTTGCGATTCACGGCGCCATGATCGGCCTGATCGTCGTCCTGTCCATGCAGGCGACGCAGAAAGTAGCCGCGGAGCACAAGCCGGAGCTGGCCTACCTTTCGACGAAGGCCGCCCCACCTCCACCGCCACCCCCGCCGCCCGCTGCTTCGCATGCCGCATCGACCCCGAAGATCGTGAAACCGGTGGAGGTACCGCAGCAGACGTTTGTGCAGCCAACCGAGATTCCTAAAGAAGTCCCGCAAGTCGAGATCCCCACCCCGACCGCCACGGCGCAGGTCGATCCGACACCATCCACGTCCACTGACCCGCCAGGCGCCCAGGAAGGCGGCGTAGCCGGCGGCGTGGCAGGAGGTGTCGTCGGCGGCCAGATCGGCGGCACGGTCGGTGGCACAGTCGGTGGCCAGATCGGCGGCGTTCTCGGCGGAACCGGCGAAGGGACCGGCGACGCGAAATCAGCGCCTGACCCCGCCGAGGGACCGCTTCCGGTTGGAGGCGACGTCAAAGCGCCCGTGGCAATCACACGTTCCAAGCCTGACTACACGGACGCCGCGCGCAAGGCTCACATCACCGGCGTCGTCATCGTCGAGACCATCGTCAACAAACAGGGAGAAGTCGAGCAGGTGAAGGTACTCAAAGGCTTGCCGCTCGGTCTCAGCGAAGAGGCCGTCGAAGCAGTCAAGAAGTGGCATTTCCACCCCGGCACACTCAACGGCAAGCCCGTCGAGGTCGTCTTCACGCTGACGGTGAACTTCACGCTGCAGTAGTAGAGCGTAACGTAGCGCCGGCGGTCCGGCCGGCGAGCCGCCGGCGCTACGTCACCTCAAGCACCGAGCGTCAGAGTACCTGTACCAAAGATCTCAGAAAGGATGCAGAATGCTCCGAGATTCACCCGTGTTAGGATCAGTCGGAGAGAGACATGGCGACTCGGCGACAGTCAGCAAGAGCGAAACAGCCTGGCGAGCACATCAAGCCATCGCCGGTCCGCCGCGAACCTTCGACCCGGCGACTTCTTTTTCCAACGGAGCCGAGCACGCTTGGGCGCAAGACGATACAGGACGCTGTCAACGCCGTCCTCCTTAAGAGCCATCGGACGTAACTCCGAGGCCGATCGGGTCGGATTCTCGATGCGCTCGCGGGCGCCGAAAGATCTTCTGAGGGCCTAACTTTGCACGCCCCTGAGCCAGAAGAGAATCGTGTGCGAAAAGTCCACGAACGTGAGCTCGTTGAGATCCAACCGTAATTCTGAGCATATGCCGCGTAGATCGCTCCGAAACCTGATGTAGCGGTTGTAGATCGTCGTTCCTCCTGGGATCAGAGCTGAGCCTGATTCCGTTCGGAGCCAATCCCTCACACGAGCGACGGCGATCCTCGGATCGTTGTCATGCCGCTGAATATCCAATCCGCCGATGTCTGAGATGAACTTCTGAAATCGATGACCCTCCGAATCGAAGATAAGCAAGGATTTGTCCGCGCGCCTCCGACTGAACGATTTGCAACCAAGATCGATACCCAACTCCAACGGCATGTTGAAGCGCGGGAGAGCACTCACTTCGTCGAGTTGCGTCCGAGACAAATCGTGGATCGAGAATCGTGACTTTCCAATAAGGCTGACGATCTTCTGAAGGCGTACCTCGCTCGAATCGAGACGCTCGCGGGCGCAACTCGGACGAAAGCCGGCGTCATGCACGGTAAAAACGATGGCCTCGAAGATCGGGGCGTATTCCCTGTCAAAAGGACAGTTGATGAATACGTTTTCGTCATAGCCCGAGGGCGCCATCGTTGTCCCCTACTCCCCCGCCCGCGTCGGCTGCGGCGCTCCAGGCTTCTTGCGCGAGATCGCCTTCGCCTGAAGAAACAGGCCGAGGTAATCGCGGCCGCCGGCTTTCGAATCGGTCCCCGACATGTTGAAACCGCCGAACGGATGGACGCCCACCAGCGCGCCGGTACATTTGCGATTGAGATAGAGATTGCCGACGAAGAACTCCTCGCGCGCGCGTTCGAGCTTCGACTCATCGTCGGTGAAGACCGCGCCGGTGAGTCCGTATTGGGTGTTGTTGGCGATCCGCAGGGCGTCGTCGAAATCCTTCGCCCGGCTCACAGCCAGTACCGGCCCGAAGATCTCCTCCTGCGAGATCGTCCCATCGGGAGCCACGTCGCCGATCACGGTCGGCTCGACGAAGAAGCCCTCGGCGTCGCGCACGTCGCCGCCGGCCAGGAGCTTCCCTCCCTCGGCCTTCCCCTTCTCGATGAACTCCTTGATCTTCCGCATGGCCGACTCGTTCACGACAGGACCAACCTGGGTCGATCCCTCTTCCGGCGCGCCGATCCGCAGGGCCTTCGTCTTCGCCACGACCATCGGCACGAACTTGTCGTAGATGGCGTCGTCGACGATCAGGCGCGAGCAGGCCGAGCACTTCTGTCCCTGGAAACCGAACGCCGAGGCCACCACGGCGGCAGCGGCATCATCGAGATTGCCGGTGTCGCGGTCGACGATGATGGCGTCCTTCCCACCCATCTCCGCGACGACGCGCTTGATCCAGAGCTGGCCGGGCTTGGCCTTGGCCGCCTCCTCGTTGATGTGCAGACCGACTTCCTTCGATCCGGTGAAGGAGATGAAGCGAAGGCGCGGGCTCATCACCAGCGGATCGCCGACCTCGGCGCCGGAACCGCTCAGGAAGTTGACGACGCCGGGCGGCATCCCCGCTTCCTCGAGCAGGGCAAAGAAGCGCCAGGCGATCCACGGCGCATCCGACGACGGTTTGAGAATGACGCAGTTGCCGGTGGCGACGGCGGCCGTGGTCATGCCGGCCATGATGGCCAGCGGGAAGTTCCACGGCGGGATGACACCTCCGACGCCGAGGGGAACGTAGACCAGGGCATTGTCCTCCGAGGCGATCTTCGTTATCGGCTGCTCGCCTCCCCATCGATACGCTTCGCGGGCGTAGAACTCGAGGAAGTCGATTGCCTCGGCGGTGTCGGCGTCGGCCTCGGGCCAGCTTTTGCCGACCTCGTACACCATCGTGGCCGAGAACTCGTGCTTGCGCTGTCTTAGAAGCGCTGCCGTCTTCACCAGCAGTCCCGCCCGCACATCGAGCGGCTGGCGCTTCCATGACTCGAAGGCCTTCCATGCGGCGTCCAGAGCGCGCTCGACGTGCTCCCTGGTGGCCTTGTTGAATCGCCCGAGGAGCTGCGATTTGTGCGACGGGTTGATCGAGTCGTACGTCTTCAGCCCCGTGATCCGTTCACCGCCAATCACGACCGGGTGCTCGCGGCCGAACTCCGCTCTGACGGTGGCCAGTGCCGCTTCCATCGCCGCTTTCTCCTCAGGTTTGCTAAAGTCGGTCAGCGGTTCGTTCCTGAATTCACTCAGCATCATTCCTCCGGGTCCCCTTGTTGCAGATCAAAACGCCGCCGGTATGTACTCGAAAAGCGCTTCCATCGCAATCGCTACGCTGCTGCTGTGCGTATCGTGCTCGTTCACGCCGCCGTGGGCTGATGAGCCGATCGGCCAGGAAGTGAATCTGTCGTTCGTCATTCGCGACAATCTGATATTCCTCCCCTCTGCGACGGTCGACGGCCGCGCGGGACAGTTCCTCTTCGGTACAGCTCAGGCCAGGACGGCGCTGGACGAACGCTTCGCCGCCAGCCTGCCCGCGGCGGCTTGGCGCGGCGGGCGGCTCCTGCAAATCAATCAGAAGGAAGCGCTCCACTTCACACCGGTGGTTCTGGACTTGCATTCTGTGGCTGACGGCATCATCGGCGCCGATGTGTGGGGCAGTCGCGCCGTCTCGATCGACTACACCTCGGGGTTGATCACGTATCAGAAAGAAGGAATCCATCCGGAGCTGATGACCATCTACCGCTTCGCCGCCGAGCCGCGCGTAACCGTCATCGTCGACGGAAAGCCGGTGGATGCCATCGTCGACACGACCTCTCCCGACACGCTGACGCTTCCGCGCGGCGCCGCCCCCGCCGGCCGGACGCACGCGCGTCTGCAGCTCGGCGGAGCCGATCTGGGCAACCTCGATATCCACCTCGCCGACGTCTCCGATCCGCGCGTCGGCAACCGCGTCCTCTCCAAATTTCTCGTGACGATCGACTACGGAACGCGCGAAGTCGGACTATGGCGCGACCCGCGAACCCTACAGGAGCACTAGAATCAGATGATGCGAACAACGCTCGCGTTCCTTCTACTCGGCGTCGCCACGGCCGCGGGCGCCCAATCATCGCTGCAGTTTCACGGGTACCTCGCCGCGCGCGAGATCTACGTCAACGCCCAGCCCGGGTGGCTTCAGGACGGCGTGGGGCGCTTCGATGTCGGCGCGGCCAATCCCGACGACCATCACCTCGTCAACGTCGACAGCGCGCAACTGGGCCTCGACTGGACGCCATCCTCCTGGTTCCTGTTCCACGGAGACGGCGTGGCGCGGCATGAGCAGTCCGGCTCCGGCGGCAAACGCGCCGGCATCGTGCAGGCCTACCTCGAAATCCACAACCCGCACTGGCGCCTGCGCGCCGGCGAGTTCTGGCTGCCGACGTCCCGGGAGAACACGGATCCTCTCTGGACGTCGAAGTACACGATCACCTACTCCGCGCTGAACTCGTGGATCGCCCAGGAAGTGCGGCCGATCGGCGCGGACCTGCAGTGGTCGCCGAGCTTCTACGTGACGGTCGGCGGGACAGCCTTTCGAGGGAATGACACGATGGGCACCGCGCTGGCCGCCCGCGGCTGGACGCTCGGTAACTATCTGACCACGTATGACGAGCGCATCCCGCTGCCGGATTACGACTCGGTGCGGCCGATCGGCGCGGATCTCGACAACAAGAACGGCTATTCCGAGCGCGTTCGCGTGTCCCTTCCCGAGCGTGCCATGCTCCAGGTTGCACACATCGACAACCGCGCACCGATTTCTCCGGTCGATCTGAAGGGTCAGACGCCGTGGCAGACGCACTTCAACGTCGTCAGCGGAGAGGCCGGTACGACGGGCGACACCACGGTCGCGGCGGAATGGGCGTACGGCTCGACCGCGGTGGGATTCCCGGGTGGCCGCTTCACCATGGATTTCGATACCGAGTACCTGCTGGCCTCTCACAAGTTCGGTACGGAGCGTGTCAGCGCACGCGTCGAGCGATTCTCGACGCGCGATGCGTTGCGTCCGCCCACCGACGGCAGCCGTGAGAACGGCCGCGCCTGGACCGTGGCCTGGATGCACGATGCCAGCGCCAACGCACGCACCGGCATCGAATACGTGAGGGTCAGCGGCAACCGCCCCGGCCTCGCGCCAGACTTCGATCCACGCACCGGCGGTTCGACGGTAACGATCGAGTACCGGTACGGGTTCTGAGTCTGCGCCTTGCGCGTTGTCGGTTGTCGGTTGTCGGGCGCTGCGGAGCGCGTGGGAACGAGCGTTCAAGACGCGCGCCCACGTCCGACATTCAACGGGCACCAACAACCAACCGACAACCGACAACCGACAACGCCGCACAGCGGCAGAACTACAATCCCCTCATGCGGTCCTTCCGTCTGGCACTCCTCACCCTCGCCCTCGCCTCTCCGGCGATCGCGCAATCGGCGTTCCAGCTTCACGGCTTCCTCTCTGCTCGTGAGATCTATACGAGTGGACAGCCCTCGTGGCTCGAGGGCGGGTTCGGCCGCTTCGACACGGGCGCGTCAGGCGTCAACGACCATCGCATCCTGACGCTCGGCGCCGCCCAGGTCGGCGCCGACTGGACGCCAGTATCGTGGCTCAACCTCCACGCCAGCGGTGTGGCGCGCCGCGACCAACCGGGCGCGGAGGGCAAACGCACCGGCCTCGTCGACGCATACGTCAACCTGCACTCCGAGCATTTCGATGTTCGCGCCGGCCAGTTCTTCCTCGCCACGTCGCGCGAGAACACCGGTCCGCTCTGGACCTCTCCATACACCGTCAACTTCTCGCCGCTCAACTCATGGATCGGTGAAGAGTTCCGCCCCGTGGGGATCGACCTCGCCTGGCGGCCAAACCTCTACGTGACGGCAGCCGCCACCGCCTTTCGCAACAACGACACGCTCGGTGCGCTCCTGGCGTGGCGGGGCTGGTCGGTCGGTAACCGCCTTACGGTCTACGACGAAGTCCTTCCCTTGCCACCGCTCTTCTCTCTCCCCACCACATTCGCCAAGCAGCGCCACGACGGTACCGTCCCATTCGAGCGCGATCTCGACGGGCGCACCGGCATCTCGGCCCGACTCCGGCTGCAACTCCCCGAACGAGCAATGGCGCAGGTCACGCACGTCGACAACCGCGGCGAACGTGACGAGTATCGCGGCGAATACGCATGGCAGACGCGCTTCAACATCGCCGCCGCGCAGGTAGGCCTCACCTCGCCGGCGACAATCGCCACCGAGTACTGCTGGGGCAAGACCGGCATGGGGGATGCGCCCCGTTTCGTGCAGGCGGACTTCGCGACCTGGTACATCCTCACGTCGTACAAGCTCGGTAACGATCGCTACTCAATCCGCTTCGACACCTTCTCCACGAAGGATCGCGATGGAGTGGCCGAAAACAACTCGGAGCAGGGTCATTCCTGGGTGCTGGCCTGGATGCACGATCTGACGCCTAACGTCCGCCTCGGCACCGAGTTCGCGCAGATCACCGGCAACCGCCCCGCCGCCCTGCAATCCGGCTTCAATCCCGACACGGACGGACGAATGTTGACGCTGGAAGTGAGGTATGGGTTCTGATGGAGGTCTCGGGGTCTCGCGGTTGCGGGGTCTCGCGGTTGCGGGATCTCGCGGTTGCGGGTCTCCCGGTCGCGGGGTCGCGCGGTTGCGAGTCACGCGGTTGCTGAGTTGCCGGCGGGTCACCCTCGACAGTCCTGAGCAACCCATTAACCGCGAGACCGCGCAACCGCTAGACCCCGAGACCGTATAATCCGCCCGCCCTCATCACGATGCTCTTGCTCAATCAGGCTCGCACCGACGACGCGAAAATGCAGCAGTACCCCAGCCTCCACGCCGCGGGGAGTCAGGACCGCATCCTCATCGTCGCACCACACATCGACGACGAGTCGATCGGCGCGGGCGGCTATGCCATCGATGCCCTGGCAAACGGGGCGGACGTCTATGTCGTCTTCCTGACCGCCGGCGACTGCAACCGCTTCTCCGCCCATCTGATGTACAAGACGCTCGGTCCGACGGCGGCAAACTTCCTCGGCGTCGGCAACGTGCGCATCAGCGAGGCCCGCCAGGCCATGCACCTGCTCGGGATCCCGCGCGATCACTACTTCGTGCTCGGCTACCCCGACCGTGGCCTGCGGACGATGGTCGACAACCCCGGCGCGATCGTCCGCTCCCAGAGCACACGTGAAAACAGCGTGCCGTACGCCGATGCTGTGACACCGCGCGCTGATTACAACTACGCCAGCCTGATGAACGACATCAAGAAGCTCATCACCCGGGTGCAGCCGACGATGGTCATCGCGCCGGTTCCGTTCGATCTGCACTCGGATCACAGCGCCGCCGCAGAGATCACCGACGCCGCCCTCGCCGATCTCCAGCTTCAACCCTCGCGCCTCGGCTATCTCGTTCACACCGCCCGAAGCCGCATCCACACCGCGTTCATGAAGATGCCGCGCCGCGCGCTCCTGCCCCCGGCGCGCATGCAGGCTTTCTCCTGGACCACCTACGCCCTCTCCACCGCCGTGCAGAAGACGAAAGCCGAGGTGCTGATGACGTACAAGAGCCAGCGCCCGTACGTCTACCTGCTCCGGAACGCCTTCGTCAGGAAGAACGAGTTGTTCCTTCTGTATCCGGCACCGTAGTAGAGCAGGCGTCCTCGATCGGGATAGGGGGGAGCCTCGCGGCTCCGCCCCTCCCACACCACCGTGCATGCGGTTCCGCACACGGCGGTTCGGCTGGTTGAACACGTCAGCTATTGAGCGTTGGACGGCTCGTAGCTGCCGGTCGGGT
>DATHRD010000064.1:0-127023 GCA_035482045.1 Thermoanaerobaculia bacterium
CAGCCTCCCCCACGGGGCTCTGTAGCCTCAGTTAAGGTTTCGACCTCTTCGCGTCTTAGACACCGCTAAGGTCGGTCCGGCTGGTCCCGCGTGCAACTTCGTGCACGGCGGTCGGCCGCAGGCCGTCGGTCCCTCCCCCGCTGAAAAGCGCGGGGGAGAAGGACTCTCGACGAGAGGAGTAGATCGATTCGACGTAGACTCTCGCGCGCCATGAATGTGCTACCAAACCGCGTCCTCTCTTTCATCGCATCGCTGTCGATCTCTGCCTTCGCCACGATGGCCGCGCAAACGGTGAAGAACCCCACGCCGCCGCAGCCGGTACTCATGCCGCCGCCGATCGCTGCGCCGGTGGACCAGCCCTACGCCGGCCCCCTGCAGCTCGAGGTCGACCTGACGAATGTCACCGACCGCGTGGCGCACGTGCGCGAGCAGATTCCCGTCCAGCGCAACGCGCGTGAGCTCGTGCTGCTGTATCCGCAATGGATCCCCGGCGCCCACTCACCGATCGGCACGATCTCCCGCATCGCCGGAATCGTCGTCACCGTCGACGGAACGCGCGTGCAGTGGATCCGCGATCAGATCAATGTGTACGCCTTCCACATTCCGCTTGGAACAGCAGCGAAAACCGTAGATCTCACGTTCGACTACCTCTCGCCCATCAAGCAGGCGGAAGGGCGCATCGAGTGGTCCGACGCCATGATCGATCTTGCATGGAACGAAGTGGCCATGTATC
The DNA here is from genome assembly GCA_035482045.1 of Thermoanaerobaculia bacterium. Taxonomy (GTDB): domain Bacteria; phylum Acidobacteriota; class Thermoanaerobaculia; order Gp7-AA8; family Gp7-AA8; genus JADGNZ01. Next base: position 734 of record DATHRD010000064.1, read on the forward strand.
CTGCGGGCTTCTTTTCCCGCGACATCCCGTTCGACGTCACCATCAAACTCCCGCGGGGCTGGAAACATGCCACTGCCCTGGAGACGGCATCCGAGGAAGGGTCCACGGTGACGTTCAAGCGGACGACGTTGAACACGCTGGTGGATTCGCCGCTTTATGCCGGAGTGCATTTCAAACGCGTCGACCTTTCGCCGTCGCCGACGGACATCGTTCGCCTGAACGTCTTCGCCGACGAGGAGAAGGATCTCGAAATCTCCGCGGACGCCCTCGAAAAGCACAAGAACCTGGCCGTCGAGGCCGACAAGCTGTATCAGTCGCATCATTACGACCATTACGATTTCCTGCTGCTGCTCAGCAGCATCGTCGGTGGTATCGGATTGGAGCACCATCAGTCGAGCGAAGACGGCTCGCGGCCGAGCTACTTCACCGAGTGGGATCACGGCAACCTCCGCTCCGACCTGTTGGCACACGAGTACACGCATTCGTGGAACGGCAAGTTCCGGCGTCCGGCCGACCTCTGGACCCCGAACTTCAGCGTGCCGATGCGCGACGACCTCCTTTGGGTTTACGAGGGGATGACCCAGTACTGGGGAAGCGTGCTTTCGGCGCGCTCGGGGATCCGGACGGCGGAGCAGGCGCGCTATGTCTTTGCGCGCGTTGCCGCCGGATTCGAAGTCAGCCCGGGCCGGGATTGGCGTCCTCTGGTCGACACCACGAACCAGCCCACCGTTTCGGAGCGCCGTCCCGTGAGCTGGGGCAGTTGGCAGCTGGGGGAAAACTATTACACCGAAGGCCAGTTGATCTGGCTGGACGCCGATACGAAGATCCGCGAGCTGACCAGCGACCGGAAATCGCTCGACGACTTCGCAGCCGAGTTCCTCGGCGAATTCAACGGGAGCTTCGTCACCCAGACCTATGATCTTCAGGACATCGTCAAAATCCTGAACACGATTGCGCCCTATGACTGGATGAAGTTCTTCCACGATAGGGTGTATGCGCTGCATCCAGCCGTGCCCGTCGACGGAATCACCAACGGCGGCTACAAACTCGTTTACAGCGACAAGATCCCTGCCTGGCTGACCAGGACGGAAACTGCCGCGGGAGGATCCGATTTCTCGACGTCGCTCGGGTTTTCGGTCGGTAGCCCACGTGGCGGACCAGCAGCGGGTGCACCACCGAATGCCTTGGGCAACGTGTTGTGGAACAGTCCGGCCTTCAAAGCGGGCATCACGCCTGACATGTTGATCATCTCCGTCAACGGGAAAGCGTACGATGCGAAAGTTCTGCGCGATGCCATCACCGAGGCCGAACACAGCCGGCAGCCGATCGAGCTGCAGTTCCGCCGTGGAGAAGAATACAAATCGTTTTCGATCCCGTACTATGGCGGCCTGCGCATTCCCACACTGGAGCGCGTCGACGGAACGCCCGACCGCCTCGACGAGATCCTCGCGCCAAGCAAACGACCGCTGCCGGCAATGTAAGGCGATCAAGCAGAGAGGAAACAAGTGGTCGAACCGTTCGCGCAAGGAGGTCTCGGATGACGAACACCGCGGCGAATGTGATGGAAGCGGTAGGGTCAGCAGTCGAGACGCCCCACGTGCTCCGCCACGACGAAGGTGGGGTCGCACGGCTTACGCTCAACCGCGCCGAGAGATTCAATCCCTTGTCCGCGGCCATGATCGCGGCGCTTCAGACCGAGCTCGATGCCATCGCGAGCGATGCGTCGGTGCGCGTGGTCGTTCTCGCGGCGGCTGGGCGGGGCTTCTCGGCCGGTCACGATCTGAAGGAAATGCGCGCGCACATGGCAGACGAGGGCTGGCAGCGTCGCCTTTTCGAGGACTGCTCCCGCATGATGATCACGATGACGCGCCTGCCGCAGCCCATCATTGGGCGCGTGCATGGAATTGCCACCGCGGCGGGATGTCAGCTCGTGTCGATGTGCGACCTCGTGGTCGCGGCTGAGACGGCGACGTTCGCACTGCCAGGCGTCAACGTTGGCGTTTTCTGTTCGACGCCGGCGGTCGGCGTCAGCCGCGGCGTCGGACGGAAGCGTGCCATGGAAATGCTCTTGACCGGCCAGCCGATCGACGCGCGGACCGCGCTCGATTGGGGGCTCGTCAACCGAGTCGCTCCCGCCGAGAATCTCGACGCCGAGATCCGGCGATTCACCGACGGGATCCTCGCAAAAAGCGCCGCCGTCGTCGGCCTCGGAAAACGGGTCTTCTACGAGCAGCTCGACCGTCCGCTCGTCGCGGCCTATGACACGGCCGGCGATGCGATGGTTGCAAACCTCGGGTTCGCCGACGCCGTCGAGGGCATCGACGCATTCCTGCAGAAACGCCCGCCGAACTGGCGGGACCGATGAGGCGCTGATACGCGGGTGGGGTGCTGTTCGAGAAGCTCTGGCGTTCGGTTGAATCTAACTGGTGGAGCTGAACGGGATCGAACCGATGACCTCCTGAGTGCGATTCAGGCGCTCTCCCAACTGAGCTACAGCCCCACGATGTTGGAAAGTATCGCTGCTAACGGCAGCCGCCCCGAGGAGAATTCCGAGGCGCGGCGGATTATAGGGACCGGGGGGGCTGGAGGGCAACCTCACGGATGTGCGACACTTCCGGCATGAAGAAACTTGCCGGGCTCCTGTTCCTCATCGCTATCGCTGCGTCCGCCTTCGGGCAGACCTTTCCTTCCATCAACCAACTCCCGACGGGGGCGGCCGCGCTGCAGCCGAACGCGACGGCGACGAGCTTCACCTTCGTCGTGGCCGGCGACAACCGGCCAGCGAAGGACGGCGATCCACTGACGCAGCCGTTGCTGGACATCGTGCAGAAGCTGGCCGCCGCTCCGCCGGCGTTCGTGGTCTGGAACGGCGATACGGTCTACGGCAAGCAGGACGTCGGCATTGACCAGCAGTACGCGCAGTTTCTGGCAGCGTTCAAGCCGCTGACCGCGCCGCTCTTCAACGCCCCGGGCAATCACGAGATGGTCGTGCAGACGATGATCGCCTGCGGCACGTCGAAGGATCCGTACGACGGCGAGCTGCCCGACTTCAGCGGCTCGATGACGGCTTCCTATCAGAAATCGATGTCGTCGCCGTTCGGGATGTTCCGCTACGGCAACGCGGCCTTTCTCATCATCAACACGGACGATGTGCTCGATGTGACGCTGACGAATGCCTGCTCCTATAACGGCTACGTCGGCAAAGCCCAGCTCGCGGCGCTGCAGGCGACGCTCGACCAACTGGCCACCGACTCGACGGTAGCGCATGTCTTCTGCTTCATGCACCGCCCCGTCAGAGACCAGGGCGGATCGCAGATCGGTGCGGCGAAGGGCGATACGTCGGCGTACGCGACGCAGGTGCAGGCCTTCCGCCATCTGCTCGATCAGGGCAAGTATTCGAACATGACCTTCGTCTTCGCGTCGCACGATCATCTGCTGTACGTCGATCCGGCGCCGTCCAATGCCAACGGGCCTTTCACCGGCAGCGTGCCGAACAAGGGGAAGCCGGTGTTCATCGTGACCGGAGGCGCGGGCGCGCCTCTGAGCGGCTGCAAGAAGAGCGGAACGGGCAAGCCCGGCTCGTATTACCACTACCTGTCCGTGACGGTGAACGGCTCGAACGTGACGGTGAATGTCGTTCCGCTGTATGGGACGACGCCGTGTGGATCGTAGCCGGGGGTCGGGAGTCGGAGGTCGGAGATCAAACGGTGAGTTGAATCGCCGACGCGGGTTGAACGTGCTTTTAAACGTAGGTCGGACTCTCTAGTCCGACCGGAGCTTGGGAGATCGGTAATTGATTACCGCCTGAGTTCAGAGTCGTGCAAGCGCTGGTCGGACTGAGAGTCCGACCTACGCCGCTGGAAAAAGGGGGTCGGGAGTCGGGAGTCGGGGGTCGGAGAAGAATCAAAATCGTCCCCTCATATCTCCGACTCCGACGCCCGACCCCCGACTCCCGACCCCCGCGTCAGAACCGATGCGTGACCCCCATGACCAGTCCCGCATCCGCGCTGTTCTGGTAGGTGATCAGGTTCTCGACGATTCCGCCGTAGACGGTGAGGCCTTCGTTGAATGCGTGCTGCACGCCGGCGGTCATCTGATACGAGCGACGCGCGAGCTCGGGCGCTCCGAGTTTTCGGAATGGACTCTGGGAGACGGTGACCTGTACGGTGGCCGAGGTGTGGAGGGCGACGAGGCTGGAGAAGCCGACCGAGTCGGTGATGACGAGCTGCGAGGCCAAGCCGAGCGGGGCGTTGTGGCCGAGGACGAGAAAGCCTGCCGATGCGTTGACGCGGCTGCGGCCGAAGTCGCGCGTGGCCAGCAGTTGCAGGCCGCCGTCCACCGAGCCGGCCCCTTCGAGATTCTGGGCGCTGGCGATTGGCAACTGAACTGCCGCCTGTGCCGACAGCGACAGATTGGGATCCTCGAGAGCCGGCACCTCGTATTTCGCCGAGAGGGCCACGTCGCCGAAGTGACTACCCGAGGGGCCCTCGCGAAGGTAGGTGAAGTTATCCGTGCGAAGGAAGACAGTTTCCTGGTTCTTCTGCATGGCCACGCGTTGGTCGTTGCCGAGGTGGAGCATGGCGTGGAAGTGTTCGATGAAGGCATCGGAGTAGCCGCCGCCGATCGTTGTGAAAGGCACTGATACGGCCACTTCGAGGTTGTTGCCGAAACCGCGATGAACGGTGAGCGTGGTCCGGTAGGTCTCTCCGTCGACGAGGAAGTTCGTTACTCCAGGATCCATCCGATTGACCGCGAGAGTCTGTGCGCCGGTGCGGCGCACGGTATCAAACTCGATGTTGTGGCTGATCCAGCGCGACTTGGCGAAGGTGTTGGAGTCGGTGGTGTGCAGATCGACGACCCAGGCATTGTCATCGAGGACGCGCGCCCCCTCGGGTGCGAAGAAGAAGAAGCCGTTGTTGAGCAGGTAGAGATCGCGGACGGGCAGCGGCCCGAGGAGAGCATCGGCCTGCTCGCTCTCCTGCGCCGAGGCCGGCAGCGCGAGCACGGCGATCACCGAAAGCGCAGTAAGCACGGTCAGGAGGCACCTGGTCATTGGTAGTAGGTCCGAACGGTAAAACGATGGCGCGGAGGCGATGGAATGTCCAGAGGTTTCTTTGTTGGGGTGTGGGGGGTGGGGAGTGGGGAGTGGGAGGGGTCGCTGGGTTGCTGAGTACAGTTTCCTGAAAGTCCGTGTCCCGTTCACGTTGGAACGAACGACTTAAGCTCACGCGGAGACGCGGAGGAGATGACGGGAACTTCTTCCTCCGCGCGCTCCGCGCCTCCGCGTGAGTCCTTCAGGCAGAGATTCCTAACACGGGATTCAATCCGCGGTATGGTTCTTCATGCTCAAAGTCAGCCGCGGCTTCATCGCCGCGCTTGGCGGCGTCGGCATGACGCTGCTGGCGTGGTACGGGTCGTGGGCGTGGCCGGGGTGGCCTGCCAGCGTGGCCATCGATCTGCTGGAGCGGTTTGCGGACTTTCCGGACTTGTCGCACCTGGCCAGGTCGGTGGTGGTCGTCCTGCTCATCATCATTAATGTGGGGACGTGGGCGATGGTGCTTCGCGCGGTGATGCTGCTCGTGCCGCGGCGCGTTGAGGCATGATGCGGAGTGGAGTCTTTCTCCTGCCTCCGCTTCGCGCAGACGACCGAGGTGGTGAAGCTTTACCGCATCGAGCATCTGCGATCAGTTGACCGTTACCCATCTTGGTCACACGCCCGCGCTTTCACCACGATCCCGCCTCAGGTACTCGCGCATCTGAGAGTAGATCGGCGTCAGGGTGGCGATCGCGCACGTTGTCGGAGTGAGGTCGTAGGTGGTGACGAAGTCTTCGTCATTGCGTCCGCGCCAGAGCCTGCCGGCCGGGTCGACGACGATCGACAGTCCTAGGCCGCCGCGGTATACATGCGATCCGTCCGTGCCGGTGAAGAACGAGCAAGTCCAGGGCCGTTCCTCCTGATGCGCGGCCATGAAGCGTTCGATTTCAAGAACGAGACGCTGAAAGAGGCCGGCACGCGCCTCGGCAGGGGCGAGCAGAGTCGAGGCGATGGCGTCGCTCAGCATCCCGTCCGCCGGTGACGTCAGCTCCCCGGATTGAAGGTCAGAGACCGCAGGTTGATCGATCATGACAGCGCCGTTCGGCGACATTATCGCCGCCCGCGGCAGGCGTGAGATCGGTTACCGGCTTCAGCCGGTGGTTTTCGAGTAGCTCCCCGACGCTTTCCCCGGCTGGAGGCCGGGGGCCGTGGACTGATCCCGGCGGTAAGGATGTGTTCGTTCGTTCGGCCCAGGCAAGTCAAATAACGTTGACGTCCCGAAGGGAAACGCAGGGAACATCGTTGCGGTACCGCACCGATTCAGTGCGGCATCGCACCGATTCATGCGGCATCGCACCGATTTAGTGCGGCATCGCACCGATTCAGTGCGGCATCGCACCGATTTAGTGCGGCATCGCACCGATTCAGTGCGGTATCGCACCGATCTAGTGCGGCATCGCACCGATTCAGTGCGGTATCGCACCGATTCAATGCGGCATCGCACCGATTCAGTGCGGCATCGCACCGATTTAGTGCGGCATCGCACCGATTCAGTGCGGTATCGCACCGATCTAGTGCGGCATCGCACCGATTTAGTACGGCATCGCACCGATTTAGTGCGGTATCGCACCGATTTAGTGCGGCATCGCACCGATTCAGTGCGGCATCGCACCGTTTCAGTGCGGCATCGCACCGTTTCAGTGCGGCATCGCACCGATTTAGTGCGGCATCGTACTATTTTTGGACACAGTGTCTACATTCTGGACATCTGTGTGTCCAGAATCTGAATGGCGATGCAAGGGCAACCGTCCGCGCCGGCGAAGCTGGCTTTGGGTGTTTGGACGTTAAGGGTGTGTATTTGGAAATTGGCGTTTACAGATCGCTGGCAAGCCAGCGCGAAGCACGCCGGAGGCGTTCGGTAGATTAGACGGTGGCAAGCGCCGAAGGACGCGCCGCCACCGGTTAGGGATCGTGGCCATCACCGACCCCGGCAGGGGTCGCGGACCGCGCTCGCGTCACCAGAGGGCACGCCATTCGGAGATCGATGCCGTCGCCGGCATGCGTCACCCCTTCGGTACCCTTCATAGCTCTCGAGCTGAATCCCCCGGGATCGCCTAGAATTACTTCATGACACGGGGCTGCGTGACCGGGATCGACCCGCACCGGCGATGACCTTCCGCTGGCTTCACCTCTCCGACCTCCACTTCCGGGAAGACGAACGCTGGGATCGCCGCGCCACGCTCCAGGCCTGATCGCCAAAGCCGGCGAGTTGAAGGGGAAGGGTCTCGCTCCCGACCTCGTCTTCGTCACCGGCGACATCGCCTGGTCCGGCAGGCCGAAGGAGTACGAGCAGGCCTACGGCAACATCGCCGAATACAACGTGGTGCCCTGATCGGAGGACGATATGATCAATGCTCGATCGGTTGTGAGAGTACTGGCGGGTGGCCTCATGCTCCTGCTGACACAAACGCTGTGCGCGGCGCCTGCGCACGTCATTCGATTTATAGCATCCGGTGCCCGGACAGGCCTTTGGGACACCCTCACGTGGCACGACGATCTGACATTTTTCAACACTACCGATACAACGATGACGGTTCAAGTGCTCGGGATCAGTAACGGAACACCATCGAGTACGATCCCCGCCAGCATCGATCTTCCTCCCGGGCAGGTCGTTTGGGCTGATCGTGTACTGGGTTCGGCGTGGTTACCGATGAATGATCGCGCGCCCGGCCTTTGGATCATGCATCTTGACGTACCCGAGGGCGTGATCATTGAAAGTCGTGATGAGATGTTTCAGGGCAATGCGTGCACGACGGCGCCCTTCCCACCATCGTCACTGGGAAAGGTGTCCCTTCCCGTTTTCCGTGCAGCGGTGCCAGCCAATCAGCCGCAGGTTCATCTCGGCACGGATTTAGGTTCGAAAGACGCGCGTATCAATGTTGGCATCGACAATCAGAGTCAAGTGGTTGCAAACGCGCACATCGAGGTGAGGCGTTCCTGCGATAACAGCCTGGTGGACACCCGCGACGTGCAGGTGCCGCCTGACGCGCTCGTGCAAATCACGGGATTTCAGAAGGGATTGAATACCTGCGGGTCGGATCCGAGCACGTACAATTGGCTGCGATATACCGTGGTCACTGTTGACCAGCCAAGCATGACGTTTGCCGCCTCCCTCAGCGGCGAGCTGAACACCATTCCGGGTCTAGCGCCCGAGGTGGGAATCGGGATTCCGACAAACGCGCGTTTTAGTACTGAGCGGTTGGCGGAGGTTCTTGGGATCGAGTAACGCGATTCTCAGCCGCCACATTTGGGCCCGGCTGGGCACCCTTGCTCACGCGCCTCGTTCGCTCCTCCGGGAGCGAACAACACGTCGTCCGTGCCCTTTGGTGGTCCGCTCTGCCATCCGCCGTAGTTGACGACGGACGGAGAGACAGCCACGCCGTGATGTTGTGCGAACTGGTCGTCACCGCGCCAGAGCAGGATGATGCACTCTCCCTTCGCCAGCGGTCGAGGGTTTCCGTGGATGGGAAAGATCTGGCGGAACCCTGGTGGGACGACTCCGTAATCGACGTCTGTTACCAACGTACGCTCGGTTGCCTGGATGGCCCACAACCGTTCGCCGCAGGCGGCGTGAAGCTCCAGGCGGGATACGGGCGTAGCTACGTCGAAGCAGGCGGCGTGGCGGCAGGGCATCAGCTCGCAAGAGAGGAGGAGTAGAAGGGGAAGTAACCGCAATCTCATTGCAAGAGCGCTCCGGCGACGGGTCACAGTATAGGGACGAGAGTCGGACTGGAGAGTCCGACGTACGTTCTCCCGCGGCGGCGAGACGCCGCCGAGCCAGCCGGCGAGGACGCCAGCGCTCCGATCGCGCGCTTCGCGCAGTTCCTACCTTCCCTGTAACTGCTCGTTCGTCGCCAGAATCGCCGGCGCGATATTGCCGAGCGAGTGGACGAATTGCACGCCCCCCCTCCCGATCGCCTCGCGGGGCATTCCGAAGACGGCGCACGAGGCTTCGTCCTGGGCGAACGTTACGGCGCCGGCGTGGCGCATCTCGTAGAGGCCCGTGGCGCCGTCGTTGCCCATGCCGGTCAGGATCACGCCGATGGCGTTGGCGCCGGCGGATTGGGCGACGGAGCGGAAAAGGACGTCCACGCTCGGTTTGTGGCGGGAGACGAGGGGGCCGTCGTTGAGGTGGATGCGGTACTCGGCGCCGTCGCGGCGGACGAGCATGTGGCGGTTGCCGGGGGCGATCAGAGCTCGGCCGTCGATGATGCGGTCGCCTTCGGCGGCTTCCTTCACGTTCATCCGGCAGGTCTGGTTGAGACGTTGGGCGAACGCAGCGGTGAAGACCTCGGGCATGTGTTGCACGATGACGATGCCCGGCGCGTCGGCCGGCATCGTCTCCAGGATCTCCCGCAAGGCCTCGGTGCCGCCGGTCGAGGCGCCGATGGCCACGAGCTTGCGCGTCGTGCGCGTCAGCGAGGGGCGCGCGGCGGGGAGGATGACGTCGGGCGAGTGGCGCTTCTCGACGACGAGCGTCGTCGCGCGCTTCCGGCGTGTTCGGGCGCTGGCGGCGGCGCGGATCACGTCGATGAACATCTCGGTGGAGTCGTTGAGGAAGTCGTGCAGGGCGATCTGCGGCTTGGCCACGATCTCCACCGCTCCCTCCTCGAGCGCCCGCAGTGCCGTCTCCGTTCCGCGGCCTGCGAGGGCCGAGCAGATGACTACCGGCAGGGGATCGTCGGCCATGATCTTGCGGAGAAAGGTCAGGCCGTCCATGCGCGGCATCTCGATGTCGAGCAGGATCACATCCGGCCGCGATTGGCGCATCTTCGACTGTGCGATGAGCGGATCGGCGGCGACGCTCACCTCGATCTCGGGCGCTCTCCGGCAGATGGCGATCATGGCCTGGCGCATGACGGCGGAGTCGTCGACGACGAGCAGGCGTATGGGACGGTTTTCCATCGGCGCTTACCTGGCCGGCTGCGCAGCGCGCCGGTAGACGGTGGGGCCGGCGTTCTCCATGCCGTACGAACCGCCCGTCAGACTCTCGGCGTGACCGAGAAAGAACAGACCGGCCGGCGAGAGGTGCCGGAGAAGGCGCTGGATGACGCCTTCCTTTGACTCGTGATTGAAGTAGATGAGCACGTTTCGGCAGAAGATCAGGTCGAATGTGCCCTTGATGCCGTAGTCAGTGTCGTTGAGATTGATGTGGCGAAAGTCGATCATCGCCTTCAGCGAGGGGTGCGCGCGCATCTTCCCTTCCTCGGAGCGGATGCCGCGGAGCATGAAGGCTTTCCTCATCCGCTCGGGGATGTCGTTGCTCCGCTCGATGGGCCACACGCCTTCGCGTGCGGCGTCGAGAACGCGCGTCGACAGGTCCGAGGCCAGGATCTCGACGGACCATCCCTCGGCGGCTGGGAAGTGCGCGGCCAGGACCATGGCCAGGGTATAGGGCTCTTCGCCGGTGGAGCAGGCGGCGCTCCAGGCCCGAATCCTCTTCGGAATCTGGCCTGAAGCGCCGAGAGCGCGCCAGTGCGGGAGCACCGTCTCCTCGAGGAACTCGAATTGCTTCGGCTCGCGGAAGAAACGGGTCTCGTTGGTGGAAATGCAATCCAGCATGGCCGTCCGCTCGTCCTGGTTTGCGGCGACGTGCTCGTAGTACGCGCTGAAGTCGCGGCATCCTAGCGTGCGCAGGCGGCGCGAGAGACGTCCGGTGACGAGGGCCTTCTTGGCGTCGGAGAGATGAATCCCCGCTTCGCGATAGATGAGCTTCTGCAGCTTCCCGAACTCGCGGTCGGTCAATGGGCGGATTGCATTCGTGTCTTGCATGGCTATTCCGTGAAGACTGCGTTGATGACTTCCTCGGCGGGAGCGTCGGGGAGAGCGGTAGAGCCGACGGCGAGAATCTCGTCGGAGGAGAAGATGCGGTCGATGTCGAGCAGAAGGACGAACTTGGCGTTGCTGCTGGCCATGCCGAGGAGATAGCTGGCGCGGACGCGAGGGCCGAACGACGGCGCGGGCTGGATCTGCTCGGGCGTGAAGTCGACGACCTGGTGTACGGAGTCGGCCATCACGCCCATGACCACGGCCTCATCGTCGATGCGGAGCTCGACGATGACGACGCACGTCCGGCGCGTGATCTCCGTGGCGGGCAGGCCGAACTTGATGGCCAGGTCGATCACCGGCACCACCGTTCCGCGGAGGTTGTGGACTCCGCGGATCCAGAGCGGCGTACCCGGAACCCGGGTGACCACGCCGCACTCGATGATGTCGGTGACCTGGAGGATCGAGATCGCGTACTCCTCCCCAGCCATGAAAAAGGTGAGGTACTGATCGTTCGCTTTCATGATCGGCTCCTAGAAATGCGTGTAATCGGCGTAGGCGGTTGGGACTGTGACTCTGGGAGCGTCGGCCGGAATGCGCGGGCCGCGGAACGGGGTGACGGTGGCCGCGTTGTCGCGCGACTGAACGGCGGTCTGGTGCCCGTTGATCTTGAAATAGGCGATGGTCTGCTGGAGCGCTTCGGCCTGGGAGGACATCTCCTCGGCGGTCGAGGCCAGCTCTTCCGAAGCCGAGGCATTACGCTGTGTGACCTGATCGACGAGGGTCATGGCGCGATTGATCTGCGAGACGCCGCCGGACTGCTCGATGGAGGCGGCGGTGACTTCGCGCACCAGGTCGGCCGTCTTGCGGATGGTGGGGACGAGGTCGGTGAGCAGACGGCCGGAGCGCTGGGCGACTTCGACGCTGGAGCCGGCCAGTTCGCCGATGTCCTTGGCCGCGGTCTGGCTGCGCTCGGCGAGCTTGCGCACTTCGGTGGCGACGACGGCGAAGCCGCGCCCGTGTTCGCCAGCGCGGGCGGCTTCGATGGCCGCGTTCAGGGCCAGGAGGTTAGTCTGATAAGCGATCTCTTCGATGATGGAGATCTTCTGGGCGATCTTGGTCATCGCTTCGACCGACTGTTTGACTGCCTGTGCGCTCTCATCGACGTCGCTGGTTCCCTTGACGGCCATCACTTCCATCTGGCCGCTGTTCTCGGCGTTCTGGGTGATGGAGGCGCTCATCTCCTGGAGGCTGGAGGTGGTCTCTTCGACGGAGGAAGCCTGCTCGCTGGTGCCCTGCGAGAGCGACTGGGCGCTGGCGGAAATCTGGGATGAGGCGATGGTGAGAGCGGAAGCGCCGCTGCGGACTTCGCCGATGATCTCGGTGAGGCGCTCGATCATGTTGGCGAGCGCGGTGCCGAGGGCGTCGCGCTGCGAGCGCGGCGTGACGCGCACGCGAAGGTCGCCCGAGGCGATGCCGGTAGCGGCGGCGACCATCTCGTTGTTCGATTCGATCATCGTCTTCATGGCGGCCATCAGGAGGCCGGTCTCGTCCTTGCCCTTGGCCTCGATCTCGAAGTCAGACTGTCCCTCGGCGAGCTTCTCGGCGATCTCGACCACGTTCAGGATCGGCCGCGTGATGCTCCGGGTTACGGCGATGGTCATCAACGAAACCACCACGATTCCAGCGATCACGATGAGCCACATGGTGCCGCGGGTGCGGGTCTCGGAATCGAGCACCACCTTCTCCTTGGAGTTCATGCGTTCGACGTTCTTCTTGGCGAATTCCTCGAGAGCGACGTCGATGCGGCGAATATCGTCCTTGAACGGGATCATGGCGGTGTTCGCGTCCGCGGGAGTCTTGATGGCCTTGTCGGAAATCTGTTGCTTCACCGATTGGAAGCCGATCGTGTATGTGGACAGATCGGTGCGGAGGGCTTTCAGCAGTTCCTTGTCTTCCGGAAGCGTTACGGTCTGGTCGAGAGTGTCGAGGTTCTGGATCAGGTCGGCGTGCTCCTTGTCCCATTTCTCGCCATAGTCGGCCTCTTTCTGGGCGTCGGCGATGTTGAGGAAGGAGTCCTTCTCATAGCGCCGTAGCTCCAGGCCGTTGACCTGTGCCTGTGCCGACTGTTCCATCAGCTTGGCGTCGTGGTGGAGGATTCCGTAAGTGGTCTGTACGGTCTGGGAGAGACCCCAGAAGCCGGCCAGGGCGACGACACCCATCAGCAGGATGCAGATTCCGAAACCCAGGGCCAGTCTCTTTCCGATTTTCCAGTTGTTGAACATGACGTTCTCCGATTTCTGCTCGTAATGAGCGTTGTTGTTGGACAGATGTTCAGGGTTAGAGTTTGTAATGGACGGTGAGAGCGAAGGCGATCGAGATGGGCTGGCCGTTGCTCGTGGCGGGCTCGAACTGCCAGTGCCTCAGCGCCTCGAGCGCCACGAACGACAGCGTCGGGGCGGGCAGGGCCCGGACGATACGCGGCAGCGTCGGCTGCCCGTTCTTGTCGACGACGATCTGAACCACGAGATCGCCGGCGATGCCATACCGTGAGGCTCCGGCCGGAAACTTCGGCAACACCTGCTTGAGAACCTTGGCCGGTGTGACCTTTCCGCCAGCCGTGATCTCGGCGTCTTTGATGGGGTGTCTCTTGAGAAAGTCGCCCGGTGCACCGAAGGACGAGAGGTCGCTCTTTGCCGCGGCGGGGGAGATCGCCTGAGCGATGTTCCAATACCAGAGAGCCTCGTCGACCTTTCCGAGCCCGGCGTTCGCCAGCGCCTTGTGGGTCAGGGCGGTGGCGAGCAGCTCATCGTCGGCACCGCCGGCGCCGAGGTGATCCACCATGTCCGCGAGGGCGTGGTCGATGATCTTCAGAGAGTTGGCGTAGCTGCCGGCGCGAAGGGCTGCCGCGCTGTCGTTGACGTCACTGCGCCAGTTTTCGGCGGACAATGTCCCGGCCGATCCGACCAGGAGCAGCAGCGCGGCAAGTGCGCGCATTCCGAGTTTTGCGTTGTTGAACATCGTGTGTATCTCCTTAAGGTTGTTGTTTGGTTGCGCCGGGCAGACATTGACCGGCGCGCATTGGTGAATTTGTAGAGTCAGACCAGGTACCGCACGGTGATTCGTCTGCGCTTGCGAGTTCGTCGCGGCCGGACGCTGGCCAGAATCCAATCGATGAGTTTCTTCAATGAGAGCTTTTTCACAGGCTGGCTCATGACACCCTCGCGCTCTGTGCGGCCGAGGCGCCGGCGGCACGGCGGACGATTTCATGGATATCGAGGATCAGGGCCACGCGCCCGTTTCCGAGGATGGAGGATCCGGAGACGCCCGGGACTTGCCGCAGGAAGCGGCCCATCGGTTTCATGACCACCTGGGCGCTGCCGAAGAGCTTGTCGACGACGATCCCGGCGCGGCCGTGCTCGTGCTCGACGACCACGACGTTCTCGCGCTGGCCTGCCTCGGGGTCGAGGCCGAAGATGCTCTGCAGGCGCAGGAAGGGGAGGGGCTCGCCGCGCAGATCGATGATCCCCATCGACGGAAGTGCGTTTGCGTCCGCACCGCCCGGCATCTCCGTGCATTCGATGATCGTGTCGATGGGGATGACGTACGTCTCCTCGCCGACGCCGACTGCGAAGCCGTCGATGACCGCCACGGTCAACGGCAGGCGGATGTTGATGGTCGTGCCGGTACCGGTCTGCGAGTCGATGTTCAGAGTGCCGCGCAGCGATTCGACGTTGCGCCGCACCACGTCCATCCCCACGCCGCGGCCGGAGAGATCGGTGATCTCCGAGGCGGTGGAGAAGCCGGGCCTGAGGGTCATGTTCCAGAGCTCCTGGCGCGTGAGCCGCTCGGGGTCGAGTCCCATGGCACGGGTCCGCTCGGCGATGCTGGTCTCGTTCAGTCCGGAGCCGTCGTCGGAGAGACGGAAGACGATGCCACCGGATTGGTGGAGGGCCGTGATACGGATCGTGCCGGAGGGGTTCTTGCCGCGATCGGTGCGCACCTGCGCCGGTTCGATGCCGTGATCGATGGCGTTACGGATCATGTGCGTGATCGGGTCTTTCAACTGCTCGATCACGGTGGTGTCGACCTCGACATCCTCGCCTTCGAGGGCGAGCGTGACTCGCTTCCCTTGCGAGGCGGCCAGGTCGCGCACAACGCGGTGGAAGTGGCGCAGCGAAGGGCCGACCGGCACGAGGCGGACGTTCATGATGGCTTCCTGCAGGTCAAAGCTGAGCCGGTCGAGCTCGCGGACGGCGTCGAGGGTCTTCTCGTCGCGGCTGGTTTCTTCCACCAACTGGCGCACGTTGCCGCGCACGGTGGCGATCTCGCCTGCCAGGTCCAGCATGCGGTCGAGCTTCTCGATGCCGACGCGGAGTGTGCGTGCCGAGCGGGAAGAGCGCGACGACTGTTGCGCGTCCCCGTTGCTGGCGGCGTTGACGTGGTTGACGGTGTTGCTTCCCGCGGACCACGCCGAGATCTGGTGGAGGAGGGCTTGCTCGGCGGCGGTCAGGGCGGCGTTGCCGCTGACCGAGCGGAGGGAGAGGTCGCGCAACGCGTCGACGGCCTCCAGCAACTGGCTGATGCGCGCCACATTCGCGTCGATGCGCCCTTCGCGCATCCCGTCCAGCAGCTCTTCCATGACGTGGGCGAACTGGGTGAGGTCGTCGTACTGCAGGCAGGAGGCGTTGCCCTTGAGCGTGTGTACGCCGCGGAAGATCTCGTGCAGTAACTGGTCGTCTTCCGGGGTCTGTTCGAGACGGAGGAAAAGCTGCTCCATCTCGTCCAGGACGTCATCGGTCTCCGCCACGAAGGCGTCGATGAGCTGCTGGCGGTCGTTGTCGTCTAGGCTGAAAGTGCTCATCGGTCGATTCCTCAGATTTCCTTGCTGTAGGCCTGGCCGGTGCCGGTGTGAAAGACGAGCTTCCGTCCGCGCTTGCCGCCCGTCTGTTCGGCGCTGACGGGGATGGCGTGCTTCTGCAGGATCTGCCGGGCCACCTCCACGTTCTGATCGCCGATGGACTGGCGCGTTTCGCTGCCGTTGCCGAGGATCGACGCACCGCCGACGACCTTGGCGATGATCCGTTGCATGACCGCACCCGCGGTGAGCATCTCGTCGATCAGACGCTCGATGGCCGTGTTGCCGTAGCGAAGGTCGGATTGGCCGCGCACGGGGCTGCGCGGCAGCAGGTAGTGGTTGATGCCGGCGATCGAGGCTGTTGCGTCCCAAAGACAGACGGACACGCAGGAACCGAGGATCGTCGAGACGATCAGCGGCTGACTGGCCGTGTAGACCTGCCCGGGATAGAGATAGACAGTACGGAGCTCCTGGGAAGCTCCCGAGTTGGATGTCATGACGGTTGGATTGAGAGCGGTCATCAGTGCACCGTTACAGTCGTCGTTTGATGGAGGTTGGCGCAGTAGAGGGCGGTGGAGGCGTGGATGGCCAGCAGCTCGAAGAGCTCGTGATCGACCGGCTGCAGGGCCTGTTTGTGCTCGAGAAGGCGGAAGACCAGGATGGCTCCCGTGACGCGATCACCGATCTTGAGGGGCACGCAAGCGGTGAGCTTGTCCTCGCCGCCGGAGACGTGGTCGTTGACGAACACTTCACCGCTGAGGAGGCGGCTGCCGACCGGACCGCTTCCGGCTTTGAAGCTCTTCAGGCGGGAGTCTTCGACGCCGAAGGAGGAGGCCAGGCGGAACTCGTGCGCGTCGTCGTGGAATTCAAAGATGGCCACTTCCTCGGAACCGATGAGGTTGACCACGATCTCCTGAATGGTGCTCAGCACCGTCTCCCGTTCCACGCTGGCGTGGAGTTGGTAGGAAGCGACGTAGAGATTGGAGAGGTTGCTGCTTTGAATCTCGATCTGGTGGTACTGCGTGGCGTACTTCTCGTTCTCCTGTTCGACGTCGTCGTACCGGGCCCGAAGGCGCTCCAGCTCCAGATTGGCGGTCTCACAGTCGTGGCGCGCCTTCTCCAGTTGCATGAGCGTTTCCATCCGCGCGGCCTCGAACGACTCGGCGGCCCGGCGCAGGTCTTCTTTCTGTTGCAGAACGACGCGGGCCTCGATGATCTCCAGCTCCAGTCGGCGCTTGTCGCTCTCCAGGGTGGTGGCCATGGCCCGGAGCTTCTCGTTCTCGCGAAGGAGCCCCTGCGTGTACTGCTGCAGTTCCTCCCGCACGACGGTGATGTAGGAGCGGTTCTTTTCGTCGGCGCTCACTGGCACACCTCGTCGCCCAGGAAGTTGCGGACCTTGGCCAGCAGCTCGATGGCGTTGATCGGCTTGGTGACGTAGTCGGTGCAGCCGTTCGACCAGCCCGCTTCCACGTTGGCTGCTTCGCCGCGCGTGGTGACCATGATGATGGGGATCGATTTCGTCTCTTCCGTGCCGCGGATCAGGCGGCAGGCTTCGAAGCCGCCCATCTTGGGCATGATCACGTCGAGAAGGATGAGATCGGGGAGTTGCTCCGTTGCCTTCTGGACGCCTTCCTCACCGTTCGCCGCCGTGACGAGCTCGTAAGGGCCGTTTCGGAGAATGAACTTCTCCATCATGAGGATGGTGTTCGAGTCGTCGACCAGGAGAATCTTCTTCTTGTTGTGCATTCGCGTTGCTCCTATCTGTCTGTTGCGAGGGGTTGGTGATGAATGATCGGAGCGCCGATCGACAGCGGCGCGGAAGGTCTGGCGAAGTAGTAGCCCTGCACGAGGTCGATGCCGAGGGAGGTCACGGTCTCGAAATCCGCGCTCCTCTCGATGCCTTCGGCGATGACCTGTCCGCCAAGGCGAGAAGCCAGCAGCACGATCGACTCGATGGCCGCCCGTGACGAGGGTTTGCCGGTGCAGTCGTTGATGAAGTAACGGTCGATCTTGAAGAGCTCGGGCCGGACCTCGATGAGCATGCGGTGGCTGGAGTAGCCGATGCCTATGTCGTCGAGCGCGATGCGCACTCCCATGCCGCGCAGCTCGAACAGGGCGTCGAAGAAGGCGCGCTCGTCCCAGAACTTCTGCTGTTCGACGATCTCCAGAATCACTCTCGATACCGGCATGTCGTGCGTGCCGCATGTTTCGACGAGAAAGTCGGCGAAGTTCGGGTCGCGCTCGAGGGTCGCTGCGTGTACGTTCACCGAGATGGCAGGCGAGCCCGGAACGCTGCACCCGGCGGCCACGGCCAGCGCGATGCAGGCCCGGTCGACCTCGACTTCTTTCCCTTTGCGGCGGACGTATTCGAAGAGCACGGTGGCCGTCTCGACGTTCGAGTCTTTCGGGCCGCGGGCCAGCGCCTCCAGGGCGAACAGCATCGGATCGCTGCCGACGATCTCGAAGATCGGCTGGAAGAGGATCGACAGGCCGCCGGGCCCGAGGATGTCGTGGAGGAGTGTGCGGCGTTTCATCACGCGTCACCCATCAGGCGGTGGACCGCCGCGGCGATCTCCGGCAGGGGAGTGGGCTTGGCCAGAAAGGCCTCGGCACCGAGAGCGCGTGCGCTGCGCTGAATCTCCGGCGCGGTGTGAGCGGTCAGGATGATCACCCGCGTGCCGCGGGAGTTGTGCCGTACGAAGCGCAGGATCTCCAGACCCTCCACGGCGTAGCTCCAGGAGAGGCGGAGATCGGCGATGACGATGTTGTAGTGCGAGGTGGCGATCAGCGCTTCTGCTTCTTCCAGCTCGCGGGCGCAATCAACGTGAAACCCTTCGCGGGTGAAAAACTTCTTGAGGGCGGAGAGAACCACGCGCTCGTCCTCGACGAGCAGCATCCTCGCGGTTGTCTGGGTGTTTGTTGCAGGCGTCATGACCACCGCTTATCGCAACGGTGAGACCACGCGCTGGCACCGCGTCAAACTGGCGGCAAGATGCTTGATATGAGTGGGTTAGGTGGAAGTGGCGGTAAATGGAATCGATGCGTATTTCGATTTTTCAAACACGCATTTCGAATCCTTGCACAGTGCAAGAAGCATTACCACGGAGACACAGAGGACGCGGAGATCTTTGTGTTCTCTGTGTCTCTGTGGTGAGTATTCAGTCTGGCTTCCGCAGCGTGATCCGGTGCTTGCGCACCTTGTAGTAGAGGGTGTTGCGGGTGATGCCGAGGCGCTTGGCGGCGCGGTCGACGACGCCGTCTTCCTCTTTGAGCACGCGGGCGATGTGGCGGGATTCCATCTCGGTCAACGTCAGCCGGCTGTCGTCCGACGCGCCTTCCGACGATGGGTATTCGAATCGGAGATCCATGCGGCGAATCTCGCCCTGATCACTCAGCAGCAGCGACCGCTCCAGGACGTTCTTCAGCTCCCGGATGTTGCCCGGCCACGGATACTCCTGCATGGCCCGGACGGCGCTCTCGGCGAGCGTGACGCCGGAGCGTCCCAGCTCGTGACCGACGCGCTCCAGGATGTCGCCGGCCAGCGCGGCGATGTCCTCGGTGCGCTCCCGAAGCGGGGGCAGGTGAAGGACGATGGTGCTGATCCGGAAGTAGAGATCCTCGCGGAAGCGTCTGGTTCGTACCAGGACGTTCATGTCGTGATGCGTGGCCGCGATCAGCCGCACGTCGGCGGTCCGGTCCTTCACATCGCCGAGCCGGCGGAATCGCTTCTCTTCGAGGACTTTCAGCAGCTTCGGCTGGACCTGCACGTCCACGTCTCCGATCTCGTCGAGGAAGAGCGTGCCGCGGTGGGCCAGATCGAAGAGCCCCTGTTTGGCCTGAACGGCACCGGTGAAGGCGCCGCGCTCGTGTCCGAAGAGCTCCGATTCGAGGAAGTCTTTCGACAGGCCGGCGCAGTTCAGATCGACGAACGGCTCCTGCCGCCGCCGGCCGTTGCGGTGCAGCCAGTTGGCGAGGATCCCTTTCCCGGTGCCGGTCTCCCCCTGGATGAGGATGGGGCGGTCGGTGGAGACGATCTTGTTCACGTCGGCCTCGAGCTCGCGGATGGCGGTGCTCGTGCCGGTAAAGGGATCGAGGACATCGCGCGACTCTTTCTTGCGGTCGGCCTGGTCCACCTGCCGGCTGCGCTGCGTTTCGAGGGTGCGGTTGAGGACGACCAGGAGAGTCGGCAGTTCGACCGGCTTGGTGAGGAATTGGTCAGCCCCTTCCTTGATGGCGCTGACGGCAAGCTCGACGCTGGCGTGGGCGGTCAACACGATCACGGCCACCGAGGCGTCGATCGCTTTGAGCTGCGGCAGCAGATCGAGGGCGGTGCAGTCGCGCAGCTTGTAGTCGAGAATGACGGCGTCGGGCCGCTCCTTGCGCGCCTGCGTCAGCGCCGAGACACGGTTGTCGGCGTCCGAGACTTCGAATCCGGCGGCGGTGAGAAAACGGCGGATGGCCAGCCGGATCGACGGCTCGTCGTCGACGATCAGCACGCGGTTGCGGGTCATCTCGCTCATTGCACAGTGTACTTCGCCGATGTGCCATCGTCGGCCAGCGGGAAGAGTACCTGGATCCGGCCGCCGCCTCCCGGCCGGTTTGCGGCCGATACCTTGCCGGAGTGCTCCTCCACGATGCGCTGCACGATCGAGAGCCCGAGCCCCGTGCCTCCTTCACGCTGCGTGAAAAACGGCTCGAACACGCGATCGAGCGTGTGCGGCGCGAATCCAGGCCCTTCGTCGTCCACGCGGCACTCGACCCAATGGCGACCGGCGTGGTCGGC
This sequence comes from Thermoanaerobaculia bacterium, assembly GCA_035482045.1. Taxonomy (GTDB): domain Bacteria; phylum Acidobacteriota; class Thermoanaerobaculia; order Gp7-AA8; family Gp7-AA8; genus JADGNZ01. The sequence continues at coordinate 21,236 of DATHRD010000064.1, forward strand.
CACGGTACCGCTGATGCGGACGGTTCCGCCCGCATCGGAGTGCTGTACGGCGTTGTCGATCAGGTTCTCGAATACCTGGCGAAGGCGCGACTGGTCCATCAGCAGCGTCGGCATCCCTGCTCTCAGGTTAGTTCGGAGCTCGACGCCCGCAGCGTGCGCTGCCGGCCGCCTGCTTTCCACCGCCAGCTTGACGACCTCGTTGATATTTCCGCGCTCGATGGTGAGGGCGGGCGGTTTCCCGTATTCGAGCAGTTCCTGCATGAGGTGGATGAGGCGGTTCACTTCCTGGCGGAGAGTGGCGCCGCACTCGGCGTAACCGGGCTGGCTCATCTCCTCGTGAAAGGCATCGAGAGTGGCGGAAATGCCGAAGAGCGGGTTGCGCACTTCGTGCGCGACCCCGGCCACGAGCGTGCCCATGGCCGACATGGTTTCGCTCCGCCGAAGGGATTCCTGCAACTCGACGATTCCGGTGATCTCCCAGAGTACGAGGATGAACCGCTCGGAGCCGTCGTTCGGAGTGGAGAAGTGGGAGACGATGATGTCCCAGGTCCTCCCTGCGGCGTCTTTTGTCTCGGCGGTCGTGCCGTGCCGCTCGCCGGCGATGTAGGAGATCAGTTGGGCGGCGGTCTGCCACGGCTCACTGGTGCTGATCTCCTCGATGAGCCTTCCGGAAATCTGCTCTTCCGACAATCCGCTCAGTTCGAGGGCCGCGCGATTCACGCGCACGATGGCGCCGCTCCGCTCGGTGATCAGAATCGGCGTGGTGACCGTGTCGAACGTCTGTTTCCATTCGGCAGCCGAGCGTTCGACTTCGTTCTGCAGCCGCCGTTGCTCCGCCTCGGCGTGATGACGCTCCGTGACATCCGTCCCGGTGGCCACGAGAAACCTGCGGCCGCGGACGTCCATGCGCCTGGCGATGAAGGCATATTCCTTCACCTCCGTGCCGAGCACCAGCCGGGCTTCCAGTTCCGCGTGACCGACGTCGAATACCTCCGCGATCTTTTGTTCGATGTACTCGCGGTCGTCCGGGTGAACGAGGGGGCGGCCCACGCGCTGACGAATGGCTTGGGCGCCTCCGGCCAGGCGTTCCATCGTGTCGTTCCATCGGATGAACCGTCCCTCGCGGTCCTGGACGAGGAAGACGCCGCTGATGGAGTTGACGGCCGTATCGGTGAGCTCCGTCTCTTCATGCAGCGCGTCGACCATGGCCTCGATGCAGGAGCGGAGGTTCTCCAACTCCGCGGGAAAGCCCTGGCCCGCTGCCATCGAGGCGGAGCGGCCGTCCCGTACCGCCACGGCGTAGCGCTCGATCTTGACGAGCGGTCTCAGGACTGCCCGCCAGAGGACGAGATAGGTGCAGAGGACGAGGAGCACATCGATGGCCACGATCGTGCCGGCGAGGCGGCGGAGCAAGGCCCGCAGATCGTCCTGAAGAAACTTCGTTGTCACCAGCAGTCGGACAGTTCCGATTTCATTACCTGTGAACTTGATCGGAAGCTCTTCCACGAACATGTCCCCGGGGAGCGGTTTCTCAGTCCAGGGGACCAGTCTCCAATTGGAGTCGCGCACGCGCCCGAACGTTTCGCCTGCGGCCTGGACCCTGATCCCATAGACGGATTTCGGCTGGGACATTGCTTCCGCCACCCGGACGATCTGCGCACGGTCGAAGTTCCAGACGGGGAGCGCGAGCGCGACGGAGAGCTCGTCCGCCTGACGCTCCGTGAGTACTTTCAAGATTTCCCGCTGTCGTGTCGCTTCCGACCGGTAGCTGATGATGGAGTACGTGCCGAGCAACAGGGTCGTCACCACGGCCAGCGTGGCGGCGACGATGGTAGCGAGGGACAATCTGCGTGACGGCATTACTTGTACGTCTGCGGATCGAACCATAGGCGCTTGTCGCTGAACGGGGTCTCCGGGCCGAGAAATGGATTCCTGATCGTGAAGATCCGACGCTCCTTCAACCGCAGTTGCTCGATCTTGTGCCGCTGGTACTTGTCGAAGATGCGGTCGTACGTCCCGTCGGCGATCATCATGCGCATGCCTTCCTCGGCGCGCGCGGCCAGGCGCTGTCCCTCGTTCGTCTTCGGGAACCAGAAGTACATCGGCAACGGGTAGTAGAAAAGGATGCTGTCCTCGATGTGGAGCGAGGGCATGGCCTCCTTGCGCCGAGCGTACTCATCGAGCACCTCGGTGGCCGCCCGCAGAAAGATGTCGAAGCGCTTGTTGACCAGCATCTCGAAGAGGCCCTCGTAGCTGGAGCCGGTGACGACCTTGAAGCCGTTGGACCTGAGGATGTCGACGTCGATCCAGCCCAGGCCGAGGCCGTAGGTGAACCGGTGCAGGTCGTCGATCGATCGAACCAGAGTGAACCATTGCTGTTCATTCTTGCGGATGAGAAACACGCAGTAGCCGCCCAGGTTCTTGTCGACGGGGATGCGGATGGGGATGAGAGTCCTCTCGAAGTCGGGAGTGGTGCTGAGGTACATCACGGTCAGCTTCCCGGTGGCGTGTTGCAGCTCAAAGGCCTGGCGCTGCTCGGTCATGAGCTCCGACTTCATCATCCGGTACTTTCCCCACTTCGGCGTCGTCCTGTCCAGCGCTGTCCTCAGGATCTCCCAGTGATACAGATACCGCACATCCAGCGGCGACTCCGGCGCATCGTAGATGTAAGTCATCACCTGCGCGCGCGCGGGCGCAGTGGAGACAACAAACAGCAAGAAGGCAAGAAACGCCGACCGACGCGTTCCCATGGGCCTATTGGATCACTAATTGAGGCTCGTGGCTCGGTTCGCGGAGTTTTGTCACCGAGGACGAGGGCTGTTGGAGAGTCGCTTGACCGGATGAACGGGCACACGCGACGCCCACGTGAACGAAGAGGAACCGTCGAATCGCTCACAGGCGTTTAGGGAGGAGGGTCACGCGGTAGGGGAGGATAGCGTCGATCCCGAACACCTGGAGCTGACGTGTCACTCCGATCGACTGGCGTGTCAGTCCGATCGACAGACGTTTCTGTCGGGTTGACAGAAGGTTCTGTCCGATCGACAGACGTTTCTGGTTGCCCGACAGGAGTTTCTGGTCGCCGGAGAGGCGTTTCTGGCCGTTCGACAGGCGTTTCTAGTCGACGCGAGAGAAGTTTCTGGTCGCCGGACAGAAGTTTCTGGTCGGTCCGACAGAAGTTTCTGGTCGTCCGAGAGAAGTTTCTGGTCTCCTCGACAGAAGTTTCTGTTCGCCCCGACAGAAGCTTCTGTTCACCCCGACAGAAGTTTCTGTTCACCCCGACAGAAGTTTCTGTTCGCCCGACAGAAGTTTCTGTTTGCCCCGACAGAAGTTCCTGTTCGCGCGACAGAAGTGCCTGTTCGTGTCGACAGAATTGCCTCTGCGCGGGCCAGAAGTGCCTCTGCGCGGGGCCAGAAGTGCTCTCCGCGGGACAGAAGAACCTCTTCGGACGACAGAAGGACGTCTCCGCGCGACAGAACGGTCTCTCTGCGCGCCACAAGTGCCTCTCCTCACGGCAGGAGATTCTGATCACTCGACCGACGTGCCACTCGCTCAGGCCTCGTTCGCAAGGTCTTCCTCGTCTTCGTCGTCTTCCTCAGGCAGGCTGCTTTGTCGATTTGGATGGTCCTTCACGGTGCGGATCCTGATGACGAATCACGCGCATCTCGTCGTCGAGAGCCCAGAGCCGAACCTCTAGCGCCGAATGGATTTCAGTCTACAGTCCGTACATCGGTCTTCTGTAGCGTGACCAATATTCGCAACCGTGCCGCCTCGGCTTCCTTAGTAGGTCCGCGAGTACTCTCAACAGCGCGAATCATTTGCTGCCTCAGGCAGCGTCGATCGACACAACTCCGGCCAAAATCGGTGAAGGTCGTTCCTCCAAGACGGGACAACCAATGGTCTAGCTGGTCGGGGTGTGCGGCCATCTCGTCGTAAAAGTCGGGTGGGTTCCCTGTTAGGAAGAACGCCAAGCGATCCGAGACGACAAAGACCGCGTCGCCATCGGCGGAGCGCCACTCTCTCAATAATTCCATCATTTCTGCTCGCGTATACACACTTGTGATTCGTGGAGCCTGAACAGACTGCGCCACCAATGAGGTACCAGACAACGAGCAGGCAAATTGGGTGATTAGCACAAACAGCATTGCACGGTTATTCATGGTGTCCTCTTTGGAGGGTCGTTGACGACAATGGTGATCGTTGTTGTCTGGGGAGGGTTGAGCCTAGCGTCGGAAGCTCTAACGTCACCTATATACTGAATTACGCTATCGAGAGCGCTAACACTTTGCGTTATGCGGTTTGTCGAAGTGTCGCGGCCGGTACCGACGAGAATGCAGCCCACAGAGTTCTCGGGCTCATTCCCCGGATGCATGAGAATGTCACTCCTGTCCGGGACACTCGAAACACCGACGACCTCCCGATTCAAGTGGGGGCTCGTATGAGTATCGCCTGAATACGTTCCTGCTGGAATTCGGCCCTCTGCCTGGTTTCCGTTGTCAGCACGCTCCATCGTGGTACCTGACAGGGTTGTTGCGCCTCCAGTTACAGTGAAGGTACCGGGAGTTCCTTGCATCGTGGCCTGATGGCCACTTCCAGCTTGTGTGACCGCGACCTCCTCCTCACGTTGCACAGTGATCTTCACATCTGTGAGTCCGTCTGGATCGATTCGTAACAGTGGGTTGCCGCTCGCGTACGCATAGCGGTTCCATGACTGTGGCTTAGACGGCAGGCCAAGAGCTCTGTCGGCTGATATGAACCGCCCCAAGCTCGCATTGTCGTACCTAGCGTGCATGTAGTCCAGCGTATGCCCATCCCCAGCCACGATGTCCCGTTCGTGCCCGGTAAACTTCATCGCCTCCTCGGGAGTCTCGTGGGGCGTGAGATTAATCTCCGCGCCGAAGGGGTAGTACGCGTGCTCGGCGAATTTGATGCGGTTCACGTCCGTGATCAGCCGTGGCGTGCCGAGGTGATCCAGATGGTAGTCAAACGTTCCGCTGGGACTGGTTGTGGCGAGCAGCAGTCCGTCGCGCCAGACGTAGTCTTTCACCCACACGCGGTTCGTCATGGCGAAGTTCGCGCCGCCGGTCTCCATGCTCGTGAACTCGCGCAGCACCTTCTCGCTCAGGTCGCGCACCGTCCACGTCCATGACACACCTTGTTTCACCGCGATGCGCTCGTCGTCCGCCGTGTAGACGAACTGACGGTCGTCGCTGCCGACCGTGGCCTCGGTCATCATCTCCGTCCCATCGTACACATAATGCGTGCTCGGAGAGCCGGCGATGTCTGTAACGTTCCCGGCGGAGTCATACGTGACGGAGGCCCCGTTGATCGTCAGGAGGTGGTTCGAGGGCGGGTCCACGGTAACAGGCTGGGCGCAGGTCGTCTGCCCGAGGCAATTCGACGCGCCGGTGGCCGCCTTTCGGTTCCCGAAGGCGTCGTAGGTGTAATCCTCCTCCACCCCGCGGGTCACGCTGACCTTCAAACGGCCTTCCAGGTCGTAGAGATAGGTATCCGTACCGATGGCGGTGATGTTGCCGGAACCGTCGTAGGTGTACGTGCCGCTTTGCCCGGTGTCGCCATAGCCCGTGGTTTGGGTCGCGAAGTGGCGCGCTGCGGAAACAGGAGCGGGAGCCGGAGGCTGAGTGGATGGCGACTCAGCTACCTCGCTCACCCGAGGGTCGCTGCTGAGGAGTCGCGCCCGCGCCAGGGTCATGGTCACCGCAAATTGTCGCACGCCGATCGAGGCATCCGTCTCGATCCGGGCTCCGTAGAGCGCGGCCAACTCCGCTTTGGCCGCGGCGAGGTCCTGTGCGTTCGCATCGTCGGCCAGAGTGACGAGGTACCGGCTGCTGCCTGGATCGCCGGAACCGGACGAGCGGAACTTGGGTTGGGCGGCGCCGAGCGTGACGGCCCCGCCGATGAGAAGGAGAAAGACGACTACGGCGATTAGTTTGGTCTTCATTATTTCACCGCATTCCGAAGCTGGTTCAGGTGGGACGCCGCGATGCCAATGCCGTGGGCCGGCGTTGTGCCGGTAAACGTGAGGTGATAGCCAACGACATTAGGACTGGACACGGCCTGGTCGAGAGCCGTGCGCATGTCGGTCTGGTGGCTGGCCAGAACAAGACCTGTCGGTGCGTTGTAGTCTGTCCAGCCAGTGGTATAGGGCGGGAGATTGGCCAAGCTCCGCAAAGCGTCGATCGCCTTCCGCAACTCCTGCACGTGAGTGCCTCGGACGGGCGTTCCCGTCCCGATGCTTTCCGCGAACAGCGTGAAGGCTGTCACCGCATAGTCGGGATTGCTGGGTTGCGAATCGCTGCTCCCGCTGGCCACGGCGATGACGTGATAGAGGTGAGCCGCAGGCGGATTGCCGGAGATGGAGCTGATCGCGTCTGTATAGCTCGTCCCGGAGTACGGATTCGGGCCGATGGGAACCCATGCGCAGGCGTAACAATCCTTTCGCTCCATCCGGTAGGATGTCGGGCCTGACAACCCCTGCGACCAGACAAGGGTGACGCTGCTGCTGCCGTTCAGCGCGGTCGAGAAATTCAGCGGCGGCGAAAGCTGCTGTTGTTGCTGGATTGTTACGCTCTTTGTCCCTGCAGGTCCTTGTCCGCACGTACTGGAAACGAATGACGCCGTCACGGAGAGAACGACGGTACCGCTCGCTCCGGCCGTGTACGTGATCGAGCTCGCGCCGGTCATCGTGATTGTTCCACCGGCGATGGTCCATGAATATTGCAAGGTTCCGTCCGCGGGCACGGTCGCCACATTGCCTGTCGATCCGGCGGGAACAGACGTTGCCGCTGTGATCACTGGTGCCCCTGGGACCGGGCAGGATGCGCTCCAGTTCGAGAAGGCGATCGAAGACGGGCGGGGAAGCCCGTTTGTCGGGTCCTGGAGGTAGGTATCGGTGACGCCGGTCTGGTGGACGACCTGGGAGAGCATGTTCCCGAGGTAGGTTATGTTTGAGGCGTATCCGGGGATGGCGATGAGCGAGCCGTCCTTGTACGTGAACGTCGCGCCCAGTCCCGTTGTACCGCAAGGCATCAGCATGTTCGAACAGGTCGGGTAGCCAGGACTGGTGATCTCACCGATATCGTCGTATGCAAACGCTTGCGAATACGACTGGAGCGGCGTGCTGCCGCTGGTGACGTCGGTCTGCCGTGAGGATAGCCGGCCGGCGGGAGTCTGGTACTTGTAAGTCTCGGTGACGGCGACGTCGCCCAGAGGCAGGTGATTGGTTCGCACAGCCTGTAACAGCTTCCCGTTCTCGTAGCTTGTGGGGCTGACGCTCGTATCGTTCTGTGAGGCGAATACGAAGTGCTTCAGCTCGCGGGCACCGTTCAGGTCAGACACGACTGTCAGGCGCTCGCTGGCGTCGTACCCCAACCGGAGTTCATAGATGCCGCTCGGCGTACCCGAAAGCTTGTGGTGGGCGTGGCCGCGGGCATCGTAGCTGTCGTAGGTCGTCCCCGCCGGCCCGAGCTCCGGATGGGTCTCGGAAAGGAGAAAGCCGCGATTATCGTAGGCGAATGACCGTGTCTGGGTCGTGCCGTCACCGACGATCGATGCCGTGTGCAGCCTGTTGCCGACGTCGTACGTGTACGTCGCATCGAGATTGCTGTTGGGCTCAACAACCTCATTGAGCCGGCCATGAACGTCGTAGCGCTCGATCGTCGTCGCCGGGGTGTCGGTGCCGGCTTGTGCGTGAATGTTCACGGTACGGTCGATTTCGCGCGACCCTGTGTATTGAATCGAAGAGACTGCCCCGTCAGGTTTCGTGACCGTGCGCGCGCGGCCGAAGGCATCGAAGTTGGAGAAGACCGTGAAATGGGAGGGAGTATTGGACTCTTCCGATTCCGAGACCTGGGTCTTCCGGCCCATCGAGTCGAACACGGTCTGTTGCCGTGACCACCGTGGTGTCCCCGTCGAGGGTAGTGTACGGGAATGCATGACGACACGTCCAAAACCGTCAAATTGGAAGGCGGCCTGCGGCGTACCGCTCGTCCCGGACACCTGCGAGATCACGACGCTTGCGGCGGTATTGCCGCTGGCGGGCGTGTACGCGTAGTTGATCAGCGGATCGGTGCTCGTCTGTGCCTGCAGCAGGCGGCGCGAGGAGTCGTAGGTATAAAAGGTAGTAACACCTGCGGTGTCGGTTGAGCTCGACGGGAGACTGGTGTTTGCGTCGATGACCTGATCGAGAAATTTGAAGCCGACGGTGGCACCGCCCGAGAAATACTCGGAGGTCTTCCGGACTCCATGATCGTAGGAATGGCGGATGTCGTATCCGAGGGCGCCGGGAGAGGTGAGCGAACTGCATAGCGTCGCCAGGGGGTCAACAGGGTTGAAATCGCCTCCGTAGTACTTCTCCGAGGTCACGGCGCCGAGAGCGCCGTTTGCGTTCGCGTCCGTCGCAAATGCCGCCACGAGGTCGTTGGATGCCCGGCTGCTGCCGGCGTAGGTCCGCGTGCCGTTGAGGAAGCCGGTAGTCGAGTCGAAGCAGTACTCCTGCACGGAGCTGGCGGCACCTTCCTGGGTGGTCGTGCGATCGTACAGGTTGAGCAGCCAGTGATCGCCGGCGGGCCGGAAGAATGTGCCAGGGTAGCTGCCAGAGCTGAAAATGCCCGATCCGACGAGCGTCGACGGCTTGTTGAAGTCGGTAGTAACGATCCTCGCCTGGCCGGTTCCGAGGAAATCGCCGGTGGTCGTTGTCGTGCGATAGTGCCCCAAGCCGTCGTAGTCCGAGGAATCGACGTCGATGTAATGGGAGGAGTCGTCGAGAAAGAGAGTCCTGCTGCCCGCGAGGCGCCGGTTCATGTCATACGAAAGCGCGAAACGAGGATCGAGCTCGTACTTCACGTAGGTCTGCCGGACCAGGGTCGACCCCTCGAACGTTTCTGTCGAAAGGAGCTTGTCGGAATTTGCCGCGACCGTTTTGTGCGTGAACGGAAGGCCGTACTCGGAATAGGAAGCACCGTCGGGGCGGGTGCCGTCGGGGTTCGAGCCGTCAGGCGGATCATTCCCAAGAAGTCTCCAGACGGGCCACACGGTGAAGTGACTGACGGTCTTGTTCAGCGAAGGATCAGTTACCGTGGTGATTGATTCCTCCGCTGGCGCATAGCCGTAGAGGATTTGGTGCGCCGAACAACGCCACGCCGCTTCCGTTTCAGGCGTCTCGGCCTGCGTGTACGACCAGATGCCATCGCCGGCTGTGAACGGATCGTGCAGGGTCCTGGTCTTGATTCCGGCGGAGCTCGACAGGACGTCCGTGTCGCACCCGTCGACGGGCATGAAGTACTGCTGATACTGCCAAGAGATGCTGCCCAATGTCGGCAACTGGGCAGATGTGAGAGAGCCTCCGGAGCAATCTCCCGGATCAGTCGGTACGACGGTCGTGGTGCTCGTTCCCACCCCGTAGGAAAACTGATACGACGAGCTATCAGGCAGTGTGACGCTCGTCAGCGTCGGGACGCGATAGTGGTTTGTGTCACTGTAATGATACGCATCGTCGTAATTACAATACCCGGTCCGCACCCACATGTTCGTGTATTGGAACGAGTATCGGGCGGTTCCGGACACGGTCTGCGGCACGTCGATGTAGTCGATCGCCGTCAGGTAGGCCGGGGTTCCGCTGTATACCGTTGAGTCGTCGGCGAGGACGTCCTTGAAGTGGATGATCGTCTGGCGGCCGTATTGATCGGTGATCGTCCACTGGAGTGCCGTGCCGTAGTCGAAGTCGACGTGGTTGCCGAAGGGATCGGTAATTTTCGTGATGCGCCAGCGTCTGCGGGCGCCATCCATATACGACGAGAACTGGCGAACCATGCCGTCGGATGTTTCGATCAGCCGCGTAGTTGTGTCGGCGGGTCCGGTCAGGCGTGTGTACGAACCGTCCCGTGCGTACCAGTGAGCGGAGTCTGACGCCTCGGTTGAGCCGTTGTGAATCGTAGGCCAGAAGATGCGGTCGCTGCCGTCAGGCGACTCATAATGGATTGCATCGTCCGTCACGATGTCACTGTCGTCTTGTTCGAATATGGAGGTCCCTTCGAGCAATCGACCGAAAGAAAGCATCCACCCCAGACCGGCATTGGATCGTCCCGTAGGCGTTTTCAGGGTCTTGGTCTGTTGACCTTCCGGCGCTGTCAGATCGGCTTTGGTCGTGGCGTCCCACACCTTGCTGTTGTAGACGAGCGTCATCGAAAGAGAGAGCCGGTCGCTGACCGGCGTGCCGCCACCCATCGGGATGGTGAGCGAGAGGTTTCCGTTGAAGAGATTGATGTGGTCGATATCGTGGAACTCATACATCTTGTCCGGAGAGAACCCCTTCTCGAGATTCGGGTGAACCTGCGCGAAGCCGGCCGCCGCCATCAGGAGCAGCACGGCCGCGGTGAGGAAGAACGGAATCGATCTGCGCATGTGCCTCTCCTAGTTCACAGACAGCCGGCCGGCGTAGAAGCGGAGTGAGACCGGATCGACGACGACCACGACGTCCGATGGCGTGAGGTGATCGAGCGTCGGAGCCGGACCGTTGCCCGCTCCGTTTGCCGCTCCCTTCGCCATCAGCGTTCTGGTCGAGAAATTGTTCACGCCCGGAAGCCCGCGGTTGAGGTCACTGGTGCCATGCCTGATCGCGGCCCCGAACCAGACCGTGTCGTCCGGCCGTACAACGAGCACATCAGTCATGTACTCGCTGATCGATAGAGCATCGGCGCCGGCATCCCGACCCACGAGAAGGACAGGCGGCGGCAAGGATGCCTTCGGAGGCGCGGCGTTCCCCGGAACTGCTACCACCTGATCCGCCGGCACGCTGCCGATGGCGAACCAAACGGAGCGCTGTGCGATCGGCTCCGGCGCCTCCCAGCGGAAACTTCCCTGCTTGTCGGCGGTAAAGACCTTCAGATAACTCAGAAGGCGCCGCGAGTACGGCTGCGGCGGGTACGCACTGCCGAAGAGCACGACCTGCCTGCCGGGAGTAAACCCGGATCCGACAACGGCGCTGGTCTCGAACGATAGACGCGCCGGAGTGACGGCGGCGGTGAGGGTGACCGTGCCGAGTAGAACAAATCCGCAAAGGAGCGCAGTGACTGGTTTCATTTCATTGATCCTTGTCTCACATCACTACTGAAGGCTGAGCAGAACGAGGATCTCCCCCTCGCCGTTCGGCAGCGGTTCGAGGGCTTTGCCGATGAGCGTGCCGGGGCGGTGGATTTTCACGCCGCCGAGGTCGAGGAGCTCTGAGACCATCGCCACTCCCGGCTTGTCGCTTGTGACGAGAAGGTCGCCGATGTGAATCGCGTCTTTTGATGCATCGACACGGACTCTTACTCTGCCCGTCGTAGCGACCTTTGCCTTGGACGCCCCTTCGCTGCCGAGAATGAGCCCTGGATTCGGAGATACGACGCCGGCGACCGCCGGGTCATACGCGTGCGTTGAGGGAATCACTTCATTGTTCCTCTCGCGATTCAGTACCACAACCGTTCCTGGCGGCACGTTGCCCGATGCCGGAACCCATTCCGCCACATCCTGGTAGGTAGCGTTGATGACCGAGGCGCCGGTGATGCTGCCGCTTACGTGCACGTTGCCATTGACGTCGAGCTTATTCCCCGGCGCGGCAGTCAACCCGATACCAACGTTGCCGCCGCTGTCGATGCGCATGCGCTCCATGGACACGGCGGCCGATCCGTTGGCACGTGTTCCGAACGTAAGGGATCCGCCATCCTGGCCGTCGACCACGCTCTCCTTGATGGCCGAGACGGCGCCGATGATGGTTCGCGATCCGTCGGACTTGTAGATCGCGGAGAAGAACAATCCGGCACCGTTGTTGGGGTCCGAATACGCGCTGGTGCTTCCGACGCTGGCGGTCGCGGGAGAGTTGGGGAACGTTGTGTCGGAGGGACCGAGGACAACGAGGTTTTGGAGTGGAACGCTCGAGCCTGTCCCGATCCCTAGCCTCCCATCGGGGGTAAAGAACATGAAATCGGACCATGTTGTGGAGTTCTGCCTTCGTTCAAGCCGCAAGGAAGAGCCGTTGCTGGAATCGCCTCGAAACCGAAATCCGTAGCCTGTGCCACAGCCGCAGGTCAAGAACTGAAGCTCTCCCTCGCCACCGGCACCATACTCGCCGATCTGGATGCCTCCGTAGAGTGGAGGGGGCATCGTCAGAAAGTCATACCCAAAGCGCGACGAGCCATTCACATCCAGTTTTGATCCCGGAGTCGTCGTGCCGATGCTGACCTGACCCGTTCCATCCATAAACATCGCATTGGCGGATGAATTAGTGCGGATGTTGAAGCCGCTCGAGCCGTAGTTCAGATACATGATGTTGTCGCTCCACCGGGGCCAGAGATAGCTTTCATAGCCTCCGGTGCTGTTTTTCGCCGTAAAGATCGCTCTGTTGTCCACACCGAACATCTGACCACTGCCAGCGACAGTGAGGATCATCCCAGGCGACGCTGTGCCGATACCGACGTTGCCGCCACTCAGGGTTAAGTCGTTTGTTGCGCCTGAGGCCGACGTCGAGAAAAGGATCTTACCTCCGCCGTCTTCTCGAAACGCCACGTCGGAATACGCGATGCTCCCGGTGATGAAATTACCGTTTGTCGTGGGGACACCGATGAGGAGCTTGTGAGTGCCCGAGAGCGACAGGGCGATGTCAGGATTGGTGCTGCCGCTCACTTCCAGGGTGTACGGCGTCGAGGTAACGCCAATGCCGACCGGCCCAACGTTGTACCACTGCGCCATGGCACTGACAACCGAAACCAGACACACCACGACTGCGACGAGCGCATGTTTCATCGGAATCCTCCAAGTGACGCGATTTGTAGCTGGAAAGCGGCCGAAAATGCCGCGGTTCAAGGCGAATGAGATCCCTCGGCGCCGATGAACGTGGCTTTGAGCCAGCCTGAGTACCGAGACAAAACACACAACTACTGCAGTGAACGCCGTTTTCATCGACGCCTCCCTGAGACCTTATTGTTCTGAGGACGAACTGCGATCTCTCTATAGGTGGGAGTGACGCGCAGCGAGAATTCCCTACCCTCCAGCCAAATTTATTTTTCAGGCGGGGGTGGCGACGGAGCGTCGAAGCGGTGAACCTAGCCCCCGTCCACTGCCCGTACTTCGCCGGCGGCGAGGATCGCGCCGAGCTCTTCGGCGGGCATGGGGGCGTTGATCAGGAAGCCCTGCATCTGGTCGCAACTGCAACGCTTTAAGAAGGTTGCCTGATCGGTGAACTCGACGCCCTCGGCGATCACTTTCAGCCGCAGGCTGTGGCCCATGGCGATGATGGCGGTGACGATGGCGGCGGTGTCGGGGTCGCGCGTGATGTCATGGACGAAGGACTGGTCGATCTTCAGCGTGTCGATGGGGAAGCGTTTCAGATAAGCCAGCGACGAGTGGCCGGTGCCGAAGTCGTCCAGGGAGATGCGGATGCCGAGCTTCTTGAGGTCGTAGAGCGTACGGATGCTCGCGTCCGGGCTCTGCATGGCCGTCGACTCGGTGATCTCCAGCTCGAGCAGCCGCGCCGGCAGACCGGTCTCGGTGAGGATCTCGCGAACGATCGTGACGAGATCGGGCTGCTGGAGCTGGCAGACGGAGAGATTGACGGCCAGCGACAGGGTATTGAATCCGGCGTCGTGCCATTCCTTGGCCTGCGCGCAGGCGGTGCGCATGGCCCAGCTGCCGATCGGGATCATCACGCCGATGGCCTCGGCGAGCGGGATGAACGTCGCGGGCGGAATCGGGCCCATCTCCGGGTGCGTCCAGCGCAACAGCGCTTCCATGCCGGTGATCCGGCTGGTGCGGAAGTCGAAGATGGGCTGGTAGTGAACGGCCAGCTCGTGATGGGCAAGAGCACGGCGCAGACCGTGCTCGAGGGCGATGCGCTGCAGCGCCTTCGCGTTCACGAGAGCGTTGAAGAGCTGATAGTTGTCGCGGCCCTGTTCCTTGGCCTGGTACATGGCCGTGTCGGCGCTCTTGATGAGCGCCTCGGCGTCGATGCCGTCCTCGGGGAAGATGCTGATACCGATGGAGGTGGTGATGTAGAACTCACGGCCTTCGATGTGGAACGGGTAGCGGACGGCTTCAAGGATCTTCCGGGCCACCAGCGCGGCGTCTTCGGCGTGCGTGAGCTCAGGGAGCAGAAGCGTGAACTCGTCCCCGCCGAGGCGGGCCACCGTGTCGCTGTCGCGAACGCACGATTGCACGCGGGCCGCCACGGCCTGCAGGAGCTGGTCGCCGATGTTGTGGCCGAGGGAGTCGTTGATGACCTTGAATCGATCGAGGTCGAGAAAGAGAACGGCCACCCGCCCGTCATGGCGCTGGGCGTGGGAGATGGCAACGGTGACGCGGTCTTTGAACAGGAGGCGGTTCGGGAGCGTGGTCAGGGCGTCGTGGTAGGCGAGGTGCTTGATCTGCTCCTCGGCGTAGGTCCGCTCGGTGATGTCGCGGACGACGCAGACCATCCCGCCCCCATCGATGGCCGTGAGCGAGATCTCCTGGGGGAAGAGCGATCCGTCGCTGCGCAAGCCGGTGGCCTCCCCACGCCAGCGTCCCCGATGCTGCACGAGGGGGACGATCGTCGTGATGAATCGCACCTGCTCGGGAGGCTCGTAAAGGTCACAGATCGAGCGGCCGACGATCTCCTGAGGAATGGGGTAACCGAATAGTTTCGCCAGGGCGTCGTTGACGTAGGTGAAGTCGAGCCGCGCGTCGAGGATGCCGATGCCGTCCATCGAGGCGGTCATCGCCGCCGACTGCTGCCGCAGCGTCTCCTCGGCACGCTTGCGCTCCGTGACGTCGGTGCCGACGTGGAGGTAGCCGGTCAGGTTGCCGTGCTCGTCGCGCAGCGCGGTCACAGAGAGGAGAACCACGACCGGCTCGCCGTTGTTGCGGATATAGGTCCACTCACGCTCTTCGAGTCCTTCGCTCGCGGCGCGGTGAACGAGGACGTCGAAGCCGGACAGTCTCTCGCCGAGCTCGAAGGCGAGGCGGCGTGCGTGCTGCACGAGCTCGGTGTCGAGGTGAAGCTCGGTGACGTTCCGCAGGCCGATGACGTCGGAGGCGGTGTGGCCGAGCATGCGCTCGGCGCCGGAGTTGAAGACGGTGATGACGCCTTGGGGATCGGTGGCGATGATGGAGACGCGCGAGGCGGCGTCGAGCACCGCTTTCCGTTGCGCGTCCGCCGCCGCGACCTGCTCGTCGGCCATCTTCCGCTCGGTGATGTCGAAGACGAAGCCTTCGAAGACCTCGGCTCCCTCGTGCAGGTCGATGGCGTGGGCGTTGAGCTGCACCCAGATCGGCGTGCCGTCCCGTTTGCGCCAGAGCAGCTCTTCCTCGATCGCGTAGCCGTTGGCGGCGAAGCGCGTCAGCGCGCTCTCACGCTCTTCTTTGGTGACGTAGACGTCTGTGGCCAGATTGCGCCGCTGCAGTTCGGCGATGGAGTCGTAGCCGAGGATGCGGGCCAGGGTGGGATTCGCCATCAGAATCGTGCCGTCGGGCGATGAGCGATAGATGCCGACAGATGCGTAGTCGACGATGTTGCGGTACTTCTGTTCGGACAGCAGCAGCGCCTTCTCGGCGCGCTTCCGTTCGGTGATGTCGTGGATGATGGAGTAGAGGAGTGTGCGTCCGCTGGCGATGATCGGCCCGGAGTGGACTTCCACGTCGCGCAGATCGCCGTTGGCGATCCGGTGGGTGAAGACGAAGTAGCTGCGCTCCTGCAGCGCGGCGTTCTCCATCTCGGCCCGGATGGCTTCCTCGTCGAGGGTGTTGATCTCCTGCACATGCATCGTGCGCAGAGTGTCGATGTCCCATCCGTAGAAGTCGGCGGCGGCCATGTTGGCGTCGACGATGCGGCCGCTGTCGGGATCGATCAGAAGTTGCACGGCGCGGTTGTTCTCGAACATCTGCCGGTAGCGGCGTTCGCTCTCACGCAGTGCGTCTTCCTGCCGCTTCTGTTCGATGGCCGAGGCCACGTGTTGGGCGACGAAGAGGAGAATGTCGCGGTCGCGGGCCGTGTAGCGCGCCCCCTCGTCGTACGTCTGTACGCCGATGACGCCCCACGTCCGGTCGCCGGTGGACAGCGGTACGCCGAGCCAGTCGACCGAGGGAGCCCCGATCGATTCGACCTCGCCGCTCCGTTTCAGCTCGTCAAACTCCTCCGGCGTGGCCAGCAGCGGTTTGCCCGTGCGCAGCACGTACGCGGTGAGCCCGCGGCCGGGTGGCCGTCCTACGGGGGCGGCATCGTACTTATCGACGAAGTAGGGGAAGGTCAGGATGTCGCGTTCGGCGTCGTACTCGGCGATGTAGAAGTACGTCGCCTCCATCAGCCCGTTGACGATGCCGTGTACGGCGCCGTAGAACTCGTCGAGGTTGCGGGCGTCGCGGCTGAGGGTGGCGATGCGGAAGAGGGCGGACTGCATGGCCTCGTTGCGGACGCTTTCGGTGACGTCGCGGAAGTACCAGGCCCGTCCACGGATCCGCTCGCCCGAGACGATCGGCACCGAGGCGCGCGACAGGACGCGGCCGTCATTCATCTCGACGATGTCGTTGCTGCGGACGACGTCCGGATGCGTGTAGAGATGGTTGACGAGCTCGATGAACTCGTTCCAGTTCTGCACCTTTTCCGAGGCGTAGCCGAGCAGCTCGTTGTCGTCAGCCCCCCTGGCCGTCTCCTCGGGGATGCCCCACATCTCCAGGAAACGGCGGTTGTAGGCAAGGATCGAGCCGCGATCATCGACGACGAGGATGCCGTCGAGCGTGGCCTCCTGCTGGGCCCGCAGGATGGCCACCGTGGTGCGCAGCGACTCGTGCGATGCGCGCGTCCGGCCGCCACGGAGCCAGCGGGCGAGCGCGCTTCGAGCGTTTGCGAGATGCGGGGAGGGCTGGACTTCCATGAGGGTATTCGGAGCTATTTTAGGTGAGTTTCCGTCCAGCCGCGTCAGTCGGTCCGGTTGTGCGATCGGAAGAACTCCCATTGCAACCAGCTCGACCGGACGTACCAAGCCACGAGAATGGCGATGAAGATCTCTTTTCTGATCAGGCAAAGGACAAAGATGACGAGGCCGACGATCAACGAGATCCAGATCGAGATGATGAACGCCGGCCGTTCGCGCAGAAAGAGGCGGAAAAGGTTGCGGAGGATGTTGTTGCCGTCGAGCGGGCCGAGCGGCAGCAGATTCAATACGCCCCAGAACACATTGATATAGGCCAGCAGGGGAAGAAGGGCGGCGAAGAACGGGTCGCGCGAGACGGCCGCAACGTTGGCGATGATGAGCGTGATGATCCAGGACAGAAGGAAGTTCGATGCGGGCCCGGCCGCGCTGATGATGAGGTCCTGCCACGGCCGTGCGTTCCGATCGTTGTAGGTGACGCCCCCCATGCCCTGCAGGATGATCGAGCTCGGCCCAAACCCGAGGCCGCCGATCATGGAAGCGTGCGCCAGCTCATGAAAGAGCACGCTGATCAGGAGCACCGGGGCCCACAGCAGGGCATACGGCATCCCCTCCGACTGGACGTTCATCACGATGAAGAAGATGACGAGGATCAGAAAGCTGAAATCGAGGGTGATCGTCGTGCCGAAGATCGTCCCGAGGTGGATGCGGCCCATGAGGTGGGGGCTTACCTCTTCGGTGTGGCGACAACCAGGTCGCTCAGCTTTCCGAGTCCTGAATGCGCGAGGAAGACCTCGCCGTCGCTCGTCACCGCGGCATTGCGGGCGCCCGCGTGCGTCGGTACCTTGGCCACGATGACCAGCTTGCCGTTCGCGTCCGCGTGGGCCACGGTAAGCACTCCGGCCTTCGCCGCGCCGACGTAGAGCATGTGGGTGGCATCGCTGTAGTCGATGTCGTCGACGCCGTCACCGGTGTCGATCGACGAGAGCACGGCGCCGTCGTGGGCGACGTCGAGCACCTCGGCGCGCGTACTGCACGCTACGAAGAGCTGACCGGCTTTCTCATCGACGCGCAATCCATGCGGTCCGTCTTCGCCGCAGGCGGGCTTCCATGTGGCCACGGTCTTGTGTGTCGTCAGGTCGATGGCCAGCGTCAGATCTTTGTCTTCCATGTTCGTGTAGAAACGGCCACGCTTGGCATCGACGGCGAAGCCCTCGGGATTCCCGTCGAAGGTCAGTTTGGCCTTCTCGTTGAGCGTGGCCGCATCGAGGATGCGCACGGACTTGTCTCGCGGTGTGGTGACCCACACCTCGTTCGTCGACGCGACGTACGCGAGTCCGTCGGGCATGGAGTCGACCTTATGGCAGACGCCCCGCACGAGCGTTTTCGGGTTTACGGCGCAGACGGTGGAATCGCCGCGGTTGCCGATGTAGACCGTCCCGTTGCCCACGGTTGCTGAACTGGGGCCGACCACGCGCTTCCGGTCGCCGGTTCCCATCTCCGCGGTCGGAAAGCCGGTGATCTGCCGGACCTTGCCGGTGGCCGGATCGACGACATCGACGGCGCCCGTGTTTCCGGCCG
This sequence comes from Thermoanaerobaculia bacterium, assembly GCA_035482045.1. Lineage (GTDB taxonomy): Bacteria > Acidobacteriota > Thermoanaerobaculia > Gp7-AA8 > Gp7-AA8 > JADGNZ01. The sequence continues at coordinate 39,712 of DATHRD010000064.1, forward strand.
GCACCCACACCGCGTGCGTGGCCGGATCGAAGACGATGTAATCCATCCCGATGCCGTTGGCGCTGGCTCCGGGCAGCGACTGCATGTGAACGGTGTATGTGGGGTCGGCGGCTTGGGCGCTCTGAGCAGCGGCGAGCGATACGCAGACGAGCAGCATGAGGATGGGACGAAAGGACGCGGCGCGTGGATTCGAGACGTTCATGGTGGGTGTTCTTCTATCACAAACGCCGAAGGTGAAAACCAGAAACCAGAAACCAGAAATCAGAAATGCTCCGCTTGGCCTAGATTCGAGCCATGGCGTAGCATTTCTCCCTTCTGGTTTCTGACTTCTGGTTTCTGGTTTGCTTCTCAGGAGGGTCCCCATGTGCCGGAACATCAAGACGCTGTTCAACTTCGAACCTCCCGCCACGGAAGAGGAGATCGAGGCTTCCTCGCTGCAGTTCGTCCGAAAGCTATCTGGTTACAACAAACCTTCGAAGACTAACGAGGCTGCCTTCAATCGTGCGGTCGAGGAGATCGCCGCGATCGCCCGGAGCCTGCTGGAGTCGCTCGAGACGAGCGCCGAGCCTCGCGACCGTGAGATCGAGGCACAGCGCGCGCACGCACGAGCGGCCGAACGATTCGGGAGAGCTGACGCGCGCGAGTGAAACGAGGCGAGCCCGGGAGGTACTTTGATCGGAGAAGTCGGGGCCTGAACAGGCGGCCCCGGCTTCTCGAGTTTGTGAATGCCTGTCCTGTATCAGCCTGGGGCCTTGCCCGCGGTGTGTCTGAGTCCGGTTGCCGGCACCACGTACGTGATCTCCTCCGCGATCCATTCGGGATTGGCGCTTCCCTGGATCGAGCTCCATTGTGAGAGCGGCTCGTTCCCATAGCGGAGCATTCCGCTATGCAGAGCCTTGTCCTTGCGGTCTTTGACCGGATTGGGGTCGGCGTAGCCGAGACGCAGACGCAGCTCCTCGAGGTCCTCAGGCTGGCCGGTGAGGAACAGCCACTTCGCGCGCACGTGATGCCTCGCCGCATACTCCCGGAGCTTCTCGGGAGTGTCTTCCCGGGGCTTGATGGTGAGGGAGTAGAAGAAGACATCCTGTCTTACGCGGCGATCGAGAATCTTCTGCGCCGCCAGGAGATTGGCGGTGATCATGGGGCATAGAGTCGTGCAATCGGCGTACATGAGATTCAGCACCACGAGCTTGTCCTTCAGAAGGTCGTCGTAAAAGCGGACGTGCGTTCCTTCGTGTGTGACCAGTGGAACGTTGGGGAAGAACCGTTTGCGCATGACTTCGCGGCCAGAGTCCGGGGGCGCGAAGGAGTGCCGCGGCGCAGGGTGTTCGTCCGGGCTTCCCATCACACTTCCGGCAAACGGCAACAGGGCCAGACCAGTGAGCAGTTGTCTTCTGGAACGATTAATCATATCGGCCTCCTTATTCAGTCCGACGGGTTCATGGATTTGAGTTCGTGTCGCCCGTGGTGGCGACGTCAAACCGCAGCATCATGGCGTGGTCCTCGTGAATCACGTTGTGACAGTGCATCGGGTAGCGGCCGAGCCAGTCGCGGAATCGCATCCTGACCTTGACGTTGCCGCTGGGGATGAGGCGCACGACGTCTTTCCGGGCGAGATTTACGCCGGTGCTGGAACCGCTGCATCCGCTCCAGCAGTATTGGTTGCCCCAACGGCTGTAATCGTTGTTATCGTCGCTTGAACTGCCGTACAGACCGGGAGCCCCTTGTGTAATCTGGAACTCTTCGAGATGGACGTGGATTGGATGCGACCATCCGAAGCCGCCGTTGAAGGTCCATTCTTCGAGGCTGTTCTGCTTTATCTTGAAGCGGACCGTATTGCAGTCGAACAGTTTTCCGTTGATCTGCCACTGCCCGTCCCGCGTCTGATCGAAATTGAACGAGCGCGAGACCGATGGTGAGCCGCTGACGCTCGGAAGGGCATAGTAGGCGGGAAGCGTGGCCGGATTGACGCTGTTGTCCGCGACGACTGGACCATCCACGACGATTCGCAGCATGAGGAAGCCCTGGCCGCCGGAAACGACGCTGCCGCTCGGGCCGCCCTGGCCATTGGTCTGGTTGAGGCGGTTTTCGAGATAGAGCGTCTTGCCAGCGTACTGCGAGAAGTCGATGACGACGTCCGCCCGCTCGGCCACTCCCAATGCCACGGCAGGTACCTGTACGGGGAGAGGGAGCAGGTTGCCGTCGTTGGAAACCTGGTAGAACGGCTGCGGGGTGGAGGGGCTGGTGAGATCCGTGACGTAGACCTGCAGGAACCGGGACGGCCCTGTGTTCAGCCAGCGGAAGCGGTAGCGGCGTGGGCTGACGTGTAGCACCGGCTGGATCACGCCGTTGACCATGAACTTGTCGCCCAGAATGCCGTCGGTGTTGAACGTATCGAAGGCCATGACTCCGGTGGACGGATCGAAGCAGCGGTCCGCGAATGCCATCGGGATGTCGTAGTTGGGGAACGATGGCAGGCGGAAACCGGTGGTCTCGTCACCGGTATCGTACTGGTTGAACAGGAGATAGAAACCGAGGAGGCCTTTATAGACGTTCTGCGACGTGAAGTTCTCGCGATGGTCGTGATACCAGAGCATGCTCAATGATTCATTGATGTCGCCGTTCGTGGCGATGTGCGTGGAGTTGAATCCGGCGAGTGCGTTCGGGTAATACTGATCATAGTACTGACCGGCGGCGAAGAAATCACACGGAAAGCCGTCGCTCTCGGACGGTGTGTGACCGTTGTGAAGATGCGTGGAGACCGAGTTGAGTCCGAACCCGCCGTTGTTCGAGGGAAGGTTGTTGATATTGCGCACCATGATCGGCGTGCCGTAGTGGGCCACGTACGTCGGCCCTGGGCTGCTTCCGTCGAACGTCCAGAGATTCTGCAACGGAAGGTCATTCGAGACATTGATCTGAGCCTGCTGCTGCGTCACCTGGTAGACCACGCCGGCGGGAAAGGGGAATCCGAGCGCCGGGGCCTGGTTGGCGCGGGTGCGGCCTTCATAGGGAAGCCCGGTGGCGGGATTGACCGTCGTATTCGGGTTGACGCTGGGCGCGGGGCCGGTGAGCGAGGAAACCGGAATGGCCTGCTTCACCGGCGGGATCGGCATCGGCAGCGTCCACGGTGTGGTGACCGGGCTGGCGCAAGTGCCGCAGCCGCTGCTGCCGTAACGGCAATCACCGCCGCCCCAACTGCTCAAGCCGCTCTTCGCCACGAGCATGCCGGTGCTCGTGAGCAATCCCATCCGGAGCAGGTCGCGGCGGCTCGTCAGGCCGGCTTTGATCAGTTCCTGCCGGTTCTGAAAGGCGTTGTACATTTCCTTCCAGCGAGCCCGGGATACCTTCTCGCCTCTGCTGTTGAAGTACATGAGATTCTCCTCCTTGTTGGGTTGAATGAATGCACGTTAATCACCCGAGGATGTCGTTCATTGTGATGAGACATCACCGGTGGTTTCGCGGGGCGCGGTGGTCCGCGGCGTTGACGGCATTTGCGGCCGAGGGGGCGAATAGCCGAACAGGAGGCCGGTCTCCAGGTCGGCGGGCTGTCCATCCTGCAGATAGGGTTTGAACCTCCATTGCACGAGGGCGTCCGTGATGATCTTCGCCTGGTCCGGAAACGCGCTGATCACATGGACGTGCTTCACCTTGCCGTCCGTGCCGATGATGATGCGCACCGGGATGGAATTGAATCTGTGGTCGTTGAGCACGGGCTCGACTCTGCTGACCACGTTCTCATCCGCATAGCCCGCAAGGCACGGCGGCGCGTCGGCCGCGGTCAGCTTCATCCGGTTCATGTCGCGCACGATTCCGTCGAGGAGACCGGCGTCGCGGCTGTTGAGAATGAACTGCATGACGTGACAACGAATCTGCGTGGCCAGGACGTACCAGTGCAGGCCGGCCACCGGCGACATGTAGTCGAACCGCGCAAACGGCCGACCGGCGATCGTCAATTCGGAGGGCGGATCCTGGATGGTGTAGTACGGCTGGAGGTGATCGCTGGCGTATTGGATCGTCTCCTTCGCGCTGCGCGGGGGAATGAGCGAGAAGAAGAGATCCTGGGCGGTGATGAGGATCGTGCCTTTGATCGGGCCTTTGAACGCCTTCGACGGTACGAATTCGCCGAGCACGTAGGTGCCGCTGTCTGACGGCGGAGGGCCGCTGTAGGGCTCGGACCAGTCGGACGACAGTGGATACGAGAAACCGAAGTATCGATTCTCGTAGACGTTGTCCGCGATCCTGCCTGTTTCTGGCAGTGGAGTCTTCGCATCGCTTGCGCTCGGCTCCGCTCCCTTGACGAGAATCGTGTTCGTCGGAAGCTGCGCGAGCAGGGATGAGCAGAGGAACAAAAGCAAACAAAAGAGCTGTCGGCGGAGCATTGTGCCTCCTTCGCCAGCCCGGCCGCTGACGCTGCGTCAGCGGCCGGACCCGGCAAGCATCGATTAGAGGGATCTCAGGAAGTTGAGGATGTCCTGCCGCTGGCCTGTACTCAGGTTTTCGAAGAACGTGAAGGAGGGCCCGTTGGCCTCGGATCCGTTGGCATTGTGAGCAAGGATGGCGGCCTGGATGTCCTTCGTCCGCCCATCGTGCAGGAAGAAGATGCGCTGTCCGGCTCCCCACAACGGCGCGGTGCGGAACTGATCGCCGCCGGCGCCTCCCTGAGAGACGTTGTCAGCCAGCGTCGTTCCCATGTGGTGAATCTCGAGGTCGCTGAAGAGGTTCGCCTGAGCGTTGCTGAGACTGGACGTGAACGACGAAGTCCCGGTTGTGAGCGATGTCGTATGGCAGATCGCGCAGCCGATCGAGATAAAGAGGTTGCGGCCGTTGGTGATGGATGTCGCGCCGCCCGGCACCGTTGTCGACGGGGTGGGCGGCGCCAGCAGACGCATGAACATCGCGAACTGCACGAGGTCGCTCAGCGTGCTGATCGACGTCTGGTTGAAGTTGGTATGGTCCTCCGGCGTGGCGTTGCCCCGGCAGTTCGCGGGCAGACCGTTCGTCGCCGACTGACCGCCGATGATGCCCATGTCTTCGCCGGGCAACGGGCGCTCCTGAGTGAAGATCTCGTTCGTGACGCCCTGCTCGACGTTGTATGCCTCGCCGGCGAAGAGCTCCAGCGACTTGTTCTGGGCTTTCCATCCGAAGCGGCTGATCGTGCCGTCGTTGCCGTTGTGGTTGAACGTGCCGGTGATGCCCTGGTTGTTGTTGAACGCGGACTGCTGGTTGGTGAGCAGAGTCTCGTCGGAGAGAGTCTCGATCAAACCAGCCCCGAAGGTCGGCGTCGGGATGCGGAAGATCACGTTGTTGTTGGCCAACTGGGAGGAGAAGCTAGGCTGGGCCAGCGTACACGGGCCCGCGTCGCTGCGGCCGGTGATCGTGTACAGATCCTCCACGCCGCCGTTCGGCGCGTTCGGGTTGGGAGTGCCGTTCGCGTTCGTGAAGAAGACGAAGCGTGCCTCGCGCGTCGGGCCGGTCTGGGTGATGAACGACGGAATCGTGTTCTGCGCGCCGTCGGCGGTGGCATCGGCGATCTGAGGATTCACCGCCGCGCCGGTTCCGCCTACTGCCGGCTGGGCATGGCATGCCGCACAACTCCTCGAGTTGAAGCGCGGTCCCAGGCCGAAGCCAGTTTCGCCCCCGATCGTCCCCTTGACCGAATCGATCTCCTGAAAGCGCGACTTGCCATCGTTGAAAAAGTCGAGAACCGTGACGGGACTATTGGCAGCGACGGAAGCGAGCGGCGATCCCGCGGCCGCTCCGCCCCCGCGCACTCCTGGATCTGTCTGGGCAAACCCCTGCAGAACGAACATCGATGAGAGAAACAGCGCTAGCGGGACTACTCGTCGGGTGGTCATGGCACCTCCTCCAAAAAGGGTTGAGAGAGAGAGAGAGACACGAAGACGAGGCGAGAGGCCGACGCGACCTCTGCCCTTTTACTACCCCGGGAAAAGGCGGGAAGGAGCTAGAGGCGCCCCGTTCCGCTTGTCACGAACGCGCTACGGATCGATGAGGCTTTGGTGAAGGAGTGTCAGGACGGAAGGAAAACCACACCACCAAAAATGAAAACACTACTTGTATTGGGGCGGGGTGGGTGGCAGTCCTCCGTAATTCAAGCAGTTCCTTGCGAAACTGACGAGGGAAGGATGAAGGCGGAAGGATGAAGGATGAGGGCTCCGGTAGGCGAGGGATACGGCTGGTGGATTCGGCTGAAGGCTATCGGAGGCGGGAAGGATGAAGGCGGAAGGCGGAAGGCTGCAAGATGAGGGTTGAGAGCTCCCTCTATCCCTCAGCCTTCAGCCTTCATCCTTCTGCTTTCCGTCTCAACGGGTAGGTGAGCTGCCCGAAGAACGTGGCGGGCACGGCGTCCCCGGACACGCCGAACGTCGAGGGCTGTTTCCCTTTCGGCAGGTAGAGGGTGCCGAAGAGTAGGTCGAGCCAGGGGAACATGCCGGCGAAGTTGTGGTCGAGGCCTTCTTCTTCCGAGGTGTGGTGCCAGCGATGGAAGGCCGGGCTGGCCAGGATGTAGCGGAGCGGGCCGAAATCCCAGGTGACGTTGGCGTGAAGGAAGATCGCGTAGAGCGTCAGCAGAGGCGCGAGACCGGCGATGACGTCGCCGCGAAAACCCAGGATGAGGAACGGGATCACCTGAACGGAGCGGGTGAGGATTTCGTTGAGTGGATGGACGCGCGAGGCTGCCAGCCAGTCGAGCTCCGTCGAGCTGTGATGGACGGCGTGGATCCGCCAGAGGGGCTTCTCGTGAAACGCCCGGTGGCTCCAGTAACCGACCAGATCGGCCAGGAGCAGCAGCTCGAGCAATTGCAGCAACCGCGGTTGCCGCGCCACGACGCCGTGCAGCAGACCGGCGCGTCCTGTCATCAGCATCACGGTCAGGGCCGTCAGGGCCACGGCGATCGTCGATGCCGTCCGTGTCACGATCGGCGTAAAGAACCAATAGACGAAGTCGACGCGGCGGTGCCATCGCCAGATGGATAGGCCGCGGACGGCGGGAGCGATCCGTTCGATGATGCCGAACAGCAGCGCGAGGACCAGCAACCCCACCGCGATACCGGCGACCGAGGGCGGATGGTGAGCCATGAACATCAGACTACACCGGTGCCGCGGCGTTTAGGGTCGATCGAGCCTATACTCGAAGCTCCTCCGAGCCCATATGCGTCCGACCGTCTTTGCCCTGATCTCCCTCACGATCCTCCTCGTCATGCAGCCGGCATTCGGGGCCATTCGAAACATCGACCGGTTCGTGGACCAATGTCCGACCAACGATCCGGCGCTGGAGCAGATCCGAGGTGACTTCGAGATCCGCCGTGACGGCATTCCGACCGCGCTCCCGCTCTGTACTGAGCCAGTGTCCCTGATGTCCGACGCCGCCTACACGGATGAGCTGATGCTGCTGCAGGCGCTGCGCGCCATGTACTACATGGATCAGGGAATGACCGGTCATCTTCCCTGGACCTCGGGCGCCCTTTACGATTGGGTGAAGACGAAGGTCGGAGGACTCGACATCGTCAGCAGCGGGGGCGGACCCAATTGTTGTGAGACGTTCAACGGCCGCCCGTACATCATCATCGGCGCGCATGACGACACCACGCGCGAATTCTTCAAGAAGTGGACGTACCTGTCCGTCACTGTCTCGGTATTCGCGCACGAGGCGCGGCACGTCGACGGTTTTCCGCACTCGTCCTGTTGTGGCACGCCGAATGGTTGCGACGACACGTTCGACCCGGGCAATCTTTCCCCGTATGGACTACAGTGGTGGCTCAACAAGCTGTGGCTGGAGGGGACGATCGACGTGGGTATGAGCTGCGAGCCGCCGGCCGATCTGAGCGACTCGGCGGTTTTCTTCGCCTCTCAGGTGAATCTGAACTATCCACCCCGCTTCTGCATGACAAAGCCGCCCATGATCTCCACGCCGGCGATGCCGGGCGGTTTGTGCCTCGACTTCAGCCGCCGCCGGGCAGTCGCTCACCAGTAATCGTGTGGCCTCGTCTATCGGTGGCGCAGCTCGACGACCGTGATCTCCGGCGAGATGCCGATTCCGAAACGCCACGGCAGCAGCCAGTAGCCGGTCCCGGTGTTGACGTAGAGCTGCGATGAGCCTTTCTGATAGAGACCCATGTGGTAGGGGAGGAAGACTCCCGACAACGACCAGTGCAGCGGGCGGAAGGCGAACTGCCCGCCATGCGAGTGCCCGCACAGCGTGAGCGGCAGCCCTCTCTTAATCGCCTCGGCGAACGCTTTCGGCTGATGTGCCAGCAGGATCGGGAACGAGCCCGCCGGCCGCCCGCGGAGCGCGGCATCGACATCGGGCATGAGCCGCGGTGTCCGCGAAGCGAAGTCGGAGATCCCGGCGATCCAGACCTTCTTCACGGACGCCCCTTGATTGACCAGGAGGTGGATCCTGCTGCCGCGCATCCGCTGGATGACCTCGTCCGGCCCGCCGTACATCTCGTGATTGCCGAGCACGGCGATCAGCGGCATGCGCGCATCGAGCACGCGTGTCGCCGCCAGCAGCTTCGTGGTGAAGACCGGATCGTCGTCAATGTTGTCCCCGGCCAGCAGGATGACGTCCGGCTTCTGCGCCGCCGCGGTTGTGAAGATCGTCTCCAGCCGCGAGGGACGCGAGTAAAGGCCGGTGTGCAGGTCAGAGATCAGCGCGATGCGGAAGCCGTTGACGTCCTTTGGAAGACTGTCGACCGTGATCGGCACCCGTTCGACGCGCAACGGCACGAGCGCGTTCCAAACGCCGACGACGAGCGCGAAGAGCGTCGTCAAGAGAAAGAGCCGCGACGGCCACCGCGCAAATCGGGCGAAGGTGATCCGCCTCATCACCGGCAGCCACGCGAGCAGGAGCAGCAGCGCGAGCATGGAGTAAAGGATGGCGAAACAGTTCCATGCAAACCATGGCGGCCCGAACGTCGCCCGCATGGACCGCGAGAAGTCGGTGCGGGCGTTGAGGATGGGAAAGAACACCCACATCACGTTCCCGAGGATGACCAGCGCGATGACGATCGCCCGCCGGCAGGTGTGAACACGCACGAGAACGATGTACGCGGCGACGTTCGCGATGAGGAAGGTTGCCAGGGCGATGGTGACGATGAGCGCGGTCATGGGCGGGGGATTGTAAATCCGCGCGTCAGCTGTGGCCATCGGTTCGAGCTGGAGCACGGCGGAAGCCGCGCCATGGTCGTCCCCAGCGCGCGAGGTAGATGCCTCATCTTCGTGCAATCTGAAGGTCAGGCTACCTGCAACCGAAGTTTTTGACTCCAGGTTTGTAACGCTTGTCCTCGGTGAGTCACTACCAAGCAGAAAGGAGTGACAATGCACAAGTCAAGACTGTTCACCGTATTGCTGACAATCACGTTACTTTCGAGCCTGTGTTCCGCGGCACTGGGTCAAACAAAGGAGCCCCTGAACACGGGCTACGATAACGATAACCCTGTCCCTTCTCCGTACACCGCGGTTATCAGCGCAACATCGAACACTAACGATAACTATTGGATCAACATCGCCTCATACCCTCCGACTTTGCCACCTGCGCCTGCGCCGTCGTGGGTATTGAAATACCCAGGATTGCCGTGGGCTCTCGCCCTCCCAAAAACAAACTGGATCAGTGCACGACCGACCGTGGGTAGTCCAGGCACAGTAAGTGATCCGGCATATACGATCTTCCGCAAGTGCTTTTGCATGTTGCAGGCTTATACACAGCCAGCGCTGACATTTACGGTTCGAGCGGATGACACGGTGCAGGTATGGTTCAACACGCAGTTAAACGTCGCGCTTCCGGCGTCGGACGGCCATTACAACACCACGGTGCTCAATTCGCTGCCAAGCAACCCAAACTGGTTCCGGCCGGGCAGCAATTGTATCTATGTTCTGGTCGAGAACCTGGGTGGTTGGATGGGCTTCGATATGGAAGGCATCATTCAGGCCTATGGTCTGATGCCGGGCGCCGCCGAAGGTGCGGCACAGCAGTTTGCGTGTCCCTGCACGTCCGGTCCCAACGGGCCGAAGCCTCCCTTGACTGGCCGAGGCACCGTTACGGGTGACGATGAAGTGGTCAATGCGCTGAAACAAATTGCGGAACGGCGCCGCCTAGCACGCATCCAGCAACGACCGCCCCAATAAGACTCCTCCAACTCTTCCATTAATGGACGCGGTCAAAGGACTCGGGGTCAGGTCGAAAGTCGGAAAGTGCCGAAAGGCTGGATGCAGTAACGCGACAAGCCCGCCTCGACACTTTCGACTTTCGACCTGACCCCGAGTCCGAGCGGACAAAGCCCTGGGGCAAGACCGTCGTTCTTCGTTTGGTCGTACTCCATTGAGTAGCTGGTACTTAGCAGCGCCAAATCACACTTCCGCTCGGGTGATCTGTCGGATTCCCTGCATCGTGGTGAAGAGGCAGCGATCCGGGGCTTTCTCAGCCCGCAGGAAGCTGGGGGGTCGCATCTGGAAAATCAACTTAGCGGATGAACGTTAAGTTGATTTTCCAGACACGACCCCAACTCGACCCAAAGGGTGACCGAGAAGTCGGTCCGGGCGTTGAGGATGGGGAGGAACATCCACATCACGTTCCCGAGGATGACCAGCGCGATGACGATCGCCCGCCGGCGGGGATGGATACGCACGAGAACGAAGTACGCAGCGATGTTCGCGATGAGGAAGGTCGCCAGAGCGATGGTGACGATGAGCGCGGTCATGGGCAGGGGATTGTAGATCCGGATGACGCAGATGGGGCGCAGATAGAGAGGGTCCACTCCTGATAGAGGCGGATACATTCCGAGGAGTTTTCGGTGTCTTTCTTTACGCGCCGCGGAATCTCAAGCAATGGCGTTCGTGCCGAGGGTTGATTTTTCACGCGGAGACGCGGAGGCGCGGAGCGAAGTAGAGATGCCGGAACTGGACGAGATTACGGGATCGATCGGTGACTCGGCGATCTCCGAATCGTCAACCAGTTCCCCTCCTCCGCGTCTCCGCGTGAACCAATCCAACCCGCGGCAGTAGAATCCCGACCAGCAGCTACACTTGGAACGTGCTTCCCTACCTGGTCGGCGCAGCCACGCTGACGTTGCTGCTTTTCGAGCTGGCCCGCAAGCCGGCACCGGCGCCGAGGCCTGTCTGGATGCGCATGCTTCTTGGCGCGCCATTCGTGATCGTGGCCGCGCTCAGCATCTTCGTGGCGGCACAAGCTCCACACGGCCGCAAGCCGTTCTCGATCGACTTCAGCGTCTCCCGCGAAGATCTGGCGCGGTCGATGACGAAGGTCGCTCACCTGCGAAGCATCGTCGTGATCTTCCTTCTGGCCGTACTGGCGTTCGGTACGCGGCGCCTGATCATGGCGTTTGCGATGACGATGCTCGTCGGCGTTGGCTGGGAGCTGGCGGAAGCAACGGTTGTCCGTCACTATGGTCGCCTCGCGGACCTGGCACCCAACTTCGTATCCGGTATCCTGTCCCTCGCCGCGATCGCAGGCATTCGCTGGATCTTCGAGGCGAGACGAAAGCGCTTGAGTCTCGACGGATGACTGACGAACCGTTTTCGGATGAAATCAGTCGCCGGTTCAATCTATGCTCAACTGTACGAAAGGCAACCCCATGAAGATCTGGTTCGTCGTGCTGCTCACCCTCAGTCTTTCCTCGGCGGTCATCTCTGCCGCGGCGTCCGGAACGGTCACCGGACAGATGGTTGTCAACGGCAAGATCGTCAAGCTGACTCACGTCTACGCCTCGGCCATGCCGGGCCGGTCCGACAAGAAGAAAGTCGAGATTCGCGTGATCCTTTCGGACGTGGCCATCAGCGCTGAGGATCTTGCCAGCTCGGGCAACCGCGAAACGCTGGCCACTGCCGGCAAACTGCACGCGATGGAGCTGTTGCTCGGCGACGATCCGATGGGCCACCCGGGAAAGATCGCCCTCTATAACGATATCTACGACGCCGCCTTCAACGGGGCGCAACAACCGATGCGGCTCACCGGTCTCGACACGTTCGCGACGAAGACGGACGATGGGAAGACCATCGCCGGCCGGCACTCGATGGCATCGCCCCACAAATTCAGCGCGGACATGGGCAACGGCGTTACATTTCAGGACGACGTGACCTTCAGCGCGCCGGTCGAGCCATAGCAATCACGATCGCAGGCATGCGCGGATCTTCGAACAGAGAGGCCTGAAATGAGCTCCTTCCGAATCGTCATCTGCTGCGTTCTGCTCTCCGCGGTCGCCGGCTCGTACGCGCAGTCCGAGGCCGGACCGGAAGCCGCCTTGAGGCGGTTGTACGCTGCTCATCAGCCGTGGGCGCAGAAGGATGTCTTGAGCGACGGGACGCTGGGCAATTACTTCGACGAGAAGATCGTTCGCCTCGTGAAGGCCGACCAGGAATGCAAGGCGCCGGACTGGGGGGTGGGAAACCTCGACTTCGATCCGATCCTGGATGGTCAGGATTACGGTGATACCGGCATCGGCGACCTTCAGATCCGGCGGATCGGAGACGGGAAGGCGAACCGCTACGAGGTGAGTTTTCTGCTGTTTCCCGGTGAGTCGAAGGATCGAACGCACCTCGTGTACAGCCTGGCAAAATCGGCGGGTCGTTGGCGGATCACAGACATTCAGTACGAGGAAACCACGCTCCTGAAGATCCTGGCGCCTCCTTGCAAGTGACTTGGTTTTCGTAGCGCCGCCGGCTCGGCGGCTGGACCGCCAGCGGCTCGCTGGCGGTTTGTGGTTCCAAGCACAGCTTCCCGGAAATGAGGGTGAACGCCCCACATTTTCCCCGGCCCGAAGCCTGGGGCTACGGGCCTTAAGCCGGCTTCGCTGGCGGGCGCAGACGGCTGCCTGACATCGCTGTTCAGATTCCGGACACGGTCTGTCCGGAATATAGACACCGCGTCCGAAAATAATGCGATGTCGCAAAAAAGATTGCGATGCCGCAAAAAAAGGTTGCGGCACTACCAAAAAAGATTGCGGTGCCACCAAAAAAGATTGCGATGTCGCAAAATATGGTTGCGGCACGACCAAAAAAGGTTGCGATACGACCAAAAAAGATTGCGATGCCGCAAAAAATGGTTGCGGCACGACCAAAAAAGGTTGCGGCACGACCAAAAAAGATTGCGATGCCACCAAAAAAGATTGCGATGCCGCAAAAAATGGTTGCGATACGACCAAAAAAGGTTGCGACACGACCAAAAATGATTGCGATGCCACAAAAAAGTGGGTGTGTTACTACCAAATCCTGGTTCCGGCGCTTCTCCTCGGCGGGGGATCTCAAGCCGGCTTCGCCGGCCATGCGCTTTCGTCGAACCTACCGTCCGTGACGAGAATGGCTGACCGTCTGAGCCGGCGAAGCTGGCTTAAGGTCCGTAGCCCCCGGCTTTGAGCCGGGGGAAAACGAGCATCCCCAAGTTGGCAGCCCGCTTGAGCGGGCGACAGACAAGCGGTGATCGACGCATCTCCTGTCGCCCGCTGAAGCGGGCTCAGAACAATTGCTGCCCGCGCTTTTCCCCCGACTGAAGCCGGGGGCTACGGACCTTAAGCCAGCTTCGCCGGCCCAAATCGGGCAGCCGCCGACTGGACACTCTCTTCCGGGGCGCTGAACCAAGGACTCGCCGCCGAGCCCCTTCGACTCCGCTCAGGGCAGCCAGCGGCGGTCGGCGGTCCAGCCTGGGCCGCCGGCGGCAGCACGCCGTCGTGCTACGAACTGCCCGCGGCGATCTTCTTCTGCGCCACGACCCGCATCGAATGATCGAGGATCCGCTTGCGGATTCGGATCGATTCCGGCGTCACCTCAACCAGCTCGTCGTCCTCGATCCATTCGAGGCACTGCTCGAGGGTCATGATCTTCGGCGGGGTGAGCTGGACGGCCATGTCCGATCCGGAGGCGCGCATGTTCGTCAGATGCTTTTTCCGGCAGACCTGGACGACCATGTCCGCGTCGCGGGAGTTCTCGCCGACGATCTGGCCGCCGTAGACCTTGAGGGCGGGGGAGATAAAAAGAATGGTGCGCTCCTGAAGCGGCTCGATGGCGTAGGCGGTCGTGTCGCCGGCTTCTTTACTGATCAGCGCGCCGCGGTTGCGGCCGGCGATCTCGCCGCGGTAGGGGCCGTACTCGAGGAACGTGTGGTACAGCAGTCCGGTACCGCGCGTTTCGGTGAGGAACTCGGTGCGGATGCCGAAGAGGCCGCGGGTGGGGATCTTGAACTCGATGCGCACGCGGCCGGAGCCGGGGTTGACCATGTCGGTCATCTCGCCGCGGCGCGTCTGCAACTTCTCCATCACGGCGCCGACGTGCGATTCGTCGATGTCGACGACGAGCGCTTCGTACGGCTCGCTCTTGCGGCCGTCGATCTCTTTGAGGATGACCGTCGGGCGCGATAGCGCGAACTCGAAACCTTCGCGACGCATGTTCTCCGCGAGGATCGAGAGGTGCAGTTCGCCGCGTCCGCTGACTTCGAAGCGGTCGGGGAGGTCGGTTTCCTTGACGCGCAGAGCTACGTCTTTGCGCAGCTCGCGGTCGAGGCGCTCTTTGATGTTGCGGGAGGTGACGTACTTTCCCTCGGTCCCGGCGAACGGCGAGTCATTGACCAGCCAGAACATGGAGACGGTCGGCTCGTCGATGGCGATCGGTTCGAGTGCCTCGGGGTTTGCAGCCGAGGCGAATGTTTCGCCGATCTCGACATCGGCGAAGCCGGCGATGGCGACGATCTCGCCCGCCGAGGCTTCTTCGACTTCCTCGCGGCGGAGCCCTTCGAAGGCAGTCAGTTTCGTGACGCGTCCCTTCTTGTGCGTGCCGTCGCGGAGGATGAGGACGACATCCTCGGACTGCCGCACTTTGCCACGCTGAATACGCCCGATGCCGAGGCGCCCGACGTAGTCGTTGTAATCGATCGCGGAGACGAGAAGCTGCAGCGGCGCATCGGCGTAGCCGGGCGGGGGAGGGATGCGCTTGAGGATGGCGTCGAACAGCGGGCGGCAATCCTCGGTCGTGTCTTCGAGATTGGTCCGGACGATGCCGGCGCGGCCGATGGCGTAGAGGATGGGAAAGTCGAGCTGCTCGTCCGAGGCGCCGAGCTCGATCATCAGATCGAACACCTCGTTGACCACTTCGACCGGCCGCGCATCCTGGCGATCGATCTTGTTGATGACGACGATCGGGAGCAGACCGAGTCCGAGCGCCTTGCGCATGACGAATCGCGTCTGCGGCATCGGCCCCTCGGCGGCGTCGACGAGGAGGATGACGCCGTCGACCATCGAGAGCACGCGCTCCACTTCGCCGCCGAAGTCGGCGTGACCCGGCGTGTCGACGATATTGATCTTCACTTCCTTCGGGTGGATAAACGCGGCCGGAAGATCGTGTCCCGAGGCGGTGTGCGTGGCCTCGTGGTGGACGGGATGCCCGAGGGCGTCGGGGTCGTCGACGAGGTACCGGATGGACGTGTTCTTGGCCAGGATGGTGATGCCGCGCTCTTTCTCGAGGTCGTTCGAGTCCATGACGCGCTCATCCATCTGCTGGTTGGCCCGCACGGCGCCAGCCTGACGGAGGAGAGCGTCGACGAGCGTGGTTTTCCCGTGGTCGACGTGGGCGATGATGGCTACATTACGGATGTCGTATCGAAACTGCGGCATGTTTGGGGGGTAACGTTGAGTGTTGGCATGAATTCCTTGCCGCGGGTGTCGGGGGTCGGGAGTCGGGTGTCGGAACTTCGCGCTGTCTTGGCTGTCCGAAGCCGGCTCCTTTACGAGAGAGTCGGCTCTCGAAAGTTCTGATGCCGTTTCTGCTCCGACTCCCGACCCCCGACTCCCGACCCCCGTACAATTACGAAATGCCTTGCAACCACATCGGCCCCGTGGAATTGATCGAAATGGCGGAGACGCATCTCCGCGAGCGAGCGGTTTCGCCGGCGGACGGAATGCGATTCCGGTGGAGTGAGAACCCAGAGGACGGGATGTGGGCGTCGATCGTGATCGATGTCGAGCGTCGAGGGGAGCAGTGGATCGTCACGCGGCTCGATCGCAAGAAGGAACCGTTGCCGCCGGACGAGACGGGATTCCGCGCGCTGTGATCCGGAGTCTGTGCGTTTTCTGCGGGTCGAATACCGGAAGCGATCCGCGCTTCGCTGCCGTGGCGCGTGACTTCGGCGCGTTGATGGCCAAGGAAGGCATCGCACTGGTCTTCGGTGGTGGCAGCGTGGGGTTGATGGGGGTTGTCGCCGATGCCGTGCTCGCCGGCGGCGGCAAGGCCATCGGCGTCATCCCGCGGGCGCTGTGGGATCGCGAGGTCGGTCATCGCAACCTGAGCGAGCTGCACATCGTCGAATCGATGCACGAGCGCAAGGCGATGATGGCGTCGCTGTCCGATGCCTTCGTCGCGCTCCCCGGCGGCCTCGGTACGCTGGAAGAGATTTTCGAGGTCTGGACGTGGGCGCAACTCGGCATCCACGCAAAGCCGGTGGCCTTTCTCGATGTCGGTGGTTTTTACACCCCGCTGCTCGAGTTTCTCGACCGAGGTGTCGATGCGGGCTTCATCCGGCCCCAGTATCGGGCTCTCGCCATCGTCGATACCGACGGCGTCACGCTTTTGCGCAGGCTGGGGGCATAGGAAACGCCGCGTGTGGAGAAGCGGATCAATGCGAACGAGAGCTAGCCGACACCAGCACAGACAAGAGTGTCTGTGCCACAATAAGCAAGCCGCTTGTGGCACAGACACTCTTGTCTGTGCTTCGATATCAATACTCCACGCGATGCTCGTACACGAACGCCTCGCGCTTGCCATGTCGCACGACCGGCGTGAAGATGGCGCGCCGTAGTTCGGCGATGTTGCGCTGTTCGAGAGATGCAGAGCCGGTGGTGTTGCGAATCGTGCGGACGTTCACCACCTGCCCATCCGTATTCACGTCAGCCTCGAGAACGAGCTCGCCGTGCGCGCCCGGCTGGGTGACCGGTTGCGGGTCACGTGTGAAGTGGGGTTTGAGGTTGTCTCCTTCCGCCTTCGCCGCCTCCGCGGCTGCGGCCAGTTCGTTGCCATGCACCCATCCGCTTCCGCCTGCGATGCGAACCTCGGCCCAATCTCCGCGCCGCGAAAGGATCGAAACCGATTCGCCGTGCTGATACGTCGAGACCACCGCCGCGTCGTGGCTCGGCTTGGCGTAGATCTTCAGTGTTGCATCGCGAACGTACTCGACCGTGATCGGCATCCGGGTGTCGGTCGCGACGTCATTCGTCGCCGGTTCGCCGCCGCAGGCTGCGCAGAATATGGCGGCGATGATCAACGAGCGCATCATCCGAACACGTCCCTTCGCGTGAAGACGATGTACGAAATCGCCGTGGCCGCGAGTGCCCAGGCGCTGAGGAGGCCGATGCAGAACAGCATCGACATCCCGTCGTACGGTGGCGGCTCGCCGGTGTAATAGTCGGCAAGAGGGAGAGCACTGACGAAGAGGTACTTGCCCGCCGTCCAGTCGGGGCTGATGCGCGTGAGGATCGTGCCGCCGATCAGCGAGGCCAGCATCGTCCCGATGGCGGCGGCGCTCGACCGGAAGAGGACCGAGAGGAGGAGGGCGATACAGGCTACCGTCAGCAGGGCGAACCAATCGAGACCGTAGGCGATCAGCGTGTCCTTCCACAGCGGCAGTTGGCGCACGGCGTCGAGTTGCATCGCGCCTTTCTCGATCGAGAAGCCGGTGAACGTCGGCGCCGTCCATCCGCCGCGGGGCAGAAAAGGCGCCGAGACGGCGAAGGCCATCACACCGCCGGTCAGGAGCGTGAGCGTGGCGAACGTCCAGAGCGTGACCAGCTTGGCCGTCAGCACCTTCCATCGTCGCACCGGCCGCGTCAGCAGCAGCTTGTCCGTCCCCTCGGCGTTCTCGGCCGAGACGATGTCGCTGCCGAGGATGGCGATGAGGAGAGGGAGGAGAAGGAAGCCGGCCACGTTGGCAAAGGTGCGGACGAAGATCGGCGCGGTCGGCTGGTTGGGCTCGATGTCGTGGTCGAGATAGAACTGCAGACGGTTGATCTCGGCGTGCAGCGACCGCGCCCACGTCTCGTTGATCCGTCCGCGGCGCAGCGTGTTCTGAAACGAGGCCACACGCTGCTGGATCTCCGCGCGCCAGTTCCGGTCCCGCTGCTCGCTCAACCTGCGGTACTGCGAGTAGGTAACGAGCGCGATGATGACGAAGAGAATCGCCGCCACCACCGCAAACCGCTTGCGGCGGAGGATTTTCAGCGTTTCGTTCTGGACAAGAGGGATGAGCATCGGCGGATCAGTCTACGCTCTCGCCGCCGGTCGCTTCGAGGAACATCTCCTCGAGCGATTGGGTCCTGCGCTGGGCGTGGAACACGTTGACGCCGGCCTGGACGAGGGCGGCGACGAGCGGCGGCGCGTCCGGCTCCTCGATGGCCACCCAGATGCGATCGGTATCGGTGCGGAAGGGGAGGTTGCGCTCGGTGACGATGGCGCTGGCGCGGACGACGTCGTCGACGCGCAGCTCCATCTCCCGGCGGCTGGAGATGAGCTCGCGCACCGTCCCTTCGCGGAGGATGCGGCCTTTGTGGATGATGGCCACGCGGTCGCAGGTGAGCTCGATCTCGGCGAGTAGGTGCGAGGAGATGAAGATGCTCATCTGCCGCTCCGCGGCCAGTTGGCGAAGGAGCTCGCGAATCTCGCGGATTCCGGCGGGGTCGAGGCCGTTGGCAGGCTCGTCGAGGATGAGCAGCTTCGGATCGCCGAGGAGCGCCTGGGCGATGCCGAGGCGCTGGCGCATGCCGAGCGAGTAGGTGCCGACGCGCTGGTCGAGCCGGTGGGCGAGCGATACGAGCTCGGCGACGCGCTCGATCTCGCTCCCGGCCACCCGCAGCATGCGGGCGAAGTGCTCGAGGTTCTCGCGGCCGGTCATGAAGCGATAGAGATCGGGGTTCTCGACGATGCAGCCGACGCAGCGCATGGCATCCTCGAACTGGCGGCGCTGATCGAAGCCGCAGATGGTCACGTGGCCTGCCGTCGGCCGGATGAGACCGACCAGCATCCGGATCGTCGTCGTCTTCCCGGCTCCGTTGGGGCCGAGGAAGCCGAAGATCTCGCCCGCTTGCAGTTCGAACGAGACCGAATCGACGATCGTCTTTTTGCCGATGATCTTGGTCAGGTTGGTGGCTGTGAGTGTGGGTTGGGTGGGCATTGGTGTTTGGGCGGTCGGGTGTCGGGGCTCGGGGGTTGGGGGTCGGAGATTTGTTGTCGGTTGTCGGTTGTCGGAGAGTCGAAGGCGAAACCGCTATTCTCTACGACCCCCGACTCCCGACTCCCGACCCCCGACCCCCGAACACTGCTATCGTTCCGCTATCTATGCGTCGCTTCCTCGTCTGGTACCTGCCGATCACCGCCGCGCTGGCGGCTGCGATCTTCTTCGGCGCTGGATTCTACTCATTCCTGCGCGGCGATACCGGGACTCCGGTTTCGGCCATGCCGTCGACGCGCGTCGCTTCCTCCGCTCCGCGCCAGCAGATCGTGCCGATCATCCTCGGTGATTCCCTCGCGCGCGGTACGGGCGACGAGTCGGGTCTCGGCATCGGCGGACGCTTCGTCGATGAGCTCAAGCGGCGGCACGTCGACACGAAGAGCATCGTCAATATCGCGGTCAACGGGGCTCGCACTCGGGATCTGGTGCAACAGCTCACCAGCCATAACGTGCAGACGCTGGTGGCGCAGTCGAACGTCGTCATCGTCTCGATCGGCGGGAACGATCTGTGGGGCGACAACAACTGGCGCAACGCGGCGCCTCGCAATCCCGAGAAGGTGATGAACGGCGTGCTCGATAACGTGACGGAGATCGTCCGCTCGATCCGCGGTGTCAATCCGACGGGCCGGGTTTTCGTGATCGGTCTCTACAACCCCTTCGTGACGACGCCGTTCGGAAAGCTTCTCACGCCATTCGTCAACCACTGGAACGCACTGCTGGTGCAACGCTTCTCCGCCGATCCGAACGTCGTCATCGTGCAGACGTCAGACATCTTCGCCTATCGCGACCGCCTGTCGCTCGATCGTTTCCATCCGAACGACGAAGGCTACTCGCTGATCGCGCGCCGGATCGCGGACGATATTTGACTGCGCGCTTTGCGCGCGGTCTGGAGATTGGACGTTACGACGCCGCGATAGCGGCTCAAGAAGGTAGCCAGGGGTGCGAGCGCTTTTTGCGAGCAACCCCTGGCTTACGTTGTCTCTGGAAAGCATGCCGCGTCAGCGGCATTGGATGGAGTCCACGATTCCTCCAGTGCCGCTGACGCGGCACGAACCACGACATCTCTTTACCAGGGGTGCTCGCAAAAAAACGCTCGCACCCCTGGCTACCGTCTTCTTGCCGCTAACGCGGCACAATCCGCGCGCTTCGCGCGCGTTGTCGGTTGTCGGTTGTTTGCGTTTATCCTTTCGCATGCAACTGGCGAAAGACTCCTGTGCCTGCGGGCATCCTCTCGAACAACATGACGGCGGCCGCGGCGGCCCGTGCAACTTCTGCGCATGCGCGACGGGCGAGCCTCCCTCGGCATTCGAGGTCGGTGTCATCCACTCGATCCATGAGATGACGACCGTTCTGGTGCGCCTGGTGAAAGAGATCCAGGCGAAGCAGCCGTAGGGCTGCGCCTTCGGCGCGTTGTCGGTTCTCGGTGGTTGGTTGTCGGATTCACCCGCGCCGTGCGGAACAACAGCCGCGAATCAACCGACAACCCGAGAACCGACAACGCGCGCGGAGCGCGCGGTTACCGGCGCCGGCCGCCGAAGAGCCGGAGCAGGAACAGGAACAGGTTGATGAAGTCGAGATAGAGCGTCAACGCGCCGAGCACGGCGAAGCTCTCCTGCTGCGGGCCCGTGGCCGTGGCCATGATCTTCAGCTTCTGGTTGTCATAGGCCGTCAGGCCGAGGAAGACGAAGACGCCGATGAGCGAGATCACGAACGACAGACCGCTCGACTTTACGAAGACATTCACGACCATGCAGATGAGGACGCCGATGAGCCCCATGAAGAAGAACGAGCCCCACGACGTCAGATCGCGCTTCGTAACCATGCCGTAGATCGACATCGCCCCGAACATCCCCGCCGCCGTTACGAAGGCCAGCTCGATGGACGGAAGCTTGTAGGCCCAGAAGATCACGCTCAGGGTCAAGCCGTTGAGCAGCGAGTAGACCAGGAATGCCGCCGCGGCCGTGCTCGGCGCCATCGTGCGGATCTTGAATGAAAGGAACATGACGATGCCGAGCTCGGCGATGATCAGTCCGATCATCACGATCGGATTGCCAAGAACGATCTGCTGCATCGCGGGCGACATCACGACCCAGAGAGCCGCGAACGCGGTAAGCAAGAGGCCGCCGAACATCCAGCCGTAGACCGAACGGACGAACGCCCTGGTCCGGTTCTCCATCTCCGCCGTGCTCGCCGAGATCCACGCCGGTTGCTGCTGTGAAGAATTGGGAAGCATCAAACCCTCCGTTTGTGACGGCGATGATAACGCGGGTGGTGTGGCGGGCATTGCGTGTGCGTTGCACAGTAGCGCCGGCGGCTCGCCGGCTGGACCGCCGCCGGCTCGGCGGCGATTACCGACAGCCGCCAGCGAGCCCCTTCGGCTCCGCTCAGGGCAGGCTGCTGGCGGTCCATCCGCCGAGCCGGCGGCGTTACGAACACCAAGGAATATCACACGATCACACTCAGGTTTGATAGCACAGAAAATCTGATGACGTCGCGCTAAAGTCGCGATAACTGTCTGAAGGAGATAAACATATGTCCAAGATCATCGGTATCGACCTCGGTACGACGAACTCCGTCGTGGCTGTCATGGAAGGTAACGAGCCCAAGGTGATCGTCAACGCCGAAGGGAGCCGTATCACCCCCTCGGTGGTCGGTTTCGCCCGCAACGGGGAGCGCCTCGTCGGTCAGGTCGCCAAGCGCCAGGCCGTGACGAACCCCGAGAACACCGTCTTCTCGATCAAGCGCTTCATGGGCCGCAAGTACGAAGAAGTCAGCGAAGAAATGAAGATGGTCCCCTACAAGGTGACCCGCGCCTCCAATGGCGACGCGCGCGTGGAAGTCGACGGGAAGCTCTATTCGCCCCCCGAGATCTCCGCGATGATCCTGCAGAAGTTGAAACAGGCCGCCGAAGACTACCTCGGCGAGAAGGTCGACCGCGCGGTCATCACCGTGCCGGCCTACTTCAATGACTCTCAGCGCCAGGCTACCAAGGACGCGGGCGAGATCGCCGGCCTCAAGGTCGAGCGCCTCGTTAACGAGCCGACGGCTGCCGCGCTCGCCTACGGTCTCGACAAGAAGAAGAACGAGACCATCGCCGTCTATGACTTCGGCGGTGGCACGTTCGACATCTCCGTCCTCGAGGTCGGCGACGGCGTCGTCGAAGTGAAGTCGACCAACGGCGACACCCACCTCGGCGGCGACAACATCGACCATCGCCTGATCGACTGGATCATCGACGAATTCCGCAAGGACCAGGGCATCGACCTGTCGAAAGACAAGATGGCTCTGCAGCGCCTGAAAGAAGCGGCGGAGAAAGCGAAGATCGAGCTGTCATCCACGATGTCGACAGACCTCAATCTGCCGTTCATCACGGCTGACCAGTCGGGTCCGAAACATCTCAACATGTCTCTCACCCGCGCCAAGTTCGAGCAGCTCATCGGCGACATCGTGCAGAAGACGATGGGACCCCTGAAGCAGGCCCTGAGCGACGCCGGCGTCGACCCGAAGAAGATCGATGAGGTGGTTCTGGTCGGTGGATCGACCCGCATCCCGATGGTGCAGAAGATCGTGCAGGACTACTTCGGCAAGGAGCCCCACAAAGGCGTCAACCCGGACGAAGTCGTGGCAGTCGGCGCGGCCGTGCAGGGCGGCGTCCTCTCCGGCGACGCCGGTCTGAAGGATGTCGTTCTTCTCGACGTCACCCCGCTCTCACTAGGCATCGAGACGCTGGGTGGCGTGGCCACGAAGCTGATCGAGCGCAACACCACGATCCCGACGCGCAAGTCGGAGACGTTCTCGACCGCGGCGGACAACCAGACCTCGGTCGAGATCAAGGTCCTCCAGGGCGAGCGCGATTTCGCGAAGGACAACAAGCTCCTCGGCGTCTTCCACCTGATCGGGCTTCCGCCTGCTCCGCGCGGTCTGCCGCAGATCGAGGTGACGTTCGACATCGACGCCAACGGCATCATGACCGTTTCCGCGAAGGATCTCGGGACCGGCAAGGAGCAGAAGATCACGATCACGAGCACGTCCGGTCTGTCGAAGGACGAGGTGGAGAAGCTGGTCCACGATGCCGAAGCGCATGCCGCCGAGGATAAGCAGCGGCGTGAGGAAATCGAGGCCAAGAACCAGCTCGACTCCCTCGTCTACCAGGTCGAGAAGATGCTCAACGAGAACCGGGACAAGATCTCGGGTTCGGATGTGAGCAATCTCGAAAGCGCCATCTCCGACGCCCGCAAGGCCATGGAGCAGGGGGGCCTGGACAACATCAAGAAGGCTACCGAGACCTTGACCAGCGCGTCGCACAAGCTCGCGGAAGTGATGTACCAGAACGCCTCCGCGAACGCGGCAGCAGGCAGCGCCGGAACGGGACCGACCGCATCGGCCGGCTCCACGACCACCGAGAGCAAGGATGACGTGATCGACGCCGAAGTCGTCGACGAGCACAAGTAAAACCCTGGTTGCGGGGTCTCGCGGTCGCGGGGCCTCGCGGTGTTCTTCTGACAGGTTCGTGGTTATTAGCCGTCAGGCGCCGCGAGACCGCGAAACCGCGAGACCCCGCAACCAAGCAACTCAGGAACCGAGCAACTCAAGGAACCAACACCATGTCACGCCGACGCGCAGATGGATACGTAATGATCTCGGTGATCGCCGAGCGGTACAACATTCATCCGCAGACGCTGCGTCTCTACGAACGGGAAGGACTCATCAAGCCGGCTCGAACCTCGGGCAACACCCGACTCTATGGCGAAAGCGAGATCCGCAAGCTGGAGATGATTCTGGCCCTGACCCGTGACCTCGGCGTGAACCTGGCCGGCGTCGAGGTGATCCTGAACGTGCAGCGGGCCATCGAAGACGCCCGCGAGGCGATCGACCGCGTCGAGGATCATTTCGATCAGATGATGCGCGTGATCCGGCAGTCAGTTCTCGACAAGCGTCACGGCATCGAGCGCGAGAACGCGCTCGTTAAGGTCGGTCCGCGGGTTTTGACAAGGGTGAAATAGTGCTTCGCCTCGCCGCTGCTCTACTCGCCGCTGCAGTCGCGACGACTCCTCAGCCGCAAGTTCTCTTTGCGGTGGTCGATGGACCGGAGAAGGGTCTGGCGATCGAGCCGATCGCGATGGTCACGAAGACGCCAGGCCCGTGCGCCGGCTGCTGGCGTCTGCGCTTCGTCGATCCGATGGACGACGACAACATGACTCAGGACGATTTCGCGGCGCGTTACTTCCGCCACGGGCGCACCTACCGCGTGCTCGCGGGCGGCGGTGACGCCGGTACGGCCACGGTTGACGAAGAGGTGAGCCTCGGCTGCGAATCGCTCGCGGCTAGCCTGATGCCGCCTCTGCCCGATTACCGGGGACTTGCCGTGGGGTCGATGCACGTGGCACCGCGAAAGGTTGTTCGCGACGAACCGACGGCCGCCGAAAAGAAGGTGCTCTATCGCCTTGCCCGCAAGGCCTTTCGCGACAAGGGCGTCCCTTCGGCGTTGTTTCCGGACATGGAGGGCCTCTCTCTTCTCTCTGCCGATCTGAACCATGACGGGAAGCGCGACCTGGTTGGCGCGTTCGAAGCGGTCGGCGACAAAACAAAGGAGTACCACGACTACCATCGACTTTTTCTCATCGCGATGGCTGATGATGCCGGAGGTTACCGTACGGAGTACGTCTGGTACTCCCGCCTGGCGCCGGGGACGAATGAGGCGCGCACCGAGACGATGACACTCGTCGATACGATCGACCTCGATGAAGACGGCACAGACGAGGTGATCGCTACGACAAATTACTACGAGAGTCACGACTACGTCGTCCTGAAGCGGAGCCCGAGCGGCACGTGGGGAATCGTTTACAGAGGCGCCGGGTCAGGCTGCTAACGCATCCCCGGCAAGCGCGAGCTCCAACCCGGGTTAAACTGACTCATTAATCGTGTGGCGGCCACCCTCCTGCTAGATTTCGGACACGCGACCGGCTCGCTGGCCATGGCCACGCTTTTCACGGCCGTGGCGATCCTCGTCCTCGGCGGGATCGTTCTGGTGCGGGCGCGGGCGACGCTGATCACGTACCTCTTCTTCGCCATCACCGTCGGCGCCAGCGGCTGGCTGGGCTTCTTCGCGCTGATGTATGGCGCGGCGAGCGCCGGGCAGGCTACTGCGTTTGCGCGGGTGGCCAGCGCCTTCGCCAGCATCCTGCCCGCCGCGACATTCCACTTCGCCGCCGCCTACGTCAACCGGCGCCGTGCACTGCGAAACGGCATCCTCTTCTGCTGGGTTTTCTGCGGCGCCATCGCGCTGCTCGAGCTGACCACGCCGTACATCATCACCGGGGTCCGCCATTTCGACTGGGGCTACTACCCGATCGGATGGCCGTACAACTTCTCCTGGGTGTCGGTTTTCGTGGGCATGTTCGCCACGGCGGTCAGCCTGCTCTGGCGCGCGGCGACGA
Source organism: Thermoanaerobaculia bacterium (assembly GCA_035482045.1). Lineage (GTDB taxonomy): Bacteria > Acidobacteriota > Thermoanaerobaculia > Gp7-AA8 > Gp7-AA8 > JADGNZ01. The sequence goes on from DATHRD010000064.1 coordinate 65,383, forward strand.
CGAGCGAAGGGATGGAGCGGAAGCGTGCAAGGGCTCTCGTCGTCTCCTTTGCCGTGGCGTTTCTGGCGTGCGTCGAATTCCTTCCCACGCTCGGCATCGACGTCATGCCGCTCGGGTTCATCGCCATCCTGGCCTTCATCGCCATTGCCGCGCACGCCATCTGGCGTTACCGGCTCGTCGAGCTGACGCAGGAGTACGCCGCCGGCCAGATCCTGGCCACGATGAAGGGCGCAGTGATCGTCGTCGATCTCGATGGAAAGATTCGCGTGGCCAACCGCGCCGCATCGACGATGCTCGGCTACCCCGACTCCGCGCTGCTCGGGAAACATATCCGCAGCATCGTCTCGCCCGAGGAGAACCTCACCACCGGCCAGCTTCTCAACAGCCTTGGCACGCTCGAGCAGAACATGGCCTGGTGTACGGCCGCGGGCGCGCGCATCGATGTCCTGGCCACATCGTCGTTCGTTCGGGACGACAGCAACAATCCGGTCGGGATCGTCTACGCCGCCACCGACATCACCGAGCGGCGCCGCGTGGAGCAGGCCTTGCGCGAGGGCGAGCATCGCTACCGCACGCTCTTCGAGGGCAACCCGCTTCCGATGTGGGTCTACGACTACGAGACGCTGGCATTCATCGCCGTGAACGAGGCGGCCGTGAATCACTACGGCTTCAGCAAAGACGAATTCCTGCGAATGACGATCGAGAACATCCGGCCGCCTGAGGATCTCGATCAGTTGCGAAGCGCGCTCAAGTCGCTGCGCGACCGCAACGAGCCGCGCCTGTTCCGGCATCGCAAGAGGAACGGCCACGTCTTTGACGCCGAGGTCATCTCGTTCGAGTTCCTCTCCGCGGGAAGAAGATCGCGGCTCGTCATCGCCGTTGATGTCACCGAGCGCCGCGGCGCCGAGCAGCGCCTGCGCGCCAGCGAAGAGCGCTACCGGCTGCTCTTCGAACGCAACCTCGCCGGAGTCTATCGAAGCACGATCGACGGCCTCATCCTCGACGGCAACGACGCCATCGCCCGCATGTTCGGATATCGCGACCGCGACGAGTTTCTCGCCCAAACCGCCTACGCGCTCTATTACTCAAAAGAGGACAGGAATCGCCTGATGGCGCAGGTGAGAGAGCACGGCGCGCTCTCGAACGTCGAAGTGCGCATGCGGCGGCGCGACGGTACACCCGTCTGGGTCATCGAGAACATGACCTTGCTCGACGGCGGCGTCCTCGAAGGGACGATCGTCGACATCACCGACCGGAAGACGGCCCAGGAGCAGATGGAGTATCAGGCCTACCACGACGCTCTGACCGGCTTGCCGAACCGGCTGCTCTTCCGCGACCGTATCGAGATCGCCCTCGCGCACTCCAAACGGCACCGCACGGCGGCCGCCGTGATGTTCCTCGATCTCGATCAGTTCAAGCTGGTCAACGATTCCCTTGGCCACACCGTAGGGGACGAATTGCTCCAGGAAGTAGCCACGCGTCTCGTCCTCTCCATTCGCGCGGACGACACGGTGGCGCGCATGGGCGGCGACGAGTTCACGGTTCTCCTCACCGACATCAAGGAGACCGGCAGCTCGGCCATCGTCGCGCAGAAGCTGCTCGATGCGATCTCCCAGCCCATGGTGATCGACGGGCATGAGCTCTATGTCACGACCAGCATCGGCATTGCCCGCTTTCCCGAGGACGGAATCGATGCGGAGACGCTGCTGAAACGTTCCGACGGTGCGATGTACCGGGCCAAGGAGGCGGGGCGGAACAACTTCCAGTTCGCCACGTCGACGTCAATGGAGACGACATCCGAGCGGCTGCTGATCGAGCAGGCTCTCCATCACGCCTTCGAGCGGGAGGAGTTCGTCGTGCATTACCAGCCGATGACGAACCTTCTCACCGGAAACGTCGTCGGCGCCGAGGCGCTCATCCGCTGGAATCATCCGGAGCGTGGGCTGATGCCGCCGGACGACTTCATTCACATCGCCGAAGAGTGCGGGCTCATCCTGCCGATCGGCGAGTGGGTGCTGAGCACGGCGGTCAAACAGATGAAGGGATGGCACGCCGAACACGGGCCGCTGCGCGTGGCCGTGAACCTTTCTGCGCGGCAGTTCCAGCAACGGGATCTGACAGCGATGATCGAGCGAATTCTGACCGACAACGACTATCCGCCGGAGCTGCTCGACGTCGAGATCACTGAATCCACAGCGATGCAGAACGCCGACATCTCGCTGGCCGTGATGAAACGCTTGCGGCAGATGGGGGTGCGCATCTCCATAGACGACTTCGGTACGGGCTATTCATCGCTGAGCTACCTGAAACGTTTCCCAATCGACACCGTGAAGATCGATCAGAACTTCGTGCGCGACCTCTCCGATGTCTCGAACGACGGCGCCATCATCACGGCCGTGATCTCGATGGCGCGCGCGCTGAATCTTCGCGTCGTCGCGGAAGGTGTCGAGACCGAGGCGCAACTGGCGTTTCTGCGGAAAGAGAACTGCGAGGTAGTGCAAGGCTTCCTCCACAGCCGGCCGGTTTCCGCCGCGGAGTTTGAGAGCTCGCTGCGGGCCAGGAGGATGTAGTTCGCGGTTGCGCGGTCTCGTGGTCGAGGGGTTGCAAAGGTTGCTGAGTTGCTGAGGTGCACGCGATTAGCATTTTGCAACCCAGCAACCCAGCAACCCAGCAACCACTCCAGCGAGACCAGTCTCCGACCCCCGACTCCCGACCCCCGACTCCCGATAGAATCCAGCCATGAAAACGTTCGCGCTGATACTCCTCGCCATGATCTCTCTCGATCCTTCCCAGGTCGCTCCCGACATCGCGCAACGGCTGGCGCGCTTTCAGAAGGTGGAGATGCCGTTCACGGACGCGGGGATGACCGCGCGGGAGCGGCGCGTCGTCGACGAGATGATCGCCGCCTGCCGTGATCTCGAGAACATCTTCTGGCGCCAGAACGACCCGGCGAACGTCGCGCTCTACAACAGCCTGGTCTCGGCCACCGATTCTAAGCTGCAGGCCGCGCGGCACTACCTCTGGATCAACGGGAGCCGCTTCGATCTTCTGAACCACAACGAGCCGTTCATCGGCAGTGAGCCGATGCCGCCGGGACGCAGCCTGCTGCCCAAGGGAGTCTCGCGCGACGAGATCGAGGCCTATGTGGCCGCGCATCCCGGGGAGAAAAAGGCGATCTACGACGAGCGCACGGTCGTCGAGCTCGTCAGCCGCAATCCGTTGAAGCTGAAGACGATTCCGTATCACGTGAAGTACCGGCGCTGGCTGGAGCCGGCGGCGGAGCATCTTCGCAACGCCGCCGCGGCCAGCGACGACAAGGCCTTCGCGAACTACCTTCGCCTGCGCGCCAAAGCGCTGCTGACGGACGATTACTACCCGAGCGATCTGGCGTGGGTGCGGCTGAAAGATCCGAAGTTCGACCTGATCTTCGCTCCGTACGAGACGTATCTCGACGATCTCCTGGGCGTGAAGACGTCGTACGGTGCCTCGGTGCTGGTGCGCAATGAGACCGAGTCGAAGAAGCTCGCCGTTTTCAAGAAATACGTCCCCGACATTCAGGACGCATTGCCTCTCGCCGCGGAGGACCGGCCGTCAAAGAAGGGTCTCGAGTCCCCGATGGAAGTCATGGACGCTCCCTTTCGCGCCGGCGATCTGCGGCACGGCTATCAGGCCGCGGCCGACAACCTGCCGAACGATCCTCGCATCCACGAGAAGGTCGGCTCGAAGAAGATCTTCTTCAAGAACTTCACCGATGCGCGCGTCAACTACGTGATCCTGCCGGTTGCAAGACTTCTGATGCGACCCGATCAGGCGGCGCAGGCCTCGGGCGAGGGGTATCTGGCGGCGGTGATGATGCACGAGATCTGTCACGGCCTGGGACCGGCCTTCGCACGCAAGGGTGGCCAGCACATCGACATTCGTGAGGCCATCGGACCGGCATACTCTGGATTGGAAGAGGCCAAGGCCGACGTGACGGGGATGTTCGGCCTCAAGTGGCTCGTCGACCATGGAGCGCTGCCGAAAGAGCGGCTCGAGGAGTACTACGCCTCGTACGTCGCCGGAATCCTGCGGACCGTCCGTTTCGGGACGGCGGAAGCACATGGGCGTGCCGAGATGATGGAGTTCAACTATCTCGCGGAGAAGGGTGCCGTCGCCCGCGGCGCATCGGGGCGCTATGTCATCGATTACGCGAAGATGCCCGACGTGATGGCCGGCTTGGCAAAGGAACTGCTGGAGATCGAAGCGACCGGCGACCGCGCTCGCGCCGAGGCCTGGTTCAATCGCTACGACAAAATGCCGGCCGATCTGCGCAACGCGCTGGATGCCGCCGGCAACGTGCCCGTGGATATCGATCCGCTGGTGCCTTTCCACGAAGGAGTGCGGTAGAGATCGGGCGTCGGGTGTCGGGGGTCGGAAGACTCCTCCACCCTCCGACTCCTCGACAACCGGTGCAGCAGGGTAGCGGGAGTTGCGTGTCGGGAAACAGGGGTCGGAGATTTCGTCATCTTCCGACCCCCGACCCCCGACTCCCGACCCCCGGCTTCAGGAGGCGAGACCACTTGGGAAAACGCGGCGGGCGGGGAACAGACGATTGGGAAGACCCGCCGGCCAGCCGCCGCGGCGGCGGCAAGCGGCGCAAGCCAGCTCCAGCGGCCGAAGACCCGTTCGACACAGGCGCATGGGGAGTGGCGGCTGACGTCGATCCGCGTGATGCCGCCATCGTCATCTCGATCGGCAGTGGGCGCTGCCGGCTCTTTCATGGCGAACGCGAGTTCGACTGCGTCGTTCCAACGGAGCTGGCCGTGCGTCAGAAGAGCGCGCTGGCAGTCGGCGACCGCGTCGTGGTCGAGACCCTTGACGGCGTATGCAAGCTTGCCGCGGTCCTGCGGCGTCGCACGGTACTGTCGCGTCCCGATCCGCTCAATCCGCATCTGCAGCGCCTCATCGCCGCCAACATCGACGTCGTCATCCACGTCGTTTCCGTGAAGGCGCCGCCGCTCCGGCCGCGCCTCATCGATCGCTTTCTCATCGCCATTCAGCGCGGCGGCGCGCAGGCCGGCATCTGCGTGAACAAGGTTGATCTGCTCGATGCGGACGAGCGCGCGCGCGAGCTTGCCTCGCTCGACCCGTATCGCGCCCTCGGCGTCCCGGTGATCGGTTGTTCCATCAAGACTGGGGAGGGGATCGCCGAGCTGCGGGCGCTCGTCGAGGGAAAGACCTGTGCGCTCGTCGGTCACAGCGGCGTCGGCAAGTCGTCCATCCTGAACGCTCTCGATGAGCGGCTGGACATCCTCACCGGCGAGTTGCACAAGCGCGGAACCGGCCGTCACACGACGACGGCCTCGACGCTGCACGACCTCGGCGGAGACACCTATCTCATCGACACGCCCGGTATCCGCGAATTCGGTCTCTGGAACCTGACGGCCGAGGCGCTCCCCGATTACTTTCCCGAATTCGCCGAGCCCGGGGAGTACTGCCGCTTCAATGACTGCACGCACCTCCACGAGCCCGGCTGCGCGGTGAAAGAGCGAGCCGAGTCGGGGCAGTTGAGCCGCGCTCGATACGATGCCTACGTGCGGCTTGCGGAAGATTTGGCGCAGCCGGGTCGTTGACGCGGCCCATGCGACGAACACTCATCCTCGCCATCGCCGCGGCGGCCGTCGCCTGCGCAACGAAACCGCAGCCGTCACCAGCGGCATCGCGGCCCGCGCCTCCTCCTGTTGCGACACCTGCAGCCGCTCTCGTCGACCACACGGGTGACTCACCCGAGACGGCAGTCACGGTGCCGGCGGATGCGCCGAACGAAGGAATCGACTTTCAGAACAACTGGATCTATGACCGGTACGGCAGATTTCGCAGGTCAGGGGGCGGCATCGCGCACGCAGGCGAGGGCGCCGGGCTCCGGCGCTATGAAGTGGTGAAGATTGAGCTGCCTGACCATTCCGAGCGGACCGTGTACTTCGACATCACCGAGAACGAGAAGACGTGGAAGTCCTCTCCGCCCCAGCCGCATTGACATGAAAAAGGCCCCGCTCGCGCGGGGCCTTTCGTCCGTTCGATGGAGAAGGGATCAGCGGGTCTTGATGCAGCCGCTGTTCAGGTTCGACCACTCGTACTGGTAGCCGTAGCCGCCGGTGCCGATGAACGGCGTCGGGCTCCACGCGCACTTGTCGTCGGCTTCATTGCCGGAACGATCGAACCACGCATTGCCGAGGGAGTCGGTAACGGCCTCGCGCGTTTCGTGGCAGACAAAGTGCTCTTCGTCGAGCGACGTGTTGCCGAAAGACTGGCAGCCCGAGCAACCTGACCACGGCTCGATGGCGTACTTCACATGCTTGCCAGCGCCGTCGGTGTAATAGAAGTGGTAGGCGCAATACTGCAGGTTCGGGCCGCCGCAGGAAGTGCTCGATCCGTCGGACGAGTACGAGCCGGACGGGATGAAGACCTCGTAGATGGCGCTGTAATCGGTGCTGCCGTGTGCGGTGATGACCTTCTTGACTTCCGACTGAACGATGGCGTCCGTCACGTTGGTCGGAGGCGTGGTCGTATCGAAGTAGTCCAGGGTCGAGCTTCCCGCGAGGTTCGTCAACTGAATGGCACCGGTGGCGCCGGTGGCGTCATCGATCCCCGTGTACTGGGTGATCGTGTTGAACTCGGGGGTCGTTCCGAACTGGTTGCGGAAGTTCTGCATGCTGGTGGTGTAGCCGCTGGGGAACGAGCCCCAGAAGATCATCACGACATGCGCGTTCAGGAGAACCTTTCCGCCGCTGTGATAGGTGAGATTTGAGCCGCTGCGGGCCTGGCCCGCCTCGTTGTTCACCTTGCTGTGGCCGTTGCCGGTGTTGGTTTCATTGTCGCTGTTTCCCTGAGCGAATGCGGAGGTAGCGAGCGCTGCTGCAAAAACGAATACCAGAGCCTTTTTCATGAACGGTGTCCCTCTCCTTCGTAAGTGTGTGATTTGTACGCAAAAAGACTTCGACGTGATTGACGCTTGGCCGTTCCCTAGAGCAACTGGGCTGCCATCATTCTGTCACATCTGCAAGTGATTGAAAAGAAAGGAATGAGGCTCGAATGGCGATCCGGAGACGGCTCACGAACTGACCCTTTTGAGTCTTTTCGAGGGTCAGTTGCTGAGCATGAGGGTCAGTTGTTGACCCACTTTGCGGTGTGGTCGCACGGTTTCGGGGTCTCGCGGTCTCGCGGCTTAGGTTTCTGCCGGTATCTGTTGATCTACCCGGTACGGGCATCCGGCAACGTCTAGCCGGCGAACCTCCGGGACCTCGCAACTGCGAAACCCCGAGACCTCGCGACCCCGAGACCCCGCGCCCGCGCAACCGGTGTTCTAATCGCCTCGTGGGAAAGCCGGACATCCGCACCGTCACGGTGCCGCGATCGGTGACGATCGTTCTCCTCGCCGCCGTCTCCATCGCCATGATCTCGCTGATCGCGTTCCTCTCCGGGCGCGCCTACCTCGGCCAGCAACTTACCATTCCGCAGATTGTCTCGTTCATCCATCGCTACGATCAGGGTACCGTCTCGGTCGATGCCCTCCTGGCGACGTCAGCGCCGGGCATCGCCGACATCCTTTTCTTCATGCCGTGGGGAGTACTGGCCTTTCTTGCCTTCGATGGGGGAGAGCAGCACCGCACGAGGACGTACCTGCTGACTCTGGCAGTAGGCGTGACATTTGCGTTGGGGTTGGTGGAGTGGCAGAGCGCGCTTCCGACACGGGTGACCGGCTGGGAAGATGCTGGGTGGAACATGGTCGGGTGTCTTGCCGGTGCCATTGGCGGACATCTGCGCAAGAGCGTGCGAGTCCATTTCAATTAAAAGGTAGGGGTACCAGGGTGATTCTCGTCGTGGAAGATGATCCGCAGGTCGGGCGCTTGGTCGCGCTCGTTCTGAAACGCAATGGACGCGACTGCCAGGTCGTGTCGGACGGGACCACCGCTTTCCAGCGCGTGAAGGAGAGTCGACCGCAACTGATCCTCGCGGATCTCACGATCAAAGGGATGAGCGGCAGCGCTCTTTGCAGCGCCTTGAAAGGGCAGGACGAGACACGGTCGATCCCGTACGTGGTCGTCTCCGGCGATCGCGACGTCGCCGAGAAGGCCCGACAGTGCGGCGCCGACGACTACCTCATGAAGCCATTCGATTTTCCGGACCTGATCCGTCTCGTCGAAAAGTATGCAAGAACTGAAAGCTGAAAAACCGCCTGAATCCCCCTCCGACACCGATCCGGCCAGCCGCCTCATGGCACGCCTGACCGAGGAAGGGTTCACCACCGATCTGACCGACGAGGACTGGCGGAGGTACGGCGAGATCATCTACCGCCGCGCGGAGAAGATCTCCTTCGCCGCCGGGGAAACGGTCTTCATCTTTACCCGCGTTCACGACCTCAACGAACGGATTCTGAAGCAGACCTCGGAAAGCGTCGTCAACGCCTACAAGGCGCGCGGCGTGGCCGGCAAAGCGCTTTCGGTTCTTCAGTCGACGACGGTCTATCACTGCCTCGTCGCCGGTGGAGATCAGCCGCACAACGACCTCCTCACCGGATACGTCACGCGCGCCGGCGGGGCCACGTTCATTCCCGTGATCATCGTCCCCGAGATCAACCAGGTCATCTATCCCGATCTCGAAGAGAAGGTCGCCAGCGTCCGGCCGCGCGTGGAGTATCTGCAATATCTCCTCGGCGAGCGCCGCGAGACGGTCAACATGCACCGTCCAACAGTTCAGGCCATGTGGGTGTCGCTCGCCGTCGTGCTGGTGCTGCTCCTGGCGATCGCCGTGTCGATGTTTCATTAGATGCGCAGCGCGCGCGTTGTCGGTTGTCGGTTGATGGTTGTCGGTGGCGGCGTGTGGAGAGTGGGAGGGTGGGAGAACGGCGTTGGCGGTTGCTTGGTTGGTGAGTTGGTGGGTTCGCGACAGGGGAGATGTCGCCGCTCCGCAGCTTTCCAGAATCGTATTCGGACTCAGCAACTCAGAAACCAAGCAACTCAGCAACCGCCAACACCGTCCTCCCACGCCACCCCCCACTCCCCCACACACAGCGTCCGACAACCGACCACCGAGAACCGACAACGCGCCCGAAGGGCGCAGTTACAATCACCCCATGTCCGCCGATCTTCACCCCGCGCCGCCGCTTAAAGATGCCGACCTCGACCTCGGGTTCGGGAGCGTCGTCGCTCGGGAGAGCCGCAAACGGCTCCTGAACCGCGACGGCACGTTCAACGTCAGGCGCGTGGGTCTCGGGTACTGGGAGGCGCTCTCCACCTACCACTACTTCCTGAACATCAGTTGGCCGCTCTTTCTCGCGTATGTCACCGGCTCGTATGTTGTTCTCAACGCTCTGTTCGGCGCTGCATTCGTCGCCTGCGGCAAGGATGCGCTCACGGGGTTCGCCAACGAAGGGGCGATGGAGCGGTTCTCCCAGGCCTTCTTCTTCTCGGTACACACGCTGGCTACCATCGGCTACGGCAACATCGTTCCGGTGACGTTCGCCGCCAACCTGCTGGTGGCCTTCGAGTCGCTGGTCGGCCTCCTCGGCTTCGCCATCGTCGCCGGCATCATGTTCGCGCGATTCGCGAGGCCGAGGGCGGAGATCGCCTTCAGCAAGGTCGCCATCGTAGGACCTTACCGTGACAAGACCGCCCTGATGTTCCGCATCGTCAACAAGAAACGGAACGAGATCGTGGAGATGGGCGCCACCGTCCTGCTGGCGCTGCGCAAGCGCGACCATTCGAGCGTCACCGACCGCGAATTCATCCCTCTCAAACTCGAGCGTGAGCGCGTCGTCTTTTTTCCGCTTGCCTGGACGATCGTCCATCCGATCGACGAATCGAGCCCTCTCAAGGGATGCTCGGCCGACGAGTTGCGCGCTCGCGATGGTGAGCTGCTCATCCTCCTCGACGGTTTCGACGAAACCTTCTCGCAGACCGTCCATACGCGCTCGTCGTACAAGGTCGACGAAATCGTATGGGGAGCGAAGTTCCGGAACATGTTCAACCCTTCCGAGTCCGACGGCACGATTTCTGTAGACATTCGTAAGCTCGACGACATCGAACGGACGGCGTGATCCAGATCACAACGCGACAACGTCTCACGCTCACGATGTAAACATTCGCCTGTGACGGGAGTCAAAACGCCATGAAACAATGGATAGCACTTGCGGTCGTGGCGCCGGCGCTCCTGCTCGGCGCTGAAAGGGAAACGTGCCCCTTCGGGCCGTTCGACCTCCGCTCGCCGCGCGAGCAGCAGGCCAGCCTCTACCATCAGCTTTCCGTTACCGCGGAAGCGGTTGCGCCTAGCACAGCTCGCCGGCGCGCCACCGATCCGCCGGCCGGTGACACTGTCTATCCTGTCTCGATCAACTACATCGATGACGAGATCTTCGGCCAGATGAAGAGGGATGGGGTCGCGCCCGCAGCGATCTCCTCGGACACGGAGTTCCTCCGACGGGTCACGATGGATCTCACAGGCCAGATCCCGGATCCCGCCACCGTGCAGGCCTTCCTGGCGGACACATCGGCCGACAAGCGGGCCAAAACCATCGACGGTCTCCTGGCCTCGAGCGCATTCGTCGACCGCTGGACGATGTGGTTCGGCGATCTCGTGCAGAACGTCCAGGTCTCAGCCAACAGCCGCGAGTTTCCGAACGGCCGCAACGCCTACTACAACTGGATTCACGACTCGATCCAGGCGAACAAGCCCTATGACCAGATGGTGCGCGAGCTCCTCGGCGCCACCGGCGACAGCTTCGCGTCGGGACCGCCCGACTACTGGGTGCGGCAGATCCAACCCAACGGTCCGATTCAGGACACCTACGACAACCTGGCCGCCACCTCGGGCGCGGACTTCCTCGGCATGCCGTACCTTTGCCTCTCGTGCCACAGCGGCCTCGGCCACCTCGAGTCCGTCAATTGGTACCTCAAGGGTCATCAGCGCTCCGACTTCTGGGGCGATGCCGCGTTCTTCTCGCGCGGCCGCGCCGCCCGGCAATTCCCCGATCCCACCAACAAGAACCTCTTCAGTTGGCTCGTCTCGGACGCATCGACCGGCGCCTATTCATTGAATACGACCTCAGGCAACAAGAGCCAGCGCTGCAGTCCCTGCCCGACCACGGCCACCGTCAGTCCGACCTTCCTCCTGACGGGCGAAACGCCGAATTCCGGCGAAACCTGGCGCCAGGCCTACGGCCGCATGCTCACCGCGCATCCTCAGTTTGCACGTGCGGCGGTGAACTACCTCTGGAAGGAGATGTTCGGTCTCGGCATCGTCGAGCCCACGAACAATATGGACCCGTCCCGGCTCGATCCGAACAACCTGCCGGCCGGGCAGACCATCCAGCCGAATCATCCGAATCTCCTCACGCTGCTGGCCAACGACTTCACGACCAGCCACTACGACCTCAGGGCCCTTCTACGGACGATGGCGACGTCGAACGCCTATCAACTCTCCACGCAGTACTCGGCGTCGGCGTGGAACGAGTCGTGGACGCCGGATTACGCCCGCCACATCCCGCGCAGGCTCATGGCCGAGGAGATGCTCGATGCCATCACCAAGGCCACCAACGTTCCGGTGACGTATCCGATCACCGGGGGCGGCACCACCACCCTGGCCATGAAGCTGCCGGACACGCTCGACGTCCGCAACAACGTCTACGGCCGTTTCCTCGACGAGTTCGGACGCGGCAATCGCGACGATCAGGCGCGGTCGAATGACTCGTCGATCGCCCAGGCGCTCTCGATGATGAACGACAACAACGTCGTCGTCAGCCGCATCCACAGGACAGTCGCGAATTCGACCGTGGCCCAGGCGCTCGCGGCGTCGACCGATCCGAACGCGATCACCGATCAGATCTACCTGGCCACGCTGTCCCGGTATCCGACCGCGGCCGAGAAACAACAGGCCGTTGCCTATCTGAAGAGCGGCACGCTCGCGCAGAAGACCGAAGACCTGCAATGGGTACTGCTGAACTCCCTCGAGTTCATGTTCCACTGAGGATTGATGACCATGGCAAAACCGAGACTTCCGAAGAGCACCCTCGAGTGCCCCACCTGCGACAAAGCCAGCGGCTTTCCGCTCGGTCAGGCCGAGGGCTTCTCACGCCGCCGTTTCATGCAGATCGCAGGAACAGGGCTCGTCGCCTCGTACTTCGCCGACGTCATGAGCCCGCGCCTGCTGCAGGCGGCAACCACGGCCCCGAACGTCTCGCTACACAACACGGCCAAGAACTGCATCTTCATCTTCCTCCCGGGCGCGCCGAGCAACATCGATACGTGGGATCTGAAAGAAGGCGCCTGGACTCCGGCCGACTTCGCGCCGACGTCGTATGACAACAACACCGTTCGCTTCCCCCAGGGGCTCATGCCCAACACCGCCGCGCAACTCGGCAAGATCACATTCGTCCGCTCCGGTCTCACCTGGGCGGCCGTACACACGCTCGGACAGACGTGGGTTCAAATCGCCCGCAATCCAGGCGGCGCAACCGGCTCGATCGCGCCGCACATCGGCGCCGTCGTCGCGCTCGAATCGCAGATCAATCGCGCACCGAGCGATGTTCTGCCCGGCTTCATCGCGCTCAATTCCGCCGGCATCCCCTCGTCCGGCTACTTCTCCGCGCAGTACGCGCCGTTCCAGGTCGTGCCGGCCGCGACCGGTCTTCCTACGATCTCGCATCCCGACGGTGCCTCCCGTTTCTCCGACCGCTGGTCGTTCCTCCAGCAGCTCGACGCCGCCCGCACCAGCGGCATCCTCGGCAAGGCCACGCTCGACATGAACGACTTCTACACGGGGTCGAAGGCGCTCATGGATGCCCCGAACATCAACAACGTCTTCAGCTTCTCAACCGACGACCACACGAAATACGGTGCCTCGACATTCGGCGATTCGCTGATCGTGGCCCGCAACCTCGTCGCCGCCGGCAAGGGGACGCGGTTCGTTCAAGCCACGCTCGGCGGATGGGACCATCACAGCGGCATCTACGACAAGCCGGCCAACGGCGTGAACTCGCTCTACACGCAATGCCTGCAGTTCGATCCCGCTTATGCCGCGCTGCTGGCGGACATGCAAGGCATGCCCGGATCGGTGTCCGGCAAAACGCTGCTCGATGAGACCCTCGTCGTCGTGATCGCCGAATTCGGCCGCACCGTCGGCGCCCTGAACAACCAGGCCGGCCGCGACCACAACCTTCGCATGACTACCGTGTGGGCGGGCGGCGGCGTCGGCGGCGGCCGGGTGCTCGGTACCACCGATGTGACCGGCGGCAACGTCGTCGACTACGGCTGGAGCGCCAACCGCGACGTCCGCCCCGAGGATGTCACCTGCACGGTCTACTCAGCCCTCGGCATCGACTACACCACCATCCGTCACGACGATCCCCTCAACCGCGGATTCGAGTACGTCCCCTTCGCCAGCGTGGGGACGTATCAGCCGATTGATGAGTTGTTTTCGTAGAGACGGGAGTCGGGGGTCGGGTGTCGGGGGTCGGAGCAAAGAAGAAGTGAATCATGCCTTTTCTCCGACCCCCGACCCCCGACTCCCGCGTAATCAATGCCCCGGCGCCACTCCCCACAATGACTCCAACCTCTGATCCCTCCCGCAGTTGAACCGGTAGAACTTGTACCGGAGCGGATTCTTCTTGTAATAGTCCTGGTGGTACTCCTCGGCGCGGAAGAAGGGGCCGGCATCGAGGATGTCGGTGAAGACGTCGTGATGAAACCTCACGCCCACGGCCTGCTTCGAGGCCTCGGCCAGCCGCTTCTGCTCGGCATCGTGGACGAAGATGGCGCTGCGGTACTGCCCGCCGTGGTCGCAGAACTGCCCGGAGTCATCGAGCGGATCGATGTTGTGCCAGAAGACGTCGAGGAGTTGCTGATAGCTGACCTGCCGGGGGTCATACACGACTTCGACCGACTCGCGATGGCCCGTGTAACCGGATGACACCTCCTCGTACGTCGGCTTGTCGACTTTCCCGCCCGTGTACCCCGCGGCGACAGAGATGACTCCCCTGATCCTCTCGAAGGCCGGTTGCATGCACCAGAAGCAACCGCCCGCGAACGTCGCCGTCGCGCGTGGCGGGGCAGGGGAGGCGGCGAGGAGGAGAGTGAGGGTGGTGAGGGAGAGGAAGAGGTGTTTCATTGGCTGGCCTTTCGTGGCGGGCGGGCGAGGACGGTTGAATGTTCAGTGTTGAATGTTGAGTGTTGAATGTGACGATGTGAGATGCGGAGCCCAACCGACATTCAACATCCAACATTCAACACTGAACATTCAACATTGCTTTTCGTTCCACAGGCGACCGACAACTGACCACTGCCCACTCCCATCTGCTACTCTCCGCCCAACGTGTCTCGCTCGCGTCTGCTTCCATTGACCGGGATTCTTGTCGCGCTGGCGGCGTGGCAGATCGCCGTCGTTCTGCGGCCGTCGCTCATCCCGGGGCCGGTCGCTGTGGCGCGGGCCATCGGGGAACTGGCGGTCAGCGGACTGCTCGTGAAGTACATCGTGGCCTCTCTGTTTCGCGTCACCTGGGGCTATCTGGCCGCGCTCGTCGTCGCCGTCCCGCTGGGGCTGTCTCTGGGCATGCTGCGGCGAGGGGAGATGGCCATCAACCCCATCCTGCAGGTGCTGCGGCCGATCTCGCCGCTGGCCTGGATCCCGATCGCCATCCTCTGGTTCGGCGTCGGCGACATTTCGGCGATCTTTCTCATCTTCCTGGCCTCGCTCCTGCCGCTCACCGTGGCGACCATGACCGCGGTCCATAACATCGATCCTGTTCACCTGGCCGCGGCGCGCAACTTCGGCATTCCGCTACGGTCACGGATGGCCGATGTGCTCGTGCCGGCCATCCTGCCGCAGCTCATCGTGGCCATGCGCATCGCCCTCGGCGTGGCCTGGCTGGTGGTCGTGGCCGCGGAGATGATCGCCGTCAACTCCGGCCTCGGCTTCCTGATCGTCGACGCCCGTAACGCCGGCAACCGCTATGACCTCGTCATTGCCGGCATGGTCCTCATCGGCGCCATCGGTGTCGTGCTCGACCTGCTCATGCGCCGCCTGGAGCGGCTCGACTCCGTCCGCTGGGGTTACGCCACCGAGTGAAAGTCCAATTCACCGATGTGTCGATGCGCTTCGGCGCGATGGAGGTCCTCCAGCACATCACTCTGGGGGTCGAGGAGGGGGAGTTCCTATGCATCGTCGGCCCGTCGGGGTGCGGCAAGTCGACCCTCCTCAACATCGCCGGCGGCTTCCTGGCGCCGGCGGCGGGGTCGGTGGCCATCGACGGTGAGACCGTGACCGCTCCCGACCGCAGGCGCATCTTCGTGTTTCAGGAGCGCGGCGTCTTCCCGTGGCTCACGGTGGAAGGGAACATCGGTTTCGGCCTCTTCGACATGCCGGAGAGCGCGCGTCGCCAGCGCGTGGCCCAGTACGTCCAGCTCGTCGGTCTCGACGGCTTCGAAAAAGCCTATCCGCGCGAGCTCTCGGGCGGCATGAAGCAGCGCGTCGAGGTGGCCCGGGCCCTGGCCGTCGACCCCGACGTGCTCTTCCTCGACGAACCGTTCGGCGCCCTCGACTCGATCACGCGCCTGCAGATGCGCAGCGAGCTCCTGCGCATCTGGCGCGCCGAAAAGAAAACGGTCCTCTTCGTCACCCACGACATCGAGGAGTCGGTGCAACTCGCCGACCGCGTCGTGGTCATGAGCGCGCGCCCGGGACGGATCAGGCGGGTGGTGGATGTCGACATCGCCCATCCGCGGGACCTGTCGTCGCGGCGGTATATCGAGCTGCGGGATTTGATTTTCGGCGAGATCGGGCTGGCCCATCAGGTGTAGCAAATGGTGAATGTTGAATGTTCCGTGTTGAATGTTGAATGAGGCGAGCATGAGTCGATCGGCGCGGAGCTCCACTCAACATTCAACATTCAACATCGAACATTCAACATTGCGCTTCGTCCTCCCGTTGATGACCGTCGCGATCATCCTCGCCGTCTGGTCCCTCGCCGTGAAGCTCTCCGGCACAAAGATCTTTCCCTCACCGCTGTTGGTTGCGAAGGCCATCGCCACCCTCGGCGAGAAGAGTCTCCTCTGGCACTACATTGCCGACTCGCTGACGCGCGTCTTCGCCGGCTACTCCGTGGCCATCGTCCTCGGCATCCCGCTCGGGTTCCTTCTGGGCTGGTACGCACCGCTGGCCCGCGCGGTCAATCCGCTGATTCAGATGTTGCGGCCGATCTCGCCACTGGCCTGGATGCCGCTGGCCGTGATCTGGTTCGGGGTCAGCAATGCCGCGCCGATCTTCCTCATCTTCCTGGCCTCGTTCTTCCCGATCATCGTGGCCACGATGAACGGCGTCCGCAACGTCCCGCCGATGTACCTCCAGGCCGGCCGCAACTTCGGGCTGACCACGCCGCAACTCATGATCCGCGTCGTGGCCCGGGCCGTCCTGCCGCGTCTCATCGTCGGCCTGCGCCTGGCCTTCGGCATCGCCTGGGTCGTCCTCGTGGCCGCGGAGATGATCGCCGTCGACTCCGGTCTCGGATATCTCATCATCGACGCCCGCAACGCCGGGAAGCGCTACGATCTCGTCGTCGCCGGAATGCTGATGATCGGCGTGATTGGATTGTTGCTCGATACGGGGATACGACGGGTGGAGCAGTGGATTAGTGAGTAGAACGGGGGTCGGGAGTTGGGGGTCGGGTGTCGGAGAAAGGTTTCGCCTCCGGCTCCGAATCCCATGCGGACGTTCGGTGTGATTGGATTGCTGCTCGATACGGGGATTCGGCCGGTGGAGCAGTGGATAGTGAATAGATCGGGAGTCGCGAGTCTGGGGTCGGAGAGAGGTTTCGCTCCGACCCCCGACCCCCGACTCCCGCCGTCCTACGAAAGGTGTCACATAGGTTTGACGCGCGCGCGTCCTGCCGCGAGACTGCGAAACCGCGAGACCCCGCTACCCAGCAACCGAGCAACTAAGCAACCCAGAAACCTACGAAAGGAGGAACTCATGCGAAAAATCATCCTCGCCCTCGGCGCCTGGATCGTCGCCATCACGGCCGCGCACTCTGTGCTGAACGTGAACTGGCAGGTGCTGATGAACGACCAGTTGCCGGAAGCGAAACGGAAGCTGAATGTCGGCTACATCCCGGTGACGTGACATCTCGCTTGCCCGGTCACCGACTACATCTCCGCCTACTCGCAGTCCGGACAGATCTTCATCCCGCGCCTGTTTCAGGGGTTCCCTGAGATCAAAGAGGCGCTGATGTCCAACAAGATGCAGGCGGCGTTCATGGTCGCGCCGATGGCAATCGCCCTGCGGGCTCAGGGCGTTCCGGTGAAGATCGTCTACCTCGGGCATCGTTACGGTTCCGCGGTCGTCGTGCAAAAGGACGGACCTGTGCACAGCGTGTCCGATCTCCGAGGACGGGTCATCGCCGTCCCCAGCCGCTTTTCGGACGAGCGCCTCATCGTCTACCGGGCATTTGCCGCAAACGGCATGGATGCGAAGAAAGACGCACGCATGGTGGAGATGTCGCCCGCGGATGTTGCCGGCGCGCTCGCCGCGAAGGCCATCGACGCCTTTTCCATGGGCGAGCCGTATCCGTCGCAGGCGGAGATCGTCGGCTTCGGCCGCGTGCTCTTTCACGCGCGGCAGTACTGGCCCGACTACATCTCCTGCGTCCTGGTCGTACGGCAGGATGTGATCGACCGCCGCCCCGAGGCCGTGCAGACGCTCGTCGACGGCATCGCCCGATCGGGTCTCTGGCTTGAGGAGAAGGATCTCGCCAGAAAGCATCGCCTCCACGCCGCCGATTTCGTCGGCCGCTTCTACTACCATCAGGACCCGAAGATGCTGCGCTGGGCCCTGACGAAGCCGATCGACCGCGTCAAATACGAGCCCTTATCCCCGCGCCGCGCCGATTTCGAGACGATCGTGAACCTGATGGTATCGACCGGAGTCCTCGACCACGCCATCCCCTTCGAAGACTTCGTCGACACCAGATTCGCCGAGGGGGCGCACACGATGACGGCCTGGAAGTACGAAGCGGGGGAGGATCGGGCGAAGTAGGCTACACCTTCGGTGCGTTGTCTGCGCGATGCGCGCGTTGTCTGCCCCTTCGGCGCGTTGTCGGTTGGTCGACGCGTTTGACCGGCTGTTGGGCAAGCCCGCGTCAGCCGAGCGAACCGAACGTAGGTCAAACGTAGGTCGGACTCTCAGTCCGACCGGTTCTCGGGAGGCCGTAGATCGTGACTACGTGTTCCACGCGCGGTCATCCTAAAGAGTACGCCCCCCGTGGCGAAGCCCACAGAGCCGTGCGGTAGGAGAGCAGGCGTCCCGCCTGCTCCCGACGGGCGTCCTCGCCCGGCGGTGGTTTCCGAAGGAGAAGAGGATTCGAACCCGCGAACGCGAAACATTCGCGTATCTCTCGGACAGAGTCGTATCGATCTCCGCGTCTCGGTGTGAGGAAGCCCCCTGTAACATTCAAAGATCGATGAAGATCCTTCGCTGAGGCTGCTACTTGCGGAGATGGCAACCCGAACGACACTGTGAGGTAAGAATAGAGGAGCGTTGTAAATCATTCGTGGTCCCGCCGCTCATCGGTGAGCTGGACCGCCAGCCCATGAACATCGACATTCTCGAACACCCGGAAATGGCACAGATGGAGCCGGCCATTGAAGAGACGCTGCGAGATCCTGAGAGGGTGGTGCAATCGATCAGCGATCCGGCCGTTCATCTTTACTATCGCTTCTATTTTCGAACGGTCGTTGGTGGAAAGTTCCTCTGCGTCGTCGTGAAGATGGGCGCGGCCGGTGCGTTCGTGCTGACTGCATATTTGACCAACCGCATCAAGAAAGGAGACCGGCTATGGCCGAGTCGCAAAGACACCTGAAGATATGGTACGACGCGGAGGGCGACTACCTCGAAGTGATCTTTGATCAGAAGGCGGGCTACTTCCGTGAAACCGAGAGTGATCAGGTGATGGAGAAGGTCGACGAGGAGGGCAATGTCCTCGGTTTTTCGGTGCTGCGCGTCAGCGCGATGAAGGAGAAGCCCCTCGACGTAGCGCTTTGATGGCTGAACGGCTTATCCGCAGATGACGCAGATGAACGCAGATGGGGGACGGGTTCAATCTGCGTTCCTCTGCGTCCATCTGCGGATAGAACGTCGGTCAGGGCCCGAGTGTTGACCGGCCGATCTCCGTCGCGGGATCGACTCCTCCTGGTGCGGACGTAACTCGCGCATTTTCTTTGGCTTGCGCCGGCGGCGTCGGGAGAACCATCGCGCCCGCAACATCGCAACGTCACCCTAAGCCTTTGCAAACACGTCGGTTGTGCTAGCAGGTGATGCTTCGCATGGGAGCACCCCGAATTCGTATCGATGCGGTAAGTCACGCTTTGACAGTAGCTTGCGCGAGATTGATTCGGTTGACCGAAGTGCGAAGGTGTGACTCCACGTCAACTCTTGACTCCACGTCAACTCTCCAACGCGACCACCCCGCGTCGCAGCGCTGCGCAAGGGTGTCTACGTGCGCACCCTCCGTGTCGCGATGCTGCGCGCCCGTGTAGCAACGCTGCGCGCCCGTGTAGCAACGCTGCGCGACCGCGTAGCAACACCGCAGACCGTATCGCAACGCTGCCCGCCCGCGGAGCAACACTGCGCTCCCGCGGAGTAAACCCGCGCTCCCCGCGTATCAAACCCGCGCCCCCCGCGTACCAACCTGCGCGCCTCGCGATGCGATGTTGCGCGCCCGCGTGGCAACCCGCACTTCCCGCGTAGCAACGTTGCGCGCCCGCGTAGCAACACTGCGCCTCCCGCGGGGCAACCCTGTGCGTCCGCATGGCAACACTGCGCTTCCCGTGTACCAACGCTGCGCTCCCCCGTAGCAATGCTGCGCTCCGGCTTGACAACGCTCCGCCCCCGCCGAGGAATGCTGCGCACTCCGCCTGGGAACGCTGCGCGTCTCGCCCAGGAACGCTTCGCGACTCGGCTAGGAACGCTGCGCGACCGCGGAGCAACACTGCGCCCCCGCGCAGCAATGCTGGGCTGCGGCTTAGCAACTCTGCGCTCCCGCGCAGCAACGCTGAGCGCTCCGCCTGGGAACGCTGCGCGACCCGCTCAGGAACGCTGCGCGACCGCGGAGCAACACTGCGCAATTGCGCAGCAATGCTGGGCTCCGGCTTAGCAACTCTGCGCCCCCGCGCAGCAACGATGCACGCTCCGCCTCGGAACGCTGCGCGACCCGGCTAGGAACGTTGCGCAACCGCGGAGGAACGCTGCGCCCTCGCGCAGGCATGCTTCGGTCCGGTTTAGCAACGCTGCGCCCCCGCGCAGCAACGCTTCACGCTCCGCCCAGGAACGCTGAGCGACCCGGCTAGGAACGCTAAGAGACCGCGGAGAAACGCTGCGCGACCGCGGAGAAACACTACGCGACCGCCTAGGAACGCTACACGACCCGCCGAGCACCGCTGCGCGACAGCGGAGCAACGCCGCACCGATCGCGGAGCAACGCTGCACGCCCCAGTGCAGCAGTGTTGCACCATGTGCCGCCGTTGCACCTGCGCAGTTCCGTGGCGCGCGGCTGTTATTGACAGCCGCACACCTCGGTCGGTTGACGATTGTGACCGGCGCGTGAGCCAGCGTAGGGGTCGTAGCTACGACTAATCCATGCTTGATCGGACGCGCGCCGGTCTCCCGATCCTCCCTTTCGATTCGAACGCCGGCGCGAGCCACCTCGGGTTGGACACCCTCGGGTGCGAGCCACAGTTCTGTGCAAATCAAATGGACCCGCCGACGAACCGATCCCGTTTCCGGGCATCGATTCCGATGCAGGCGCACCCGAGGCCCACAACACCCTGGGCGCTGCTGGACCCTGATGGATGACTCGTGCGGATCGACTTCCGACACCTCACAAGCGAAACGACGGGAAGCGCACCAGGGTTGGATCTGTGCTCCGGGCATAAGTCAATGCAAACGTGTCGGTTGCGCTGCGAGGCGATGCTTCGCGGCTGGCGCACCCCAACCGTTTCAGTGCTGTAAGTGATCGGAGCCATAAACTTGCGCGAGAATGATTCGGCGTGATCGAGGTGCGAAGGGGGTGGCGCCACCTCAATTCTCCATAACAGTTGACGGGAAGAACACGGACTGCGACCCTTAACCGGAGACGAGCCGTCGCTGAATCATGCTGCCCTCTCAGCCGATCAAGAAGTCGAAAGGAGTTACGCCGGCCGAGCGCTACCTTCGCGGACTTTGCGACAGGACATTTCTGTCCTTGTGAAGCTACCCGTCCGTCTACCGAGACCAGCGCATCGGCCCGAAGACGGACGGAAAGGAAGTCTGCGATCTTCTCGTCGTTTTCGAGAACGACATCATCATTTTTTCCGACAAGCATTGTCTCTATCCGAGGTCGCCAGACGCCGAGCGGAGTTGGTCTCGCTGGTTCAAGCGAGCGGTGAAGTCCAGTGCCGATCAGGTGTGGGGTGCGGAACGATGGATTCGCGGCTTCGGCGATCGACTCTTTCTGGACGCGCAATGCACTCAGCACTTTCCTTTTGAGTTGCCTGCGAGTCCGCGGTTTCACCTCATCGTGGTCGCACACGATGTCTCTCGTGCGTGTAACGAGGCGCTCGGTGGCAGCGGTAGTGTCATGCTGCAAACCGATCTCCTCGGCTTCTCCGAGCACACGCGACCATTCACGATCGGCGATTTGGCTCCGACGAGGACGTTCGTGCATGTCCTTGACGATACATCTCTCGCGGTGCTCATGAAAACGCTGGACACCATCGCCGACTTCGTCGCTTATCTTCGCAAGAAGGAGGCCCTGTTTCGGGGAACGAGACCACTCATGGCGGCCGGGGAGGAGGAACTCCTGGCCTGGTATCTGAAGCATACGAACGCGGCGGGCGAGCACGACTTTGTCTTTCCGCCCGAAATCGACGGCGGGATAGTGCTTTCCGAAGGCGGCTGGCTCGCATTTCAAACGAATCCTCAAAGGCGCGCCCAGATTGAACACAACCGGGCCAGTTACACGTGGGATGCGCTCATCGAGACGTTTAATACGCACGCGCTAAACGGGACGCAGTACCGGGTAACGGAGGGTGGCATCAAGGATTCGGAACTCGTTCTGCGATTCTGCGCTCGTGAGCCGCGCACCCGCAGGCGTTTTTTGGCTAGCGTCCTTCAGGAGATGCTAGCCATCACGCAGCCGAACCAAGCGCGGCGACGGCTAATTCTACCGTCGCGTCCCGGTGATCCACATTTCGTCTTCCTGCTCTTTCCGTATGAGTCGTCGCTTTCCCACGACGAGAATAGAGAGGCGAGGAGCGCCTACCTTGAAGCGTGCCTGATTGCAGCCAAGGTGAGATGCCCCGAGGCTCTCGATATCGTGGGCATAGCGACAGAGTCCGGGTTGCACACTTCCGCTAGAACGGAGGACGCCACGTATCTGGACGCACGGGACTGGACGCCAGCAATGCAGGCCAACGCAGAGTCGGTACGCGACGAGCTGGAGCTGTTTGTCACGCCTGATATGAAGCACGAGCACGTGAGTGAGTATCCGACGACTCGACTTGATGGCCGACTCGTGCATCCGATTCCGAAGAATCCGCGGAACAAACTGTGCCCATGTGAGAGTGGGAAGAAGTACAAGAAGTGTCACGGCCGAACGCCTCAAGGATAAATTGCCCTTCGTTGCCGAGGGAAAGGTTGCTGAACGCTCCGGGGTGTTCGGAGGCAACCCAGTTCGGCAGCATCGAAAACATATCTCTTTGTCGAAGACGGACATCGGCGCGGTTATCCTACAGTCGAGAGCCCGTGCCAAACGAATCACCGTTTCGAAATTCGGAACATGTGATCCTTTCTCGATGGCGCTGATCCAGCTCTGAGCGAAGAAGCGCTCGGGGGCCATGCGGAGGGCGTCCTGCCGCAGGCGATCCGGAGCGCGGAGCTGCGCGTCCGGCTGCCGCGGCATCACATCGACATGCTCGAATATAGAGCAGACCAGAAGGAGGCCACTGTCAGCGGTGTGCTGGAGCGGGAGCTGGACGGCATCGCCAGAGCGCACGTCGAGGAGTTGTCGGAGGCGCTGCCGGGTTCGCCGAGGCGATTGCGTGGCCGACCGGTTGATGAAAAAGCTTATCCGCAGATGGCGCCGATGGAACGCAGATGGAAGACGGTTTATCTGCGTACATCTGCGTCATCTGCGGATTCGTCGTCTCTCGTCATAAACCATCTTTGACGTGAAATCAGAGTACGCCTCGTCCACGAATCCTGAAAGCCTTATCCGCAGATGACGCAGATGAACGCAGATGGAGGACGGTCTCATCCGCGTTTTATCTGCGTCCATCTGCGGATAGAGCCTCCCCGTGATTCCAGACGAACCTCGGAGGTAGCGGCTCAGGCGCCGGTTTTATCGACAGCGGCTTTTGCCTGGGCAAGATTCCAGAGCTGCTTGATGTCGGCGTTCTGGAAAAGATCTCCGTGCTGTTCGATGCGAAGGCATGCTTTCACTCCGCCGGCTTTGCAGGGGTCGAATCCGGCGGCTGAGATCAGTTGCTCGACCACCTTCGCGGCTTGGTCGTCTTCGGTGGCATAGAAGAGGGCAACCCGGTCGGGCTTCCGGTTCGGACCATCGCGCATCGGTAGCGGTCCGAAGGCGTTGAAGGACTTCACGTAATGAGCGCCGGAAGGGAGCTTGCTGGCGATGACTTCGCCGGCGGACGTGCCTTCGGGGACGTAGCGTCCGAACTGGCCTCTCCCCATCGACTTGATCGGACTGGACGTGTCGATGAAGACCTTGCCGGCCAGGGCGTGGCCGGTCTCCGCGATGAGTTGCTCGACATGGTCGAAAACCAGATCGACCAGCACGACGTCCGCGTCGGCGATGGCCTGCGCCACCGGAGCGGCGCTGGCGATAGGGCCGAGCCTCTGCGCCTCTTCTTCCGCATATCCGCTCTGGTTGTCACGGTCGGACAGAATCAACCGCTCACCGCCGGCGGCGAGGTCTCGAACGATATAGATACCCATGTTTCTCAGGCCGATCACGGCCGTCTTCAGATCGCTCATGGACGAAAGAATACACTGGGCGGTTGGGTAG
This sequence comes from Thermoanaerobaculia bacterium, assembly GCA_035482045.1. Classification (GTDB taxonomy): domain Bacteria; phylum Acidobacteriota; class Thermoanaerobaculia; order Gp7-AA8; family Gp7-AA8; genus JADGNZ01. Next base: position 89,465 of record DATHRD010000064.1, read on the forward strand.
GGCAGAGCTCAGTGTTGGCGCGAACTCGCTTCAGGAATCAGAGTAGTGGGGCGCCTCCGCCAGTGCGCTCCGCAGCCTCGCAAAGTCCTCCAGAGACAACCTCTCCGCGCGGACTCCCTCGTCGATGCCGGCGCGGGCCAGCGCGGCCAGCACTTCCTCGCGCGTGCCGAAGTCCGTCAGGTTGTTGACCAGTTTCTTGCGGCGCATGCGGAAGGAGGCGCTGATGAGATTGATCAGAGCGTCGGAGGCGAACGGTTTGGGATCGGGATCGAGGATGACTACGGCGCTGCGCACCTTCGGCGGGGGATAGAACGATTTCGGCTCGAGGGTCATGAGGATGCGCGCCGAGGCGTAGAGGCGGACGAAGAGGGTAAGGTAGCCGTAGGCTTCGTCGCCGGGATCGGCCACGAGGCGGTCGGCTACTTCCTTCTGCAGCATGAACACGGCGCGGCGGCAATTCGGATCGGCGACGACGCGGCGGAGGATGGGGGTGCCGGCGTTGTAGGGGAGGTTGCCGACGGCGCGATAGGGGCGCATCGGCATCGGAGCGTCGATGGCGTCTTCGTTGACGAGGGTGATGCGGTCGCCGAACTGCGCGCGGAGGCGGTCGGAGAGCTCGGGATCGATCTCGACCGCGACCAGCTCGTTCGGCAACTCGGCCAGCTTCTCGGTCAGCACTCCTTCGCCTGGCCCGATCTCGACGACGACGTCATCCGGCTCCGGCTGGACGGCTTCGACGATGCGCGTCACCGCGCCGCGGTTGCGGAGGAAGTGCTGGCCCCACTTTTTTTTGGGATGGCTCATGGCGCAGAACGAAAGACAATGTTGAATGTTGGATGTTGAGTGTTCAATGTTGAATGGAGATCGCCACGGGTCATTGAACACTCAACATTCAACATTGAACATTCAACATTCGGTTTCCAACCCGCCCATCCTCCCACGATAAACTGCGCCCATGGACCAGGCCACCATCAACAACGAGATCGCGGCGGCGCACGAGGTGATCGGGCGGCTGCGGAGCGAAGTGGGGCGGGCGGTGATCGGGCAGGACGCGATCGTCGACCGGCTCGTCATCGCTCTCCTGATTCGCGGGCACGTGCTCATCGAGGGAGTGCCGGGGCTCGCCAAGACCCTCCTCGTGCGGACACTCGCCGGCGCCATCGACGCGTCGTTTCACCGCATCCAGTTCACGCCCGATCTGCTGCCGGCCGACATCACCGGCACGTTGATCTTCGATCCGGCGGGACGCGTGTTCACGCCGAGGCATGGACCGATCTTCGCCAATCTCGTGCTGGCCGACGAGATCAACCGCGCGCCTGCGAAGGTGCAGTCGGCGCTGCTCGAGGCCATGCAGGAGCGGCAGGTGACGATCGGCGATACGTCGTACAGGTTGCCGGATCCGTTCGTGGTCATCGCCACGCAGAATCCGATCGAGCACGAGGGGACGTACGCGCTCCCGGAGGCGCAGATCGATCGGTTCGTGATGAAGCTGCGCGTCGACTATCCGACACAAGAAGAAGAGATGCGGATGCTCGGCATCTATCTCGATCCGACCGCGCAGCAGATCGCCATCCGACGTATCCTGACGATCGCCGAGATCGAGCAGATTGCCCGCCTGGCGGCCGGCGTCCATGTCGACGAGCGGATCGTGCGTTACATCATCCAGATCGTCGCGGCCACGCGCGCGCCGGCCGAGCACAGGCTTCCGTCGCTCGCGCCGCACATCGCCTTCGGGGCCTCGCCGCGGGCCACGCTGGCGCTCGCGCACGTGGCCAAAGGCTACGCGTTCATTCAGGGCCGGGCCTTCGTCGTCCCCGAGGATGTGAAAGCGATCGCGCCGGATGTTCTGCGACATAGGCTCGTGCTCAGCTACGAGGCCGCCGCCGAGCAGGTGACGGCAGACGCGATCGTGCAGCAGATTCTGGGGGCTGTGGCGGTGCCGTGATGCGGTAGCGCGGTTGCGGGGTCGCGCGGTTGCGCAGTCGCGCGGCCTGCGAGATCTCGGCGCCGCGAGACGTCGAAACCACGAGACCTCGAAACCATGTTCTTCCACCGCACGAAGCCAACGTTCCGCGCCCCCCTCACGCGCCGCGTGCGCGACCTGGAGATCCTCTCGGCACGCCTGATCCGGGCGGGGTTCGCGGGCGATTACCACTCCGCGTTCCATGGCCGAGGGATAGAGTTCTCGCAGGTGCGCGAGTACCAGCCCGGCGACGATGTGCGCACGATCGATTGGAACGTGACCGCGCGCAGCGGCGTGCCGCACGTGAAGGAGTTCATCGAGGAGCGCGATCTGACGGTGATCGTGGCCATCGACGTCTCGGGATCGATGGCCTTCGGATCGATCGACTGGCGCAAGTGCGACATCGCCGCGGAGCTGGCGGCGGTCTTCGCCTTCTCGGCGGTGCAGAACTCCGACCGCATCGGCCTGCTGCTCTTCTCGAATCGCGTTCACGGATACATCCCGCCGCGGCGGGGACGGATGCACGCGCAGGTCATCGTGCGCGCGGTCGTCGACGCTGCCATGCGCGGCGCGGGAGGGACGGCCGATCTCGATGCCGCGGCCCGTTACCTCGAGCAGGTCAGCGCCCGTCGAGCGGTCGTGATCGTCATCAGCGATTTTCTCGATCAGAACTTCGAGCGGACGATGCGGCGCCTCGACCGGCGGCACGACGTGGTGGCCATCGCCGTCGGCGATCCGCGTGAGGAGAGATTCCCCGAGGGAGGGTTGGTACAGGTCGTCGACGCGGAGAGCGGAGCGATGCGGCTCGTTGCTCTCGGCGGCGCTGATGTGGCCCGCCGCGCCGCGGCGCGGGCGAACGTGAACGAACGGCGGTTCCGCGCGGCGGGGATCGATCATCTGTCGGTGTCGACGGCGATTCCGTATGATCGGGAGTTGTTGCGATTCTTCAGGGAGCGGGCGGTGAGAAGGCGATAACCCCGATGGCAGGCCTCCTTCTGGTTTTGATCACCACGTTTCAACCGGCTCGCCCGACGGTGGGCGATCCGATCACGATCCGCTTCGCGGTGGCGACGACGGTCGATCCATCGCCTGACTACGAGGTGGTGCTGGGCAACGGCAACTCCGTCGTGATCCGGACGTTCGTGCCTCACTCGATCACGGTGACCGGGCATTCGGCCGAGGGGCCGGTCAGTGTGGTGATTCCGATTCATTCGGTGCTGAAGCCGGATGACAAGCTCGAACCTGCTCCGCTGAAGCCTCCGAAGCCGGAGCCGTGGCCGCGCCTTCCGTTCGTGGCCATCGGCATCGCGGCGCTGGCAGTGGTCGCGGTGTGGACGGCAGTGGTGATGCTGGCCAAACGGCGCGTGACGGAGCCGTACATCGTCGTCGTTCCGGTCGAGGCGTTTCGCGCGCGCGTGCAGGCGCTGCGGCGAAGCGATCGGATGCGCTGGGCGCAGTTGGCCGACGCGGTTCGCGGCTATCTCGCAGCGGTTCGCGCGGACCTCGGCGCGGAGCTGACGACATCCGAGGTTCTGGCGCGCATTGAAGCGGAGGAAAGGGAGCGCTGGCGGCCCGCCGGCTGGACCGCCGGCGGCTCGCCGGCGATGTCCGAAACCGCCGCCGGGCCGGCGGCGGTCCAGCCGCCGAGCCGGCGGCGCTACGTAGCTGCGATCCTGCGTCAGGGTGACCTCGAGAAGTTCTCTCCCTGGGGAGCCGCGGACGCGAATTTCGATGACGCGATCAACCATGCCCTTGAGATCCCCGCATGGGCGGAGCCTCCGGCGCCGGTAGCCGAGGAGGCCGCGGCATGATCCGCTTCGCCAATCCGCTCTGGTTGCTGCTGGCCGTCGCCGTGATTGCCAGGATCGTGCTTCTCGCGTACGACCGCAAGCGACGCTACGGCGCATTCACGATCTCGTCGCTGTCGCTCGTCGCGCCGAGGAGCACCGCGCGCGCGCAGCTTGCGGGCGTGCCGTTTCTCCTCGAATCGATCGCCGCGCTGGCGATGATCGTGGCGCTGGCGCGGCCGCAGCGGGTGACCAGGATGTCCACGAACGACCGTTTCGGCATCGACATCGTCGTCGCGCTCGATGCCTCCGGCAGCATGGCCGCCGAGGATTTCAAGCCGCGCAATCGCTTCGGCGTGGCCAAGGAGTTGATCGGCGAGTTCATCGCCCGGCGACAGGATGACCGCATCGGCATCGTGACGTTCGGCGCGCGCGCGGCCACGCGCGTGCCGATCACGTACGACCACGATATGGCCACGGCCATCCTGGAGCGGGCGGAGGTGGGGGAGAACGGCGACGCCACGGCCATCGGTCATGCCATCGCCACGGCGGTAAACCGTCTGCGCACGTCGAAGACCCGCAGCCGGATCATCATCCTGGTGACGGACGGCGTGAACAACGCGGGCTCGATCGATCCGCTGGCCGCCGCGCAACTGGCGGCGCGGTACGGCATCAAGATCTACACGATCGGCGTCGGGAGCCGCGGGCCGGTGCCGATCCCGGTGAAGCGGCAGGATCCGTTCACCGGCGAGATCGTCACGACGTATCAGATGCAGGTCGCCGACCTGGATGAGGAGGCGCTGGCCGCGATCGCCAAGGCGACGAACGGCGAGTATTTCCGGGCCACCGATGCGCGGACGATGAGCGCGGTGCTGGACCGCATCGATCATCTTGAAAAGACGCGGCTGACCGCGCCGAAGAGCGAGAAGATCGAGGAGTTGTACGGAGTGCCGCTCGCCGCCGGCGTGGCGATGCTCGCGCTGGCGCTGTTGTCGGGGGAGACGGTTTGGCAGAAGGTGACGGCGTGAGGCGGGGTGAAGGAGCGCGGGCGTCCTCGCCCTCGGGTTACGAGCAAGTGTTTGGGGTCTGCCGGGTCGGCGGCGAGGACGCCGCCGAGCCAGCCGGCGGGACGCCAGCGCTCCGGAGGTTCCCATGAACGCCATCTCCTTCCGCGCGCCGCAAATCCTTTGGTTCTTACTGGCCGTGCCGCTCGCATTCGTTTTCTTTCTGGCGCGCGAGCGCCGGCGGGTAGCCATCGCGCGGCGGTTCGTTTCGGAGCGGCTGCGCGGCGTGGCCAATCCGCTGCGCTCGCTCCGGCCGTGGCTGGCCTCTCTCACACTCCTCGGATGCGTGGTCGCGCTGGCCGGTCCCGAGGCTGGCTTCCGCGTCGTGCCGATCGAGCAGCGCGAATCGAATCGCGTGATCGTCATCGATGTTTCGCTGAGCATGGATGCGCGGGACGTCGGCGCGTCTCGACTCGATGCGGCCAAGGCGATCGCGAAGCGGATCATCGAGGCGCAGTCGGGGCGCGTCGGCCTCGTCATCTTCGAGTCGGCGGCCGAGGTAGTCTCGCCGCTGACGAGCGACGGCGAGGCGGTCGAGTCGCTGCTCGACTCGATTCAGGCAGGCGAGGTGTCGAATCCGGGCTCCGACGTTTCGACGGCACTGAACGCGGCGCTGCGCCTGGTCGGAGGCGATGCCGGGGAGCGCGGAGACGTGGTGCTCATCAGCGACGGCGAGGACCAGGGGACGAAGCTCGACGACGCGATCACGAGGGTGAAGCAGCGCGGCGTCACGGTATCGACGATCATGGTCGGCACGGCCGGTGGCAGCACGATCCCGCGATCCGAGGGTGGCGGCGTGCTTGTTGACGACAACGGCCAGGTCGTGACGACGTATGCCCGTCCCGAGGCACTGAGGAAGATCGCCGCCGCGACGGGGGGGACGTTTTATGCGAACCCATTCGGCGAGCACGACCTCGACTCGCTCGCCGCCACGGGCGGGGCGGCGCGGCAGAGGAACGTGCAGGTCCCCATCGAGCGTTATCAGTGGCCGCTGGCGTTCGCTTGGATGGCGTTGTTTCTCGGCTCGCTGGCGAATCGGGGTGCGGAATGAGAGAAGGAGCCTGCCAAGCTCTGGCACAGACAAGAGTGTCTGTGCCACATCGGACCCGGCGTGGTAGCAGGGAGTGGCTTCGAGTCAGCCGCTGCCAAGCTCCGGCACAGACAGGAGTGTCTGTGCCACATCGGACGCGGCGCGGTGGCAGGGAGTGGCTTCGAGTCACGCGCTGCCAATGTGGCACAGACACTCTTGTCTGTGCGGGAGCGCGGCGATGAGGACGATCGCCATCCTTCTCTTCGCCATCCTCCCGTTTGTGCAACGACTGACTCGCGAGACCAATTCGCACGCGGCCACGGCGCACGGCGTGAAACAGTTCGCGGATAAGAAGTACGCGGAGGCGCAGAAGTCGTTCGCCACATCGTCCGCGATCGCCTCTTCCCCCACACGGTCATTCAACCTCGGCACATCGCAGATCGCGGCGGGCAATCGCGAGGTGGGGTCGTCGACGATCGCCAGGGCGCTCGTCGACCCGTCGCTCCGCGCTGACGCGCTCTTCAACCGCGGCAATAGCGCGCTGTCGTCGAATGCGTTTGACTACGCCATCCGCGACTACAGTCAGACGCTGCGCCTCCGCCCCTCCGACGCCGCCGCGAAGCGCAATCTCGAGATCGCGCTCCGCCGCAAGCAGGCCATGCAGAAGCAGCAGGGCGGCGATAACGGTTCCCAGCAGAATCACGGTCCGCAGCCGCAACCGAAGCCGCAACCGTCACCACAGCCGGGCGGCGATCAGAAGATGAAGAGCGATCCGAATGTGGAAGGACTGCTGCGATCGGTGCAGCAGCAGGAACAGGAAGAGCTTCAGCGGATGCACAGGCCGAGTCGGGAACGGCTGCATGTCGGTTGGTGAGGGCGGGGGAACGGGCCATGTTCAAGGTCTGCTTCGTGTGCGGAGGGAACGGCAATGTTGAATGTTGAATGTTCAACGTTGAATGTTGAATGGGGTACGCCATCGCGTCATTCAGCATTCAACATTCAACGCTCAACATTCAACATGCCGGCTGCATATCGGCCCGGTGAGGGCGGGGGAGAACGGGCCGTGTTAAAGGTGCTGCTTCGCGTGTGGGGGAACGGCAATGTTGAATGCTGAATGTTCAACGTTGAATGTTGAATGGGGTCCGCCATCGCGTCATTCAACATTCAACATTCAACGCTCAACATTCAACATTCTGCTTCTGCTTCTCGTAGCTCTGCCACTGTCGGCGAACGACATTCAAGTCGACAAACACACCCTCTCCACCGACGACTCCGTCACCATCACGGTGACGCTCACCGACGCCTTCGCCTCGGCCGACAACATTCAGATCCCGCTGCAGAACCTCGTCCTCGACGGTCCTCCCTCGGTTTCGTCGGAGTTTTCATGGATCAACGGACAGTCGTCGCGGCAGAAGGTCTTTCGCTACAGCGCGCATCCCGCGGGACCGGGACCGGCGCTGATCGGGCCGGTGGTTCTGCACGGTGGCAGCGGGCAGGTGGAGACGCTGGCGCCGGTCTCGATTCAGGTTCTGCCTGACGCCGCGGCCGGCAGCAATGATCCGGTGAAGATCCTTCACGAGTTGCTGGCCACGGGCCGCGATCCGATCTTCATTGTCGCCGAGGCGGACAAGTCGAGCGTTTTCGCCGGCGAGCAGGTCATCGTCACCTGGACGATCTACAGCGCCGTGAACGTGCAGCAGGAAGGCATCGCGGAGGTCCCGAAGCTCGCCGACTTCTGGGTCGAGGAGCTCGACCGGCGCGGCGAGGTTGTGCAGCAGGTCGTCGTTGGGGGAATGTCGATGCAGAGGCTCCTGATCCGGCGCGTGGCCCTTTTTCCGCTGCACAGTGGCACGCTCACGGTCGGTCCGATGTCGGTGGAGGCGCAGATCCTGAAGCGCTCCGACATCGGCAACCCGTTCGGCGGCCTGATGGAAGGATCGCTCGTCGATGTCCACCGCCGCTCAGCCCTGTTGGCGGTCGAAGCGCGGCCGATTCCGCCCGGGCCGCCGGTCGCGGCGGTCGGCGACGTCTCGCTGCAATGTCAGACCCCCGTGCAGAAGAACGGCGGGCCGGTATCGATCGACATCGCCATGCACGGGCGGGCGAACCTGCGGTCAGCGCCTCCGCCGGAGTTCGCACGCCCGCTCGAGGGAAGCGTGCAGATCGTGGAGCGAGGCGTGAGCGTGGACCGTCACGAAGAAGCGCTGATGACGCGGCGCTGGCGGTTTCTCATCTTTCCCGCGGGCGCGGGGATGTTCGTCATTCCACCGCTGACGACGCGGATTCTTACTCTCGCGGGCGAGCGCCGCGAGCTGCGCTGCGAGCAGCGGGCATTGATGGTCGAGGCGGCGGACGCGACGGCGAATCCGCCACCTGCTTCGGAGCGGCCCGGCGACGCGCGCCTCGAAGCGGCGCGCCGGTCACTGCCGTTCATGGGGCTCGCGGCGGCGCTCCTCGTGCTCCTCGCGATCGTATGGCCGCGGCTGGTGCGCTCGCGGAGAATTCGCCGCGACATGCGCGCCCTCGTGCGCGATACGCCCGCCGAAACGCGCATCGCCGTCGAAGAGTGGCTCGCTGCCCAAGGTGTCGATCCGTCTGCCATGCTCCGGGAGACATCCGAGCGCGGCGACGCCTGGCGCGCTCTTCGTTCGCTTCTCGATGGTGCCGAGCGCGACCGCCTGGTGACGGAGCGAAAGGAAATCGTGGCTCGCGTGCGCGACGTTGTCGGGGTGATGAGTTGAAGTTCTCCGCCGCAACTCCGCGGCCTTCCCAACGTATGTAACAATTCGACGAACGTCGTCCAAACAACAACCAGGAGGATTCATGTCCAGAAAGGTACTGATGTCACTCTGCGCCGTCGCGCTTCTCGCCGTCTCCGCCTTCGGCCAGACCGCGGATGAGGTGCTGGAGAAGAATCTCAAAGCGATGGGCGGGAAGGACAAGCTCAAAGCGCTGCAGTCGGTCCGCATGAGCGGCAAGATGAAGATGGGCCCGATGGAGGCGCCCTTCACGCTCATCAAGTCACGTCCGTCCGGCATGCGCATGGATTTCACGATCCAGGGAATGATCGGAACGCAGGCGTTCGACGGGACGACCGGATGGATGCTGATGCCGTTCGGCGGCAACAAGGATCCGCAGAAGCTGACCGACGAGATGCTCAAGGACATGCGGAGCGACGCCGATTTTGACGGCCCCACGTTCGACTACAAGGCCAAGGGCAACAAAGTCGAGTATGTGGGTAAGGAAGACGTCGAGGGGACGCCGGCCTTCAAACTGCACGTCACGACCAAGGATGGCAAGGAATCGAACGTCTACTTTGACGCGGAGACATACCTGACCATCCGAACCGATGCCACGCGGAATGTGCAGGGGCAGGAGATGGAGACGGTGACGTCGATCGGCGATTACAAAACCGTCGACGGCCTGACGTTCCCGTATTCGATGGAGAGCCATGTCAAAGGCAAAGAGGCAATGGGCGGACAGGCGATCACCATCGAGAAGATCGAGCTGAACCCGAAGATCGATGCGTCGGTGTTCGCGATGCCCGCGGTTGCGGCGCCAGCGAAGCCGGAAGAGAAGAAGTAGGAGTAAGGGGAGTGGGGGGTGGGGAGTGGGGGGTGGTAGAAGAACCACCGATCAGGGAGTGGGGGATGGGGAGTGGGGGGCGGTGGAAAAACCACCATTACTCGCCCCCCGAGCTTCCACCCCCACCCGCCACACCCCACCCCCCACTCCCCACCCCCCACTCCCCACCCCCCGTCACATGCCACGACCCACCCTCACCACCAGGCGCCTCGTGTTGCGTCCGTTCGACATTGAGGACGCGCCCGCGGTGCAGAGCCTCGCGGGTGACCGCGAGATCGCGCGCAACACGCTGCTCATCCCGCATCCATATCCCGAGGGCGCGGCCGATGAGTGGATCAAGGGGCATGACGACAAGTCCGACAATCACATCTTCGCCATCACCGCCGGCGACGGTGGTGAGGTGATGGGGGCGATCGGATTGCACGTCGAGCGAAATCACGACCGCGCCGAGATCGGCTATTGGCTGGGGGTCCCGTATTGGGGCAACGGCTACGTGACCGAGGCGGCCAGAGCCGTGGTCGGATACGCGTTCGACGATGTCGGCGTCCACCGGGTGTTCGCGTTCCACTTCACGCGCAACCCAGCCTCGGGGAAGGTGCTTCAGAAGATCGGAATGCGGCGCGAGGGGACGATGCGCCAGCACCTCGTCAAGTGGGGTGAGCACGTCGATATCGACTGCTATGGGATCGTGCGGGATGAGTGGGTGGCCAACGGATGACACACCCGATCGCGGACTACGCGCGGCCGGCGCGCTCATCGCCGGCCGCGCGCTCGTCGACTACTTCACGGGTGCCATGAGGTGCTGGTACGGCGTACCCGCCCACATGACGTAGGGCACGGAGGTGTCCGGATCTGGGCTCTTGGGGTAAGCGTCGTAGAACGACGGATCGGCTCCGACGATCATGATGTGTGGTCCGGTCTTGATCCAATGGTTGGTGGCGGTGGGTTTTGCCGCGTACGGATCGGTGTTGCTGGCGTCCGTTCCTCCGGCCAGCATGTACATCAGGCCGACCTTGCCCGCGGGTGGGGGCTTGTGTCCAATCCAGGCATCTGCCCAATCCATTGCGGCCTTGTCCGCGCACATCGGATCCGGACCTGGCGTCGCCGGATTGTCTGGCAAGCACGTGAAACCGTTCGTCCCTTTCCGAAGTGTTCGCATCTTGCCGTCTGCGCTCATGTCCATGATGGTTGCCCCCTTTGCGACGGCGGCCGGTGCCGCGCTCATCGCGCTGGCAATCAACTGCGCATCGGTGGGGCCCGCCTTCTTGGTGGGGGATGCCGCGAGCATGATCAGTGTGGCTGAGACGATCAGTAGACCAAGTGCAACGTGTCTTCCGTTCATAGTTCTCCTCCTATTTTGCCGGGTTGTTAAGGTGTTGAACGTTATGAGAGAGAGACTCAACTGTAGGCCGTTGCGAGGGGGTTGGCAACTGGGGGGTGGGGAGTGGGGGGTGGGGATTAAGGGGGGACTGGGGGGATGAACTGCGAATGTTGAATGTTCAATGTTCAATGTTGAATGGAGCGCCTATCACCTAGCCTAGCCATTCAACATCGAACATTGAACATTCAACATTGAACATTGTTTTTACTCCCACCCCCCACCCCCCACCCCCTTACGCGCCCTTCCCGATCGCGGCAAACTCCTCGTCCGTCAACCGAATCCCCGAGCCGCCCATGTTCTCCTCGATGTGCTTGACGCTTGAGGTACCGGGGATCGGGAGCATCACCTTCGATCGCTGGAGCAGCCAGGCCAATGCGATCTGCGCAGCGGTGGCGCTGTGGCTCCTGGCGATGCGGGCCAGCGGGCCACTATTACCGGCGAGCTTGCCGGTCTGCAGGGGGAACCAGGGGATGAAGCCGATGTTCTCGCGGTCACAGTAATCGAGGACTCTTTCCCATTCGCGGTCGGCCAGGTTGTAGCGGTTCTGCACGGAGACGACGTCGAAGAACTTGCGGGCTCGGCCGATCTCCTCGACGGTTACTTCCGACAGCCCGGCGTGCCGGATCTTCCCTTCACGCTGGAATTCGCGGATTGCTCCGAACTGGTCTTCTTCCGGCACGTTCGGGTCGATACGGTGCAGTTGCCAGAGATCGATGCGGTCGAGCTTCAGCCGGCGGAGGCTTCCTTCGACTCCTTTGCGGAGACGCTCGGGCCTTCCGTTGACCGGCCACTGATCCGGTCCCGTGCGCTCGAGGCCCCCTTTTGTGGCGATGACCAGGCCCTTCGGATACGGGTGCAGCGCTTCCGCGATCAGCTCTTCGCTGACATGCGGGCCGTAGGACTCGGCTGTATCGATCAGATTGACGCCAAGCGCGACCGCACGGCGGAGGACGGCCAGCGATTCCTCGTGATCTTTCGGTGGTCCCCAGATGCCTCTCCCGGTGACTCGCATCGCACCGAATCCGAGACGGTTCACGGTGAGATCGCCGCCGAGGCGGAATGTGGTCTCTGTCGCCATGATTCACTCCTTGGAAACGGGGGTCGGGAGTCGGGTGTCGGGTGTCGGAGAGAACGCCCGCATTTTGCTCTGACTCCCGACCCCCGACTCCCGACCCCCGATTTACGCTTTCGCTCGCTGATACTGCTCCGGCCATTCCACGTTGATTCCGAGCTCTCGGGCGGCGCGGAGCGGCCAATAGGGATCGCGCAGCAGTTCTCGCGCCAGCAGGACCGCGTCGGCAGAGCCGCCGGAGATGATGTCGTCCGCCTGCCGCGGCTCGGTGATGAGGCCTACCGCACCGGTAGCAATGTCGGCCTCGGCGCGAATGGCGCGGGCGAACGGCACCTGATAGCCGGGGCCGATCTCGACCTTAGCTCCCAGCACGGCGCCGCCGCTGGAGCAGTCGATGAGATCGATGCCGAGGTCGCGCAGACGCCTGACGAAGTGAATCGATTGCGGAAGATCCCATCCGCCGGCCGCCCAATCGGTCGCGGAGATGCGCACGAAGAGTGGAAACTCCTCGGGCCAGACCTGACGGACCCGCTCCGCCACTCGCAGCGGGAAGCGCATCCGGTTCTCGAGCGAGCCGCCGTACTCGTCCGCGCGTGCATTGCACAAGGGCGAGAGAAACTCGTGCAGCAGATAACCGTGGGCCATGTGCAACTCGACGACGCGGAATCCGGCGCTTTGGGCCAGGCGTGTCGAGCGGACGAATTGTTCGACGATCTCGTCGATCTCTTCAACCGTCAGCGCGTGCGGAACGGGGTCGCCTTCGCGGAAGGGAATGGGGCTCGGTGCAACGGGTTGCCAGGAATTCGGACCATCGCGGATGACCTGGCCCCCGCGCCACGGCACGTCGGTCGATGCCTTGCGGCCGGCATGCGCGAGCTGAATGCCGGAGACTGCGCCCCGCGCTTCAATGAAGCCCGCGACGCGACGGAAGGCGCCGGCGTGCTCGTTCGACCAGATGCCGCTGTCCCAGGCCGTGATGCGGCCGATGGGGGAGACGCCGCTGGCTTCGACCAGCACCAGACCGGCGCCGCCGGCGGCGCGGCTGCCGAGATGTACGAGATGCCAGTCGTTCGGCATTCCGTCGTCGCTGGAGTACTGGCACATCGGCGAGACGAAGATTCGGTTGCGGAAGGTGACGCCGCGGAGGGTGTAGCTGTCGAAGAGGTGCATGGTGCAGGCGCGTTTTGCGGGTTGTCGGTTGTCGGTGGTCTCGGTGGCTTGTCCTCAGCGACGGTTCGCGCGCGTGGTCGGGAGTCTAACCGTTGCCGTGTGTTGCAACGAACTCGCAACGTTCCGGTCGATTGCTGCGCGGCAGGGACGCGCAGACCTACGATTGACGTTGACGCAACCGAAACAACCGGCAACTGACAACGCGTGAAGCGCCATCAGTGACGTTTCCCGGCCGGGATACGTATACGGTTCGGGTACCATGCCCAAGCCGCGGAAGGTAGCGGCCACCACTCAAAGGAGATTTTGTTCATGACTCGTACTTCCCACAATTCCGGCAGTATCCGTCTGCTGGCCCTCGTCATCCTGATTGCCTCCTCGGCGTGCGCGCAAAGCGCACCTCCCCGGCGTCACGCCGTCACTCCTCCTCCCGCCCCCCCGGCTGGTCCGCTGACGAAGATCACCGGCGTCGTGAAAGACGCATCCAACGGAGTGCCGGTCCAGCTCGCCGTCGTGACGTGCGGCGATCAGTCGTCGCCCACCAATGCAATTGGGCAGTACTTCCTGAGCGTACCGACCGGTACGCCGGCCACGGTCACTGTCCTGCATCCCGCCTTTCTTCCGTTTCAACAGTCGATTACGGCGCAGGCCGGCGGCCAGTTTAGCTTCTCCCTGACGGGATACCCATCGGTCACGATCAAGACGACGTCGGGCACGACGTACATCGTCGATATCGGCAGCGCGAAATTCGCTTACCCCCTGCCGTTGAGCAGTTACGTTACGAGTGACAGTGCGAACTTCTGCCTCCCCGATGGCTCCGCGTTCACACCGGACAAGTCCGCCTTCACGAAGATCACCGGCCCGGCCACGGCGTCGCCTCTGGCGGCCTGCTGCGACGGCGGTCTGCTGACGGCGAATGCAGAGTTCAAGGCCTCTCCGGCCACTGCCGTTTTCTTCAAGGATAGTTGCCACTTCACGGAGGTCGACTTCGGCGGGCGTGAGAAGTCGACAGGGACCTTCCGCTGGGTGAAGTTCACGGATGTCGCAGAGATCGATTTCCCGTAGATCAGTGGGAGTGGGGAGTGGGGTGTAGGGTGTGGTAGCGCCTACACACCCCACTCCTCGACCACAAACCCTGCTCGGGAAAACCGCGATAGACTCCCGGCAGTGGTGAGCATCGATCCTCGATTTGCCCTTGCGTCGGCCTCCGAGGAGATCGAGCGGGTCTACACGAAGCAGCGGCAGAATCGCGACGCTGTCGCGGCCGGTTCGGCGACCGAACGGATCGAGAAACTCCGCCGTCTTCGTGCCGCGATGTTCGCCCATCGCGACGAGCTCTACGCCGCGCTCTGGGCCGACTACGGGAAGCCTGCTCCGGAAGTCGACATGTCGGAGATCTATCCGGTGGTCTCGGAGGCCCGGCACGCGATCCGCCACCTGCGCCGCTGGATGCGACCGCGCAGGGTTGCTACACCGCTGGCACTGCTGGGCTCACGGTCGCGCATCATCCATGAAGCCAAAGGCGTCGTTCTCATCATCGCGCCGTGGAACTTCCCGGTAAACCTCACCCTGGGGCCTCTCGTTTCCGCCGTTGCCGCGGGCAATTGCGTGGTGATCAAGCCGTCGGAGCTGACGCCGCACACCAGCGCGTGCATGAAGCGGATCGTCGGCGAGCTTTTCGATGAGAGCGAGGTGGCTGTCATCGAGGGCGATGCGGCCGTCTCCGAAGCGTTGCTGCGCAAGAGATGGGACCACATTTTCTTCACGGGCAGCCCGGCCGTCGGCCGCATCGTCATGAAGGCGGCGGCGGAGCATCTGACGTCCGTAACCCTCGAGCTGGGCGGAAAGTCGCCGGTCATCGTTGACAGGACCGCCAACCTGGACGAAGCGGCGAAGAAGATCGCCTGGGGGAAGTTCCTCAATTCCGGCCAGATCTGCATCGCTCCCGACTATCTCCTCGTCGATGAGTCCATCCGCGAGTCGTTTGTCGAGAAGCTCCGTGCCGCGATCGCTCCGGAAACCGGGATGATCGTCAACGACCGCCATGCGTCGCGCATCAAGCGTCTCTTCGATGACGCCGTTGCCGGCGGCGCGGAAGTGGTCGCGGGCGGAGTATTCGACCAACGAACAATCGCCCCGACGCTCCTGTCGAATGTGAATCCTCAGTCATCCCTCATGCAGCAGGAGATCTTCGGACCTCTGCTGCCCATCATTCCCTACCGGACGATGGATGACGCGCTGCGCGTGATCGCCGCGCGTGAGAAACCTCTCGTGCTCTACCTCTTCAGCCGCAGCCGCAAGGTGATCAATGACGTCCTCCGCCGTACCTCGGCCGGAGGGACGGCGATCAACGACACCCTCATCCACTTCTATCAGTTGAACCTGCCCTTCGGCGGGGTGGGCGAGAGCGGCGTCGGCAAAGGACACGGGATCTTCGGATTCAAGGCTTTCTCAAACGCGCGCGGCGTGTTCGAGCAACCAACGCGATTCAGCGCCATCCAGCTCCTCTACCCGCCGTACACGAAGTTCAAGAGAAAGCTGATCGATCTGACGCTGAAGTACTTCTGAGTCTCTGTGCCGGCTGCGTCGCTGAATCCTAGCGAATCCTCATTCCGCCAAGCTGTGCCAGCATTCCGGCAAGGGCGATCAACAACCAGACCGAGGCGGCGGGTACTGATGTCGGATCGACGGTGTTGATTGTGGAGGTAGAGGAGTTGTTCGCTGGATTCAGATCGACTTCTGCTGCCACGACCGTCGCCGTATTAGATACCGGACCCGGTGTTGACGCGGTCTTGATGACAAGGCTGATTGTGGCACTACCGCCGTTCGCCAAGGCGCCGAGGGTGCAGGAAACGGTGCTGGTTCCGCTGCATGAGCCTTGCGACGGAGTACTTGACACGAACGTCGTCCCGACGGGAAGCACGTCCGTAACGACCACGTCGTTTGCGTTACCAGGGCCGTTGTTGACGACGCTGGTTGTGTAATTGATATCTCCTCCCGCGAGGAAAACCGGTCCTCCAATCGCGGACTTTGTGATGTCCAGATCGGGCGCTGGAACAAAAACCCAACTGGCACCAGGAAAGCCACCCTCGTCGTGGTACCCCCCAACGAGGACGGTTTTGCCGTCGGCCGAGAAGGCGACGCTAACGCCTTGGCTGGGGTTGAAGCCATCGCCGGGCACCGCGCCCAAGCCGACCAGCTTGCTTCCCAGTTGGTTCCAGATTCCTGCGTTTCGCGTCCAGATCCAGGCAGCCCCATTGCCGCCGTCGTCGGAAGGCCCGCCGACCACGGCGGTGTTGCCGTCGGCGGACAGTGATACGGAATTGCCCTGGGTGGCGTTTCCCACCGCCCCTAAGCCGATAAGCTTGTTTCCCTGCTGAGTCCAGACGCCTCCACCCCTGATCCAGATCCACGCTGCTCCGGTGAGGCCGTTGTCCCCTGGGCCCGCGACGATGGCGGTGTTTCCGTCGGCGGACAACGAGACGGAGAAACCCTGAGCAGAACCGCCAACGGCCCCCGAGCCGACCAGTTTGTTCCCCTGCTGGGTCCAAATGCCTCCGCTCCGAGTCCAAATCCACGCGGCGCCAACATCGCCGTTATCGCGGTAACCGCCAACGATGGCAGTATTGCCGTCAGCGGAGAGACACACGGAACGGCCTTGACGTGCTGTCGCTCCATCCGAGGCGACCAGCTTGCCTCCTTGCTGCGTCCAGACACCTCCACTCCTGGTCCAGACCCACGCAGCGCCGGTTTCGACATTGTCTCTGTACCCTCCGACGATGGCGGTATTACCGTCAGCGGAGAGAGACACGGAAACGCCTTGGTCAGCGCCGCCCGTTCCGCCTGTTGCACCCGAGCCAACCAGTGGGTCTCCCTGCTGAGACCAGACGCCTCCGCTCCGGATCCAAACCGCCGCGCTTCCAGCGACCTGGACGCCACCGCTAAAGCCGGGGGCTCCGACGATGGCTGTGTTGCCGTCGGCGGAGAGCGACACGGAGCTGCCTTGATCAAAGCCCGTTCCGGCCAGCTTGTTTCCTTGCTGGGTCCAGATACCCCCGCTTCTGGTCCACACCCAAGCGGCACCGTGGCCAGAGTCCTGGTTCCCTCCGACTATTGCGGTGCTGCCATCGGCGGAAAGGGAAACGGAACAGCCTTGTTGCTCGAGCCCGAGCTCGCCAATCCCCACCAATTTAGGCCCCTGCTGCGAGAACTGAGCGAGGGTTGCACCGGAAGAAAGCAGCTTGGTACAGAGAAGGGCTACAAGCGCAAAGATAGAACGGTTTTTCATCGGGCCTTTTTTTGAGGGAAGGCGGTGATTCTAGACGATTCTTATCGGCCTGATGCCGAATATCTCCGGTGCAGCGCTTGTCACATCCTGAAACCTTCGCGCTTCTCGAACGTTAATGCTGGCAGCAACGAAGTCGAGGGAGCGTTCTATGAGCGGCAAGCGGAAGAAGAAGCTCGCGGTATGGTCGATCGTCGCCCTGGCGGTGGCCATCGTCATCACCTTTGTGGCCATGAAGGCCGGTGGCAAGAAGCCGGAAGCGAAACTGCCGGTCAAAGTTGGCAAGGCCGAAATCGCGGACATCCAGGTGAAGGTCACCGAGGTCGGCAACGTGCAGCCGGAGGTGAAGGTCGACGTCAAGAGCGTCGTCTCCGGCAAGGTTATCGAGATCTTTCATCGCGACGGCGATCAGGTGAAGCGCGGAGAGACGTTGGCGCGCATCGAGCCCGACCTCGATCAGGCTCAGTCGATCGCCGACGTCAAGAACGCTCTGACCGCGACGAAGATCCGTTACGATCAGGCCAAAAAGAACTACGAATCCGATCACAGCCTTTTCGAGTCCGGCCTCCTCGCCGGCAAGCAGAATCGCGACTCCGAGGCCGAGTACCTCGCGGCGAAGCAGGAGTACCAGAAGACAGAAGAGAAGTACGCCATCGTCGAGCGCAGCGGCATTCCCATCAACCAGGCCGCCAACAAGTTTCAGGGCTCGAACGTCGTCTCGCCGATGGACGGCGTTCTGTTGACGAAGAATGTCGAGATCGGCGACACGATCACCAGCGGCGTCTCGTCCTTCAACGCCGGCACGGTGCTCTTCAGCGTGGCCGACGTGTCGAAGATGATCGTCAAAGCAGGCGTGAACGAAGTCGACATCGGCAAGATCCGCGTGGGAATGCCGGTCAAGGTCACGCTCGATGCCTACTCCAAGATCGCCTTCGGCGGACGGATCGACCGCATCGCTCCGGCCGTCCGCATCGATGACAAAGTGCGCGTCTTCGACGTCGAGATCCGCCTCGACGCCCAGGGCCGCGAGCTGCGCTCGGGGATGACCGCGAACATCGAGGTCAATGGCGAGCGGAAAGACAAAGTGCTCACCGTCCCCGTCGAGTCGGTCTTCCAGCGCGATGGTGTCGAACTGGTCTTCGTGAAGAAGAATCTCGACCCCAATGCCGTCCCGACGAAGGAAGTGAAAAAGGACGGGCAGGCACCCGACAAGGACGCCTGGAAGAAGTTCTTCGAGAAGCGGACGATCGTGAGCGGCCTCTCCGACAACGCTAAGGTCGAGATCGTGAAGGGCCTGAAGCCCGGCGAGGAAGTCGCCCTCGAAGATCCAACTCTTCCCGCGGACAAGAAGAAGGACGACAACGACGATTAATGCCGGGAGTCGCTTGTCGGGAGTCGGGGGTCGTAGCAGTAAAGGCCTCTCCGACACCCGACACCCGACCCCCGACTCCCGAGGCAAACCATGAGCGCACTACTCCAATACGAAGAACCCGAGCCGGCCTCGAGGAAGGCTCTCATCCAGCTCGACGACATTTGCAAGACATACGACTCCGGCGAGAACGCGGTCCAGGCGTTGCGCGGGGTGGATGTGGCCATCGAGAAGGGTGAGTTCGTGGCCATCATCGGGCCGTCAGGCTCCGGCAAATCGACGCTGATGCACATCCTGGGCTGCCTCGATACGCCGACCACCGGCAAGTACTGGCTCGACGGCGAAGACGTCGCCGAGATGTCAGCTCGTGCGCTGGCCCGCGTCCGCAACCAGAAGATCGGATTCGTCTTCCAGACGTTCAACCTCCTGCCGCGCGCCTCGATTCTGAAGAACGTCGAGCTGCCGCTGCTCTACGCCGGCGCCAGCCGTGACGAGCGGCGCGAGCGCGCCTTCAAGGCCCTCCAGCGCGTCGGTCTCGACAAGCGGGCCAAGCATCGTCCCAACGAGCTCTCCGGCGGTCAGCGGCAACGCGTGGCCATCGCCCGGGCGCTGGTCAACGACCCCTCGCTCATCCTCGCCGACGAGCCGACCGGCAACCTCGATCAGAAGACCGGCCACGACATCATCGCCATCTTCGAGGAGCTGGCCGCCCACGACGAGACCATCGTTCTCGTCACACACGATCCAGCCATCGCCGCAAGGACGCACCGGCGCATCACGCTCGTGGATGGGGAGATCGTGAACGAATAACTGCGTGGCCGCGCCGCGCGTTGTCGGTTGTCGGTTGATTGCGCTTCGCGCGTTGTCAAGGGCGACTTGGCAGGAGCGAACAACGCGCGAAGCCACAGACAACCGACAACCGACAACGCTAGCGAAGCGAGCAGAAATGATCCTCTTCGAATCCATCCTCGACGGTATCCGCGACATCAAGGACCACTTCGGCCGCACGATGCTGCAGCTCGTCGGCATCATCCTAGGCGCCGGCTCGATCGTAGCCACCTTCTCGCTGTCGGTGGCCGGCAAGTCGGCGGCGATGGAGTACTACCGAGTGTCCGGCGGCATCCAGAAGATCTGGGTCTCCGACAAGCCGACAGGGAAGGTGACGCTCGATGCGAAAGCGCTGGCCTCGAAGGGCCTGACCTACCACGACGCCCTGGCGCTCAAACGCGATGGGAAAGAGATCGATCTCGTCTCGCCCGTGGCCAATGAAGACATGACCATCCGCTACCGGGACATCGAGAAACCGCGAAGCATCATGGGTGTGACGCCGGCCTATGCGCCGATGAACGACTTCCATGCCGGTACCGGTCGCTTCATCACCGACAACGACCTGGCCACGGCCGCGCGCGTCGTCGTCCTCGGCACCGACAGGGCTCAGGAATTCTTCGGCAGCGACGATCCGATCGGGAAGACGTTGACGATCAACGGCACCGGCTACCTCGTCGTCGGCGTCATGGAGGAGAAGTACTTCAGCTTCGATCACAAGCGCAACGTGATGCGCTGGATGAACCGCCAGATCTATATCCCCTTCACAACCTACGTCACGCGCAAGGGCGACACCCTCGAGCGCGGCAAGGTGAACTTCATGCACGTGCGCATGAAAGACGTGAAGCGCAACCAGGAGGCGGTCGATGAGATCAAGAACATCCTCCTCCGCGAGCACGGCACGAAGGACTACGACGTCTTCTCGCGCGTGGCCAACCTGCGCCGCAACGAGCAGAACAACCAGATGTACGACATGACGTTCATGATCTGCGGGATCATCTCGCTCCTCGTGGGCGGCATCGTGGTGATGAACATCCAACTCGCCTCATTCAACGAGCGTGTTCGCGAGGTGGGGACGCGCAAAGCCGTCGGCGCCTCGCCCGCGCAGATCTTCTTTCAGTTCCTCTCCGAGACGGTTCTCGTTTCCGTGGTGGGTGGATTCCTGGGCATCGTGGTGGGGAAGTTCTTCACCGACGGCATTGCCGCCCTGACGCGCGACCCAGCCACCATCACGGTCGGCACCGCGGTCTGGGCCATCGTCTTCGCCGCCGGCACCGGTCTGGTCTTCGGGATGTACCCGGCTATCCGCGCGTCACGTTTGAATCCGATCGAAGCGCTGAGGGCGGAGTAAGACATGCAACTACTCGAATCCGTCCGCACCAGTTTCGAGGAAGTGAAGGGACATCCTCTCCGCTCCTTCTTCACCCTCATCGGTGTGATCCTCGGTACGCTGGCCATCGTCGTCGTGATGTCGGTGCTCGACGGCGTCGAGCGTGGCGTGTGGCAGGGCGTCGAAGATCTCGGTATGGACGGCGTGCTTGTGCTGTCACAGCGCAAGCCGGCCGATCCCGTGGAGCGGGCCAAAGCGTATCTCTCGCACGGTCTCCGGATCGAGGATCAGAGGTACTTCGACGGGAGCAACCTGATCACGTCCGTCGGCCCTGTCGGCGAGTCGCGCGCGGTCGTCACCGTGGGCAGCGTCACGCGCCGCGTCGACGTCTATGGCATCACACCCGCGTTCGTCACGATCAAGGGCCGCAAGACGAGCGCGGGCCGTTTCGTGGGCGAAAGCGACGTGGAGTCGAAGAAGCCGGTTTGCATCCTCGGATTCAAGTTAAAGGAGCAACTCTTCGGCGGCGACAACGCCGTCGGCCAACAGGTCAGCGTCGGCGGACGCCGCCTTACGGTCATCGGCGTCGGAACGAAGTTCAACATGGAGTTCGTCAATGACGACGACATGCGCAAAGAGACGGGGGGCATCTACATCCCGTTCTCCGTCTACGAGGACATGTTCGGCCGCGCCAACGCCATCTCATACATGCTGGCGAAGGCCATCGAACCCGAGAAAAGCATCGACGCCGAAGATGAGGCAGCGGCGATCGTGGCCCACGCCCATAACAACATTCATGATGTGCACGTGGAAAACGTCGGTAAAGAGATCCTCAAGGAGCGCGGCAGCATCGTCACGCAGTTGCGCAACTGGCGCATCGTCTTCTTCTCGATCGCCGGCGTGTCGTTGCTGATCGGCGGCGTGGGCATCTTCTCGGTCTTGAAGATCTCCATCTCCGAGCGTCTCTTCGAGATCGGCCTTCGCAAAGCGATCGGCGCCGGCGACGGCGAGATCTTCATGCAGTTCCTGATCGAGGCCATCACGCTCTCCGTCGTCGGCGCCGTGATCGGCGTCGCCCTCGGCATCGGCTTGGTGAAGATCATCTCCGGCTTCTTCCCCGCCGGCCTGCCCGTGTCGCTCTTCGGTCTCTCCGTCGCAAGCGGTTTCGCGGTGTCGATGGGACTGCTCGCGGGCTTGTATCCGTCGATCAGCGCTTCAAGGATGCAACCGGTCGAAGCGCTGAGGGCTTAAAAACTTAACCACAGAGACACTGAGAGCACAAAGATAGGTTCTAGGTGTCCTGGGCGGTCTTGTCCCGGCCGCCTCCGCGGCCGGGAAATTGGCGCCACCGTCGTACCCCGCGCTCGCGCTACGCCGAGCGCGGGGCTGGATTGTGGAGCGCGCCTTCGCGCGCATCCGGGCGAGTGCTGGCGTCCAATCGCGTTGGTTGAGGGCGACGCCCGCGCTGCGTCTCTGTGGTTAAGGATTTTTCGCGAGCCTCTCCAGCTCCTCACCCGTCAGCCTGAAGATTCTCCAATCGTCCATCGCCCTGGCCCCGAGCGACTTGTAAAAGTTGATCGACGGCTCGTTCCAGTCGAGCACTGCCCATTCCACACGGCCGCAGTTGCGTTCGCGTGCGATCTGCGCCAATCGCGCCAACAGCGCCTTGCCGTAACCTCGGCCTCGGTACTCTGGCTTGATGAAGAGATCCTCCAGGTAGATCCCCGGCTGGGCGAGGAAGGTCGAGTAGTTGTGAAAGAAGATGGCGAAGCCGGCAGGCGTGCCGTCTTCTTCCGCGATCAGAACCTCCGCGAACCGGGAACTGCCGAAGAGCGTTGCGTGGAGTTGTGCCTCCGAGGCCACGACCAGATGCGCGAGCTTCTCGTACTCCGCCAGATCGCGGATGAACTGCAGGATCAGGGGGACGTCGGACTCCGTTGCTTCGCGAATCGTGAAGGCCATCGTGCATGCGATGATAGCTGTGTCATGCGCAGAATGATGCTGCTCGGAACGGTTCTCGTTGCGTTGACGATCTCCGCGCAACCGACACGGGAGTCGGGAGCAGGGGGTCGGGCGTCGGAGAGCACCGTCGCCGCGCGCACCGCGCAAACCTCCGCTCCGACCCCCGACTCCCGACACCCGACCCCCGCACCGAAGCGCCTCGACGTCCACGTCACTCCCGAAATGATCCGGCACAGCCGGATCAACGACGCCCTCTATTTCACCGACGTCGTCTACGGCATCGCCGTTCTGCTGATCGTCCTCGCCGCAGGGTGGTCCGCGCGGATGCGCGACCTGGCAACGCGATACGTTCGATGGACCTTCGTCGCGGCGATGCTCTATTTCGTCTTATTATCGCTGGTGACGACGCTGCTGACATTCCCTCTGGATTTCTATGGCGGTTTTGTCGTTCCGCACCAGTTCGATCTCACCAACCAGAGTTTCGGCGCTTGGCTCGGCGACTTTGGCAAAGAGCTCGGTGTGAACCTGGCCATCGGCGCGCCGATCGCGGCGCTGGCTCTCCTCGGCATCCGGCGCATCCGCCGCTGGTGGCTCGTACTCTGGCTCGGTTCCATCCCGTTGATCCTCCTCGGCGTCCTGGCCACGCCGCTGTGCATCGATCCGCTCTTCAACGACTTCCGTCCGTTGCGCGATGCGTCCCTGCGGCAGGCCCTGCTCGATGAGGCGTCGCGCGCAGGCATCGAGCACGGACGTGTCTATGAGGTCGACAAATCGAAGCAGACCAAGGAGATGAACGCGTATGTGGCCGGTATCGGCCCGTCGGCCCGCATCGTCATGTGGGACACGCTCCTGGCCAAACTCGATCGCGACGAGATCCTGGCCGTGATGGGTCATGAGATGGGCCACTACGTGCTCAACCATCTCTGGCAGGGGATCGCCTTCGCGATCGCGGTTTCGTTTCTGGGCTTCTTCGTCGCGCAGCGGCTCTTCGAGTGGGGCCTCTCGCGATGGTCTGGACGATGGCGCGTCGGCGATCGTGGAGATCCAGCTGCGCTTCCATGGCTGCTCGTCGTCAGCAGTCTCCTGGCATTCCTGCTGTCGCCCGTCTATTCCGGTTTCTCGCGTCACGTCGAGCATCAGGCCGACGTCTTCGGTCTCGAGTTGACGCACGCGAACGAAGCGATGGCCAGCTCGTTCGTCAAGTTCGCCGAGGACTCCAAAGCCGATCCTCGCCCGCCGCGCTTCATCGAATGGTGGCGCTACTCGCACCCCTCCCTCGGCCGCCGTATCGATTTCGTGCTGGCGTACAAACCGTGGGAGAAGGGACAGCCCAACCAGCTCTGGCACCCTGCTGAAAAGTGAGCGCGATCTACCGCCCGTAGAAATCCAACCCGCGAAAGCAACGTCGACAAAACGTAGGTCGGACTCTCAGTCCGACCACAGCTCAAGAAGCTCCAAGCCACAGGCGTCTCATCAATTACCGCTCCAGACAACGTAGGTCGGACGATCAGTCGACCTGAGCTGGGAATCATGCCTATCTCTCCGGGACGATACCGGCTCGCCGCTTGTCCTGTCGCGAACAAACGAAGGGCGAACATCGCCACGCCGAGAGAGAGAGAGAGAGAGAGAGAGAGAGAGAGAGAGAGCAGCCGGTAACAGCGCATGATCGATTGTACTCTGCGACATTTTGTGTTAAAGGGAGCCTTCCCACCCCACATTTCCAAGGTCAACGGTCCGTCATCACTGCGTTTGAAATTGGGAGGCACCATGCCGGAGTTCGCCTACTCGCCGCAAGGAACCGTCACAGCCAGCCAAACCAGCAGCCTCAGTCGCGATGTCCTGGTCGCCACGACCGTCACGATTGATTCGAACAGCCGAAGTCCGATCGCCGCGTTCGTCAATCCAAACACCCCGAACACTTTTCCCGAAGCGTTGGCGATTGCCTTGGATACCAACGGCAACCCCTTCCTCACGCACCTAACCCGCTCTACCGGCGGGCAGGGGGAACTGCCATGGATCTCCAATCCCCTGGGCATCATCAGCGTGTCGGAAGTTGCCGCGGGAACGGCGCTCCTCAGTTTCGATCCGCAGCCGTATGGTTTCTACCACGACGGGTCGAATCTCTACTCCCTGCAGCTCAATGGAACGACTTGGAGTCCTCCGGCACCGATCGGCGCCGCGATCACAGGACTCAAAGTGGCTTACTCGCCGAACGGCGTCCTTGTTCTTTATGGGCAGGCCGCGAGTGGCAATCTCGTGATCTGCTGGCAAACGGGCAGCGGTCCTTTCACGTCCACCGAATGGACGAACCTTCCGGTGAGCTCCGACGTGCAGGTCACGCTTCAGGACAGCTCCAGCGGGCCGAACTGGCAGGCCGCGTCGATTTCGGGTGGAGCGCTCACCGTCGCACAAGGAAGCTTTCCCGCCACTCCATCGCCTACGGGCGAGGCGGCCTCGGTGGCCACCCCGGCCACGACGAATGGCGGGCAGGTGGTGGCCGGTTTCTGGAACGCCCAGATGAACGGCCCGGCATTCATCTATGTGGACGGCAATGGTAACCTCAACAGCTACTGCCAGAAACCGATGCCGATTCAGCAGAGCGTGACCGTCGCCAGCGCGACCGGATTTCAGCAGAACGCCAACTCACTCTACGCGAACCCGTCGCTGCACATATACAGCGTCGACACGAGCGGCACTCTCTGGGTCCTGCATCAGGATCCCACCAACCCATGGAATGCCGACAACTCGCCGAATTTCACCTCCAACCTGCCGCTGACAAAGGGGATCGCGCGTGTCATCGGCGACATGAACCCGGCGGATGCGCCGACCCTGTTCGCGGTGGACAACGGCGCCCTCATTCCGAACGCCGCCACTCTTCGTCTCCATTTTCAGGATTCGGCGACGAACTCCTGGCGCACCGACTACATGCACGTTCCGCCCGATCAGCCAGAGTCCTTCGAGGTGACGCGTTACCGCAGTGAGATCACCGTCATCGACGGCAACGGCATTCCGGTTGCGAATTGCTCGCTGAACCTGTCCATCCCCCCGTTTGAATCGTTCCCGCAATCGGCGCTCGACATCGCTGCGAACGGACAGACGTACTACCTGACGCCGGCCGCCCCGGTCACTTTGTTCACCACCGCGCACGGCAAGCTCACGTTCGCGGTGCTTGCCAACAGCGGCCTCGCCATCCCGCAACTCACGGTCACGGACAATGACGGCTACGGCATCAACCTGACGATTAACCCCAGTGGACCGATTCACGCTTACTTCGCCGGAACGGGCACGCTGAACAACAACCTGCCGCCGTTCGACTCGGGCGGCAACACGCTGAGCGGAGCCACGGTCAACGGAAAGTCGATCATCACCAACAGCAGTAACTGCGGGCTTGCCGCCCAGGGACTCCAGACGATCGGCAATTACAACCCCGGAAGCAATTCGTCGAGTACAAGCTTCCTGGCCATGCACTTCGACATGAGTGACGCGGCGAAACCCCGAATCCATACCTTCACGGACAGGGCGTCGCTGGACGCTCATCTGAAGGGCACGCCGATGGCTGCGTTCAGTCTGGGAAGCTGGCTCGACAGCTTCGCCGAGGATGTCTGGCAGGGCATCGAGCAGGCCGTGACGAGCGTCGTGCAAGCGGTGGTCACGGTTGCCGACGACGTCGCATCGATCGCGATCACGATCGGCGACGCAGTGGTCAACTTCACGCTGAACACGATCGAGGACATCGGCCATGCGCTCGGCTCGCTGATGATGTGGGTAGTCGACTCGATCGAAGACGTCATCGCCTGGCTCAAAGCCATCTTCGACTTCGGCGCGATCATGGCGACGCAGGCGCAGTTCGTCAGCGCGATTCAGTCCTTGATCGGCGACGGCAATGGAAACGCCGGGTTCATCGTCAACAAGATTGCAAGTCAGGCCGCGGCCGCCAACGGCTGGTTCAAGAGCCAGGAAGCGACGATCAATGGCATGTTCGCCACGATGATCAGCGCGTACCAGAACAGCGGTATCAACTCCCTCCCCGGATACGCGGCGCCCGGTGCGCCAAGCTCGTCGCCCGTTGGCTCGAGCGGCGTCGCTCCTTCCGATTGCACCAACAACGTCCACAACAATTTCGTTCAGGAGAAGGTGTCGTCGGGTGCTTCCGCGTCGTCGCCGGGCAGCAACGACGGTTCGCTGGCCAAGACCTGGGCGGTGTTCGAAAGCTCCCTCGGAACCTCGTATACCGATTTCGAGAATGGACTCTCGCAGTTCTTCGCCGGGCTCGGCACCATCATCACGGATCCGTCGACGGCCGCCTCCGCGGGGATCGCCGATCTGCTCACCGCCGCTCAAGACATCATCGACGCGCTTCTGGAGCTCGCCGACGCCGCGGTACAGGGGCTATGCACCATGGCGGAGCAAGTCATGACGTCGCTGGCCCAGCTTCTCAACACGCCAATCGTTAGCGATTTCCTGCAGACGATCTGGTCGTGGATCGGCGGAACCGGCAGTCTCACGATCCTCGACATCCTTGCGCTGCTGGCGGCGTTTCCGACGACGATCATCTACACGATCGCCACCGGCAGCGCTCCGTTCCCCCCCGAAAGCGCCGATTTCCGGAGCTTCGCCGCGGACGCCTCCGGCGGGCTTCCGATGCTCGCGGCCATCATGCAGATCCTCTATGTCATTCCCGCGGCAATCAGCCTCACACTCGGGCCGGAGGCGCCGTGGTGGCTCACTCTTCTGGCGGTCGCCGTTTCGGCCCTGATTTTCTACTTCGGCGGCGGGACGAGTGCCTGGTCGAACGCCGCATGGGCCGGCCTCGGATTGATCGCCCTGAACATCGTGCTGGTCGCGCCGGTCGCCTACTTTGTCCTTCAGGGACTGGGAGCCGCGCAACAACAGTCCACGGCCACCGCCCTTGGAGACACGGCAAAAGGGGTGATGACCGTAATCGGGCTGACAATGCTCGTCTTCACGATTGTCGCGGCGACGAGCAGCGACCCAGCACCGTCGGCCGACCAGACGGCGTCCCATGTCTTGCTATCCCTGCCGCAGATCTTCTCCTGTCTGCAGATGTCGGCCTTCATGAACGGTCCCAATGCCGCGTCGGCGGCAGTGATCAGCGGAATCGTCCTCGGGGTAGGTTACGTCGGCGGCGGCAGCGCGGAACTGATCGCCGCATCATGAGGAGGACGCGGTGAGCTCGATCACGAACGGTTGGGATGCGGTTTGCGCGCTCGACGAAACGCAGGTCAACGCCCTGCTGCAGCAACAGTTTGTGGACGCAAGCGGCGATTTCGGCGCCCCGCTGACGTTTGGATTTGTGAGCACCGACGCTCCGAGCGGCTCCTGCGCAGTCGTCCAACTGGCGGCGCCGCACATCTCCCTTTCCGCGCTGTCCGGCGGACAGGCGGCGGCATCGGCGGCGGTGAACAGCGCCCTGGTTATCTCGACAGGTTACGGCGCGATGTGGTTCTCTCCGCAATGCCTTTCCGTCCAACCGAACGTCCAGCTCCAACAGGTGGCGGGGAAGATTACCAATTCGCTCGGCTCCGTCGTCCTGGCATTTCCCGGCCAACTGACGCCGGAAACGCAGGCCTCGATCTATGACGGCCTGACGAACTACCTCGCCAACGGCCCCGTGGCGTTCACGCTCGGCGAGATCATCAACACCAGCGCCGGGCCTGGGTTGGAGCCGACGAGTTTCGAGCTCGCGATTCAATCCGACGGCAACGGCAACAGTGCTCTGCTGCTCCTGATCACGACCACCGGCAGCCCAGGAGCCTCGCCATCACTGAGTACCTACCCGCTTTCTCCCGGCGTTGCGGCGGCTCTCTTGATCTCTGAAAATCTCTTGTGGAACACGATCTTGCCCGGCGCCTTCGAGATTGCGTTCAACCAAACCGCCTACTTAGCCGGATTTTACCCTTACAAGAAAATCGTGTTTGCGTCTCAACAGGCGGCCGACGGCACGTGGAGCCTCTCGGTTACCAGCGGCATCGCAACCCTCGGCATACTCACGATGGGACCTGATGATCCCGGAGGAGCTTACATAGCGATCTATTCGTGCGGCAAGGACCAGCCCGGTTATTATGATATGAAGTACGTCCCCCTTCCGTTGACGGGGAGTTCGATCTTCACCGTCAGCATGTCCGGCACAGTATTACAACAATCGTATGCTACGTCTTTCCAGCAGGGCTGGTGCGAACCAAAAACGAATCCTGCAGCGTGTACGCAAGTGCCAATGACATTTTCGTACCAATTCTCCGGTGCTCCGACGCTCGATGCGACGACGAGTGTCGTCACGTTCACCGGAGACGCTACGACCAGCCTTGAACCTGATTCGAGCGCGCCCGGCTGGTTTAAACAAATCTGGAGTGAGGGATTCCTGAAACAATGGACCACAGACCACCCTCCTCCCCCCACCCCAGACCCGGGGCCGGCGTTCAACTGGCAGACGTTTTTCCCCTACGCGACTGCGCCGTCGATCAATACCTTCGCTCTCGTCAACCTTCTCTTTCCGAACTCTACGCAATTGACACTCAATGCCTTGACGCTACCGGGCGATCTCGAGCTGACCGGCGCGCTCGAACAGTCTTTCGGCGTTCAGCCGCAGACGGTGAGTCTCATGCCAGGAAGCACTCAACAATTCACGGCCTCAGCGGCAGATGTCGCGTGGAAGTGCAGCGCCGGCACCATCGACCGGACGACGGGCCTGTTCACGGCGCCGGCGTCGAATGCCGCACAAACCATAACGATCACGGCCTTCGACATTGCGAACGACGCTTCGGCGAATGCGGTCGTGACGATCGTCGTTCCGTCGAGTGGGCTCGTCGTCAGTCCGTCGCAGGTCTGGACGGCCGGAAACTTCCCCATTTTCGCCACCGACCTTTCCGGTGCGTTCGCCGAGGTGACCTGCACGTGCAGCAATTCGGCGGTCCAACTCGCGCGCCTGGACGTCGGACAATGGATGATCACCTATGCCGGCACTCCACCGGCCGGGACGACATTCACGATCAATGTGACGTCCGTGGCCGACCCGTCGCTCACGGCAACCGTCAATGCTGCGATCGCGCAGCTCGATACGATCACCGTAAATCTCGATTCCTCAACCGGAATCGCAACAGCGTCGTCAGCGGCCGGCTATACAGAGTTTTATTGGGCTTTCATCCCCGCGTCTGCCGGGTCGGTCGTCCCATCGCCGGGAAACCCGACGCAGGCCAGCGTCACGATCACCGCACAGAATGACGCCATCGCCGTGGCTGCCTTTTACGCCGATCCGGTCAATCCGACCTATGGCATGGGGCTCTATAGCTTGTCGACTTAGCAGCCCGGCGATTGGGTGACTAGCGGAGAGAAAGCCTGAACAAGCTGGAGTGCAAGTATTGTCGTAATCGAACGACGGGCTTCGATCTCGGGAGGCTCTGCACTACAGGCGTCCAGCAATTGCCGCAATCACACCCGCCGCGACATATCCCTCATCCGCTCCACCAGCAACTCGCACATCGCCACCGCGAACTTAGCCAGCAGTTGCGGTTCGAAGGCCAGAGCCTCCGAGAGCGATCGTTTTTCCCAAGCTCGGACCATCACAGGCTCTTCGCCGGCGCGGACCGATGTCGAGCGGGGCGAGTCGTCGAGGAAGGACACCTCGCCGAGGACGTCGCCTGGGCCTACCGTGGCCACGACGGAGAGGTTCTTCGTCACGATGTCGAGGTGACCGGCTTCGATGGCGAAAAGCGTCGCGTCGACGTCGCCGGCAAGGATGAGGAAATCGCCCGCTTCGAGGCGGTGCAGCGCGCCGATGCGCTCGATCCGTTCGCGCTCCGCGTCGGTGAAGTAGCGGAAAAGAGGATGGTCGGACTCAACAGGAAAGAGTTTGTTCATGTCGCATAGCGCCAAAGGGACCGGAGGGCGCTGAGTATAATCCGGCCGCCGGCGAATCCGGCAGGGCAGCGCATCGGAGGAAGCATGGACGAGCAGACGGGCGGGGCGGCGGAAGCCGGCACCGCAATCGCCGGGACGAAAGACAAACTCGAGGAGCTTTGCGTCAACACGATCCGCTTCCTCGCCATCGACGGCGTCGAGAAAGCGAAGTCCGGCCATCCCGGCGCTCCGATGGGCATGGCCGACATGGCCTTCGTCCTCTGGACCGAGTTCCTGCGCCACGATCCGAAGCAGCCGTCGTGGCAGGATCGCGATCGTTTCGTCCTCTCAGCCGGGCACGCCTCGATGCTCCTCTATTCGCTGCTCCACCTCACCGGCTATCCGGAGATGACCATCGAGGAGTTGCAGAGCTTCCGGCAGTGGGGCTCGAAGACAGCGGGCCATCCCGAGTATGGCGATGCTCCCGGGATCGAGGTCACGACCGGCCCGCTCGGTCAGGGCTTTGCGAACGGCGTCGGGATGGGCATCGCCTCGAGGATGATGGCTGCCCGCTTCAATACCGAGGATGCATTTAAGCCCGTTCAGAACTGGATTTACGTCATCTGCTCTGACGGCGACCTCGAGGAAGGCATCAGCTCCGAGGCCGCTTCGCTGGCCGGCCACCTCGGGTTGGGCAATCTCATCTACCTGTACGACGACAACGACATCACGCTCGACGGCGACAAACGCCTATCGATGTCGGAGGACGTGAAGAAGCGTTTCGAAGCGGCCCACTGGCACGTGCAGAAGATCGACGGGCACGACCGCGACGCCGTGCGCAAGGCCATTCGCAAAGCGCAGAAGGTAACGGATAAGCCGTCGATCATCATGGCCAAGACGGTCATCGGCTGGGGTAGCCCGAAGTTTCACGGAACCTCTCGCGCCCATGGCGAGCCGCTCGGTCCCGAGGAGGCCGCGGCCACCAAGGTGGCCCTCGGATGGCCCGCCGAACCAACCTTCTACGTCCCCGACGAAGTGCGCGCCGAGTTCGCCCGCAAGGTCAAGAGGCTGGCGAGGTCCCGGAGGCAGTGGGAGAAGGGCATAGCCGAGTGGCGGGAGCGCAATCAGGGGCTTGCGGCCGACTGGGCCGGCTACTGGTCGCATTCGCTGCCGGACGGCTACGAGCTGCAGCTCGTCGAGGCGGGGAAGACGGAGAAGCCGATCGCCACGCGCGAGCTGTCGAACCAGGTCATTCAGAAGATCGGCGACATCGCTCCGTTCGTCATCGGCGGCGCGGCCGACCTGGCGTCATCGACCAAGACCAACTTCAAGAACGGCGGATCGATCGAACGGGCCAAGGACAGCATCGACACTCCACCGGCCTTCGATCTCTTCAAGGGCAAGAACCTGCACTTCGGGATCCGCGAGCATGCCATGGGAGCCGCGCTCAACGGCATGACGCTGTACGGTCCGCTCCGCGTACACGGCTCGACGTTCCTGATCTTCTCCGACTACATGCGGCCGGCCATTCGCCTGGCTGCTTTGATGAAGATCCCGTCGATCTTCGTCTACACGCACGATTCCGTTTTCCTCGGTGAAGACGGTCCGACGCACCAGTCGATCGAGCAGCTCTTCTCGCTCCGTCTGATCCCGAACATGACGCTCTTCCGTCCGGCCGACGGGGTCGAGACAGGGATGGCCTGGGCCTGGGCGATCGGGAGCAAGCACGAGGGCCCGACGATCATCGTGCTGACACGGCAGAAGGTCGACATCATCCCGCACGGCGTCACCTTCGACCCGCACGAGGTCTGGCGCGGCGCGTACCTGCTCGACGGGTATGCCGACGGCGACTTCACCTTCATCGCCACCGGTTCGGAGCTGACGCTGGCCGTCCGCACCGCCGAGCTGCTGCGCAAGGAGGGCATCCGCGCCCGGGTCGTCTCCGCCCCGTCACTGGACGTCTTCGACCGCCAACCTGCTGATTACCAGAACGAGGTCCTCGGCGACCGCAGCCGTATCGTGGCCATCGAAGCCGGCCGCTCTTCCGGCTGGTACAAGTATGTGAACCACGACGCCCTCATCATCGGCATCGACCGCTTCGGCGCCTCGGCACCACTGGCGCAGATCGAGGAGCACCTCGGGTTTACGCCGGACGCGGTGGCGGAGAAGGTGCGGGGGTGGCGGGGGTAGGTTCTACCTCTCCGGCGGTCTATGCGTCGCGAAAAGACGCGTCCGCGCGCGAAGGCGCGCCAGACAAGTCAGCCCCGCGCTCGGCGCGGGGTTTTGCGATCAGAGGATTGGTGGCCGCGGAGGCGGCCACGACAACCGTTCCGATCCCGGCAATCTGATCCAAGATCTCGTGATCCTTGCGGCGGCCGCCTGCGCGGCCCCACATCCATTACCCGATCAAACCCCGCGCCGAGCGCGGGGCTGGATTGTCCAAGCGCGCCTTCGCGCGCGTCTCGTATCGCTTCCAAATGCGACCGAAAGGACCAATCTCAAGAAAGCCGCCGGCGGACGTCGAGACGGTTACACCGAACGCCACGTTACCCGCCTGCTTTGCTTCGCGAGTAGATGCGGCCGTTTTGACGTTCGAGCCGGATCCGTGACAGTGCTTCGTCGCGCGTGAGGTTGTTTGCCTCGGCGTAGAGGAGAAGGTCCCGCTCACCGAGAGCGAAAGCGATCTCGATGCGTTCCGCAGCCGTCAACGCCAGCATCTCTCGATCGAGCTGCTCGCGCGCCCACTCCGCAACCTTGCTTCTCATGCTTCCGAGTATACGACCGCTACAATTCCCCCATGCGCATCCGAATCGCTGCTCTACTGCTCCTCTTCGCCACCGCCGCCTTCGCCGACTTCCGCGAGTTCACGGAGCGCCCGAAGAATCCGGCCCTCGATCTGGGGCTGCAGCACGCCGCGGAGCAGACGCTGAAGGATTTTCCGAAGCTGACGAAGGACAATCTGGCCATCAGCATCATCGATCTGACCATGCCGACGGCGATCGATCGTGCGGACTGGCAGGGGGATGCTCCGTTCTATCCGGCCTCGGTGGTCAAGCTCTTCATCATGGCCGAGGTCTTTCACCAGAAAAAGCAGGACGATCCGGAGGTGGCGCGTGCGCTTGGCGAGATGATTCGCCTTTCCGACAACGACGCCACGGCGTTCCTTCTCGACCTCATCAGCGATACCTGTCCCGGGCCGAATCTGGATGGACGGGCTCTAGCGAAGTTCATCGACAAGCGTCGCGTCGTGAATCGCTGGTTCGCCTCGATGGGCTACGACATCAGCGCCATGGCCAAGCCGTGGAGCTTCGGGCCGTTCGGCCGCGAGATGCAGCTCCTCGGGCCGAATCGCATCAATCGCAACCGTTCCAGCGCGAACTCATTCGCCGCGCTGCTTCTCTGGATCGTGCGCCGGCACGCCGTGTCGGTGCCGGACAGCAACGCGATGCTAGCGCTCCTCGAACGGCCGCTGAATCCGCTGCGCGCTGACGAGAATCAGGTCAAGGAGTTCATCGGCGAATCGCTTCCGGCCGGTTCGAAAGAGTGGTCGAAGGCGGGATGGACATCCGAGGTGCGCCACGATGCCGCGTACATCGAGCTGCCCAGCGGGCGGAAGCTCATTCTCGTCATCATGACGCGCGGCACCGCGGACGACGTCAAGCTGATTCCCGCGATCGCGAAGAGCGTGCTTGGCGAGGTGCAGTAGTTCATGCGATGGCACCGCGCCGCGCGCGGTGCGCTGGAACACAGCCTGATTGAGCCTCCCTGCCTGCCGCCGCAAGCCAGGACCGATGTGGCACAGACAATCTCACCTACTCCGCTCAACCGTGACGCCCATTTCGACCTCCATGCCGTGTCGCGCCGTGGCGGACGACGACAGTCAGTAGTACCGCCGGTGGTAGGTCAGCGCGAACACAATCGGCAGCGCGACGAAGATGCTCAGAGCGAGTGGCGGAGCGAGGAACGCGCATGCGATCCCCAGCAGCGCGACCATCAACTGAACGCCGAAACGCCGCACAATGTAGCGTCGTTGGCTGGCTGTGGGTTGTTTTGTGATGTGAGAATGGTCCGCGACGAACCACACACCTGCCAGCGTCGCCGTACAAGCGAAGAGATTGGCGCCATAAATTGCGAGCGCCACCGGCGCGAGAGAGTAACGACCCAGCACCGCGGTCGAGAAGGGCAACACGGCAATCGTGAATAGAAACAGCATGTTCGCCCAGATCAGAGCGATCTTTACGCCGCGCAGTGAGGCGAAAATCAGGTGGTGGACGAGCCAGTAGTACGCAACGATTGCGAAGCTCAGCGCGAAGGTCCCGAGCCTGGGTGCAATCAGGACGAGCCCGTGCACGAGTTGGGATACGCCGCCTTCAGGAGGTCGTACGTCGAGGATGAGGAGCGTCAGCGAAACCGCGAAGACGCCGTCGCTAATCCCTTCTGTCCGGTCGGTTCGATATCTCCGGCCGGTTCTTCGTCTTTCCTCGTTCGACGAACCATCGCTCCTCATGAAACTCTCCCGACAATCGCCTTTTGAGCGCGATCGCCGATGGCCAGCTTCATCGCCGTGGCTTTGCCGATTCCGCTGGCGCCGCCAGTAATGAGAACAACCTGGTTCGTATGATTAGCCATGGTGGGCCTTCCTCTTCCTTCGGTGTTTGCGCTCTGATCCGGTCATCGGCGCTGGTCAGAGAATCGTTTTTCGCGCTTCCAGGGTAGTCGGTGCTTCGGGCCGTGTCGGCACCCGCCCCAAAAAGTCGGCGCGGAGCATATCGAGTTTGGCCCAAATCCCTCTCCTGCTCATCGGCACCACTCCGCAGGATCGGCAGACAGGCTGCGGGCAATTCCACTCGTCGTGTGAGAAATGCGTGCTACGCTCATTCCTCACGACAATGGCCTGGTGGGTTTGGGTTCTCGCCGCGTTTCTGCTGCTCACGGTTGAGTTCTTTGCGACGACGGCGCACATCGGCTTCTTCGCCGTCGGCGCTTTCCTTGTGGCGATCATCGTCGGGATCGGCATTCCCATGCCGCTCTGGGGGCAGCTCCTGACCTTCTCCATTTCCTCGGTCATCCTGCTCATCTTCGTGCGGCCCATCGTCGTCCGGAAGCTCGGATTCAACATCACCAAGGTCGTCGACTCGCTTGTCGGTGAGCAGGCTGTCGCCCTCGTCGATCTGCCGGTCGCGGCCGAAGGAAGAGCGGAGTTGCGTGGGAGCACGTGGACGGCCCGCAATGTAGGAGAAACACCGCTTTTGAAAGGTCAACGCTGTCTCGTGGAGCAGGTCGTCGGCCTGACGATCCACGTGCGGGCCTTGTGAATCGAGTCAACGGAGGAGTCTCATGGTACCGAACCTTCTCGTAGCCATTGTCGTCGTTATCTTCCTGATGATCATGATCGGCCGCGTGGCGCGGGTCGTGCCGCAGCAGAACGCCTGGATCGTGGAGCGTCTTGGCAAGTACTCGGCCACGTTGAACGCCGGCTTTCACATCCTTGTGCCGTTTCTCGACACCGTTCGCTACAAGCACTCGCTCAAAGAGGTCGCGCTCGACGTTCCGGAGCAGGTCTGCATCACGCGCGACAATGTGCAGGTCGCTGTCGACGGGGTCCTCTACTTCAAGGTCCTTGACCCGGCGCGCGCGTCGTACGGCATCTCCGACTACACCTACGCCATCTCGCAGCTCGCGCAGACGAACCTCCGCAGCGAGATCGGCAAGATCGAGCTCGACCGGACATTTGAAGAACGGACGAACATCAACATGATGGTCGTGACCGAAGTCGACAAGGCCTCCGAGGCCTGGGGCGTGAAGGTTCTTCGATACGAGATCAAGAACATCAATCCGCCGAAGGACGTACTGGCGGCCATGGAAAAGCAGATGCGCGCCGAGCGCGAGAAGCGCGCCACCGTCCTGCAGTCGGAAGGGCAGCGCGACGCGGCCATCAACGCCGCCGACGGTGACAAGCAGCAGGTCATCAAGGCCTCGGAGGCAAAAAAGCAGCAGGCCATCAACGAGGCCGAGGGCCAGAGCGCGGCCATCCAGTCCGTGGCCATCGCCACGGCGAACGGCATCAAGGCCATCGCCGACGCCATCAAGACCCCCGGCGGCTACGAGGCCATGCAGCTCCGGCTGGCCGAGGAGTACATCAAGCAGTTCGGCGAGCTCGCCAAGACCGGCAACTCGATGATCATCCCCGCGAATCTGAGCGACGTCGGCTCAATTATCGCCATGGCGACGAGCGTGTTCAGGACGACGGCGGCGGATCCGAAGGCGGTGCGCGCGACGCCGCAGGCGTAGTCATCGACTGTCCGAACGGTGTGACTCACCAGAAATGGTGGGTTCGCTGACTCCCGGAGGCAATTGATTGCATCCCGAAGGCAATTGAAAGCATCCCGGAAGCAATTGAAAGCATCCCGGAGGCAATTGAAAGCATTCCGGAGGCAATTGAAAGCATTCCGGAGGCAATTGATTGCATTCCGGAGGCAATTGAAAGCATTCCGGAGGCAATTGATTGCATTCCGGAGGCAATTGAAAGCATCCCGGAGGCAATTGATTGCTTCCCGGAGGCAATTGATTGCTTCCCGGAGGCAAAAGATTGACTCCCGGAGGCAAAAGATTGACTCACGGAGGCAATTGATTGCCTTCCGGAGGCAAAAGATTGCTTCCCGGAAGCAAAAGATCGGCTCCCGGAGGCAATTGATTCCCTCGCGGAGCCCATGAATCTGACTCAGTTGGGATCGGACGGAGCGTCCTAGTGGCGCGTCAAGATTGAAATCGGAGGTTAAGCGCCTCTCAATTCACTGTCATCCTGAGGCTGCCGCAGCCGCGCCTCGAATGTTGGTGCCTGCACAGATCAAACGTCGCGGCGGAGGACGCCGAAGGACCCCCTAC
>DATHRD010000065.1:0-30954 GCA_035482045.1 Thermoanaerobaculia bacterium
GTCCACTTGTCCGCGTGATCGTCGATCCCAATCCAATGGATAATCTTCATGACCCGTTCCTCCTGTATGTTGGCTCTGTGCCCCTCGGGGCGTAACCCACGAAAGGTACCCGAGCGAGCGGGTCACTCCATACTGTCTACCATCTTGCTGCCGCTAACGCGGCAAAAGATGCGCCGCGCCAGCGGCGCATCAACCGACAACCGACAACGCGGCGAAGCCGCAGACAACGCGCATCGCTCAGACAACGCGGCGAAGCCGCAGCTACTTCACCCCGATCGCTTTCTTGATGGCGTCGATCGTGAACGTTCCCTCGGGGCCGAAACCGAGGATCTGGCCGTTGATGATGTAGGTCGGCGTCGAGAGGATTCCGTTATCGAAGGCGCGGCTGACCTGTTCCACCAAGGCTTTCTTCTCGGCCGGTGAGTGATAGATCTTCTCCACCGCTTTCCAGTTCGCGTCGTGGTCCTCACAGAAATTCTGGAGAACCTTGTCGAAGGGCTGCTTGTCGATCGTTTCCTGATTCTCGAAAACGAAATTGACGTAGGTCCAGTATTTCCCCGGCGACACCTTCGACAATGCCCGCGCGCCGAGGGCGGCGTTCAGGGCCCACTCGTGGTGCTCGAACAGCGGCAGATCGAGGCGGTAGTAGTCGACCTTGTCGAGGTTCTTCGCGATGATCGGCTCGACCTTCTTGTGAGCCTTCGCGCAGGTGGGGCATTCGAAGTCGGACAACTCGATGATCTGAACGTGCGCCTTCGGATTGCCCCGGTGCGTGGCCCCGGCAAGGCCGATCGAATCGATGATCGCCTTGCCCGGGTCGCTGTTCAGATTGCCGCGCGTCCCGACGATCAGGTAGCCGTTCGATCCATCGACATAGCCGTGGTACGAGAACCCGGTCACGCCTTTGGCCTGCTTCTCCATCGACACCGCGTGAATGCCGTCGGGCAGCGGGAACGGAGCGACGCTGGCGACGATCGGCTCCTTCAACGCCTCGGAGGCCACCTGGGCGACGCGCGTGGCGACCGGTTTGCCATCCTGCGGCAACGTGAAGATGGTCCCGATCAGAACCTGCCCGGTCGCCGGCGAGTGGAGCATGTAGGCCTTGTGCTGGCAACTAGGGTCGGAGGACTCCTGGCTGAGCGTGTAGAGCACAAAGCCGGTGGGTCCGACCTGCCCAAGGGGGCTGACGGTGACCTTCTCGTCGGGGCATTTCGGCAGCGACCGTGTCGCGAAGTCGGTGAGGGCGGCGTTCAGAGTCGGCGCCTTCTGCGCCCAGGCACAGAGCGGGAGAATGGCCAAGACCGTGGCCAGGAGGGCTCGTTTCATCATCAATTTCCTTCGGACCGATTGAGAATCACTGCGCATGAACAGTGCGGTAGCCGCGTTCAATCCATTCCTTGATGCCGCCTTTGACGTGTACGACGTTATGGAAGCCGGCCACGCTGAGGAGCTCGGCGGCGACAGCGCCGTCGGTCGATGTCTCGCCATACACGAGCACGGTCTGATTCTGGTAGGGCAGCAGCTCCGGCAGGTGCATCTCGATCGTGTCGAAGGGAGCGTTGATGGCACCGGCGATATGTCCCTCCGGGCCGCGGTAGACCTCCGAGGGCCGGATGTCGATGACCACGATCTGCTGGCTGTCGAGGATCATCTCCGCGGCAATCGTCGCCGCGATCTCGGAGTAGCCGCCGCCGGTCTTCGAGATGC
The DNA here is from genome assembly GCA_035482045.1 of Thermoanaerobaculia bacterium. Classification (GTDB taxonomy): domain Bacteria; phylum Acidobacteriota; class Thermoanaerobaculia; order Gp7-AA8; family Gp7-AA8; genus JADGNZ01. Next base: position 1,708 of record DATHRD010000065.1, read on the forward strand.
CAACGGTCCTGCAGGAGGGCAGAAGGCAGAGGGCAGAAAGCAGAAACCAGAAACCAGAAACCAGAAGTGCCCCGCCCCTCGTCACATCCGGGTTTACTCTTGCCGTGTTCGCCTCTCGTTTCTGGTTTCTGGTTTCTGGTTTCTGGTCTCCGTCTTCTGGTTTCTGGTTTCTGGTTTCTAGTTTCATAGAGTCTCCAAATCGAACTCCGCGAGAACCTCTCCGACGACGGCGCCGACCACGTTCTTAATCGGCTGCTTGCGGAACGGCTGCAACTCCGGTGCGGTTGTGTCGAGGCCGAGGATCTCGAGCGTTTTCAGAATCACGGGATTGCGGCCGCGCCCCATCGAACCGTCGTGGATCTTCAGAGCGATGCCGACGGCGACATCATCGGCCACGCGGAGCCGCCCGGTCAACGCCGCCACGAGCGACGGTGCCATGGCCATCGCGTAGAAGCCCTCCGCCCCTTCCTTCGCCAGCAGCTCGCCGCCGAAAGCCTGCATCAGAGGCGTGGTCATGCTCCACGCTCCGGCGACGTATTGAGGAAAACCCGTCATCGACTGGACGATGTGCGCCGCGCTGTCGGCATAGCGCTCCAACGCTCCCGCCACTCCCACCCCTTCGCCGGTGGCCATGAGGCGTGCATACGCGAATGCCGTTCGCTGCAACGAAAGGAAGTAGGCCGGCACGCCGCAACCGTCGGTTGCGATCGGAATCTCATCCGGCTCCAGGCCGGCGAAGTCCCCCAGCGTGGCCCGCATCGTCTCCTGCAGCGGATGTCCGGCGTCGATGTATCGCGCGGCTGGAACGTCCATCACCTGTGTCGCCAGCAGCATGCCGGCGTGTTTTCCGGAGCAGTTGTTATGCAGAGGCGAAGGCTCCTCGCCGGCGGCCCGCAGCTCGGCGGCCGCCTTCTCGTCGTACGGCATGTGTGCTCCGCAGAGGAGGTCCGTCTCGTCGAACTCTCCCTTGCGCAGCAGCGCGGCCGCGGTGGCCACGTGCAGCGGCTCGCCGCCGTGCGATGCACAGGTCAGTGCCAGCTCCTCGCCCGACAGCCCGTACTCGTCGATCCCGCCGTACTCGAGGAGGGGAATGGCCTGGAACGGTTTCGCCGCCGACCGGAGGCAGGTTTGCAGCGCCGGCTCGCCCGCGTATGCGAGCAGCCGGCCTTTTGAGTCGACGACGACGATCGATCCGGTATGAAACGACTCGAGCTGATCGCCGCGGAAGACCCGCGCGAGGATGTGCATGATTCGGAGAGTGTACGGGAGTCGGGGGTCGGGGGTCGGAGCGGTCTCACGGTTGCGGGGTTTCGCGGTCTCGCGGCGCTGCGCTTCTCTGCTTGGATTCCCCGAGACCGCGCATCCGCGCATCCGCCGTTCCGACCCCCGACCCCCGACTCCCGACCCCCGGACCGCTACTTCCCGCTCTCCGCTGAAATCGCCTCTTCCTCGGTGTTGTAGATCTTGAAGATCGAGTCGAGCTTGGCGAGCTTGAGAAGCTTAAGGATGCGCTCCGAGGGGTTGACGAGGATCAGTTTCCGATTCTGTCCGGAGAACTTGCCGAGGTAGCCGACCAGCTCGCCGATGCCCGTCGAGTCGATGTAGTCGATCTTGGTGAAATCGATGATGACGTTCGTGCTCTCGTTCTTCAGCACGTTCTCGAGTGCCGCGGAGAAGAACTCCGCGCTCTCACCGAGCTTGATGAGACCTTCCACACAAAGGATGGTGAAGTTCTCGGTGTGCTTTTTTTCGACGATCAAGACCGATTCCCCCTATCCGCCGCGAGAGTAGCAAATCGGAGGCCATGAATCCTCCTGACCGCTACGATGGCAAAAGCATCTCGATGCTGTCGACCAGATCGCCGAACGTCCTCATGGAGCGGGCGCGGTCGTCGGGAATCGAGATGTGAAACTCCTCCTCGATAGCGAAGAGGATGCTGAGAGCGTCGAGCGAGTCGATGCCCGCCTCCGCGAGCGGCGTCTCCAACGACAGCTTGTCGTCCGGAACGCTCTTCTCGTTGCGGACGATGGTTACCAGTTTGTCTTCGATCTCGGCTCGCGTCATCGGGCCGCTATGATAGCGCGCGTGCGGCGCCGCTACTGGTTGCTCTACCCTCTGTGGATTGCGCTGTGCGCCATTCTCTTTCTGGCGCTGCGCCACAGCGAGGATCCGTCCCGACGGCCGGGCCGTATTCTGAGCGACGACGCCGGCACTCGTGCGCTGGCGATCCTTCGCCAGGGCGATCCTGTCCACTTCCGCGACTTCGAGGCCGTCCACGCCGCCTACGCCGGCCGAGGCGAGGGCGGCGATACGAATCGGTGGGTCGTGCTCTGCGACCGCGTGCCGCACACCGCTCTGCGCGAGGCGGTTGTGGTGGAGCTGGATGCGGTGGATGGGCATGTGTTGATGGTGCGACAACCGCGATGAGGATCGAAGAAACCGAATGTTGAATGTTGGATGTTCAATGTTGCATGTTCAATGTCGTGGAGCTCTCATTCAACATTCAACATAATTCAACATTGAACATTCAACATTCGCCCCCACCGTGAAGCCCCACCCATTCCTTCATAATCCCCAGTTCCAATGTCCCGCCCCATGAAGCTCACGCCGATGCTCGAGCAGTATTTCGAGATCAAGCGGCAGGTTCCTGACGCCATCCTCTTCTACCGCCTCGGGGACTTCTACGAGATGTTCTTCGAGGACGCGGAGAAAGCGGCGCCGCTTCTCGACCTAGTCCTCACCGCCCGCAACAAGGGACAGGAGCACGAGGCGCCGATGTGCGGCGTGCCGTATCACGCCGCCGACAGCTACATCGCCAAACTGATCCGCCACGGCCTCCGCGTCGCCATCTGCGACCAGACCGAGGACCCCGCCGCGGCCAAGGGGCTGGTCAAGCGCGAGATCGTTCGGATCGTCACGCCGGGAACGGCCACCGAGAGTTTCATCGTGGAGAGGGAGAGTTGCTATCTGCTTGCCTTGGGGGTCGGGGGTCGGGGGTCGGGGGTCGGAGAGAAAGTTGCGGTATACGCTCCGACTCCCGACTCCCAACTCCCGACTCCCGTCGCTGTCGGCGGTGCCGGGGAGAAAGTCACAGTCCCCGCTCCGACCCCCGACCCCCGACTCCCGACCCCCGGAACCATCGGCGCCGCCTACCTCGATGTCTCCACCGGCGATTTCTTCGTCACCACCTATACCGATGCGGACGATCCGCGCCTGTCCGACGACGTGGCCCGCTTCGCTCCGCGGGAGGCGATCTTTCCGCGGGAGGCGTCGCTCCGGCTGACGATTCCGTCGACTGCGGTCGAACCGTCACTCTTCGAGAATGCCGGAGCGCACGACTACCTCTCGCGGCACTTCGGCACGCAGTCGCTGCGCGGCTTCGGCCTGGAAGGGGATGACGCGCGCATCGGCGCGGCCGGCGCGGCGCTCCGCTACGCCGCGGCCAGCCACAAAAGACCGCTCGATCACGTGCGTTCGCTGCGCGTCGACAACGAAGGGGACTTTCTTCAGCTCGACGCCGCCACGCTCGCCAATCTCGAGATCCTCGATTCGCGCGACGCCACCCGCCCGCGGGCGTCGCTCTGGAGCGTCATCAACGCCACGCGTTCGGCGATGGGCGGGCGGATGCTGCGGAAGTGGATCACACGCCCGCTCAAGCTGCACGACGCTATCTTCGACCGCCACGACGCGGTCGACGAGCTGACGCGCTCGCGCGCGATCCTCGAACCGATGACGCAGCGCCTTTCCGGGATCGCTGACCTGGAGCGGCTGGCCTCGCGCATCACCCTCCGTAGCGCCAGTCCCCGCGAATGCCTCACTCTGGCCGATTCACTGCTCACGGCCGGCGATCTGTCGCTGGCAATGGCTCCGTTGAAAGGGCCGCTGCTCCAGCGACTGCGCGAGGCGCTCGATCCCGTGCCCGCAGTCATCGACCGCATCGCCGCCACGCTTGCCGACACTCCCCCGCTCAACCTCCGCGACGGCGGTGCAATCAAGCCGGGCGTCGACGCGGACCTCGACGAGCTCCGCGCCATCGCCCGTGACTCGAAGACCATCCTCGTCGAGATCGAGGGGCGCGAGCGGGAGCGGACAGGCATCGGCTCGCTCAAGATCCGGTTCAACTCCGTCTTCGGCTACTACATCGAAGTATCGAAGTCGAACTTGGCCAAGGTGCCGGACGACTACATCCGCAAGCAGACGCTCGTCAACGCGGAGCGCTTCATCACTCCCGACCTGAAGGTGCTGGAAGAGAAGATCGTCGGTGCCGAGGGAAAGGCCATCATCATCGAGACGAGGCTGTATGAAGAGCTGCTCGATGCCGTCGCGCAAACGAGCGGCGAAATCCTGGCCACGGCGCGCGCTGTCGGCGAGGTCGACGCCATCTCCTCGCTGGCCACGATCGCGGTGCGGAATCGCTATGTCCGGGCGTCGCTGTCCGAGGGCGCCGAGATCTGCATCGAAGACGGACGGCATCCTGTCATCGAGGTGATCGCCGGAGAGCGTTTCATCCCAAACAACACCGACATCGACCGCGACCGAAACGGCATCCAGATCATCACCGGCCCGAACATGGGAGGCAAGTCGACGTACCTTCGCCAGGTGGCGCTGATCGTCCTCCTGAATCAGATCGGCGGTTTCGTTCCCGCTTCGAAAGCGCGCCTGGGCATCTTCGATCGCATCTTCACGCGCGTCGGTGCCTCGGATCAGTTGGCCCGAGGGGAGTCGACATTCATGGTGGAGATGCACGAGACCGCCAACATCCTCAACAACGCCACCGACCGTTCGCTCATCATCCTGGACGAGGTGGGGCGCGGCACCGCCACGTTCGACGGCCTCTCGCTGGCCTGGGCCATCATCGAATACCTCCACGACAACCCTTCCCGCGGCGGCATCACTCTCTTCGCCACGCACTACCACGAGGTCACGGATCTGGCGAAGACGAGGCCGCGCGTCGCCAACTACAGCGTTTCCGTGAAGGAGTGGAACGAACAGATCATCTTTCTGCGCAAAGTCGTGGAGGGGGCCGCCGACAAGAGCTATGGCATCCAGGTGGCCAAGCTGGCGGGCATCCCGAGGGCGATCATCGAGCGTGCCCGCGAGATCCTCGTGACGCTGGAGCGGAAGGAGCGCGACGTCGTCGCCGAAACACAGCGGCGCACCGGCAGTCCCATACGGCAGCTGGGACTGTTCGGCGGCGACCCGCGTGAGCAGGATGTACTGGCCGCACTTCGTGCCATCGAAGTCGAGGCGCTCACGCCGATTCAAGCTCTGAACGAACTGGCGGCATTGAAGGACAAGCTGGGTTGAATTGCGGCTCCGCGTTGTCGGTTGTCGGTTGTCGGTCGTCTGTGGCTGCGGGCCGGTTTCGCCAACCCGGTCAGGTCGCCCATTGAGAGTCCGGCCAACGTTCCCGACAACCGACAACCGACAACCTGCCGCGAAGCAAGCGCATGTAAGATCAATCCGTGTCCACTGACCTTCTCGGCATCGGTCTCACCGGCAAATCGCTCACCGATCTCGAGCGGCGCATCCTGCGCGAGACAACGCCGTACGCCATCGTCCTCTTCGGCCGCAACATCGGCGAAGCGGACGAGTTGCGGGAGCTGGTCGCCGAGATCAAGTCGCTCGCTCCCGATACGCCGCCGCTGTTCATGATCGACGAGGAAGGTGGACGGGTCGACCGCCTGCGCCATCTCATTCCAGGGCTGCCGAGCGCGGAGGCGTTTGCGGAAAAGGAAGAGCCTGCGGAGCTGTCGCGGTGGTGCGGACGGGTGATCGGGATGGCGCTGCGCTGGTTCGACGTCGAGGTCGATCTGGCGCCGGTCGTCGACATCCGCGGACAGGACTCACCGAAAGGGCTGGAGCGGCGCATGTTCGGCAGCGATGCCGAATCGGTCGTCGCGCTTGCCGGTGCGTTTCTGCGCGGCCTGCACGCGGCCGGCACCGCCGCCTGCCTCAAACACTTCCCCGGCATCGGACTCGGATCGGGCGACCCTCACTACGGGGCGACGGTCATGGACTGCACGCGGGAGGAGTTGATGCGTCGCGATCTCGTTCCCTTCGCGCGGCTCGGCAATGAGGCAGGCGCGATCATGATCGGCCATGGCACCTACCCGAAGATCGATGATCCCGCGACGCCGGCCACTCTGAGCCGGCGCCTGACGCGCGGCCTGCTCGACGCCATCGGCTTCGAGGGGCTGGCCGTCACCGACGACATGGAGATGCACGCGGTCTCCGACCTGGCGTCGTACGAAGTCCTCACCGAGCGCGCCATGATGGCAGGCAGCGACATCGCCCTCTTCTGCAGCCACATCGAGCGCGTCCCCGAACTGCAACGCTACCTGGACGGGAAAACGAGAACCAGCGCCGAGCTCAGCGCGCGCGTCGCGGAAGCTCGCAGGAAGGCGGAGGCCTTCCGCGCGCACATCGCCACATTGCGGCGGAACGCCGAGCCGCCGGCATCGACATTTGGCGAGATCCTTGACGAAGCAGCACGGTTCGTCGAGAAGATGGGAGAAACGATCCAGGTTCCGCGCGGGATGACGGGCAAGGGGCGTACGGGACGGGAGGAGTGGACGTAGCAGTTACGGGAGTCGGGGTCGGGAGTCGGGGGTCGGAGGGGCTCTAAATCTCCGACTCCCGACTCCCGACCCCCGACGTCATACGCGCTTCGGCACCACCAGCACCGCCCCTGCCGCCACCACCGCCAGCCCCGCCCCTGTCCAGAACGCCGCCTGCGGAGTGACGTGCTCATAGATCTCGCCGAAGAGCACCGTTCCTGCGAGAACGCAGAGGCCGTTGGCCAGGTAGTAGATGCCGAAGGTCTTCCCGCGCGCGTCCGCGGGAACGATGTCGCTGATCCAGGCCCGCTCGGCCCCCTCGGAAAGCGTGCCCGGGATCGCGTAGAGCACGAAGAGGACGACGAAGAACATCAGCGAACGCGCGAGAGGAAAGACCACATAGATCGCGGCATAGAACGTCCATCCGGCCACGAGCAGCCAGCGCCGGTCGACGCGATCCGACAGCGCGCCGGCTCGGGTTGAGAAAAGCGACTTGATCACGTGATGCGCTGCCCAGAGCGCCGGCAGCATCGCCGTCGAGACCCCGGCGGCGTGCGCCTGCAGGATCAGAAACGCATCGCTGGAGTTGGCAAGCGAGAAGAGTGCGATGGCGGTGATGGCCAGCCAGAAGTTGCTGGGGAGGTTACCGGGTTGCTGGGTTGCTGGGTTGCTGGGTGGTTTTGGGACGCGTCGCTCTTCTTTGAGGAAGACCAGGAGCATCGCCACGCCGATCGCTCCCGGAATCACGGCGATCATGAATAGCGTCCGCATCGGGATGTGGATGACGTTGAGAAAGAAGAGCGCCAACAGCGGCCCGATCACGGCTCCGGTGTGGTCGAGGGCGCGCTGGAAACCGAAGGCACGGCCCCGATCCTCGGCGGGTGTGACGTCGGCGATGATGGCGTCGCGCGGTGCGGAACGGATTCCTTTGCCGGTCCGGTCGATGAGGCGCGCGGTCAGTACCGCCGGCCACCTCCCGGCCACGGCGATCAGCGCTCGCGACGCGGCGGCCAGCGCGTAGCCGCCCACCACCAGCGGCTTACGCCGCGGCATCCGATCCGAGATCGTTCCCGCCAAGAGCTTGAGGATCGAGGCCAGCCCATCCGCCGCCCCTTCGATCACACCGACCGTCACAGGCGTCGCGCCCAGCACCGTCGTCAGGAACACCGGCAGCAGTGGATAGATCATCTCGCTGGCGGAATCGTTGAGGAGCGATGCGAAGGCCAGCAGTCGAACTTGTGGCTTCAGTTTCGACATTTCGAAAGGATGAAGTATGCAGGATGAAGGGGGTCGGGAGTCGGGGGTCGGGGGTCGGACAACACCGTGTTTACTCCGACTCCCGACTCCCGACACCCGACTCCCCGCTCACCCGTTAGAATGCGCCCTCCAAGAGGAGAGTACATGTCAGACATCAGGAAGGTGGGCGTTCTCGGCTGCGGTCTCATGGGGTCGGGGATCGCCCAGGTTGCGGCGCAGGCCGGCTACGAGACCGTCGTGCGCGAAGTGGAACAGAAGTTCCTCGACAAGGGGCTGGCCGGAATCGACAAGTCCCTCGGCAAGTTCGTCGAGAAAGGCAAGCTGCAGGCTGCCGACAAGGATGCCTGCATGTCCAGGCTGAAAGGAACGACCAGCCTCGACGACCTGGCCGATTGCGACATCGTCATCGAGGCAATCATCGAGAACGCGGAGCTGAAAAAGGAGACCTACGCGGCGCTCGACAAGATCGTGAAGAAGGATGCGATTTTCGCTTCAAACACGTCCTCATTGACGATCACCGAGCTGTCGATGGCCACGGCACGGCCGAAGCAGTTCGTCGGCTTGCACTTCTTCAACCCCGTGCCCCTCATGAAGCTCGTCGAGGTCGTGCGCACGATCCTGACCAGCGACGAATCATTCGATCGCGCCTTCCGCTTCGCCAGGTCCCTCGGCAAGGAGGCCGTGGCGGCCCGAGACAACTCCGGCTTCATCGTCAACCGCCTACTCGTCCCCTACATCCTCGACGCCATCCGCGCATACGAGGAGGGCGTCGGCTCGATCGAGGACATCGACAAAGCCATGATGCTCGGCTGCGGTTACCCGATGGGCCCGTTCACCCTGCTCGACTTCGTCGGCCTCGACACGACCTACTACATCACCGAGGTCATGGTCGCCGAGTACCAGGAAAAGCGTTTCGCCGCACCGCCGCTGCTGCGCAAGATGGTCCTGGCTGGCAGGCTCGGGAAGAACAAGACGGGCACCGGATTCTACGACTACACGTCGGGCACGCCGGTGCCATTCGATAAAGCAAAGTAGATCGAGAGCGTAGCGCCGACGGCTCGTCGGCTGGACCGCCGGCGGCTCGCCGGCGCGGATAGACAGGAGAACCCATGCCCTACGAAAACCTCGAAAACGTCAAAGCCGACATCCGTGACGGAATCCTCTACGTCACGATCGACCGCCCCAAAGTCCTCAATGCCCTGAACGCTCAGACCGTCGAAGAGATCTACCGCGTCTTCGCCGAGGGCCGCGACGACCGAAACGTCAAAGCGGTGATCCTCACCGGGGGCGGCGAGAAAGCCTTCGTCGCCGGCGCCGACATCAACGAGCTGGCCCAGAAGTCGCCGATCACGGGGAAGGAGACATCCGAGCGCGGCCAGTTCATCCTCTCCTTCATCGAGCGCTTCCCGAAGATCGTCATCGCCGCGATCAATGGTTTCGCTCTAGGCGGCGGATGCGAGCTCGCTCTGGCCTGCCACATCCGCATCGCCTCGGAGAAGGCACAGCTCGGCCTCCCCGAGGTCTCGCTCGGCATCATCCCCGGCTACGGCGGCACCCAGCGAATGGCCCGGTTCCTCGGCAAGGGGAAAGCGCTCGAGCTGATCTGCACCGGCGATCGGATCGGCGCCGCCGACGCCGAGAAGATCGGTCTCGTCAACCGTGTCGTCCCCCCCGATCAACTGATGACCACCTGCGAAGAGATGGCAAAGAAAATCATGTCCCGCGGACCGCTCGCCGTTCGAGCCGCCATCGAGGCCGTCAACAACGGCACCGAGATGCCGTTCGAAGAAGGCCAGTTCCTCGAAGCCACGCTCTTCGGCCTCCTCTGCGCCAGCGACGACACCAAGGAAGGGATGCGCGCGTTTCTGGAGAAGAGGGCGGCGAATTTCGAGGGGAAGTAAGCGGACCTGACATGCCCATGACTGTCGAGTGTAGGAGATGAGAAATCGACTTCCGGACGACCCACTCGGGTTCATACAGCCGCAAGGTGTACTGGATTTATCATGTGAACATGCGTCTCGAGGGAAGATTCATTAGTCGGGACGATATTCTCTCCGCGGTGGATTCGTATGCAATCGTCGAGGAATACCCCGATGACAAGTACCTTCCAAGCTATCTGGTACTCGGCACCGGCTTCCACATCCTTTTCGCCATCGACATGGGTGACGATAACGTGCGTGTGGTTACGGCGTACCGCCCGGACCCTGACGAATGGGAGCCAGGATTTACAAGGAGGAAAGGCTGATGACATGCCGCGTTTGCGGAAGCCTGCAGACACCAACGACGACGGATTTGCCGTTCAAGCTTGGCGAGCACACGATTGTGATTCTGAAGGGTCTTCCGACTCTGCAGTGCGAGCGTTGCGCGGAGTACTCGCTTGCCGATACGACTTTCGCTCGCGTGGAACAACTGCTCGCCCGCGTAGACAGTAGCACCGAGCTGGAGATCATCGCCTTTGCCGCATGAGAGACCACGGCAGTTGTTGCGCCTCGATGAGAACGAGCGAGGAAGAAGTGAGAACGATTGTCCCTGTCTCCGCGTGAACTCGCTGTTGCCAAATCGCGGCCCTGTTCGGGATCGTGGCTTGAATGCCACCCGCACCGCCTAGAACAGCGCCATCTGCGTATGCAGAGCCGGCAGGCGTGGGCGCGCCGGGCGGCGGCGCGAGATCTCATACACGCCGGTCGCTTCGAACTGTTTGGCGATCGAGAGCTCGAGTTGTGTGGTCACGCCGAGGCGGGTCAGGAGGCGCGTGGCCATATCGCGGACGATCGACTCGTGATTGTTCTGCTGCGAAAGATGAATGAGGCAGAGGTTCTTGAGGTCGGCGCCGATCATCCGCTGTACGGCGGTCATCGAATCGTCGTTCGAGAGATGGCCGAAACGCGACATGATCCGGCGCTTGAGTGACCAGGGATAGCTCCCCATCCGCAGCATGTCCAGGTCGTGATTGGCTTCGAAGAAAAGGCCGTCGCAATCGGATAGGTGGCGGATGACCGGCGCGTCGGCGTGCCCGAGGTCGCTGGCTACACCGACGCGGGTCCCATCGCGCGCCTCGATCACGAAGCAGGCCGGATCGGCGGCGTCGTGCAGGGTGCGCCGGGCGTGAATGTTCAGCTCACCGATGGCGAACGTCGAATCATTCGGGAAAACGATCGTTTTGATGGCCTCGCGGTTGATGTTGCTGGCATCGAGCGTCCCCTGGGTCAGGTAGATAGGGATGCCGTACTTCTTGCCGATCGAGCCCGCGCCGCGGATGTGGTCGTAGTGCTCGTGCGTGATGACGATGGCCTGCACGTTCTCGATCGTTTTCCCGACCTGCTCCAGCCGTTTGCGCGTCTCCCGTGGCCCGAGGCCGGCATCGACCAGAATGGAGGTACCGTCGCTCTCGAAGTAGTACGAATTGCCCGCGCTGCCGGAGGAGAGAGGGGCGACGATCACGGCATTCATGGTAACGCGGTTTCGCGCCGGAGCGCTGGCGTCCCGCCAGGCGTCCCGCCGGCTGGCTCGGTGGCGTCCCGCCGCCGGGGTTACAGCAAATGTTGGGAGTCTTGCCGGGTCGGCGGCGGGACGCCGCCGAGCCAGCCGGCGAGGACTCCAGCGCTCCGACTACAATCCCGCAAATGATGGAACGCTTCATCGTCGAAGGCGGCCGGCGGCTGGAGGGGCGCATCCGGCCAGGAGGAAACAAGAACGCGGCGCTGCCGATCCTGGCGGCGTGTCTGCTCACTGACGAGGCCATCACCCTGCGCAACCTGCCGGATATTCAGGACGTCCGGGTCATGCTCCAGATCATGGAAGGCATCGGCGCCGAGGTCGAGCGGATCGAGCCGAACGTCGTCCGCGTTCACGCCAAAGGCGACTGCGCGTCCAATCCCGACCCCGATCTGTCGCGCAAGATTCGCGCGTCGATCCTCCTGGCCGGCCCTCTCCTGGCACGCTGTGGCGCGGCGAACATCGCCAAGCCCGGCGGCGACGCCATCGGACGGCGGCGCGTTGACACGCATCTCCTAGCCCTCGAATCGCTTGGTGCGCAGATCGAGGTGTCGGCTCAGGAGTACCGGATGTCGGTGCGCGAGCTGCGAGGCTCGAACATGTTCCTCGACGAAGCCTCGGTGACGGCGACCGAGAACGCCATCATGGCCGCCGTCCTGGCCGAGGGGGATACGGTCATCTACAACGCCGCGGCGGAGCCGCACGTGCAGGATCTCTGCCGCTTCCTGAACCTACTCGGTGCGCAGATCGAGGGCATTGCCACGAACTCGCTGCGCGTCCGCGGCGTCGACTCGCTGCACGGCGGCGAGTTCCACATCCCCAGCGACCACATCGAAGTCGGTTCCTACATCGGGCTGGCCGCGGTCACGCGCAGCGAGCTGGTGATCGAAGATGCTGTCCCGCATCACATGTACGCCGTCCGCCTGATGCTCGAGAAACTCGGCCTCGACATCAAAATCGAAGGACAGAACATTCGCGTTCCGAAGGACCAGCAGTTGCGCGTCCGCTACGACATCGGCGCAGCCGTGCCGAAGATCGACGACGGCCCTTGGCCGCTCTTCCCCGCCGATCTGCTGTCGATCATGATCGTCATCGCCACGCAGGCGGAAGGAACGGTGATGATCTTCGAGAAGATGTTCGAGTCCCGCCTCTTCTTCACGGACAAGCTGATCCAGATGGGCGCCCGCATCATCCTCTGCGACCCGCACCGGGCCATCATCGTCGGCGGCAACCGGCTCAGCGGCGCCGAGATCTCCAGCCCTGACATCCGCGCCGGCATGGCTCTGCTCCTGGCCGCGCTGTGTGCTAAGGGGGAGAGCGTGATCCACAACATTCATCAGATCGATCGCGGGTACGAGCGGATCGAGGAGCGACTGAATCCGCTCGGGGCACGGATACGGCGCGAGAGAGATGCGTAAATGCTAAATGTTGAATGTTCACTGTTGAATGTCGAATGAGGGGCTGCCTCCATGGTCATTCAACATTCAACGTTCAACATTCAACATTCAACATCCGGTTTCGGTGCCCGCTCCCCGGCGGTCATGGGCATCCTCAACATCACCCCCGACTCCTTCTCCGACGGCGGCGTCCACTTCGATCAATCGAAGGCCGTTCACGCGGCGCTGCAGATGGAGCAGGACGGTGCGGCGATCATCGACATCGGCGGTGAGTCCACGCGGCCCGGCGCCGAGCCGTTGGCGGCACAGGTCGAGATCGATCGCGTGCTGCCGGTCATCGAGCAGATCCGTCGCCGGAGCGCTGTGGCCATCTCGATCGATACGCGCAAAGCCTCCGTCGCCGAGGAGGCGCTGCGCGCGGGAGCAAACATCGTCAATGACGTGAGCGCCATGCGCTACTCGGCCGGCATGCCGGCGTTCGTGGCCAGAAGCGGCGCGCCGGTCATACTGATGCACATGCGCGGCGAGCCGTCCACCATGCAGCAATTCGCGGCGTATGACGACGTCGTGACCGATGTGGCCCGCGAGCTATCGGCGATGATCGAGGATGCCGTGGCCCAGGGGATCGACCGCGGAAAGATCCTCGTCGACCCCGGCATCGGCTTCGCGAAGACGTTCGACCAGAACCTGGAGTTGCTGGCACGCGCGCGTGAGCTGACCGCCCTCGGTCCGCTGGTCATCGGCGCGTCGCGCAAAGCGTTCATCGGCCACCTGACCGGACGGCCCGCCGGACCCGACCGGGCTCTCGGCTCGCTGGCCGCCGTCGCCGCCGCTCAACGCGCCGGCGCCGCGATCGTACGCGTTCACGACGTGCGCGCGACCGTCGATTTTCTGAAGGTGTGGATGGCCATCGAGGAGAAGCGATGATGCGCTTCGCGCGTTATCGGTTGTCTGTTGTCGGTTGTCGGTCGCCTCGGCCACTGACAACCGACAACCGACAACGCCCCGAAGGGGCAATACCATGAACTGGTTCGACCGGATCCTCTCCCTCCAGTTCACCTGGCGTGACGCTCTCGACGTAACCATCGTCGCCTTCGTGATCTACAACATCCTCGCTCTGATCCGGGGAACGCGCGCCATGCAGGTCTCGATCGGTCTGGTCGTCCTGGGCAGCTCGTTCTTCGTGGCCCGGGCCTTCCACCTGCCGGCATTGGAGGCGATCTCGCAGCAGATCCTTTTCTATCTGCCGTTCGCGGTGATCGTTCTCTTTCAGGCCGAGATCCGTCGCGCCCTGGCCAGGATGGCCTCGAACCCGCTGTTGTCGCTCATCGCCAGCGTCACTTCGCCGGTACCGTTCGAGGCCATCCTCGGCGCGGCGACAATGCTCTCGGCCCATCGGATCGGCGCTCTCATCGCCATCGAGCGCGCGCAGAGTCTGCGCATGTACGCGGAGTCGGCGAAGGCCGTCGACGCCATCGTCTCGACTGATCTGCTCATCAGCATCTTCGTTCCCAGTGCTCCCCTCCACGATGGCGCGGTCATCATCCGCGGCAACCGCATCATCGCCGCGGGCGCGCTCCTGCCGTTGACGACCTCCGCCGATCCGAAGCTGGCCCACGGCACGCGCCACCGCGCCGCCCTCGGCCTTTCGGAAGACAGCGATGCTCTCATCATCGTGATCTCGGAGGAGAATGGCTCCATCGCCGCCGCAAGCGAGGGCGTCCTTCGCGAGAATCTTGACCGCGACCGGCTTCTGCAGCTCATGCAAGAACGGTTGAGGGCGGTGAAGAAGTGACCCACAACCTCCCCCTCAAGTTCCTCTCGGTGCTCCTGGCCTTCCTGGTCTGGTTCGTCGTTTCGGCGCCGCGGCGGGAGCCGGTGTCGGAGCGGGCCTTTGCGGCGCCGGTGTCGCTGGTGCGGATGCCGCGCGACCTCACCATCACCACACCCGTGCCGGACACCGTCAGCGTCCGTCTGCGCGGACGTGTCTCCAACCTTCGCTCGCTCTCGTCGCAGAACCTCGAGGTCACGCTCGATGTGAGCTGGGTCACACCGGGCGACGCTGTTATCACGCTCAGCCCCCAGGCAATGAGCGTCCCGCCGCAGATCGACGTCGTCTCGATGGAGCCGACGAAACTGCGCTTTCACGTCGAGGCGCTGCGGCAGAAAGTCGTCCCCATCCGACCGTTCCTCATTGGCCAGCCACCGCCCGGCTACGCGGCCGGCGACCCCACACTCGTTCCCGACCACGCCCTCGTCTCCGGCCCCGCATCGCAGATCAGGAACGTCACGGAAGTGGCCACCGAACGGATTATCATGACCGGCCGCAACGAGACGTTCGTGCAGAACGTGGCGATCGTCTCCGACTCCTCGCTGATCCGCATCATCGAACCGCTGGCGACACAAGCCACCGTTCCCGTCACACCGGAGATCGGCCCGGTCGCGCCGGCCACAGCTACGGACACAACCGGCGATGACACCCCCGAAGTAAAGCCCACGCCAGAGAAGAAAAAGACAAAAGGAGCGCATGAGAACTCTGTTCGGCACTGACGGCATCCGTGGCAAAGCCCACCAGTACCCGTTCGATGCCTCGACGATGTTCGCGCTCGGAGAGGCGCTTGCGCACCGGCTGAGAGTTGAAACAGGGGGCGAGGATCGGGGGTCGGGAGCCGGAGTCCGCAGGCCGGAAAGATCGATTGCGCCTGGCTCCGACTCCCGACGCCCGACCCCCGACTCCCGTCTCCCCACGATCCTCCTCGGCATGGACACCCGCGAGTCCGGCCCCGAAATCGCCGGCGCTCTGACTGCCGGCATCGAACGGGGTGGTGGAAAGGCGGTCTTCATCGGCATCGTGCCGACACCGGCAGTGGCCTACCTCTGCCGAACGTCGGTTGCCGCGGCCGGCATCTCCATCTCGGCCTCGCACAATCCCTTCGAAGACAACGGCGTGAAGATCTTCGGCCACAGCGGGATGAAGATCCCCGACTCGGTCGAGGAACAGATCGAGGATGAACTGCGCGCCATCCGCCGCGACGAAGTGACCGTTCCCGACATCGACCTCGGCGACAACAGGGAGCTGATCGAGCGCTACGAACGCTTCCTCGACGACGGCGTCGCCCCCGATGCCCTGCGCGGACGCAACGTTGTCCTCGACGCCGGCAACGGCGCGGCCTTCCGCATCGCGCCGGAAGTCTTCCGGCGCGCCGGCGCCGAGGTTGTCGTCATCAATGCCCAGCCGAACGGGCGCAACATCAATGACGGCTGTGGAGCGATGCATCCGGAGGGATTGGCGAAGGTCGTCGTCGAAAAGAAGGCCGACTTTGGCGTGGCCTTCGACGGCGACGCTGACCGGGCCATCTTCGTCGATGACGCCGGAAAGATCCGCGACGGCGACGAGATCATCTACCTCTGGGCGCAGCGGCTGAAACGCGATGGGAAGCTGGAAGGCGGGTGCGTTGTCACGACGGTGATGTCGAACTTCGGTTTCGAGCAGCAGCTCGACGCCGACGGGATCGAGCTTTGCCGCGCCAACGTCGGCGACAAGTACGTTCTGGAGATGATGATGGAGCGCGGGGCAAGCCTCGGCGGCGAGCAGTCGGGCCACATCATCGATCTGACCGTCCACACGACCGGGGACGGCATCCACACGGCGCTCGTCTTCGGCGAATTGCTGGCACAGGCCGGCCGGCCCTTCTCGCAGCTCCGCACCTTCACGCCGATGCCCCAGCTCCTCCTCAACGAACGCGTCGGCTCGAAGCCGCCGCTGGCGTCGCTGCCAAAGTACCAGGCCGCGCTCGCCATCGTGCAGGCGCAGCTCGACGGGCAAGGCCGCATCCTGGTCCGCTACTCCGGCACAGAGAACCTGGTGCGTGTGATGGTGGAGGGGCCGGACCAGGCGTTGATCACGCGCATCGCCGAGTCGCTCCGGGACGTGCTCAGGAGCGAGATAGCCTCCCTATCATCGTGACGGAACCGATCCTGCGCGACGCCGTCATCGCCCTGGCCGCTCTGGCCGCCGGCGCGATCAACTCCATCGCCGGCGGCGGAACGCTGCTCTCGTTTCCGGCCCTGGTCTGGATCGGTGTGAATCCGGTCATGGCCAACGCCACGAACAGCTTCGCCATGTGGCCGGGATCGTTCGCGGCGATGATCGGCTTCCGGCGCGATCTGGCGAATATCCGCCGCTGGCTGTTGCTGCTGACGATTCCGGCATTTGCCGGCGGAGCGGCTGGCGCGGTGCTGTTGCTGCACACGTCGACGAAGACGTTCTCCCGTCTCGTGCCGTTCCTGATCCTCGGAGCAACGCTGCTCCTGGCCGGACAGGAAGTCATCACACGTCGCCTTGGGATCGTGGCCCACGCGCACGAGAAGCCGACGATGGGATGGGTCGCGTTCGTCTTCATCTTCCAGTTCCTCGTCGGCATCTACGGCGGTTACTTCGGCGGCGGCATCGGCATCCTGATGCTCGCGGCGCTCGGACTGATCGGCCTCACCGACATGCACGAGATGAACGGCCTGAAGAACCTGCTGGCGTTCTGCATCAACGGCGTGGCCGCGCTCTATTTCGCCTGTTCCGGCGCCGTGCTCTGGAAGGACGGCGCGATCATGGCCGTCTCCGCGATCATCGGCGGCTACCTCGGCGCATTCATCGCCCACCGGCTCGGCCGCACCTTCGTCCGCCGCGCGGTCGTCGCCATCGGCCTGGGAATGGGGATCGCGATGTTCTTCAAGCGCTAGCGATCTGACTCTGTGACTGGTATCACAAACGAGGAGGCAGTTATCCATCTGCCTCCTTCCTCGCCGATTGCAACAACCGCCTGGTCGCCTCATGCTTCGGATGCGTCAGCACCTCACGCGGATCGCCTTCCTCGACGACCTCGCCCTCGGCCAGGATGACGACGCGCGTGGCGAAGTCGCGGGCGAAGTCGTCGTCGTGCGTGGTGACGACGAGTGTGCGCCCGGTCCCCGTGAGCTGGACGAGCGTCTCTCCCAGCTCGCCGCGCCGCGCAGGGTCGAGGGATGCTGTCGGCTCGTCCATCAGCAGCAGCGGCGGCTCCATGGCCATGGCTCGGGCGATGGCAACACGTTGTGCCTCGCCGCCGGAAAGCTCGCGAGGCAGAGCATTCCGCCGGTGGGCGACGCCGAGGGCGTCGAGAAGGTCGAGCGCACGAGCCTCGGCCTCGGCGCGGGGTTTGTGCGCAACCTGCATCGGCGCCAGCGTGACGTTCTCCATCACCGACAGATGCTCGAAGAGGTAGTGGAGCTGGAACACCATCCCCACCCGTGTTCGCAACTCGCGCACCGTCGCGCGCGGCGGCGGCGGTCCGGGGCGAAGCACAACGCCGCTGACGTCGATGACGCCGTCTTCAAATGTCTCCAGCGCGGCAACGCAGCGCAACACGGTCGTCTTGCCGCCGCCGGAAAGACCCATCAACGCCACCAGCTCGCCCTCAGCGACGGAGGCGTTGACGCCGCGGAGAATCTCCCGGTCGCCGCGGCGGAGACGAAGGTTTGCGATCGTCAGGATGCTCATTCCGTGGCCGCCTTCCAGCGATTCTCCAGCCTCCCCGCCAGACGGGACAGAGGCAGCGACAGCACCAGATACAGGGCCGCGCAAAGGATGCCGGGAACCACCCAGCTCCCGATGTTCGCGGCGAAGATCGAGGTCTGCTTCGTCAGCTCGATGACCGTGATGACCGAAACGAGCGACGAATCCTTCAGCAGCGCCACGAAGTCGTTCGTCATCGGCGCAAGCGCGATCCGGAACGCCTGCGGCCCGCGCACGAGCCGGAGCACCTGGGCCTCGGTCAGCCCGAGCGTTCGAGCTGCCTCGAGCTGTCCGCGGGACACGGCCTCGAGCGCGCCGCGATAGATCTCGCTCTCGTACGCCGCATAGTTCAACCCGAGGCCGAGAAGCGCCGCCAGAAACGCGGGAAGGCGGATCACCGACGAGAGACCGTAGTAGAGAACGAACAGTTGCAGGAGCACAGGCGTACCGCGGACGACTTCGACGTAGATCGTCAGCAGCGCCCGCACCGGCGTACTGCCATAGACGCGACCGCTGGCGATGAAAACGCCGACGAACACGGCAAGCGCCATCGCCATGCACGACAACGCGATCGTGATGAGCGAGGCGCGCAGCAACGCTGGGATGTACCGGAACACAACATCCATGTTCGGTGCGGAACCGCCGTGCTCGGCGGCCTGCTTTGCGCTCGCCTGCGCCTTCAGCACCCCCGCGAAAAACACCGGCTGATAGTCGTCCCAGATCCCCCACTTGCGATAGATGCGCTCCAGCGTGCCGTCGCGCATCCGCGCGCGAAGGATGTCGTCAATCCTGTCGCGTAGCGCCGTGTTGCCGCTGGCCAGAACGCCGATGTAGTGACCAGTGGCAACAGGGCGCGGCTCGGTGTAAAGCCCGGGCACGCGACGCATGGAGCGCGCCGCGATGATGTTGTCGAGCAGCACGGCGTCGAGCCGGCCGGCGCGGAGGTCGGCGTAAGGGTGAACATCGTCGTCGTAGGAGACGCAGATCACGCCGGCGCTTTTCTCCGCCGCCAGCACGAGCTCGTAGGCAATCGTGCCGCCGAGGGTGCCGACGCGCCGCCCGCGCAAGGAGGCCAACGTCGAGAACTTCCCACGATCCTCGGCGCGCATCGTCAGCACTTCGTGGAACTCGAAGTACGGGATCGTGGCCGCGACCATCCGACGCCGCGCCGGCGTGTCTTCCACACCGCTCATGCCGATGTCGAAGTCGCCACGCTGCACCGACTGGTCGATATCGCTGAAAGAGACCTGGACGAACTCCGGCGTCCGCCCCAACCCCTTGGCGATTTGCTCCGCGACTTCGACGTCGAAACCCCGCAGCTTTGAGGGATCGTTGGGATCGGCTTCGACGAACGGAGCCCCTCCCTCGGCATCACCGCCCCAGTGAAGAACCCTGTCGTCCGCCCGCGCGGACGGGACGATCGCCAGCGCGAAGATGAGAAGGAGGAAGCCCCGGACTCGCCTCATGTCCGAAGTAGATCATGCCCGCCAGGAACGTGGCAGATGCTACGATCATCGACAACCCCGGAGGACATGATGACTCACCGCTTCCACGTAGCACTGGTCGCGTTCGTTTTCCTCTTCGCCGCCCGAACCGCGGGCGCGCAGTGCACACCCGGGACGACGATCCCGAATTTCCGTTCCGTCTCCCTCACCACCACCACGTTCACGTTTGCCTGGGATCCACCAGCCAACGCCCCCACGAACGCGGTCTACGAGATCATGCGGGAGACTGACGCGAACTATTGCGCCTATCAAGACCTCTACTCGGTGACCGACTCCACGACGTCGACGTCGTACACCGCGGCACTGAACGTCCCCAACTCCGCATACGCGTTCTTCGTCCGTCTGCAGAGCGATCACTGTTACGAGACGCCCTACTACTTCGCCGTCGACACCTTCACGACGGTCCCCACCAAGCCGGCGGTCCCGTCGGTCACCGCCGGGCAGTCGAGTGCCGCGCTCACATTTTCCTATAGTGATCCGCACACGTTCGAGGTGGACATCTACAGGTCCGTGAACGGCGGACCGTTCAAGTTCCTCGACTTCGTTCAGACATGCGGCAGCGATCCCAAGACCTATGTCGACAGCAATCTCGCGCCAGGCACCTACCAATACCGCCTCGGCGTTTTCGACGATGGCACCGGGGGGCAGATCGTCTATTCCGATGCTGTCACCGCGACCGTGGGAGGGACGCCTCCGGTGGTCACTTCGTTCGCCGTTGCCCCATCCACGATCCGCGCCGGCCAGCAGGCCACGTTGTCGTGGGTGACGCAGAACGCGGCCGCAGTGATCATCGATCAGGGCGTCGGCACACAGGCGCTCTCCGGAACGGCCACCGTCTCGCCGGCGACAACCACCACATACACGCTGTCGGCAATGTCCAGCGCGCAGACAGCGACTTCATCGGTCACCGTCAACGTCATCACCACGCCGTCGGTGGTCGTCAGCTCGTTCCCCACGGCAATGATCCAGGCACAAGGGACCGGCGGTGCAACGACCTCCTACACCCTATCAAACGCGGGCGGCGCGGCCACGCAGGTAACGCTCTCGCAGGACCAGAACTTCTTCACGCAAGCGCCCGGCTCCTTCGCGCTGGCGCCTGGCGCCAGCCAGGTGGTAACCATCACAGGGGTGGCACAAAATGCCGCGGGAGTGTTGGAGGGAGTCTCCATCCCATCCGGAGCCGGCGTCGCTCAAGGACTCCAGGTTCCGATCAAGTTGCTCTCCTCGGCTCCTCCGACACAGCCGGTCAGCGCCCAACCTTCGAGCAATCGCGTCGACGTCGCCGCGGACGCGGGGACCTCGCCCACCGGAACGGTCAGCTTCACGAACAGCGGGAACGGAACCCTTACCGGCGTTCTCGTTTCCGACGTGCCCTGGATCATTCCGCAAAGCGGAATCGTCACCATTCCCCCGCACACGACCACGTCCTTCACCTTCCAGGTCGATCGTTCCAAGCGACCCGATTCCAACTCTCTCATCGGCTCGCTGACCGGCGACATCTCGATCGTCTTTCTCAGCGGCAGCGCGGGGAAGACCGCCGTCCCGCGCGACACGACACCGCCGCCTTCCGTCAGCACGGTCACCGTCGTCGACACGGTAAAGCTCACCGTGTCCGCGGGCGCACCGCCGGCCCTCGCATCCGGCGAGATCGCTCTCTTCATCGCTGGCGTAGGTCACGTCTCCAGCACCGTCGGCGTATTCATCTCCGATATCTCGGTCCTCAATCCGACCGGCAACGCCAGAGTCGATGATCTGCGCCTCTTCTTCACGCCGGTGGGCGGCGGGCCATCGGCGGCGAAGACGACCGCGGTGCCGTCGCTCGGAACGAGCGTGAGCATCGCCCTGGCCGATGTGGTGAAGAACGTCTTCGGCACCGAGGGCCAGGTCGGAAGTCTGCAGATTCGCTCGCACCTAACCGACAAGCTCGGACTCAACACGAACATCTTCAACGCCAGCAGCCCGGCGGGAACGTACGGAACGGCCATCCCGACGTTCCGATCGGATCGCGCCGTCGCCCCCGGCGACCGGCTGGTGCTGAGCGGACTGCGCCAGGACGCGACGTCGCACACCAATCTCTTCTTTCAGGAGACCGCGGGTGCCGGCGCGACCATCCAGACCGAGTTCTTCGCCGCGGACGGCACGAGCCTGGGAACGCGATCGGACACGGTCGGCCCCTTTGGGCTGTCGCAGGTGAACAGTATCGTCCCGAACGGCGCAGTCTCGGCCACCATGACCAACAGCGCATCGTCTCCCGGAAGTTTTCTTGCCTTTGCCACACCGGTCGACAATCTGAGCGGCGACAACTGGAGTGTGGTCGACTGGAGCCGTCAGTACGGCTACTTCCCCGGCGATCCGAGCGTCATTCCGGTAGCGGGCGTGCTCCACGGCGCGAACGGAACCTTCTTCCGCACCGACCTGTCCATCACCAACACCAGCGGAGCACAGGCCAGCGGAACGCTTCGATTCGTCTCCTCGGCAGGCACAACGGCCGACCGCCAGGTCACGCTCGGCGCGCACCAGACAGACAGCCTCGCCGACGTGATCGGATCGCTCTTCGGCCTTTCCTCCACCTCCGGGTACCTTCTCTTTACTCCCGCCACGGGAACCTTCGCCGTCACCAGCCGCACGTATGCCACCATAGGAAGCAATCCGGCAACCTACGGCACGGCCGTCCCCGCGCTGGCCACGTCGGCCGCGCTCAAGGTCGGCTCGCTCCGCGCGATCGCGGCGCTGGAGGATTCGGCGCTATCCACGGTTCAAGCGGCACGCCCAGCCACCTTCCGCACGAATTTCGGCATGGTCGAAACGAGCGGAAACAGCGCCACTGTCCGCGTCACGCTTCGCTTCACCTTCGCCGCCGGATCGACGACTCAAGGCGCGGCCACGGCATCAAAGGACTACAACATCGCCGCAAATCAATTCATACAGATCAACGGCCTCACCGCCGACGTTCTGGGCGCGGCCCGCAATACCTTCGGCGATCTGCACGGCATCGAAGCGGATTTCCAGGTGATCAACGGAAACGGAGCCGTCACCGTCTACACCTCATCGACCGACAACGGGACAGGAGATTCGATTCTGCGGACGGAGTAGTCGGAAGGATGAAGGCTTTGTGCGCTACTCTCGCGCGCCATGAACGACGATCTCCGCTTGGCGTTGTCGCTGGCAGACGAGGCTGACGCCATCACGATGCACTACTTCCAGTCGACGACGCTGGCGGTGAGGACCAAGAGCGATCGGACGCCGGTGTCCGAGGCGGATGAGGCGGTGGAGCGCGCCATCCGGGAACGACTCGAACGCGAGCGGCCGGACGATGGCATCCTCGGAGAGGAGTTCGGTGCTCGCGGCACAGCAGGGCGGCGGTGGATCATCGATCCGATCGACGCCACGAAGAACTACGTGCGCGGCATCCCCGTCTTCGCCACGCTGATCGCACTCGATGGGCAGGCCGGCGTCGTCTCCGCTCCCGCCCTGGGCCGCCGCTGGTGGGCATCGCGTGGTGACGGCGCGTTCTGCAACGGGCGTGCGATCCACGTCTCCGCGATCGATACGATCGGCGCCGCGCAGCTCTGCTACGACGATGTTCCCGGATTCGAGCGCGCCGGCCTCGGCGAGCGCTTTCTCGATCTGACGCGCCGCTGCGCGCGGTCGCGCGGATTCGGCGACTTCTGGTCACACATGCTCGTGGCCGAGGGTGCCGCCGAGATTGCCATCGAACCGGAGGTCGCGCACTGGGATATGGCGGCCGTGCTGGTCATCGTCGAAGAAGCCGGCGGGCGATTCACGAATCTGCGCGGCGAGGCGCGGGCCGACGGCGGCAGCGGCCTGTCCACCAACGGACTGCTGCACGATGCAGCGTTAGGCGCAATAGCGCCGTATCAAGCGTGAAGTCGGAGGTTGAGCGCCTCTCAATTCACTGTGAAAGTGGAGCTCGGCGGCACATTCCAGCGCATTATGGCCGGACCCATCGGCTCAGCCGCCTTCGCCTGACTGCCGTTTGATCTCAGCCCTCAGCGCCTCCGCGGGATCGCGCCACGTCGGCGGTTTGATGGTCTTGCCGTCCTCGCGCACGCGCGGCGCGCCGTCAGGCCAGAGCTTGGCCATATTCGCGGAGTGGACGATGTCGAACAGCGGGCCGGGACGGACACCCATCTCGACGAGCGTGCCGAGGGCGAAGTAGATCAGGTCGATCATGGCATCGGCCTGATCGACAACGTCCGCCGACTCCACGAACTCGTCGATCTCCTCGCGCATCCACGCCACGCGGACGTCTGAACGCGGCGATTTCAGGAGTTGCGGACGGTCGGCGACGGGATGGCCGAAACGGCGGTGGAAGTCCGCGACCTGATCGAAAGGATCATCAAGACTCATGAAGGTGCATCATAGTTCCATGCACGAAATCGCCACACATCTCTTCCACCTGCCGATTCCGCTTCTCGAGAAGATCATCCGGCCGATCATCGTCTATGCCTTTCTCGTCATCCTGCTGCGCATCTTCGGCAAACGCGAGCTGGCGCAGCTCAACCCGTTCGACCTCGTCGTGCTGCTGTCGTTGTCGAACACGGTGCAGAACGCCATCATTGGCGACGACAACTCCCTCGCCGGCGGGTTGATCGGCGCCGTCTCCCTGCTGTTGACGAACTACCTCGTCGTCCGATTCCTCTTCCGCCATCGCCGCCTCGACCAAATGATGGAGGGGAGACCGGCCACACTCATCAAGGATGGCCACGTCCGCAAGAGCGAGATGGCCAGGGAGCTGCTCACGACGGCCGAGCTGCAGAGCGTCATCCGCCGCCAGGGCTTCGACGGGATCCACGACATCGAGACCTGCATCCTCGAGCCTGGCGGCGCCTTCAGCATCAAGGCGAAGTCACCCTCGGCGGAGGTGCAGCGCCATACCGAGCTGCTGCAACGCCTCGACGCCTTGCAGGCGCAGATCACAGCGGTGGAGCAGAAGGTGGCGAAGGGATAGCTCCGTAGCGCCGGCGGCTCGCCGGCTGGACCGCTGCCGGCTCGGCGGCGGGTGTGGTTGAAGTAATCGCCAGCGAGCCGCTGGCGGTCCAGCCGGCGAGCCGCCGGCGCTACGATTCCCCCTACCCTCGTTTCTTCTCCGTGTCCACCGCCGGCCGCTCCTCTTCGTGCATGCCGCCGCTGTACGTGCCGCCGCCGCTTGTGCCGAAGACGCCGCCCAAGCCTTCCTTCACCCCGTACGCACCGGGTCCGGTGTGCGCGGCTTCGTCGTAGCCGTCGTTCGTCGGATCGTCCTTCTCGTGCGGCGGCGTCGAGCCTTCCGCGGTGTAGTCGATGCCGTCGTCGTCCAGTTTGGTGGCCATAATGCCCGTTGTGTTGCAAACGCCGCTCCCGATCGACGCACACGTCGGTGAAATCGTCGCCCACGTCCGCGCGCGGCGCAGCGCCGTCATCGTCGCCCCGCCGGGATCGGGGAAGACGACGCGCATTCCGCCGGCGCTGGCGTCGATTGGGCGCACCATCCTGCTACAGCCGCGCCGGGTGGCGGCACGGGCCCTGGCTCGGCGTATCGCGGCAGAGCGCGACTGGACGATCGGCAACGAGATCGGCTGGCAGATCCGCTTTGAACGAATGTTCTCGAACACGACACGGCTCCTCGTCGCCACCGAGGGGATCCTCACCGCGCGGCTGCAAAGCGACCCGCTGCTGAGCGACTTCGACATCATCATCCTCGACGAATTCCACGAGCGGAGCATTCATGCCGACGTCGCCCTGGCGCTGGCGAAGCAGGCCATGAATGCACGCGACGACCTGGCCGTGGTGGTGATGTCGGCCACGATCGCCGCGGACGAAATCTCGCGCTTCCTCGGCGGCGCGCGCGTCTTCGACGTCGGCGCCAGCCGCTTTCCCGTCGACATTCGGTATCGACCCGGCCAGACGATGGCCGCCGCTGTGCGCGAGCGGTTGGGAAGCGCGGAGGGCGACATCCTCTGCTTTCTTCCCGGCATGCGCGAGATCGAACGTACCCGCGGCGAGCTGGCCGATGCCGACGCGCTCGTCCTCCCGCTCCACGGCTCCCTCGACGTCGACGCGCAGGAGCGCGCCCTGGCGCCCGCGCAACGGCGCAAAGTCATTCTGGCCACGAACATCGCCGAGACATCGCTCACGGTCGAAGGGGTTACCGACGTCATCGACTCCGGCATCCACAAGGTGCTCCGCTTCAATCCCGACACTGCGGTCGATCATCTGGTCGTCGAGCGGATCTCCGCCGATTCGGCCGAACAACGCGCCGGACGCGCGGGACGAACGCGCCCAGGCCATGTCACCCGCTTGTGGGACGTTCGCGACATCCTCCGTCCACACCGCGAACCGGATGTGCGCCGCGTCGACCTGGCCCCACCGTTGCTCGACATCATTGCCTGGGGCGGCGATCCGCGAACATTCGCATGGTTCGAGAGACCGCCGGAGGAGCGGATCGATGCCGGGCTGGCCTTGCTGGCCGCGCTCGGCGCGGCCGAAGGGCACGAGCAACTCCGCGCCCTCCCCCTCCATCCGCGGCTGGCCCGCATCGTGATCGACGCCCACGGCTCCGACGATGCGGTGGCCATCGCCGTCCAGCTCGGCGGCGGAGCACCCGGCGAGACCCAGGAGCTCTCGTCGATCGCGCGCCGCCTCCTCGGCGGCAGCTACCGGCGGCATGCCGCCGATGCGACGCTGCGGCGCGCCTTGCTGGCCGGCTATCCCGACCGCGTGGCGCAGCGCCGCCAGCCGAAATCACCGCGGCTGCTGCTCTCCTCCGGCACCGGGGCCACGCTGGCGCGCGAGATCGACGACGGCAACGGAGAGTTTCTGGTCATCCTCGACATCACCGGCGATCTGGTGCGCAACGCCCGCGTCATCGAGCGCGACTGGCTCCTCCCGACGCGGCGCGAGGTCGAGCACAACCTGTCCGGCAACCGGGTCCGGGCCGTCGAGCGGAACTGGTACGGCGCCATCCTGCTCCACGAGCAGTCTGTCGAACCGCAGGCGGCCGAGGCGGAGCGGATCCTGGCGGAGAACGCGAAGCCTGATCCCCTGCTGACACGACGCGTCGCGTTTGCCGGTCTCGATGTCGATTGGAACGAGTTGATCGCAAACGCCGTCGCCGGCAAGCGTTCGCTCGATGACGTACAGATCGAGCTGCCGTTCCCGCTTCGACGAACGCTCGACGCCTTGGCGCCATTGACCATACCGCTCCCCAGCGGTCGCAGCGCGCGCCTGGAGTATCGCGACGACGGTTCAGTCGTCGCCTCGGCCAAGTTGCAGGAGCTGTTCGGCCTCGCCGAATCGCCGCGAATCGGCCCAGGGCGCACGCCGATCACATTCGCCCTGCTCTCTCCCGGCGGCCGCCCCGTCCAGATCACGCAGGACCTTCGCGGCTTCTGGAACGGCGCATACCAGGAGGTGCGCAAAGAGCTGCGCGGGCGCTATCCCAAGCACCCGTGGCCCGAGGATCCGTGGACCGCGCCGGCCACGCATCGGACGAAACGGCGGTAAACACCGCACTGACAAGAGTGTCTGTGCCACAAACAGCTCCGCCGTTTTACCTTTGCCTTCCAAAACCGGAATTTGATGTGGCACAGACACTCCTGTCTGTGCGGTGCTCGGCAGCATTCGGACCCCGGAACGATCCACTCCACCATCCGCCCACTATCGGTGACAATCCGTGCTGAATTGAGGAGACTTCAGAACGCGAAACCGGCGGAATCTGCCGTCATTGTGTGGACCATCTCTCGCATGTGATTCGCGGAGAGGAGGCACCCATGAAGCGATTCACCATCCCGCTGGCCGCCGTATTGATTGGCATGAGCGTTACCGGCTGCTCGACCTCGTTCCTCATGCAATTGAACGCGTGCAACTGCTTCACCCTCCGCCGAGGAGCCACCACGGAGCAGTTTGAGGGACCGGACAGCCGAACGCACTCCTGGCTTGGACCGTCCCGTAAACCACAGCCGCAGTCAACGCAGAAGTTTCAGGTGGGCGGCGACGCGTGGGAGGTGTGGGTCTACGAACTGGACTCCGCATATGACCCCGGGGGCAGTTGGGCCTCAGCGTCGTCTGAGAGCGGTGTAAACGGCTTCGGAGGAACCACGATGTGGACCAGCCACCAGGAGTACGTCGCCTTCCGCAACGGCAGTCTGGAGGCGTGGGGCCGGGGCACGCTCCCCAGAGCTCTGAAGGGCAAGACATAAGACGTTCACTTCTTGTACGTGACGCTCACGGCCAGGTCGTCGAGAGCTTTCGGGGAGGCGGCGAGCTTCTGGAATTTCTCGAAGTCGTACTCCCAGATCAGCGTCTTCCCTTCCCTGCGCGTGGCATTGCTGGAGACCACCTCGAACGGGGCGGTGATCTTCCAGGCCACCCGCAGGTTCTTGAAGGCGTCGTTCATCATCTTCTCGGTGTCGGCATCGAGTTTCGGCCCTTGCTGACTCTCCTGGGCCTTCACTTTGTCCGCCGGGTTCTGCGGCTTTGTATGAATGGTGATCGTGCTCGCTGTTTCGGAGACCTCCAACCCCTCGAACGGTGTATCGAGGATCGACTTCTTCGTCGGATCGGCAGGGGCTCCGCCTTCGTTCTTCGTTCCGAGCTTCACCCCGACCAGACTGGAGAGCTTGTCGAACGCGAACTTCATGTTCGTGGTGACGCCGAATTCCTTCTCCTGGACCGAAACATCGAGCAGCTTGACTCCCGGAGGAAGGCCGCCTTCCGCCCGTTTGCGCGAATCCTCGGATTTCTCGGCAGTGCTCGTTGTCTGTTGCTTCTTGAAATCCGCCTTGGCCGCCGCGATGTCCGCCTTCGTCAGCGGACTCTTGTCACCGCTCATCTCCTTCTGCATCTTGGCCATGATGGTGATCATCGGTTCCATGTCTACGCCAAGCTTGAAATTCGCCGTGCCGGACATGTCTCTCTTCAGCTCGATCGATTGCTCCACTTCGAAACAGCCGGTGGCGAAGAGGGCGAGCAGCGCCGCAATGAGGATCCCGCGTGTGCGAATCATCGGATTCTCCTTTTTCGAAGAGTATATCCGGCCACGATTTCAACCCTGACGCGACATCAGTGTCGCGTCAAGATTGAAACGGTGGTTAGGCGCCTCTCACTTCACTGTCATCCTGAGGCTGCCGCAGCCGCGCCTCGAATGTTGATGCTTGCACAGACCACAGTCGCGGCGTAGGACGCCGAAGGACCCCCCGCGAGCTTGCATCGAGAAGTACCACCACCGACCCGGCAAGCGCGGAGGGGGTCCTTCGGCGTCCTACGCCGCGGGACCGGATTTGAGCAAGCACCGCGATTCGTACCGCGGCGGAGCCTGCCCTGAGCGTAGCCGAAGGGGCAGCCTCAGAGCTTGTGAAAGAATCGGGAATGGCCTGATGTATAGAGATACTGATCAATGGTACAATGTCGCATGAGCGACAAAGACCGTTACGTGGGTAAGCCCCGAACGCTTGAAGCCAATCGGGCTCAGACGCGGATGATCG
>DATHRD010000066.1:0-61851 GCA_035482045.1 Thermoanaerobaculia bacterium
AACGTGCCGCTGCAGTTCATTGCCACGGCCGTGGCCGCGGTCCAGGAGAACCCCGAGTTGCAAGGGGGGACCTTCGACGCCACCGAGGCCCGCGACGCGCTGCAGTTCATCGACGCCTTCCGCCCGATGGCGGACCGGCTCGCCGCGGCGGCAAGGAACCTCACCTTCAGCATCAACTCCCGGAAGGCAAACGCCGGAAATGGAGCGCTGGAGGTCTACGCCATTGCCAAGCGCGTCGCGCTCAATCCCTTGAGCACGACGGTGGCTTCGCATGTCGGCAACCTCAAGCGCGACCTGGGAAGACGCGGCGGCGTCAGGAAGAAGCAGGCGCCCGGCACGCCCAATCCGGTACCGGCTCCGGGCACGTCCGCTCCGGCGCCGGTTCCGGCCGTTCCCAAACCGGTCGTAAGCGGAGGGCCCATCGCGTAAGAAACCAGGCATGACCGCGTGGCCCGCGGTCATGCCCCTCGACACTCACCCCAATCCTGACGAAGGTGCCGAGGCCGGAGCGATCCGTCCCGCGGAGCGGCCGCTGGCCGCCTTCGCGGGCGCGGCGAAATCGCAGGAGGACAAGAAGGCCGCGTAGCTCACGCAGTTGACCTGTCAACCGACGCGCGGGCGTTCCGATCACGCCCGCGCATGTGGCAGCACAGACAGTGTTGTTTCCATTTGGTGGTGAGAAGGTTACGTCTGTGAGTTTCACATCTCGCGGCCTTCGTGTTTTTCATTGTCTGGTGAGGCCGGCAGTTCGAATGAGTGCGTATCTCCGTGGTACGTCGTGTATTCTCTGCAAGTCCGTTCCGCGTAACAAAACGCCATGCTGTGCTTGAGGAGGCTTCGCCATGGCTCAGATGCTCGTGCTTTCCATTCCGGGTCAGCAGAATGTGGTTGCGCTCAGCTCGAACGACGTCTTGAACGCGAGCGTGCGCACAACCCGCGTCGACCTGAAGAAACCTCCACGTCACGCGCTGTGGACCTTCCGCTGGATCGGTGACGGTTTCGGCAACCTGTACGACCACCAGCACTACCGGATGTTGCATCACGCGAACGGCGTAGTGAGTCTCGCGGCCGGAAATCCGAACACGGAAGAGCTCCAGTGGAGGATCGATCACAAGTCCGATGGGACGGTGACCTTCAGTCCTCGGGGGTCCGAATACGCGAAGATGCTCGCGCATCCGACGCCCGAATCCGGCGTCACTCTCGTTTATTTCTACGGTAACGAAGCGATCACGCGATGGAATGTGACCCACATCGACAGTGCGCAATCCGTCATCGCGTCGTCGCTCGACGACGCGGCCGTTGACGAGCACTTCTACAACATCGAGGTCGTTACGCGCGCGGGTGACGACAGCAAGCGCCTCTATCTCGCGGTGGAGAGCGAAGAGGCGACCGAGGTTCCGCTGAAGATCGGAAGCGATCCGAAATCGTCGTCGGCGCAGTTCCGTCTCTATCCGGCCGGAACGGGACGCATCGTCTCGGACGGCAGGATCTTTGGCACCGTCGGCGGTCATGAGGGCTACGAGCATGTCGTGGCCACCGCACCGGCCCCATACGAGATCGAGATGATCAACATGAGCGGCGCGCACACGTTCGTACACGAAGATCGCGTGGCCATGCGAACGGCTTGGCGCAAGTACGTCGGCTGGACCAACTTGAACGAGCTGACGACGAAGGCATGGACGCCGGGCAGTGCGAACGAGATTTTCAGGATCAAGAAAATCGGCGGCACGGGCGAGATTCGAGTCGGCGATCGATTCGCGTTGCTGGCGGGGAACGGACGCCACCTCACGCATGACCGCGGCGCGGCCGACAATCACGTGAGCGCGGCGGCAGCGCACGTCGATGCCTGGGAGACGTTCACGCTCGGCGCGCCGCGGGTCCGCGCATTTCAGCTCCGTACGAAAAATCTAGGCCGCCCCGTGACGGGAGCACGCGACGTCGTCGGTGACGTCGTGCCACTCGTGCAGAAGTCCGCGTACATCGCGGAGGAGTTCTCGCTCGACGATCGCGGCGACGGCATGTTCAGCCTGGTCT
This sequence comes from Thermoanaerobaculia bacterium, assembly GCA_035482045.1. Taxonomy (GTDB): domain Bacteria; phylum Acidobacteriota; class Thermoanaerobaculia; order Gp7-AA8; family Gp7-AA8; genus JADGNZ01. Next base: position 2,035 of record DATHRD010000066.1, read on the forward strand.
TACAAGCTTCGAACCACACCGGCGAGGTCGTGCCGCTCTCCAATCGTGGTGTCGTGGAAGGGCAGCAGGTCGCATGTCGGATCAATTCGCAAGCACCGGGAATGCTCTTTCGCGTTGTTCCCGCGCCTCCTTCGTCATGGCCTGACACACCCGATCTGACGATGGACAAGTATCGCGATCCGGCCGAGGACTATGGGCGCACAGTCATCGGCGCCGTGGGCATGATTGCCGGAACCCTGTCGGGAGTCCCTGGTGGCGCCGCGATCTTCACCGCGGTCTTCGATCGCCTGTGGCCGGCGGGCAAGGTTTCGATGCATGACGTCCTGAGCCAGTTCCGCGAAGACATCCTGCGCGATGTGAAAAGTCTGATCGCCGAAAACGCCACGTTCCAGGCCACGGGCGCGCTGCGCAGCGCGCATGAGAAGTATCTGATCACTTACATCAACCTGCGCCGCGCAGGCATTTACGGCGGCTCCGAGCTCACGACGGCGAAACAGACGGCGCTGTCGACCGCCGACAACTTTTCGAACGTGCTCAATTTCCTTTCGCTGCAAAAGGTGGGAACGAAGATTTCGGAGACCGACCAGAACGTCGCCATGATTCGCAAGGGACTGCCGGTCTACGCGATCTGCGTCGCCGAGTACATGAACGCGCTTCAGGAGACGGCGTTGATTCACGCGTATCAGCCCAACCTCGTGCTGCCCGACGTCCGGCTCAGGATTCGCGGTCAATACATGACGTCGACGTCGGACCGCGGCGCGTTCACGATGGCGACCGACAATCCGTTGCGCGTGGCGGTTCGCCTGCTGAATCGCAACGGCTCGAAGACTCTCAAGCACGGCGACACCGTAGTTCTTCGTACGCCGGGCGGCACGAACATCACCGCCGTCAACGGCGGAGGCGGCGCGTTGAGCGTGAAAACGCCCGCCAGTCAGATCGGGAAAGACGAAACGTACGTCATCGAGCGCTCTGACGGCGGGCAGACAGGCCAGGTGATCAACACCAACGACAAGGTCGTTCTGCGCGTGGCGAACGGAGCGAACTACGTCAGCGCACCGGCCGGTGGGGGAGCCGTGAACGCCGGTGGAACGCTGCGCGGCGAACCGGAGGTATTCACGATCGAGATCACGCCGTTCACGGTGAAAGCGGCGCCGCCGCAGGCGCCGCCTCAAGCCGCGTCGACTTCAGACGAGCCGCCGTACATGGCGCACGTGGCGAATCTCCGCTCGTACGCCAGCCTTCGCTACAACGATGCACGCGACATGTTCGAGCTGCTGGTCAAGGATCGGATCTGCAAGTCCATTCACGTCAACAAGAGACATTGGCAGGAGGCGGTCCACGGCGGCGGCGGCGACGTCGGAACGGTCTCTTATGAAGACCGCTATTCGCTCTCGTTCCGCGACGACATCTATAACATCGACATCAACTACGTGCATCCGGGAGGGCAGAACAAGCCGGCTGGTTGGGATGATCCGGACCGCTACGAGCCGTTGCAGTTGGCGATCGAACACTACCGCCGGCACATCGCGCAGACGTACTACTACTTCAAGTACCGCTACTTCGAAGCGGTCCGCCCTCTGCTCACGATCGCTGACGACACGCAGCGGCTTTGCGAGCAGATATGGAAGGACCCGCTCGTCGCCACTGAATTCGCATACGTGTCGAGGTCGACACCCGAGTATCAAGGTTGATGCCCTCATGATGCGTGGCCGCTCCAATCGCGCTTCCATCGCGAAGGCAAGGGCGTGGTCAGGCGGTCACCTTAACGGACCTCGGCAGGAGGTCGGTGCTTGGGGTCAGGTCGAAAGTCGAAAAGTGCCGATGCTTGGGACTTCTGCGCAATTGGTCTTTCGGCACTTTCGACTTCGACCTTGACCCCAAGCGGTACCGCGGTAAATGCGGGGGCCATGCGGGATGAAGGATAGCGCAGGCCGGCACGACCGGCGGCCTGGTTGGTTGCCTAAGGGCTCGGCCGCCATCTTCGTCTGATCTTCTCTGCCGTGCAGGCTCCTGGATTCTTGAAAACACGATCTGAGAGTCTCGCTCTCAGAATGCTCACGCGAAGGCGCGAAGAGCCGAAGAGGGAAGGCGCGAAGGGCGAAGGGCGAAGGGTAGCTTTCGCGATCTTCGCGTCTTCGCGTGAGAGGATTTTCTGAGGTCCCCCGGCCGTCGCAAACTCCAACGCAAGGGGAGGGACAAATTGGCCTCCCCCTTGGAGGGCTCTTCCCAAATTCCGGATCCCGTTTTCCGCATCTTCTTCCAGTAGTCCGGAATCCGTCGGGGCGGCGATGACGTCCGTGATTACAAACCACCATTCATCCTGGTGCATCGTCTGGCGGATTTCGCGTTTCTGAAGAGTGCGACGCGGTTCGGGGGACCGTCGTCAGGCTTCATGACCGACCTCCGAGCGCATGGCTGGTCGTTTTTCCGTACCGTTCAAGATTCAGTTGTCCGATGTTTTCGGACAACTGCCGTGCGCATTGCCTGCATCCGCCACTCGCCGCTGGCCGGTGACGCATTCGTGGGTCAGCCCCATTACTGAATCTCTTCGTCGCCAGAAAAGTCCTGCACCGGCAGCAGGCGATCGCGGTCGAAAGGCGGCTTCTCCTTCGCCGGAAGGGTCTCGCCGAAATCGCGATGCCATCGATCGCGCGTCTCGTCGTCGGCGTGATAGCGGAGGTAGATCTCGTTGTCTTCGACACTGCCGCCGCCGATCGGGCTGATGTGCCATCCGCCGCCCGATCCGGGCGTGGGGAGAATCGTCTCCTCAAGGAGCGCGTCGGTGACGAGATAGCGATACAGCTCGCGATCGCTCAGGTGGTTCGTGGATTCGACGAACATTCCGACCGCCGCCATGGCATTGATGATCTCCCAGAGTCTCTCGTGCAGTGAGCCGTCATCGAGATCGCGCTCATCCGGAATCGAGACTCCGTTGTTGCGCAGGACGTCGATCGGACGTTCCCCGTCCTCCTCGCCGTCAAAGAACCGGTCAAGCCGTTCGATCTCCGCGATCGGATCATGATCATCTGACATCTGCCTTTACCTCCGTACACCCCGAGGCTCCCTCGGGATCGGGAGAGTGTCAAGATTTTCTACTGGCTGTGGAGTGCTGTAACACGATAGGGCGTGCTTCGATACGTCCGGTCATTTATCCTAGGGCCTGACTGTTAGCCACACGTATCGGAGGACCGATGAAACCAGAACCGAAACTCAAGCCGATCGACGCGGAGGGGATTCTCCGCAAGCTCTCGGAGATGCGGAAGTCGATTCCGTTTCTCAAACACGATGCCCCTCCGCCGACGCAGGACGAAGGAGTGATGGGGGGACTCGACGCCGCGGGGATGAACCCCGACGAGCTGGAGGAGTTCAACTACCTGGCCGTGGCCGACGGTCTGGAGTCGCTGGCAAACGAGCTCTCGGAGGCCATCGAAGAAAAGAAGGCGCTGGCTCTGGCGAAGGCGCTGGAGGTCTATTACGCCGCCGAGGAGCTGGCGAAGGATCCAGCCCATACGGACCTGATCCCGCACGTCGAGGCCATGCGGGTCGCGTACGAGCAGAGTTACGGGAAGCCGATTCCGCCGAAGAAGTGATGTGTTGCGGAGTTGCGGGGTCGCGGGGATGCGCAGAGACGGGTTGCTGAGTCGCTTAGTCGGCCGGTACCAGGTAGCTGGTTATCTTCCGTCGCTGCGGGACAGAATCATTGTCGAGAACTCACGTATGGTATCATGTATGGTATGAAAAAGACGACACTCTACCTCCCCGATGAGCTGAAAGAGCGGATTGAAATTGTGGCGCGGGCGGCGGGTCGTTCGGAAGCCGATGTCATGCGCGACGCCATCGCCGTTGCGGTGGCTGTTCAGAGAGCGCCGGATCCTCGGATCCCTTTGCCGGGCGTGAGCTTTGGTGATCCGTCGGTGGCCGAGCGCGCCGGAGACCTGCTGGACGGCTTCGGCGAGTGATCCTGGTCGATACGAGCGGCCTGCTCGCTGCTCTCGTCGCGGACCAGCGACATCACGAGGCGTGTGCCTTTGCATTGCTCGAGGCGGAGCCACCTCGCATCCTTTCTCCGTTTGTTCTCGCGGAAACGGACTATCTGCTCCAGAAGTTCGGTGGCCTCGACGCAGAACTCCCCTTTCTGGATGAAGTGGCGCGTGGAGTTTACGAGCTGGCGCCCTTCGAGCACGGCGACGTGGAGCAGGCCAGGGAGATCATTGCGAAATACCGCGATCTCGAGATCGGTCTGGCGGACGCCTCGATCGCCATTCTGGCGGCCCGCTACGAGTGCGGGGACGTCCTGACACTTGACCACCGCCATTTCCGTGCCCTCCGGCACTCAGGACGTCGTAGCTTCCGCATTCTGCCGGCGGATGTGTAGTGGCTGGCGTCGGCCCCTAGTCGCTGCCTGTGCCGTCATTTGATCCCGTAACCCAGCGCCCCAGCAACCGAGACCTCACGCCGATCCCCCTCCAAGCGTCTTAGAATTGAGGTAGGGATTCCGCTTCACCATCCCTTTCAAAAACGATGATCGGACTTCTACTGCTGGCCGCCCTGGCGGCGACCGTTGATGATCCTCCCCCCGCGACACCGAAAACGGTGATCAAGCAGGAGGTTGTCGTCACGGCGGCGCGCGAGGAGCAGCCGCGCGATCAGGCCTCGGCGGCGGTAACGGTGCTGACGCGCAAGGACATCGAACGGCTGCCGGCCGAGTCGCTCGCCGAGGTCATGGCGTTCGTGCCCGGGGTAACGATGATGTTCGACAGCGGCGCCAGCGGCATCCCCATGGTCACCTCGCGCGGCTTCTTCGGCGGCGGCGAGGTCGAGTACATGAAGCTGATCATCGACGGCGTTCCGGTCGGCGACGCGGAGTCGGGAAACGTCGACTGGCGCAGCTTCCGAGTCGCCGACATCGATCGCATCGAGGTGCTGCACGGTCCCGGCTCGTCGCTCTACGGCGATACCGCGCTCGGCGGCGTCGTGCAGGTCTCCACACGGCAATCCCCGAGCGACGATTCCCGGGGCGAGCTCTATGCGAACGGCGGCAGCTTCTCCACGCGCGAGGCCGAAGCCAGCTACATCGCCGACATCGGAAAGACGCGTATCGACCTCCGCGGCGGCAGCGCGGACACCGGCGGGTTCCGCGACCATTCGGACACGAGCGACGGCAATGCCCAGCTCTCGCTGATCCGCTTCGGCGATCAGTCCCGCTGGCGCTTGGACGCCTCCAGCTACCGGAAAGACCGACGCGATCCGGGACCGCTGTCGCTCGCCGAGATCGACGCCGACCGCCAGCAGTCGGAATCGCTTTTCCGCTTCGATCGCGATCAGACCGACCGCAGCCGCGTCTCCGCGACCTATGAGTCCTTCGGAGCGATACCGTTGCACGCGACCGTCTATGGCATCGACCGCAGCGGACAGAACCTGCGCACGCTGCTGCTGGCGCCGGGATTCGGCACGAGCGCGTTGCGCGATCTCACGACCCGCGCGGGCGGGGCCACGTTCGAGGCGTCCCGCGATGTCGCAGGCGGGACGTTGCGCGCCGGCGCCGACCTCGAGCGTGCGACGCTCTCGGGCCGCTATTCGTCGGTAGGTTCGTCAGGTCAGACGCTCGGTGTCGCCGCCGCCGAGGATGGGAGCCGCAATCGCGTCGGGCTGTTTGTGACCGGCGGGTGGAACATCTGTGCGCGTTGCCGGCTCAGCGCCGGACTCCGCCGCGACGACATCCGCGACGATTTCAGCGGCGTGACTCCCGGAGGCGCCTCGCGTCTCCACAGCGCCTCGGCATGGTCGCCTCGCGCCGGTCTCAACGTCCGCCTCGGCGACCTTGGCGGGGCCTCTCCTGTCTCGCTGTTCGCCCAGGTATCGCGCGCCTTCAAAGCGCCGACGCTCGACCAGCTCTTCGACCCCCGTCCTTATCCTGACGGCAGGGGAGGGACGTTCACCATCTCGAATCCCGCCCTGCTCCCGCAGCGCGCCCGCAACGTCGAAGGCGGTCTGTCGCGCGCGAGCGCGACGAGCGACTGGTCGCTCGTCGCGTACCGGATGACCGTCACCGACGAGATCGACTTCGATCCACAGACCTTCTCTTATCGCAACATCGGCAGCACGCTGCACCGCGGCATCGAGGCCAGCGCGGCCATCGCCACCGATGCCAGGATCTCGCCGCGCTTCACCTACGCGTGGACGCGCGTGGCCGATACGGCGGCGCCCGACGATCAGCTCAAGAACATCCCCGAGAACGTCGCGCAACTGCTGCTGCACGGGCGCATCTCAGCCACGACGAGCGCGGACGTTGCCTACCGGTGGAGACACGGCCTTTCGCTCGACGATGCCGGGATGTTCGTGACGCCCGACGTCTCGCGCGTCGACCTGCGCGTTACCCACGACATCGGCAGGCTGCGCCTGCAGGCCGACCTCCTCAACGCCTTCGACGCTCACTACAACGAGCTTGGATACATTCTGGTCGATTTCAAAGGTCAGCCAAACCCGTTTCAGTTCCCCGCTCCCGGCAGGACGTTTAGGGTTGGGGTTGGGGTGGGGTTTTGATGTTTGAGGTTGCTGGGTTACTGAGTTGCTGGGTTACTGGGTTGCGGGGTTACGAGGTCTCGCGGTTACGGGGTCTCGCTGTGTTGCAGGTCCTGATTTGTGGATTCCGTAGCCGCTGAGAGTGCGCGACCCCTCGACCAAGCAACCCTGTAACCCAGCAACTCAGTAACCAAGCAACCCAGCAACCAACGAAAGGAAACCACACGCCAATGTCTCTTCGCATACTCTCCTCCGTCGCGTTGATGGGGTTGCTGCTCGGTTGTAAGGGGACAGGGGAGGCCACACTGCCGTCGACGGCGACGACCGGGACTGCGTCTTCAACGTCGTCTTCAACGTCAACGACATCGACCACGGTAGCCACGGGGACGTTTCCGTCGATTCCGCCGGTCGTCGTCAGCGGCAACATCCCGAACGTGGTGCCGATCCCTGCGACCGCTCCACCGACGGCGACGCCGGAGCAGGTCCGCCCCTACTTCGACTGGTTCTCCTGGGAGAGCTTCATCGCCCTGAACTGGCCGGCGGGCGTCGGGCGCGGCAATCCCAATCAGCCGAACAACCCGCCGGTATTCACCTCGATGACGAACAGCACGCCGGTGACGTGGGGGACGTACAAGGCGAACTGGGAGCTGTTCGATCAATACGACAAACGGCCGACGCTATGGGAGAGCTATGACGCGCCGTATGTTCCCAACCTCTGCCCCAACGCGAAGCCGGCGGACAAGCAGCTTGTCATGGTGACGAAGGGCGACACCGATTTGAGCGATGTCAACCAGGCCTTCTCGTTCCCGCTGGTCGACCAGCAGAGCAACTACGTCTATTTCGAGGTCCGCTACAACAGACCGCAGTACAACTGGATCCGCGGCGACAACAACACGCCGGCCACCTGGCTGTATCTGATGAAGAACCTGCCGCCGGGAACCGTGGTGGCGCTGCCACCGAATCCGCAGAATCCCGACGACTCGATCATGCTCAAGGCCGCCTGGCGGAATCTGTCGGGCATGGAGACGACGCTCATCAAGCGCTACTACACCGTGAATGCCTGGGTCTATAACCCGCAGAGCCAGCCGCCCTGCCAGCAGGTGCTGATGGGGCTGGTGGGCTTCCACATCGCTCAGAAGACGAAGGAGTTTCCGGAGTGGGTCTGGTCGACGTTCGAGCAGGTCGACAACGTGCCGCCGAAGGTCGATAACACCCCGTCGTCGTTCAATAACGAGACGGACAATCCACCCACCGGCACACAGGGGTTCGCCAACCGCCCGACGTACACATCGCCCGGACAGTTGCCGCCGACGGCGACGCCGGTGCAGGTGAACCGCCTGAATCCGATCCCGACGACACCGCCGGGAGCGTCGACCGTCGACGTCAACAACGCCTTCCACGCGGCGCTCCCGAAGAGCTCCGTCTGGCAGTATTACCAGCTCGTGATCACGCAGTGGCCATCGAACCCGACGCGGTTCAAGGCGCCGGCGAACCGCGGCGTCTATCCGCAGGATGCCGGGGGCGCGTTCCCCGTGAATGGGGCGGTGAATGTGACGCTGGAGACGTACTTCCAATCGTCGCAGCTCGCCGCGGGAGCGTTCGGCAATAGCTGTATGTCGTGCCATTTCAACGCCGGCACCGGTCTGCGCGACTTCAGTTGGGGTCTGGCCCGAAGGCCGCACCAGGATGCTCCGCCACCTCCCTCGGCGAAGATGAAGCCTTCCGCGATTCCGGCGAAGTGAGGAGCGATGCCATGTCCAGCAATCCGAGCAGCAGCAACTGGTGGATGTTTCACGGCGACCCGGCCCACACTGGCGAGGTGACGGCCAGCCCGATCAACAGTGGGACGGTCTCCGGCCTGAAGCTGACGCAGTCGATCAACGTGAACGGCTCGATCCTCTCCACGCCCGCCGTGGTCGACGGCTTCGTCTACTGCGGTCTGGCCAACAGCCTGGCCGCCGCCGCGCAGAATGGCGGGCAGTTCATCAAGGTCAGCCTGGCTACCGGCCAGACCGTGGCCACCTACAACTGGAGCATCAATGCCGCCGACCGCGACACGCACGGGTTCTGCGGCATGGGATGTACGCCGGCGGTGGCGAACGGCAATGTCTACTTCAGCGCCTTCGACGGAAAGCTCTATTGCCTCGATCAGCAGACGCTCGTCATGAAGTGGATCACCGACCTCCGCTACGCCGACCTGCTCCAGAACCAGCCAGTCACGAACGATTTCGACTCCTCGCCGCAGCCGAAAGCGTCGGGATGGTCGTCGCCGGTCGTCATCGGAGACCGGCTCTACGTTGGCATGGGCGAAGGGGAGAACCCCGACCTCTATGGCTTCGTCTATTGCATCGACGCCGGCACCGGAAAGGTGATCTGGATCTACTGCACCTGCCAATACGTCGAGGGTCAGAACAACCAGCCGAATCAGTTGCCCGCCGAGACCATCCGCGGCGCGCTGCCCTCCGGGTTCACGACGTTCGATGAACAGCCCGTCGCCAAAGGCGCCTCGGTGTGGTCGGGCATCGCCTGCGATCCCGATCTCGATCAGATCTACTGCGCCACCGGCAATCCGCAGCCGGATGGCGAGCTCCCCACGGCCGGTTATACGAACAGCGTGCTCGTGCTCGCGGCCAGCACCGGCGCCTTCAAGGCATGCATCCAGATCCCCGGTCCGACGAGTTACCGGCCCAGCGACATCGACGTCGACATCGGCGGCGCTCCGACGCTGTGGGAGATGAACGGCCGCAAGGTGGTGGGCATCGGCTGCAAGAACGGTTGCTACATGACGTTCGATGCGAAGACGTTCGCCATCATTCAGACCCGGCAGATGCTCCCGTACATGAACGACGGGAGCCAGATCCCCACGGTCGACCCGCATGGCGTCGACGATCCGAGCCAGCCCAATCCGGTGCTGACCAACGACCAGTCGAACCAGACGCAGGGGGAGAATTTCCACGGCACGTACAGCACTGCCGCGACCTGCTCTTCGCTGCAGCGGCTGTTCATCGGCATCGGCGGCAACAACTATCACTTCATCTGCGCCGGCATCGATTCCGACAGCACGCCGTTCCTCCGCGCGCTGGACTGGACGACGCTGGCCGACGCCTGGCCGTTGGATAACGGCGACCCGAGGAAGTATGTCGCCGCGGCCGATCCCAACAACCCGCTGTACAAGATGGCGGGGGAGAGCGGGATCAGCGTTCCGGCAGTGGTGAACGACGTCGTCTTCATGTCCACCACACGCGTGGCGCTGTACGCGTTCCGCGCCAGCGATGGCAAGCTGCTCTGGAGCGACGTGGAGAACTTCGGCGCCCAGACCGGAGGGATGAGCGGCGGGTACGGCTACTGTATGGGTCCCGCCATCGCCGGCAACTATGTTGTGGCGGGGGCGCTGGTGCAGGGAGGAAACGGCGGCGTGCTGAACATTTACGCGCTGGCCTGATCGCATGCTTCGCCTCATGTTTCTCGGCGTACTGGCCGGGCTCGACAACCTGCAGGTGGCCGCGGCCATCAGCTTGACGCCGATCACCCGGGCGCGGCGCGTGCTGTTCGCGCTGGCATTCTGCGCCTGCGAGATATCCACCCCGCTGGCCGGGTTGCTCCTCGTGCGCCTGCTGCACGCGCGCTTCGGCGCCGGGATCGATCGTGCCTCACCGTTGATCATCGTCTCCTGTGGCGTGGTCATCCTGCTCCTGGCGCTGAAAGGCAGCGACGACCTGGAGAAGCTGGTCAACAACCGATGGACGGTCGTCGGGCTGCCGCTCTCGCTCTCCTTCGATAACCTGCTCATCGGTGTGAGCCTCGGCACGTTCGGCTATCCGCTGCCGCTCGCCGCCGCCGTCGTCGGCAGCGTCAGCGCCTGCATGTGCCTGATCGGCATGGCGAGCGGAACGCGCCTCCGCCGCTGGATTCCTGACTATGCCCAGGTGCTCAGCGGCCTGTATCTGATCGCCATCGCCGCAATGATGTGGATGGACCATCGCGCCTGAATTTGACGAAGGACGAAGAGGAGGATTCCGCCATGCCGACATCGTTTCAGACCGACATCGCTCCGATGTTCGCCCCGTTTCAGGCCAACATGATGTGGCGTTTCAACCTTGCCGACTATGAGACGGTCAAGGCCAATGCCGACATGATCTACGGCCGCCTGACCGGCACCACCGGCACGACGATGCCCGCCCCGCCCATGCCCCCGCTGGACCCGTCACTCATCGCGCTGTTTCAGCAGTGGATGGCGGAGAAGTGCCCGCCGTGAACGCGGTTTCGGGGTCGCGCGGTCGCGGGGTCTCGAGGTCGCAGAATTGCAGGGTTGCTCAGTAGGCAAGAACTTCGAACGCGATCACAAGGTGCGAGTTGCGCGCCCAAAACCACGTACCTGACTTCTCGAGGTTCGACCCAACGCGCATGGCCGGCGAAGCCGGCTTAAGATCCGTGGCCCCGGCTTCAGCCGGGGGAAACGAGCATCCCGAGGTTGCCAGCCCGCTTGAGCGGACGACAGAGGGCGCATCGGAACGGCCGGATTTCTATTTCTGTCGCCCGCTGAAAGCGGGCTCGAAAAATCGGGACCCGCATTTCCCCCGGCTGAAGCCGGGGGCTACGGATCCTAAACCGGCTTCGCCGGCAAAAGGCGACCGCGGGCCGCCGCTATTCGCGCGTATCTAACACCGGTCGCCCCGAGACACGGAGTCCAAGCAACTCCGCGACCGCGCAACTTCGAGACCGCGCAACCCCGAGACCGCGCAACCCCGAGACCGCGCGACCCCGAGCGCCTACTCCTTCGGAGCTGGCTTCGTATCCTTGTCCGGCGAAGGCGGATTCGCGGATGGACTCATCGAGTCCCGGAATCCGCGGATTGCTTCGCCGAGTCCTTTGCCGAGCTCCGGCAGCTTCTTCGGTCCGAAAAAAATGATCGCCACGATAGCGATGAGCAGCAGGTGTGTCGGTTGAAATAGTTCGCCCATGGTGGCACCTCGAATCTCTATTTTATAACAGGCTCAGAGCCAAATACATCCCGCGACCCGGTCACACCGGAAACCGCGTCTACAAGAACGACCCCACCCTCCTCCCTTGTTCCGCCATCACCTCCTCGGCGGCGCGTACGCCGTGGTGGAGCGCCTCTTCGAAGAGAGCCACGCCGCTGAGGTCGGTGTTGGCGAAGTGGATGTTGCGGAAGGGCTTGGCGGCGGCGCGTCGGGAAGGACTGGAGAAAAACCCGGGATAGGGGCGGATCATGGCGTGCCCCCAGCGCATGACATCGAGGCGTTGCGTGAGCCGGCGGATGTCGGGATGGGCGCGCTCCAGGTCCGACAACACCACCTCGGCCCATTCGTCGCGGCCGGCTGAGAGGAGGCGCTCGCGCGCGACGCGGGGGTCGCGGTCGCAGAAGGCGTAGTAGTAAGTCAGCACGGTCGGCCCCGTGTCGCGGCCGGTCTGATGCGTGGCCACCACGTAGCCGAGGGATGGGCTCTCGTAGAGGACGTTGTCCCATGACAGAGGGAACCCATCCGACAACGCGCTCGATGATGGATGCTCCGTCAGCGTCAGATTCGCCACGAGCCAGGAACCGTAGACGAAGTCCTTCACGTCGCGATATCCGGGGATGACGCGGGCGGCGATGAACTGCGGCGCGGCGAAGATGACGTGCTTTGCGTGAATGCCGCGCACGTGGCGCCCGTCGCGCGACACGGCGGTCACGTTCACATGATCCGCCTCGGGGCTCACCGTCGTGACCAGCCAACCGGTCTCGATGTGTCCGCGCGACGCGGTGGCCAGATGGCGCACCAGCCGTCCGTTTCCTTCCGGCCAGGTGATCAACGGCTGGCTGGGCTTGCCCGGTGCGGGAAGGCGCGACGCAAAGTAGAAGAGCGCCGCCCAGGCGCTCGTGTCCTCGGGATGCGCGCCGTAGTCGTCGCGGCAGGCATAGTCGATGAGCCAGCGCAACCGCGGCGACATCCAGCCGTGCTGGTCGAGCCACTGGCGCGCCGAGATGCGGTCGAGCGCCATGACCGTGTCGTCATCCGACCCGGCCGCGATTGGAATCGTGAAGGCCCGCCGGCCTTTGGCGTCGCGCCATGCCACCCAGCGATCGACTTCGGCCTCGAATTCGCGCAACTGCCGCAGGTCTTCGTGCGTCGCGCCGGCGTTGAGATACAGCCCTTCGAACCATCGGCCGCGATAGAAGATGCGTTCCTCGGGATCGCGGCAGAGGTACTGCTCGCCGATCACCGGATCGCCCGCGGCGTCGGTCCCTTCGATGATGCCGATCTCGTTCAGAAGCCGGATGAGCGTGCGGTCGTCGCGCAGCGGCGCGGGGACGTAGTGAGCACCCCACGGATACGCGCTCACCGGTGATGATCCGGACCGCGACGTTCCGCCCTCGAACGGCTCGAGCTCGAGCAGCAGGAAGTCGCCGGCGTCCGCGCGCGCCAGGCGCCAGGCCGCGGCCAGACCGGAGACACCCGCGCCGACGATCACGACGTCCTGCGATGTCCAGGCATCCGGCGCCGGAACCGGCCGCGCGGCATCGCGCAGCATGTGGCCGAACGCGTGCGACGCGCCGGCGATCTCGCCCGGCGGCAGCGGATAGCGAACCGTGCGGCGGCAGGCCAGCGCCGCGAAGGGAGCGCCGAGGAATCCGGTCAGCAGCGCGCGTCGGGAGAGAATCACACGCGCCTCACGACCACTTCTTCCACTCCTCCTCGTAATAGCGAACGAGCATTTGATTGTCGAGCCGGTTTATCTCCACGGGAACGGAGGCCATGTCAGGTGAGATGACGAACATCGAGGCGAGCGTGGGCGCGTCGAGGTAGCGCATCGGCAGGTGAACGTCCGGCGGCGGCACGAATGGGCGCAGCCGCGCCAGCGCAAAGCCCCACACGCCGAATGACGGCACCGTCGTCTGGTACGGCCGAACCACGAGGCCGGCCGCTTCCATCGTACGGATGATGCACCAGTACGACTTGCGGGCGAACAACGGCGATGTGCACTGCACGGCCACCGCGGCCTCGGGTGTGAGGTGTTCGCGCAGCAGGTGATAGAAGCGGGTCGTATAGAGCTTGCCGAGTGCGAAGTTGTTGGGATCAGGGAAGTCGACGATGACGGCGTCGAATTGCCTCTTCTGTTCGCCGAGCCACGTCATCGCGTCCTCGTTGATGACGTGGACGCGCGGATCGCTGAACGAGTGGTGATTGAGATCGGCCAGGGCGGGGAAGGCTGTCGAGAGCGTCGTCATTTTCCGATCGAGGTCGACCAGCGTCACGTCGATAACGGACGGATATCGAAGGATCTCGCGCAGGGCTAACCCGTCGCCGCCGCCCAGCACGAGGACGTGCGCGGGCGAGCCGGCCAGCGTCATGGCCGGATGGACGAGAGCCTCGTGGTAGCGATACTCATCGGCGGAGCTGAACTGCAGGTTCCCATTCAGGAACAGGTGAAACCCCGAGGCCCCCCGCGTGATCACGATCCGCTGATAGGACGAGCTGGTGGCGTAGACGATCTCGTCGGCGAACAGCTCCTGCTCGGAGAGGGACGTGAGTCTTCTCGCATTCAGAAACGCCACGATGAGCAGAACCATCACCAACGCCGCCCGGACGCGAAGGCCGGTCCGTCCGCGGCGGATCAGCGGCGCCATCAGAAACGTTCCGTAGAGCCCCACGCAGCCGTTGAGCAATCCGAAGAGGATCGACGTCCGCACCAGACCCATGCGCGGCACGAGGAACAGCGGGAACAGCACCGCCGCCACCAGCGAGCCGATGTAGTCGAAGCTCAGGATGCGCGACACGAGCTCTTTGAAATCGAGCTCTTCCCGGAGGATGCGCATCAGGATCGGCAGCTCCAGCCCCACCAGAACGCCGATCACGAAGACGACCAGGAAGAGGAAGAGCTGGAACCACTCCAGCCGCGCGAAGCCGAAGAAGAGCAGCGGCGCCGAGAGGCCGCCCACGAGCGCCACGGCCAGCTCGACCTCCACGAACCGCGCCGCCAGATCCTGCTCGATGAAACGCGACAGCCACGCTCCCACGCCGAGCGCCGAGAGGTAGATGCCGATGACCAGGGAGAACTGGGTGACCGAATCGCCGATGACGTAGCTGGCCACCGTGCCGGCCAGCAGCTCGTACACCAGCCCGCACGCCGCGATGATCAGTACGTTCAGAAAAAGAATCGGCGTGCGATTCTTCATCAGCCGTGGACTGTCGCCGCGATGATGATCGAGAGCCCGAGCATGACCGATCCGATCAGGATTGCCAGAGCGATGTTCTGGTCCTCCTCGATCTCCTTACGCATCGAATACGGCGAGATCTTCACGATGATCAGGAAGGCCAGACCGAACATGATCATCCCGAAGAGCGTGTAGACCAGGGTGATGAGGAAGGTGTGCATTGCCGGTGAGAGATCCATCATTTGCCTCCATGAAAGCCGCTATACCAGAAGGAGCGATACCCGCCGTGCGACGCGCCGCGGAGACCGCCGGGCACGTACTGCCGCTGGCCCGGCATGCTCATCTCGTATCCGCGCCAGATGACCGACGTGTAACCAACCAGGAGAAGAAGTCCGAACGCCGCGTAGATTACTTTGCCCATGGAATCCCCTATTCGTTCAACTCACCCTGTGGAGTGAACATCGCGTCCGCCCACCGCTCGGACTCGCTTCCTCCGCGTTTCGATCGCCCGAAAAGGAATGCCGGTATGGTGATGAGCGCCAGCGCGATGAACAGAAAGGAGCAGCCTGTCCCCGAGAAGACGCCCTCGGTTGCGGTGACCTTCAGCGTGGGAGTGGGTTTCGTGGCGTCCCGGTACGTCTCCAGGCGGAGCGAGTAGGTGCCCGGCTTGAGCGTCGAAAAGGTCTTCGACGCGCTCTGCGATCCCTCGCTCCAGTGCTCGCCGTCCTCGACCCCCTCGTAGTGCTCGAGCTGCATATCGAACGGCTCGACGAAGCCGCTTTGCTCGTTGAAAAGGCTCCCGTCGATGTGGAGCCACGCCTCCGACAGGTCCGCCGATGCTTCGACCTTGAGATTGTGGCCCCCCTCGATGATGAAGGGCTTGGTGAAGATGACGGCACTCGCTTCGGAGCCCGTGGTCGTCGTGGTCGTTTGTGAAGTACCGGAGGTGCTTGTCTGCGACCAATCGGCTCCGGCCGAAGGCGAGCCGCTCGTCGTGGTGCCCGTGTCCGGTTGCGAGGCGGCGGTCGTCGTCGTATCTCCCGCTGCGGCGTATTCGTCGAGCGGATGGGTCTCCGACAGAACGAGCCTGTGCGGCAGCGCCATCGCCAGGATCATCGACACCACCAGAAACGCGACCATGAGGAAGGCCCAGATCCCGCCCAGGGCGCCGGGTCCGCCCGGCGCCAGCGGTTGCAACGTCCCCAACTTCGTCGGACGCGGCAGCCCCTTGATGCCGAACGCCGCCTCGAGCTCTTCAGGCGGCATGTAACGCGCCAGCGAGTAGGTGACCTCGCGCGACAACTCCGTATCGGAGAACTCCTTCGTGATCCCTTCCGGCGGCGCGATGTAGTCGACCGCCCGGGCCTGCTCGCCGGTCTCCACTTTCCAGTAGAACTCGCCGATCAGCGACTCGACGGTGGCCACGGCATCCTGAAAGATCCTGAAGGTGACCTGATGCGCGATGACGAACTTCGCCGCGTCGCCGGGCTGGCTGTCTTCGACGTCTCCCGCGCTCAAGGAGACCACGAAGCTCCAGTGGTCCTCGTCGTCGACGAGCCAGGCAAACGACTTCGTACGCGAGGCGAAGAGAAGGTACTCGGTCCAGTAGAACTTCTCGTTGTCGAACGTCACGCTCCGCTGCATGTACCCGGCGACCACGTAGGCTTCCCCGCCGATGGTGCCGTTGCTGCCGAGCGGGACGACCGGTTGAGGACCGTGGCGCTGCAGCGTCTTGAGGTATTGGAGATTCCCGGACGTCACGTCGTGAGCGGCGCCGCAGTGCGGGCAGATGACGCGCTCGGACTGATCGGGCGCGACGAGGGCCAGCGGCCCGCCGCACTGCGAGCAGGAGAGCTTGGCCACGTGAGCCGTCGTCGCGCGGCCCGGCTCGAGCGCGATGTTGATGCCGAGGTCCGCCAGCGTCGTCTCTTCGCCCTCGAAGAGCAGAGGCGGCTCTTCGCTGTAGTCGATCGTGCCGAAGCGCCGGTTCGCGCCGGCCAGATCGGCATACCTGTACGTAACGCCTGGTTCGACGCGAAACGGGATCTCGCCCTCGCCCGATATGACAGTGGCGGCGGCCAGCTCGACGACTTTCATCTCGTCGAACATCCCGCCGATCTGCAGGACGCTGTACGGCGGCAGGTTCTCTCGCGTCGTCTTGACGGTGAGGTAGTACTTCCCCTGAGCCTCGGCGATCCATCCCCACTGGCCGTCGTCGAACGCCGCGTACCACTCGTCCCAGACGCCGCCCATCGGGTGCCGCATCTGCGTCCGGCCGACGAGGCGGAAGCCGTTGCCGCGAATGCGGCCGGGAAGATCGCGGCGCAGCGGCGAGCCGGTGTCGACGAGCGCGGCCACTTTGCCGAGATCCGCGAATCCCTGATCCGTCCGCGCCACGATGCTGTGGCAGTGGTCGCAAACCACGACCACCGAGGAGCCGATCTTGAACTCGATCGGGCCGCCGCAGGACGGGCAATTCGCTACCGCCACGACGCCACCTCTTCCTCGCTCACCGTCTGCTCGACGCTGCGCGCGAACGCGCGCACCACGACCTCGGATGCTCCGAGAATCTCGCCCAGCCGTTCCCGCCACGGCCATTCCGGGCGCGGACGGCAGCAGTAGAGGTTCAAGGTGATGATTCCGTGCTCCGGATACGTGTGGCAGGCCAGGTGCGACTCAGACAGGATGACGAACCCGGTCACGCCGCCCGGCGGCGGAAAGAGGTGAAACCGCGGTTCGTGGACGGGATGGAGATCGAGCTCGAGCGTGACGCGCTCAAACAGCGAGCGGAGCGCAGCAACGCTCGCCAGTGCCCCCGGGCGACAGCCCGCCGCGTCGACGAGCCATTCTGAACCGATCATCATGCGAGGTCGGGTTAGTGTAACCGTTCCAAGGGGCGTTCCGCGATGGGACTCTACCTGTCATTCCGAGCCCGGCGGCGCCCCGGAGGGGCAAAGCACGGCGAGGAACCCCCTGCCTGGAACCAGGGTGGGCGGTGGCAAGCAACCATAAGGCGGCAGCTTCGCAGTGATCTGCCTTTGCGCGAGCTCGCGCGACCGAATGGGTACGCCCCACCCGCCCCGGTTTCAGGCGGGGGGTTCCTCGCCGTGCTTTGCCCCTCCGGGGCGCCGCCGGGCTCGGAATGACAGTGTGTCTTGCCCGCGCCAGCATCCCGGTTGCGCGTGTAAACTCATCCCGGTCGCCGGCGAGCAAAACACCCCGGCGCCGCATCCGTATAACTCTCACGGGAGAACGCCATGACCTTCTTCGAGAACCTGAAACACGAGGCTTCCACGCAGTTCATCGAGATCATCCAGTGGCTCGATGACACGCCGGATACTCTCGTCTACCGCTTCCCCGTCTACAACGCCGAGATCAAGATGGGGGCGAAGCTGACCGTTCGCGAGAACCAGGTCGCTGTATTCGTCAATGAGGGCAAGGCCGCCGATGTATTCGCTCCCGGCCTCTACACGCTGACCACGGAGACGATCCCGATCCTGACGGCGCTGCGCGGCTGGAAGTACGGCTTTCAATCGCCGTTCAAGGCCGACGTCTACTTCTTCAACACGCGAGTCTTCACCGACCTGAAGTGGGGAACGACGAACCCGGTGATGATGCGCGATCACGACTTCGGAATGATCCGTCTACGCGCGTACGGCACGTACGCGATGCGCATCAGCGAGGCCAAGACGTTCTTCGAGCAGATCGTGGGAACGCGCGGATTGACGACGACCGCGGACATCGTGGGACAGCTTCGCTCGACGATCCTCTCGCGGCTCACCGATGCCATCGCCGAGGCCAACATCCCCGCGCTCGACCTGGCGTCGAAATATGACGACCTGAGCGCGATCGCCGTGGAGAAGGTCGGGCCGGAGTTCACGCGCTACGGCCTGGAGCTCTCGCGCTTCTTCATCGAGAACATTTCCCTCCCCGAGGAGGTCGAAGCCGCGATCGATCAGCGGACGAAGCTCGGCGTCCTCGGTGATCGCCTGGGCCAGTACACGCAGTTGGAGACCGCCGAGTCGATTCCGATCGCTGCCGGCAACCCCGGCGGCATCGCCGGCGCCGGCGTAGGCCTCGGCGCGGGCATCGCCATCGGCGGCGCCATGGGCCAGGCCTTCAGCGCCGGCAACGCTGCTCCCCCGCCGCCTCCTCCTCCCGGCGGCGCCGCGGTCAACGTCCCGCGCTGGTCGCTCGCCATCGACGGCAAGACCTACGGCCCCTACACCGACGACGCCCTTCGCACGATGGTCCAATCCGGCCAGGCCAGCCCCTCCACACAAGCCTGGCGTCCGGGCGCCGCGGCCTGGGCACCCTTGAGCGAATTCGCCGAGTTGGGACTGGCAGCGCCGCCACCGCCACCCCCTCCACCGCCGCCCCCGAAATGAGGAGTGCGCCGTTAGCGCCGCGTAGTAGCGCCGCGCCGTAGCGCCGCCGGCTCGGCGGCTGGACCGCCAGCGGCTCGCTGGCGGTTTAATCGGGATCGTCGCCGAGCCCCTGGGACGTTGAGCGCCGCCCAATTCGTCATTCCGAGAGAAAGTGGCCCTCGCCCTCTCGTCCGCGTCAGGCCCGCCGTTCAAACACGAACAGCTCCGCCGCCACCAACCGCTCGAACGCCTGCGGTGAGCGGCGAAGGCGAAACTGCATCCACTGCATGACGGCAAACTTTGTGAGCGCGCCAAGAAGGAACAGGCCGACGATGAGGCCCCCGCCGATGAGATGAAGATTGTCGCCGGATCGGGAAAAAAAGGCGGCTACGCCGAGGCAGGCGGCACGCGCAAAGACGTCGATGAATGCGAAGTTCGGCCGGGCCAGGTACCAGGAGATTGCTGCAAGGAGTGACCAGACGATGAGAGCGGGACGGCCCAGCTGCAGCGCGTGCCATGCGAAGGCGAACGGCGCGGAGAGAATGAGGATGGCCACACCGACGAGGACCACGGTTCCGGTGACGCCAAAGACCACGCGCACTGCCTCGTAGAAGTCCGTGACCCCCCAGACCCACTCGCGGCCGGTGGAACGCTTGACGAAGTCTCTGTGGGAAAGCATGCGCACCTGACGCCGCGCCTGGGTCGGTGCCGATCAGGGGGCCGAAGTATAGCTCCCCGTCCGCGGTTCGCAGCATTCGTGCGGAGCCACTCTGCGATCTCTGCGTCTCTGTGGTGAAGGCTTTTGAAGGCAGCAGTCGATCCGGCCTATCCCGTCATCCGCCGTATCCGCAGACGCCCATACGAGGAGAGTTGACCACCGGCATCAGACTCTCCTCTCCGCATTCGTGACTCTGTTCATGTTCTTCACAGAAGAGAGAGTCTTCCTCGAGCGAGCACTCGAAGACAGATGGCGACGGCCGGCAGATCACACTCGTTACAACGATGCTCCAGCGGCTCGTTGCGCGTCAGAAGGGTCACTCCCTTTCCCTGCGCCGGCACGCTCTTCCCGCGCTTGATCACCAACTGGGTGCTCGATCCGAAGTCGTACACGTAATCGATGGACTTGCTTCGGCCAAAGGCCTCGGACACCTTCAGGCTCGGGCGCAACACCCGGACAGGCCGGCCTGAGGTGCTGAACTCGCTGAGGTGCCCGCAGCATTCGAGCCATATGTTGCGAAGGAAGTGATCGAGTTCGGTGAGCGTCGTTTCCGGCGACACGGCGACATCGAGCCAGTATCTCTTGTCGTATCGGGACTGGATCCGAAGCTGGAGGGCCTGCGCGCTGTCAGTCATGTTTCGTCGTCTTCCTTCCTGCATTCTACCCGGGCGATGCGATGGACGATCGAGGTATCACCAGGAGTTGTCATTCCGATTAGGCGGAGAGGGTAGCTCTGGGGTTACCCAACGGGCTCTTACGTAGTTCGCGTCAGCCGCTCAACGGACCGGAACCCCAAACCGCTCAACTACAGAGACACTGAGGACACGGAGACCTCTGCGTTCTCAGTGCCTCTGTGGTCAATGGTTTCCGGCCGTGGTGGTGAGATGTCCGCCACAAGCGCATGTTGGGCAAGAGGCGGTGGCTCACATCTCCTTGGTTTCGTCTTCCTCTTCGCGCCTTCGCGTCTTCGCGTGAGATCGATGTTCACGCGAAGACGCGAAGCGCATGTCAACGCTCAGTCGGTTGCCTGGGAGGCCCGGGCCTCGTAATACAGAAGAGACGGGATGATGATCCTGGTCGCGCTTGATGTAGGCGCTGGCGGTTGCCGGTATCGCCGCCGAGCCGGCGGCGGTCCGGCCGGCGGGCCGCCAGCGCTACGCTTGTTCCCTCACCGTTTCCCCGCGTTTAACACCACCACATCGCGCATCTGCAGGAAGTGCGTCAGCACGATGCGCTGGCCATCCGGCGACCATTCGTAGCTGGCGATTTCGCCGTCGGTGAAGTTTGTGAGCGGCGTTGGCGGACCGCCGGCGAGCGGTTGGACGAAGAGGTTCTCCTGGCGGCCGTCGCGTTTGATGTAGACGATGCTCTTGCCGTCGGGCGTCCAGCGGAAGATCCGCGCCGTGAGGTCGGGGAGGTGCGGCGGCGTGCTGCCGTCGAGGGAGAGCATGGTCATCTTTGCGCCGGTGTTTTCCATACCGGAGGCGAACACGATCAGCTTTCCGTCCGGCGACACGGCGGCGTCATGTCCGGGTCCGTCGAAGAGCTTCGTCACGGGACCGCCGCCGGCCCCGACCTTGAACATCTTGACCGCTCTGTCGTCGAGGGCGGAGAAGATGACCGTGCGGCCGTCGGGAGTGAACTGCAGCCACATCAGGAAAGGTCCGGTCGTGGCGATCGTGGCCGGCGAGCCGCCATCGATCGAGATGGACGTCAGCGTCGCGCGGTTGGATGTGTCGTTGCCCCACGCATAGACGATGTGCTTGCCGTCCGGCGCGATAGCGAAGTCGGAGATGGCCGGCGCTGTGGCGATCTGGCGCGGCTGCGAGCCGTCGATGTTCATGCGCCAGATGGCCGATGCGCCGCGGGCGCGGCTGATGTAGACGATCGTCGATCCGTCCGGAGTGACGACGGGATGCGACTCCAGCCGCTCGTCGTTGGTCAGTTGTTTTGGATCCGAGCCGTCGGCGTTCGCGGTCCAGAGATCGACGGTTCCGCCCGCGGAGGACGTATAGATGATGTGGCGGTCGCGCGTCGAGGTGAGGCCGTAGAGCCCGTCGGTCGTGCCCAGGCCGCCCGTCAACTGTGCGGCGGGAGTGCCGGGCGTCACGGACCAGATCGTGGCCTGGAACTTTGTCTGGATCGCCGCGACCGAGGCGCCGATGGAGTGAGGCTCCGTATATTCGTCGCCGTCGTCGGTCAGGCTCGTCAGAGTTCCCGAGGCGGGGTCGACACGGAACAACTGGTAGCGGCCCGTGGAGCGCTCATCGACAGCACTGATGATGAGAGCGTCGCCCGAGGTGGTCCAGGCCACGTTGCGAATCATTCCGTGAGGACCGGCCAGCGGGACGCTCTTCTTCACGCCGCTGGCGACGTCGATGGTGAACAGGCTCTGCCCGTGTGTGACCGCGATCGTCTTCCCATCCGGCGACCAGGCCGGCGATGCTGGCCACATGGTGAGCGCCATCGCGGCCAACACCCGTTCCCGCGTCCCGTCGCGCGCGGTGACGAGCAACCGGCCTTCGCCTTTCTCGAGGACGTCCCGCGTCACGGCGAGCTGCTTGCCGTCCGGCGACGGCGATGCGGCGGTATCGGCGTCGCCGATCAGCTTTGCCTGCGTTCCGCCGAGGATTGGCACTTCCACCACCGCGCCGAAGATCGAGCCCTCGTAGCGTGTCGCGATCAGATGATTGCCGTCGGCGGAGAAGGTGAGGCCGGCATAGTAGGTTTTCGGCACCAGTGGAATCACGTTGACGCGGCTGCCGGTGGCGATCTGCTGCAGCCAGACCCCTTCGCCGCTGACGTCGTCCGTCATGCTGTAGGCGGCGAATCGCCCGTCGGGCGAGATGGCCAGGTGACTGACGTGGCCCGTGGTCGTGATCCGTTGCAGAGCGGAATGCATGATCGAGGCGTCGCCGCTGGCGGCGCGCGCCCGTACGTGGGCCTGCCACGCCATCACCGCGGCGACCGCGATCACTACCAGGCCGAGGAGAACGGAGGCGGCGATCTTCGGGAAATAGTTCCGCGGCACCGGTTCCGGTTTGTGATCCTGGTCGACGGCGCGCAGGTCGAGAGCGATATCGCGGATGGACTGGTAGCGGTACTCGCGATCCTTGACCAGGCACTTGCCGACGATCCGCTGCAATTCAGGATGCTCGATCGGCCCCGGCGTGCCGTGCAGCACGTCGTGCAGGGTATCGACGAATGAATCGCCGTTGAAGGGACGCCGGCCGGTGACGGCTTCGTAGATGATGCAGCCGAAAGAGAAGATGTCGGAGCGCTGATCGATCACCTTGCCGAGGATCTGCTCGGGCGACATGTAGCCGGCGGTTCCGATCAGCTCTCCCTGCGCGGTGATGGCCTTCATCGTCGGAGAGTCGGCGCCGAGGGGGTTCCAGCCATTCGACGGCTCGACGAGCTTGGCTAGGCCGAAGTCGACGATCTTCGCGTATCCCTCAACGGAGACCATGATGTTGTCCGGCTTGAGATCGCGATGGACGATCCCTACCGCGTGCGCTTTGCCCAGCCCGTCGGCGGCCTGGGCCAGAATCTCCAGCCGCCGCGCCATCGAGGGCTGCCCGGCCAGGAAGTCGCGCAGGGTCTCGCCGTCGACGAGCTCCATGGCGATGAAGTGAACCTCCTCGGGGCGCTGCCGCTGGCCGGGCGCCGTCATCGGCTCCACGGTGAATGAGGGACGCCCTTTGCCGATCTCGTAGATAGCCACGATGTGGGGATGGTTGAGGGCCGAGGCCGACTTGGCCTCCTGCGCGAAGCGCTCCAGGCGCTCGCGGTCGTCGGTGAGACCCGTGGGGAGGACTTTCAGGGCCACGTCGCGCCCGAGCCGTTCGTCGTGAGCGCGGTACACGTCGCCCATGCCGCCCGATGCGATCAGAGACCGGATGCGGTACGGCCCGACGCAGGTCCCATCCGGCAGCGGGTCGCGAGGGGGAGTCTGCACGATCTCAAATGCATGAGCCAAAATCCCAGCATCGACGGAGTTCATGGCAAGGCCTCCCTGTGCGCGGACCCAAACTGTTTATACGCGCTCCGGAGGAAAGGTTCGTGACCGGGCGGTGACGGTTCGTGAGCGGATTTGCGCCATGTGCAAATCCGGCGTGCGGCGGCCAGGCCGGATTTCTCACCATCTGAGTGGAATCGAGGCACAGTGTGAATCGAGCGTCCTTCTCCCCACCGCGTTTTTCAGCGGTGGGGAGAAGGTGCCGAAGGCGGATGAGGGGCGTTGGAGCTTGCCAAACAGTGGACTGGTTTCATGAACGGGCGTACGGAACTCATGAAAACAATTAACTTCAGCGCGAGAACCGTCCCCTCATCCGCCTTCAGCACCCTTCGACTCGCTTCACTCGCTCAGGGCAGGCTCTTCTCCCCCGCTGAAAAACGCGGGGGAGAAGGCTCTCGACGTTTCACAGGCGATTCCACACCGTGAGAAAGCGGGCTACGCCGGCCAGCGGAACCTTCGACCACATCGATCATCAGAGCAACGTGATGTTCGATCTGGCTGGATCGATCAATGACCGCGAGGGGAGCACACCGGTGATCACCCTGGTCAACTCAGGACCCTTGAACAACACCGATCCGAAGTTGGCACCCAGGATCGTCGCGCCGTAATCGCGGTTTCTGCCCATCCACACGAGCCACCCTGCCCGGGAACGCGGTTTCCGGGCGAGGAAACGAGCTTTCTGGTTCGAGGGAACCAGGTTTCTGGTAGCGGGGGACCAGCTTTCCGGTTCAAGGGAACGAGCTCTCTCGTTCCGGGAACGAGTTTTCTGGTCCAGGGAACGAGCTTTCTGGTCCAGGGAACGAGCTTTCTGGTCCGAGGAACGAGTTTTCAGGTTCGGCGGAACGAGGTTTAGGGTTCGGCGGAACGAGTTTTCTGGTTCGAGGGAACGAGTTAACTCGTTCGATGGACGAGTTCTTTGGTTCGCGGAACCAGTTAATCGCTCCGTAGTTTCCAAATTCAAGCTATTTGCGCTGAAAATCGGCGTGCGAAGGTTCACATCAGCGCCTTATACGTCTCTTCTTCATTCGGGGGTAGGGAAACCACCTTCTGGCGACTCTCCTCCTGCGTGACGGACGCATGCAGCCTCAGACGACACTCGCCGCGGCACGGCATTTACGCCGCGCGGTCGGATTGCGCCTACGAAAGGCATGTCTGCTGGCCTGATTGCTCTCCGTCTCGGAGAAACGGCACTCGGCCGAGTGCTGCATGCCTGGAGGCTCCCGATCAGAACCGTCCGGGTAACCCGACCGCTGGCGTCGCGCGCGTGGCGTTCCGCACGGTCTTACCGCCAGAGGAGGAGAGCATGTCTGAAGAAGTAACTGTAGTTACTCCGCCGTTGGCGCCGGACAGCCCGGCGCCCACGGCGAATCCCACGGTCACGCATTACGAGCAGGTCGCGGCGAGAGTCAGCGCGGCGCTGGATGAGATGCTGGCGCTGATCCCCAATTTCGCCGAGTATCACCCGGCCACGAGGGAGTTCGTCCGCACGCATCAGGGAGTGCCGATCGAGTTCGTGGCCACGGCCATCGCCGCGGTGGAGGCAAATCCCGAGTTGCAGGGAATCAGGGGCTTTGATGTCATGCAAGCGCGCAACGCGTTGCAGTTCATCGACGCCTTCCGTCCGGTGGCCGACAAACTGAACGCCTCGGCGAAGAACGTCGAGTTCACCATCGACGTCCAGCGAGCGGAGGTGAACAACGGAGCGCTGCAGCTCTATGGCATCGCGAAAGTGGTGGCCCGCAGTCCGCTCAGCACGACGGTGGCCACCCACGTCGGCTATCTCAAGCGCGACCTCGGCAGAACCGGAGTAGGCCGCAAGAAGAAGGGGACGCCGGCACCGGTGCCGGGCACTCACGCCACGGAGGGTGGAGGGATGAACGTGTAGTTGATTTGTCGCCGACGCGCGGGCGTTCCGACCACGCCCGCGCGTTTTTCTGATGTTGCTGTCCAACGCCTCTCACTTCACTGTCATCCTACCTGTCATCCTGAGGCTGCCGCAGCCGCGCCTCTATTGTTGAATTTCGCTCTGATGAAAATTCGCGGCGGAGGACGCCGAAGGACCCCCCTCGTGCTTGCATCGAGCGATAACCACCACCCGAACCGGCAAGCGCGAAGGGGGTCCTTCGGCGTCCTCCGCCGCGACGTTTGATTTGCGCAAACATCCAACATTATGGGCGCGGCTGCGGCAGCCTCAGGATGACAGTGAAGTGGGGCGCAGCGAGAGCTCGCTTCACCCGGATTTCAATCTTGAGGCAACACTCGGAATCATCGATCCTGCCCAAGGGATCCTATCCGCCGTTTTCCGGTGCGAATCCGTTCCGTTACGGTTCCCTTACGCACGAGGCCGTCGTCAGTCGTAATCCATTTGTAATGAAACAACCCCGGTAAAACGGCGCCCATTGAACCGGCGCGTGAGGAGTCGATCGTGAAGATAACGAACTTTTCCAGGCTCGTGGGATTTGTCGCGACGGCCGTGATCGTCGCATTCTTCGCCGCCGGCAGTGCCGAGGCGGGGTTTACGGGGACAGATCTCTTCGTTCCCGGCGTCGCGCGCATCGCAGGGGTTGGAGGCAGCCAGTTTTACACCACGGTCTGGGTGACGAACGTCTCGAGCTCGCCGGCGAACATCCAGATGGGATTGCTGCTCCTCGGGAACGCGAACCCGGCGCCCGTGACGAAGAGCGACGTCATCCCCGCCAACGCCACGAGGCGCTATGACGACATCGTCGGCTCGCTCTTCGGCATGAGCAGCGCCGGCGGCGCGCTGCACGTCACGTCCGACCAGGAACTGCTCGTCTCATGCCGCACGTACAACAGTCCTCCCGGCCTCGCACTGAAAGACACGAACGGGCTGGCCTTTTCAGCCGTGCGCTCCGATCTCGCGATCGGTGCGAATCAGTTTACGCAGCTTCACGGGGTGACGACCGCTTCCGCCGAATCCTTCCGCTACAACTTCGGAATCATCGAGGCCGCGGGACAGCCGGTGACCTTCAAAGTGACGGTCCAGGACCAGGACGGGCAGCAACTCTCGACGCCGCAGACCTACAGCCTAGGCAGACACGGCGTCATCCAGATCAACGATTTCGGCGGCTTCTCGCCCGCGCTGTCGACCAGTAACGGCGTCGTGCGCATCGATGTCGTCGACGGCGACGGCAAGGTGATCGCCTACGCCTCGCAGGTCGCCGGCACCGGAGGGAATCCCGGGTCGAACGACGGCACCGGCTTCGAGATGCGCTTCGCCAGTCTTCCGGCGGCTGCCGCGGGCGTCTTCAGCATCAACGGGCAGTCAGGCGCTGTGACGATTCAGGCCGGGGCGGGTGCGACGGTCGACACCAGCGGCGGAACGATCACGATCTCCGGGGTGCAGGGAGCGAAGGGCGACACGGGTCCGCAAGGTCCGAAAGGCGATCCCGGCGCGCAAGGTGCCCCGGGCGCCGCAGGGGCAGGCGGCCCGGCCGCGCGTTACGTGCTCGGCGATGCCATGCCCGTGGCGAAAAACACGTACGTCCGTCTGAATTTTCCGACGGCCGTCTACGATACCGACAACACGATCACCACCGGCCCGAACTGGCAATTCAAGGCGCCGGTCAAAGGCATCTACCGCTTCAGCATTGCCGTGGAGGTGGAAACGGCGAAAAGCTATCCGGAGACGCCCAGCATCTACATCGGCCTCATCTACGGCTCACAGAACATCTCTCTCAACACCAATTACTACACGACGTATGTGAACTTCAGCATTCCCGTGGCCGGCTCCACGGAGCTTCTCCTCAACGCGGGCGATACCATCTACTTCGTGGCCTATACGAACTATGACGGCAACACCGTAACCGACCCCACGGCGAACTGGGTTACGGCGTCGTTCGTGAGGGCGATGAACTGAGGGCAGGTTGACTGTTTATCCTTATCGGTGCTGCCCCTTCGGCTGCGCTCAGGGCAGGCTAGGCCGCGCCAATAATTGAGAATCGAAACGCCGCGGCGGAGAGCGCCAAAGGACCCCCCTCATGCTTGCATCCCATCAAATACCACCACCCTACCCGGCAAGCACATGAGGGTCCTTCGGCGTCCTCCGCCACGACGTAATCCCCGCTAGTGATCGATCCTGACCTCCGTCGCCACCAGGCTGTTGTCCGCCAGGCGATTGGCGTGCACTTCGACGTGCTGACCGACTTTCAAGTCCGCTACCGAGCCGGGATGGTCGCCGTTCACCACCATCGTTGTGGAGGTGAGGCCGATCGTCGCGGAAGTCGGTCCGGCTTTGATGGTCACGGAAGTCGTCGAGACGGCGGTAATGGTGCCGCTGAAATCCACCGCTTCGGGATGGCCACCGCTGCCCGTGTCTTCGACCTGAATGAGACTGGCGGCGATGGAGCCGTCGGAGTTCAACAGTCCCTTCACTTCCACCTGATTCCCAACCTTCAGATCTGAGAACGACAAGGTGGTCGAGCCGTGTTGCAGGACCGTGGTCGTGCTGATGTTCACCACGACGCTCTTGCCGCCGGCGGCGGTCACCGTGATCGACGCGGAAGAGATCGAGGCGATCACGCCGGTTAGATTGACCGAGGTGTTGTTGTTCCCGTCGCCCTGCCCGCCCTGGACCTCGATCCGGAGCGCCGTGAGGGAGCTGTCGGCATTGACGCGGGCCTCGACGTTGACCTGATCGCCTGTCTTGATGTCCGCCAGGCCGAGCATATGATCATCGCCGCGGACGATCGTGTCCGTCGTGACGCCGATGGTGATGTCGTCGCCCGACTTCGTATGCACGACCAGGTGATCGCTCGCGACCGAGGTCACCGTCCCCTCGATTTCGGAAAGGGTGTCTGGCCGCTCCACGTCGATCGTGACCGCGGTCAGGGACTGGTCGGCGGCCCGCAGGGCGTCGATCTCCACGCGGTCGCCAACGGCAAGAATGGACGGGTCCGCGACCTTGCCATCCAGGCGGATGAGGGTGGAACTGGTCAGCGTCACGACCACATCACCGGTGCTGGTCGTGACCGTGATGGAAGAGGTACTCGCCTTTGCGATGACACCGTGGAGATGAACGGAGTCGATCTCCACCCGGACCACCAGGGCGTTCAGGGTCTTGTCGACCTGTTCCTGGGCCTCGGCCTCGACATGATCACCGGGGTGGATGTCGGATGCGGTAACCGTCTTCCCGTTTACGAAGAAGCGCGTGTCTGAGGTGAGGTTCGTGGCCACGTCCCCGGTCGAGGTCGTGATCGTGAGCGTGGTGGCCGTAATCGATTTCACCGTCCCTTCGAGCTCGACGGCCGGGTGCGACTCGGCATCGACCATCAACGCGGTGCTCGAGCCGTCGGTTTCCGTCTGCGCATGCACCTCGACCTTGTCACCGACGGCGATGGCCGAAACGGACGCCGGCTGCCCATCGAGACGGATCACGGTGGCCGCGTTCAGCTTCACGACGCGATCGCCTTTTTCCGTGTTGATCGTCAGAGAGGTGGCCGACGTCTGCGTGACGATCCCCACGATCTCCTCGGTTTTGCCCGCCGCGCGCTGCCTGGCCGCGACCGTCAGGGGGAGCATTGCGGCAACCACAGTCCACACGATGAACGACAGGATGAGTGACGAAGCCCGGTGCTGTTTCAAATGACCTCCTTAAAACAAAAAGAGGGCGTACGAGTACGCCCTCCTGGAAAAAACCGCGAGTTATTTTGTCTACTAGGCCGCGCAGGAGTGTACGAGGGGAGTAGGCCTCAGAATGTGATCCCGATCACACTTTCGAAGCGTGCCGGGCAGGCGGTGGGGGCTGGTGGGCGGTAAACATTTCGAGCATCCGTCAAACGTAAACCATAGAAGAATCATCAATTTGGAGGCTTCATCATGCGCTGGCTATGGATATGCCCGCTTCTCGCCGTCGCGGCGTTCCTCGAGGTCTACGGCGACTCGAATCTCTACGATGCCTTTCACAAGTCGGCCCGTCCCCTCATGGCCGGCATCTGGGGCGCGTTCGTGCTGGCGGGCTACGGCGTGGCCGTAAACCTGGCGGCCTACCGCAACGGCTCGCTGACGCTCTCGAAGCTCCTCGGCGCCTACGTCATCTTCTTCACGGTCGTGGCCATCGTCTGGGACAAGTGCCACAACCACCAGCCAATCACGATGCCGAAGGTCGTGGGATGGCTGTTGATCGTGATCGGGGGGGTGGTGATTCAGGGTGGGGTCTAAACCGTGAGCCTCGCCGCTTCATGCTTCTACGCTCCGTAGCAGTGCGGCGAGACTTTCGGCAAACTGCGTAACGGCGGCGCGGCTTGGGATAGGGACGGCAAGGAACATCGAGCCGTCGGCATCCCGCCTCGTCTCGATCGGGCGGCGAGGATTCGCGGCGTCATTAGCATCCGCCGGGAGCGCTGCGGCAAGTTGATGCAGGAACCCGACGCCGCTTTCGATGAGTCGCGCCAGCGGTTCGGCGAGGGCCGCGGCTGTTCCGGCGCTCGTGCTTCGCGGCTCGGGCACGCTCTCCACACGAACGTCGTCGATCTCGTCCACCCGTGTCTCGGCCGTTTGAGCCATCGGTTGGATCTCCGCGGCCACGCTCTCGACGCTCTCCATGAAGCGGTCCAGACGTCCCTTCCCGAGAAACACTTCCGTCTCCCCCCCGTCGAGCACGCCGGCGAAGAGCGACTTCTTGAAGCGAAGCACGGAGAGCATGCTTTGTTCGATGGTTCCCTCGGCGACGAAGTTGATGGCGCGGACGGGCTCGCGCTGCCCGATGCGGTGGACGCGTCCGATGCGCTGCTCGAGGACAGCCGGATTCCACGGCAAATCGACATTGATGACCACGCTGGCGTGTTGCAGGTTGAGTCCGACGCCGCCCACGTCGGTGGAGAGGAAGATGCGGCACTCAGGATCGTCGCGGAATCGCTGAAGGATCTTCCCTCGGTCGCGACTTTCCACGCCGCCGTGAAAGAGAACGTGTCCCCATCCTTTTTCCGTGATGTGATCGCTTAAGATCTCGTGCATCCGCAGCCATTGGCTGAAGACGACTACCTTCGTCCTCGGTTCCTCGAGGATCTCGCCGAGGAGCGTCATGATCTCGCCGGCTTTGGTGCCGTCATCCGACCGCTCGTCGAGCAGATACGAACTGTCGCACGACATGCGCATCCGCTGCAGCGCGATCATCAGCCGGCGTTGGTCACCCTCGGAGAGGTGATGGTACTTGCTCCATTTCGCCGCGATGCGGGCCACGATCTCGCGGTTTTCCTCGTGGTGCTTGAGCTGTTCAGGCGTCATGGGCACGAAGAAGTTCTTCTCCAGCCGCTCCGGGAGCTGCGCCAGTACCTCGGCTTTGCGGCGGCGGACGACGATCGAGGCGAGTGTGGTAGCTACGTGGTCGAGATCGCGGTAGCCGACCACGCGCCCGTTGTCGTCGCGCAGTTGATGCATGTCGAGGAAACGGAATGTCGGGCCGAGGCGAAAAGGATCGATGAATTCGACGATCGACACGAGCTCCTCGATCCTGTTCTCGAGCGGCGTGCCGGTGAGCACGATGGCGTACAGCGAGGCGATCCGCTTGACGCTGCGTGCCGTACGCGTCGACCAATTCTTGATCCTCTGGGCCTCGTCGAGGATGACGAGGTCGGGCGCCCAGCGGGAGATCAGATCGAGGTCGGCGTGTATCGCGTCGTAGTTCGTGATTTTGAAGAAGTCGTCCGCGCAATAGGCCCCGGCGCGCGCCGCCCGCAACCCCTGAATTACGCGCGCCGATCGTTTCGAGAAGTTCGAGATTTCGCTCTCCCACTGATGCTTGAGGGAGGTCGGACAGACGACGAGTACGCGCTCGACGTCGAGGTGCTGGGACATGATCTCCGCCGCGGCGATGGCCTGGATGGTCTTGCCGAGGCCCATCTCATCGCCGATCAGACTCCGCCCCGCGCGCGCGGCGAAGAGCGCTCCTTCCTTCTGATAGTCGTAGAGCCTGGTCTTAAGCAGATGATCGAAGCGGTGGCCGCGGATGCCGTCGGGAAACGCCTTGGCGATCACCTCGGCGCGTCTCCGCGCGTCGCGCACTTCCGCGACGAACGGAAGGGCGTCGTCATAGACTCGCAGCTCAGGATCGATCTTTTTCGCCGCGGCGACGAAGCGGTCAAAGCGATCGAAACCGGCCGGCGTGAGACGGCCCGCGTCGTCGAAGTACGCACGCGCCAGGCTGTGCAGCGAGTCGGGACAGTCGCGCCCCGCGCGAAAGGAAACATGACGCTGCGGGCCGTATTCGACGCTCACGCTGTTGTACGACGGCTGGTACCCCGCTCGGAACGCGCGTTTCGCTCCGCGCCTGGCGAGCAGCGTCGCCAGCGTGAACTCGATGTGCTTGCACGTGCCGAGGCTGTTGGTCTTGAAATCTGAGCACGAACAGAAGTTTCGGCCCGGTGCCGCATCGCGAATGGCCACGCGATAAACACTGCCGCGCTCCGGGTTCGTCACGCGGAACTCGGAGAAGATCGGATGCTCGCCAACGTTCTCGAGAAGAAAGGCCTGCTCGCTCCCGAACTGCCTCCGCAACTGCCGTTGCCACGCCTCGATCGACATCCCCGGCGGTGGATGGAGCCGGGATACGCGGGGCTGGGACTCTTTTTCTCGTTGTGTCCGGCGTTTGGGGGAGGTTGTCGCGCTCTTCATGGTGAGGTTGAGCTCCTTGTTTCTGAGGGATTCTCGTGAGACAAGAGTAGCGGAAGAAAGGCAGGAACTCCCGCTCTCCCCTTCGAGACGATCGTCCCCGGCGCGCCAGTTATTGTCGAAGGGGTTGCTCTGACCGATCGCGAGGAGATCGTGGCTATCTGCTCGCGGGGCCGCGATCGGCAGTCGATTCCCATTCTCGATCTGCCGCTCCCCACTCCGCCTCCGGAAGGTGCGGACCCGATCGAGACGTACCGGCAGTGGGTCAGAGGATGAGCGAGGAGTGGACTCGGAGGGATTCAGAGTCCTTACTTTAGAGGAATCCCAGACGGGCGATGACCACGCCGATATGCAAAGGATGAGGGGGGAATCGGACGGTGTGGGAGGGGTGAGCGTTGACCGTCTTAGAACTGCCAATTGTTTTGCGCCAGAAATCCTTCCACGTTCGTGCAGGCGACGCCGAAATGGTCACATACGTTAGGGATGCGCGCGGAATTAGGCTTTCTGCTTTCCTCGGTTACGACAGTTCCAGCTCTGACGCTGGCACAAGCGATGACGAACGGGTCGGCAACGGGCTGGCCTCGAAGACGCTGCGTCTCGGTAACGAGCATTTGAAAGTGAGGTACCTGAAAAATCTTTGCTACGAACTTCGTTTCCTCCGGGCCTGGAACCAGGAACATCTCCTTGTGGTTTTCGATCCAGTCCATCAGCCATTCTCGCGGTGAGGCAAGCTCCTTCAGAACCTCGCGAACTGAGATAACCGTGCCGTCACCGACGGCACCTTCGAAGTTGTTCCAGAATGTGGGGAAACGGTCAGGGAAATAGTGTCCCATGACGATGATACTGCTCGTGTCGAAGACGTAGATCACCCCCGATCAACCAGCCTTCTGAAGCAGCGCCTGCTCAAGGCCATTAACGCTCGACATCTTCAGGTTGAGATGACGAGCGAGATCATCGAGAGAGATTGCGCCCCGATAGTAGTTTCGAAATGCCAAACGAGCGAAGGTATCGCTTAAGTAAGAAGCCTGCGTGGCGTAGTAGTTGCCGCGTGTCTCAGAATCATCTTCGGTCTTCTCGAAGTAGTCGTTTGCCCATTCATGCATTTTCTTGCGGTAGTGCTGTTCCGATAGAACGTTCATGTCGAGAAGCCGGCGAAGCACGACTTCACGGCTGACGCGGTAGATTCGCGCAAGTCTCGCAATGTTGTTGTCGGAGACCGCCAGCTCTTCTTTGTCCAAGGCCTGACTCGGCACGAGCACATCGGCTGCGAATTGATTACAGAAAGTCTCAACTTCGCGCGAATGACCGTGTAACTCTCCGATGTAGCGATCATCGCGTTTTGTGACGCCTCCCGTGTGGGTCAAAAGGTGAGCAAGCTCATGAAAGAGGGTGAACATCTGACGGGTCTTCGCCGTACTGTTGTTGATGTAAATAACAGGGAATTCCTCATCGTAGAGCGAGAAGCCAGAGACATCCTTCTGTTTGAAGGAATCCTTGAATACGAACACTCCAGCATCCTCAACAGCTGCTCGCCACGACGCTAAGGCCTGCGCGGTGGACTTCCAGCTCTTTTGTCTGGATGCGTCGATGCCGAGATACTCTCGAGCTGCCGAGGCGAGATGCGCTGGCTTTGCCTTCGCTACAGCCGGTAGATCCCGAGTGATTTGACGAGGTGCCGGATTCTTGCCCTCCGCTAACTCGGAAAACGAGAGTTGCATGGCACGGGCCTGCCGAACCTTGAACCGGGTCTCCGCGGACAGGTCGGCGATCTCAAAGTCGGGTAGCGTCCGGAATGACTGCTGAGGCTCTGCTTCGTCAGGCGGTGTCGGAAAGAAAAACAGGGCCAACGGGCGACGGTAAACCGTGTACGCCAGCTTCTCGAGCTGCGCATAGGTCGGGGCCGCATCACCCGATTCCCAGCTCTCGATATCAGATGCGGCTTTGTTGAGTGCCGAAGCAACTTGCGCAACAGTCTGCCCGGAACGCTCGCGCGCCCAAATCAGGATTTTCGGGTTGATGCCAGCAACCTGGGAGGCCATCGTCGATATAACGGTAGCAGGATTGGCCGCGATTCTACCAATGGTAGGGCTCGGCTCTCGCGATGTCATCGAATTTCACGGCCTCGCTCATCGTCCGCGCGACACCGTTCTGTACCGGGGCAAGTGACGAGGGGAGGAATTGGACGGTGTAGGGAGGGTAAGCGGAGCGCGAATCAATCGCAAGACACTGATTCAAAAGCAGTTGTTGCCATGGCCGATGTCCTCGCAACTCATTTGCGCAATCGACTCAGAGTCGTTCGCAATCGACTCGGAGTCGCTCGCAATCAACCTGGGAGTCGCTTGCAATCGACTCGGGGTCGTTCGCAATCGACCCGGGAGTCGCCCGCAATCGACTCGGAAGTTGGTTCGCAAGGGACGGCAAGAACCAACAATCGAGCAACTTCCAGCTTCGGCCGGGGTAGGGAAACCCATCCATTCTGCCCCTCCTACGATAGAGTTACACACTCAGGACAAGGAGCGGATCATGCTCAGAGCGAGACTCGGATTCCTCGTCGGCTTTGTCGTTGCGTTGCTCGTTGCGGCGGCGCTCTCCTGCACATCGGAACCGACATCGCCTCCGGCCACGGTCGAACGGTACGTCCACGACCCGAAGATGAAGGAGACGTTGGTCGACGTCTTCCCCGGGATGGACGGCCCGAACCTCAATCTTACGCAGGAAGATATCCGCGGACGCGTCGTCTGGAACCTGTGGGTCGGTGACAGCGGTCTGATGTGGGACTACCTGGCACAGCATGGCTTCGGGACGGCCGACCTGCTGAAGGCCATCGACTCGCGGCGGCGGGCACACCGGCTGGCGGAGATCGGCATCATCAATCAGCCGGGCTTCCAGGCGGCGGCCAAGCCCGATCAGTACGGGCTTTTCATCGACGAACCGAAGCCGAATGATCCGGACGGGCAGATCGATACGAAGATCGACTACTACACCTACGGCCGTTCCTCGGGCGTGGTGGGACTGCGCATCTCCGACAACCCCAGCTTCGACGCCGCGGCGAAGTCCGACTGGATGAAGCACGTCGCGCCGGACGGCATCAACCACGACTTCTACGAGAATCCCGACTACTTCAACAATCCGAAGCTGGCCCGTCCCTACATCGTCGGAATGGCCTGCGCCTTCTGCCACGTGGGGCCCGACCCGGTGCGGCCACCGGCCGATCCGGAGAATCCGACGTGGGCGAACCTTAACGACTACGTCGGCGCGCAGTACCTGAAAGTGTGGGCGGTCTTCGTTCCGCCAAATCCGAAGACCGGGAAGGATGAGGAAGAGAGCTTCGTCTGGCAGCTCATCCACACCAATCCGCAGGGAACGCTCGACACTTCCTTCATCGCCACCGACTACCTGAACAATCCCGGATCGATGAATGGCGTGTACAGCCTGCCCCAACGGCTGTCGCGGGGGGCGATCGCCTCGACGACGAACAAGCCGGGGCTCGAGTACATCACCGGCGGCGCGCTCAATCTGCGCAACATCAAGGACGGGATGAAGGTGCCGCGGGTACTCAAGCAGGGCGACGACTCGGTGGGTTTCGAGGCGGCGCTCAGCCGCGTCTACGTCAACATCGGCGAAGCGTGGCCGGAGTGGAAGAAGCACTTCAATCCGCTCGTCGGCGGCACCCCGCAGACGCCGGTACCCGTGAAGACGCTGCAGCAAACCTCGGTCTCCTGGAATTGGAGCGAGGAGCGCTCGCCGTATCTGGCCGGCTATCTGGTGAAGGTGGCCCAGCCGCTGCTGCTGAAAGACGCGCCGGGCGGCACGAAGTATCTGTCGACCGATCAGAACGTCATGACACGCGGCAAGGTCGTCTTCGCCGAGAACTGCGCGCAGTGCCACTCCAGCAAGCAGCCGCCGGATGGGACCGATCCGTCATCGGACACGGGCAAGGCCTGGTTCCGGGCGCAGGTGCAGAGCGATCCGGCCTTCTTCACCGACAACTTCCTATCCGATGAACGTCCGCATCCGGTCGACGTGATCGGCACCAATGCCACGCGCGCGGCGGCCACGAACGCGACCCGTGATCACATCTGGGACAACTTCTCCTCGGAGACGTACAAGACGCGCAAGCAGGTCGGGCCGTTGACGCTCCTCAATCCGTTCGACAACACCACGTTCCCGTTCCAGCTCCCCGGGAACGGGCCCGGCTACTACCGGCCGCCATCGCTCATCAGCCTCTGGTCGAGCGCGCCCTACCTGCACAACAACACCGTCGGCGAGGACTTCGGCGATCCCTCGGTCGACGGACGCATGCGCGCTTTCCAGGACGGCATCGAGCGGATGCTGCTGCTGAAGCCGCGCGTCAACAAGATCTGGCGGACGACGGCGACGAGCTACATCAACATACCGCTGCCCTATCTCCCGCGCCTCGTGACGGATGCCATCAAGATCAAGGATCCAAAGGCGATCGACGCCAACGGGAATCTCCGGCTGGGCCCGATTCCGAAAGGGACGCCGGTCAATCTGATCTCGAACCTCAATCTCGAAGGAGATCCGCTGAAGACCGGCAAGGCCATTCTCAGCATCGTTGCGGCCCTGGCCGACATCAAGCTCAAGAACCTGAACGATCAACAGGCCACCGAGCGGCTGAAGCTGGTGTTGCCGGACCTCATCGCGGCGAACAAGTGCCCCGACTTCGTCGAGGACAAGGGACACCTCTTCGGCACGACGCTGCCGGACGCCGACAAGAGAGCGCTGATCGAGTTGTTGAAGACGTTCTAGGCCGGCACGGCCGGCAGCGTTGGTTGCCCAAGGCTCGGCCAGCAGTGACGCATGAACATTTAGACTCCTAGATGACTGAAGCCGCCATCGACGCCGGAAACGCTGACTACGACTACATCGTGGTCGGCTCCGGCGCCGGCGGAGGGCCGCTGGCGGCCAATCTGGCCACGAGCGGCTACCGCGTCCTCCTGGTCGAGGCGGGCTCCGATCCACACTCGTTCACCTACCAGGTGCCGTGCTTCAACGCCCTGGCCACGGAAGACAAGGCCATGGCCTGGGAGTACTTCGTCCATCACTACAGCAAGGACGAGACGCGCGATGGCAAGTACGTCCCGGAGAAAGGCGGTGTGTTCTACCCGCGCGCGGGGACGCTCGGCGGCTGCACCGCGCACAACGCCCTGATCACGGTCGTACCGCACGACAGCGACTGGAACGGCATCGCCGCGCTGACGGGTGACCAATCGTGGCGCGCCGAGGAGATGCACAAGTACTTCACGAAGCTGGAGCGCAATGACTACAAGCCGCGACCGGAGGCGGCCAGCGGTCACGGTTTCTCCGGCTGGCTGTCGGTGGAGAAGGCTGATCCGATGATGGCGATCGGCGACCGGGACCTTATCGACACCTTCATGAACGCCTTGAGAAGCGTGGCCAGGAAGACGTTGCGGGGCGGTTGCGCCGGCATCATCAGGCGCATCTTCCGCTTCATCGAAACCGAGGATGACCCGAACGATGTCCGCATCAATGCGCGCGCCGAGGGGATGACCGTGGTGCCGCTGTCAACAGATGGCGGGAAACGCAACGGTCCGCGCGAGCACATCCTCCGCGTGCAGGACAAGCATCGCGACAATCTGATCATCGCCCTGAACACTCTGGCCACGCGGGTGATCTTCGACGATGACAACCGCGCCCTCGGCGTCGAGTGCATGGAAGGGCAGCATCTGTATCGCGCCGATCCGTATGCCGCACCGGATGGGTCCGGTGTGAAGAAGAGCTACCGCTGCAGGCGCGAAGTCATCCTCGCCGGCGGCGCCTTCAACACGCCGCAGCTCCTGATGCTCTCCGGCATCGGGCCGAAAGCGCACCTCGAGGAGCACGGGATCGTCTGCCGCGCCGACCGGCCGGGCGTCGGCCGCAACCTGCAGGACCGCTATGAGGTGTCCGTTGTTTCGGAGATGGATCGTGACTTCGAGCTTCTCAAGCAGGCCACGTTCAAGCCGCCGGACGAAGGCCAGCCGGGGGATACTTCCTTTCAGGATTGGTTGCAGGGGAAGGGTGTCTACACGACCAACGGGGCCGTAGCTGCGGCGATCTTCCGCTCCGCAGCCGAGCGCCGCGATCCCGATCTCTTCATCTTCGGGCTGCCGGGATTGTTCAAGGGCTATTTCCCCGGCTATTCCGAGCAGATCGAACAGTCGAAGAACTTCTTCACCTGGGCCATCGTGAAAGCGCACACGAACAACACCAACGGCGAGGTCCGCCTCCGCTCGGGCGATCCGCGGGCCATGCCCGAGGTCAACTTCCACTATTTCGAGGAAGGGAACGACCCGAAGGGCGAGGATCTGGATTCGGTCATCAAAGGCGTCCTTTTTGCACGGCAGATGAACGACGGGAACGAGCGGATTCGCGAGGAGATCGTACCCGGCAAAGCGGTTCACTCACCCGGGCAGATCGCCCAATGGATCAAGGACAACGCCTGGGGTCACCACGCCTCGTGCAGTTGCAAAATGGGCGTCCCCGACGACCCGATGGCCGTCGTCGACAGCCGTTTCCGCGTGATCGGGACGAAAGGCTTGCGCATCGTGGACGCCTCCGTCTTCCCGAAGATCCCCGGCTTTTTCATCGTCACGCCGATCTACATGATCAGCGAGAAAGCGAGCGAGGTGATTGTGGAGGATGCGGTAGCGCGGTAGCGAGGTCGCGAGGTTGCGCAGTCTCGTGGTCGCGAGGTTGCTCTGTGCGCCCCAGACTCAGAGACCGCGAGACCCCGAAACCGCGAAACCGCGAGACCCAGGTAGGGAAACATCCCGAAAACACCACTCCTGTAACAGAACCTCGTCACCGATCACTAATCCGGAAAAGGAGGAGACCTCATGCCCCCCTACGACGTGAATCAACTTCTGAAGATGTCGGCGGCTGATCTCGATGCGCTCTTTGCGAAGAGTCCTCCGGGACCGATTCCGAACGGGCCGGCGGAAGGGACTGCCATCATCGCGCCCGGGACGGAGTACTCGAAGGAGATCGCCTCGGTGATCAGTCTCTTCGCCTGGCAGGGGAAGACCTTCGACGGGCAGCACGGCACGCTGCGCAACCGCATCACCTTTCTCGGCCTGGACGCCATCGTGGCCGAGGTTTATGTCGACAACAGCCTCGCCGACGGCAAGCCGTGCATCGTTCTCGACTACTCGAAGACGTCCTTCGTGGCGGAGCGGGTGCGCGACGAGATCCGTCTGATCGCGGACAACACCTACCTCGGCAAGGTGTACTGGAACAACAAGCCGACCATTCACTTCGCCCTGCAATTCGGCGGCTGAGCGATGGAAGACCACTGGCGCCGACGCTACTGGGGCCTGCTGGCGATCGCGCTCGGCATCCCGCTGCTGATCGCGATCTGGGCAGCGCTGCGCTTCATCCCCAACCGCCCGGTGACGTACACCAACATCGAAGAGCACTTCAAGTACGGTTCGACAGGCGGCTACGCGGCGTCCGGCTTTCCGTACTGGATCTGGAAGGCGCTGCCCGTCGTTTTCAAGGACAAGCTCCCGCAGAACGGCGGCGACGGCTACGAGACGTTCGGGATGTTCTTCGAGAAGAACGCCGACGGGACGAAGAAGGACCTTCCGGTCGGTGTGCAGAAGGGGCACAACATGGGCATCGACCGCGTCTTCGTCAATTGCGCGGTCTGCCATCACAGCACGGTCCGCGTGTCCGGCGAGACGCACCTTTACCTCGGCATGCCGGCGGCGCGCTTCAACCTCGGCGATTTCGAGGTGTTCCTCTGCGACCTCGCCGTCGATGAACGCTTCAATGCCACCTACATCGTCCCGGAGATCGAGCGCCAGGCTGGATCTCTGAGCCTCGTCGACAAGTACATCGTCTATCCGATCGCCATCGGCCTGATGCGCGACCGGCTGCTGATGCTGCGCAACCGCTTCCTGCCGATGGACCCGTCGAGCTGGGGACCGGGCCGCGTCGATACCTTCAACTCCGCGAAAGCGCTCTTCAACTTCCCGTTCCATGACATGGAGATTTCGTCACCCGCTGAGCTGCGCGGAGCCGCGGACTTCCCGTCGATCTGGAACCAGCAGCAACGCCAGGGGATGCAGCTGCACTGGGATGGGAACAACTGCCGCGTCGATGAGCGCAACAAGAGCGCGGCATTCGGCACCGGGACGACCCCGGCCACGATCGACCTCGACTCCATCAAACGGATCGAGGATTGGCTGCTCATGCGGCAGCCGGATCCCTGGCCGAAAGAGTATTGGCCGATCGACAGCGCGAAAGCGGCGCGCGGAGAAGCTATCTACAAGATGTACTGCCTGAACTGCCACGGATCGAGCGGCAAGGACTTCTCGGCCCCGTGCCGCGTGCCGCAGGACGTTGCCGTCATGCGTTGCGAGCAGCAGGGCAAGGACGTGCCGTACGGCGACTGCGTCGGAACCGTGAAGCCGCTCAATGCTCCCGGCGACCCGAAGCCGTTGAATACGGACGCCTACCGCCTCAACTCCTACACCTACGAGCTGGCGGCGAATCAGGGGGTTCTCTACGCGGGCGAGACGTACCGCTTCAAGCATTTCCGCAAGACGTACGGCTACGCCAACATGCCCCTCGACGGCATCTGGCTGCGCGCGCCGTACCTGCACAACGGCTCGGTGCCGACGCTGCGCCTGCTCTTCGAGCCGTCGTCGCCGAAGGCGCCGACACACCGGCCGCAGGGCTTTTATCGCGGCAACGACAACTACGATCCTGTGAACGTCGGCTTCGTCTGGAACGTGCCGGCCAGCGACGGCCGCCGCTACTTCCCCTACGACACGCGCCTCATCGCCAATGGCAACGGCGGCCATGAAGGACCGGCATACGGAACGACCTTGCCCGCCGCGGACAAGGACGCGCTGGTCGAGTACCTGAAGACGTTCTGACGAGGAGCCGCCATGACAATCGCACTCAAGCCGATGCCGAGATGGCTCATGACCACGCTGATCGCGCTCGTCATCGTTGTAGCGCTCGGCGGCTGGTTCGCCTGGTACGAGTTCTTCCGCGAAGTCCCGGAGCCGGCGTGGGAAGCGGAGAACGGACACTCCGCGGAGGACATGCGATTCCTCTACGGATCGATCGGCGCCGAGCGCGACGCCGGTATCCCGTACTGGATCATGTACGTCCTGCCGCGCGTCTTCCCCGACAAGCTCCCGGGACCCGGCGGCAACCCGCCCGGTATCGGAGGTTACGCGGCATTCGGGTTGGCCTGGGAGCCCGGGCACGAACTGCCGGTCGGATTCACGACAAAGGTCATCGGCTTCCGGCGCGTGGCCCAGAACTGCGCTATCTGCCACACGGCCAGTTTCCGCACGAAGCCCAGAGAGAACCCGACGTACATCCCCACGGGACCCGACCATACCTTCAACCTCGAGGCGCTGTTCCGCTTCCTCGTCGATTGCGCCAAGGACCCGCGCTTCAACGCCGACACGTTGATGGCCGAGATCACCCTCTCGAAGCCGAAAGACTTTTCGTTCATCGACGGGCTGATATACCGCTACATCCTCATCCCGATCACCAAACAGCGCCTGATCGCCCGCGAATCGCAATTCGC
This sequence comes from Thermoanaerobaculia bacterium, assembly GCA_035482045.1. Taxonomy (GTDB): domain Bacteria; phylum Acidobacteriota; class Thermoanaerobaculia; order Gp7-AA8; family Gp7-AA8; genus JADGNZ01. Next base: position 44,020 of record DATHRD010000066.1, read on the forward strand.
CTGGATCTATCGCCACACGCCGCCACAGCAATGGCCGGAATGGGGCCGCGGCCGCGACGACGCCATGAACCTGACGAAGTACTTCCTGACGACGTCCCCGATGGACGACACACTCGGACCGACCGACATGCCCTCGGTCTGGAACCTGAAGAAGTATTCGAGCCACGCCGGGACGCGCATGAATCTCGCCGGCGACAGTTGGAACGCGCGATCCGTGATCATCGACTCGGCCCTCGGCCTGCTGAGCAAGGCGCCGCCGAGCAACCACATCTTTCTGCAGGAGGTCGACTGGCTGGAGAACTACCTCGGCAACTACCCCGCGCCGAAATACCCGTTCCCAATCGATCAGGTAAAAGCGTTAGCCGGCAAGGCTGTCTTCGACGCACAGTGCGCGATGTGCCACGGGAGCGACCGCACCGGCACCGTGTTGCCGGTCGCGGAAGTAGGGACGGACCGCGAGCGCATCCTCAGTTGGAACAAGGACGCGGCCATTCGCGCCAACAACGCCGTGAAGGCGTTCGGCATCGAACGCAAGGGGCTCGTGGAGGAGAACCCGTACGGCTACGTGGCATCGTTCCTCGACGGCATCTGGCTCCGCGCGCCATACCTGCACAACGGCTCGGTTCCGTCGCTGCGCGACCTGCTCAAGCCCGCGGCGCAGAGGCCGCAGGGCTTCTATCGCGGCTACGACGTCTTCGACCCGATCGACGTCGGTTTCGTCTCGCAGGAGGACCAGGCCAGGCGTCTGAACGTGCCGTGGAGTGACGTGCTGCGCGTGGCCACGCCGTACGACGTCCACATGCGTTCGAACGGAAACATCGGACACGAATTCGGCGTGACCCTGCCGCAGAGCGACAAGGACGCGCTCATCGAGTACCTGAAGACACTCTGACGATGGACGTAGTGCTCGTTCTCGCTGTCCTCATCATCGCGCTCGTCGTCGCGAAGCGGACGCTGTGGCGTCACTACGAGCCGGAGGCGTCGTCGATGATTCACCGATTTCGCTCGCTCGATTGGACGGCCACGGGCATCCGCGTTTTCAGTTGGATCGACGGTATCGCGCTGATGCTGGCGGCGGTCTACTTCGTCCGGTCGAGGCCCCATGGTAGTTGGCTGGCGGTGGCCATCGGCCTCGGGATCGGCATCGCGTTGCTCCTCGTCAGCGCCGCGCTCGTGAGGCGTTATGGCCTGACCGCGGACGCCGTCGACGGTGCCGGCATCGGCATTCTCTATGTGACGTGCTACGCCATGCACGTTCGCTGGAACCTCGTGCCGCTTCCGCTGGCGCTCATCGCTATGCTTCTCGTCACGGCGGCGGCGGGCAACCTGGCCACGCGGCGCGGGTCGTTCTTCATCGCAATCCTCGGGTTGATCGGCGGCTTCGCCATGCCGGCGCTGCTGTCGTTCAACGACAGGCCGCTCGAGCTCTTCACGTACCTGCTGCTGCTGAACGCCGGCGTGTCGTGGATCGCGTACCGGATGCGCTGGCCGCTGCTGGTCGCGCTGAGCGTGGCGCGAACGACGATCTACGAATGGACGTGGGTGATGCAGTCGCTCACCTCGACCCAGTTGCGGTTCGCCGCGCTGATCTTCGCCTCGTTCGCGATCGTCGCGGCAGCGCCGTTCTGGTACAGGCCGTGGGATGAGTATCCGCCGCGCTTCCGGCAGATCGCCTCGGTGGCCATGCTTCTGCCGCTGCTGTTCGCGTTTTTCATCGCGGCGAACACGAACTACGGCGAGCAGTACAACGTCCTCTTCGGTTTCCTTCTGGTGATTGCCGCCAGCCTCTTCATCACGGTGTGGCGCGGAGGTCCGGGGTGGCTTCACATCGCCGGCGGCATCGCCACGCTGGTGACGTTCTTCCTCTGGTTCTTGCAGTGGGGGAGGGAATGGCACGCCCCCGATTCCTTGCCGCCGCAGCCGGTGCCGGGGCTGGTCCTCATGGTCACGGTCTGGGTGGCGCTGTTCATCGCGCTTTATCTCGTCAGGACCAGGCTGATCGCGGCTGTGCTGTTTCTCGTATTCATCGGTCTGGCGATCCGGCAGCCGGAGGACTACGTGACGCTCATCGTGGGGATGCTGAGCGTGCTGGCGGCCGCTCTCCTCGTATTGATTGCGCGCGGGAATCCGATTCCCGGTGCGATCGCGATCGGACTCTGCGCGAAGGCGCTGATGGTGCTCAACCCGCTTTCGCCGCTGTACATGACGTACGTCTCGCATACGCTCAATCCGCCGCCGGTGCCCTGGATCGTCATCGCCGCGTTCGCGATCCTCTTCGGCGCTCTCTTCGCCGTGGCGTCGATTCTCGACGTGCCGATCCTGGCCATCCTGGCGATTCCGTTCTACGCGGCGATGCTGATCACGGTGTACGCGCCGACGGCTGCCGGGCAGCTCTGGCTGGCCGTGGTGCCGTACGCGCTCTTCGTCGTCTACGCGTTCTTCCCGGGCACCCGCGCGCGTGCCGCGCTCGCTCCGTACATCGCACTGTTGCTGGCCAGCATCGTCTTCCTGATCAGCGCTGCGGTGACGGTCCATAGCATTGGCGGCATCGCCGGCATCGTGCCCCTCATCGAGGCAGTCATCCTGCTGGCGCTGCTGGGATGGGTGGCGCGCCTCGAGCCGGTCGAGCCGCGCTCCAGCATTCTTCTGACGAGTGTCCTGGCGTTTTTCAACGCCGCGATTCTGTTGCTGTTGCCTGCTGCCTGGATCGTCGTTGCGCTGGCGATCGAGGCCGTCGTGCTGATCTGGCTCTTCGCGCGGTTCGCCTATCGCGGGTTCCTCGTCTGGAGCGTTGGCCTGGCGGCCGTGCTCGTTCTCTGGATCACTTTCGACGCCGGGCTATGCACCTACGTCGATACCTACAAGCTTTTTGCGTACATCTTCGGCTTTAGCGTCGCACTTTGCGCCGGGTCGATGTTGTTCGCGGGGATCTATGTCGTGCGGCCGGACATGCTGCGGCTGCGCCTGCTCTTCTCGCTGGCCGGGCTGGTCGAGTCGTGGTACCTGGTCAACATTCTCATCGCCAACGCCTACCACTCGACGGGCGTTGTGCTGAACATCGAGTTCATGAACTTCGCCCCGCGCGAAGACGTCACCTTCACGATCGCCTGGGCTGTGATCGCCACGGGGTTGCTCTTCATCGGACTGCACTGGGACTGGCAAGGGGCGCGCGTCGGCGCGACGGGCTTACTGATCCTGGCCATCCTCAAGTGTTTCCTGCACGACCTGGTGCGCCGCGGCGATCCGTATCGCGTGGCCTCGCTACTGGGCGTTGCCGTGTCGCTGCTCGTCGTCGGCGTGATCCTTCAGCGTTACACGAGCCGCAACGCTTCTGCGAGCGTTGCCGCATGAGATCGGATCACACGCTCGCCATGGCCATGTGTCCCATGGCGCCGATTTTCAGTTTGTCCGTGCGGCCGGCGAAGTAACGGGCGTTCAGCGCATCGCCGTCGAAATCCTCGGCCGAGGTGTAGCCGAGACGGCGCAGGTCGGCCATCAGCGCGATTGGATCGAAGAACGTCTTCCATGGCTCGCCGATGGCGGCGACGCGCTTGGCCATCCTCTTGTAGATCAGCCGCCCCATCCAGCTCAGCGTCTCCGGCGGGACGGCATAGTCGAAGACGACGGCTGAGCCCACGGGCAAGGCCGCGATGAAGCTGAATGTGGCGTCGATGTCCGGCCGTTCCAGATAGGGCACGACGCCGAGCCAGGAAAAGAACGCCGGCGCCGAGGAGTCGAAGCCGGCGGCGTGAAGGGCATCGGCGAGCGCCGTTGTGGTGAAATCGATCGAGACAAAGGTCAGCGACGAAGGGATGTCGATTCCGCCTCCGGCAAGGAGGCGCCGCTTGATGGCCTGCGTGGCCGGATGGTCGACTTCGAAGACGCGCAGCTCCGGAAAGGGATTGCGATAGGCGAAGGTGTCGAAGCCCGCGCCGAGAACGACGTATTGCCTTACACCGCCCGCGACCGCGGCGGCCAGCGCATCCTCGGCGAAACGGCTGCGCATCACGAAGAACGCGCGGAGATACGGCCCGGCCAGCGACGACTCGCGGGTAGGCGGATTCTCACGCAGCGCGCGCGCCACCTCGGGATCGATGACTCGCAGCGCCAGCGGGTCGTCGAAGACGAGCGGCCGGTCGCGCACCTGGTGCGCGGCCCGGCGCTGGGCGACGCGCTCGGCTGTCCGGCTGGCTTGTCCGTCCTGCATCGTGGGAGTGTAGCGGGAGCCGGCGTTTGGACGTTAAGGGTGTGTGTTTGGAAATTGGCGTTTACAGATCGCTGGCAAGCCAGCGCGAAGCACGCCGGAGGCGTTCGGTAGATTAGCCGGTGGCAAGCGCCGAAGGACGCGCCGCCACCGGTTAGGGATCGTGGACATCACCGACCCCGGCAGGGGTCGCGGATCGCGCTCGCGTCACCAGAGGAAACGCTCGTCGGAACTCATGCGTTAACCTCCGGTACCCCTGCCGGGGTACGACATTTGTGCGGATCGGTAACCGGTGGCGGCGCGCCTTGCGGCGCTTGCCACCGGCTAATCTACCGCACGCCTCCAGCGTGCTCACGCCGGCTCACCGGCGAAACCTACGCGAGGACGCCACCGCTCCGCGCGCCCGCCGTCTGAAATAATTGCTCCCACCCACCCCTTTGCGTATCATCGCCGGCCCGGTGCATCCGCGGCCGGACATCTTTTGACAATCTGTCCAGCTCCTTGAGCTATCGCGTCAGGCGAGGCTCCGCTAGGCCAGAAGGAGGATTTATGAGGACTTACGAAGTCCTGTTCATCCTTTCTCCGCAAGTACCGGAGGAAGAGGCGACGACGCTATCGACCGAGTTCAAGCGTATCGCCGAGGAGACAGGGGCGAAGCTCACGCACGAAGAAGCGTGGGGCCGCCGCCGTCTCGCGTATCCCATCAACAAGTTCAACGAAGGCAACTACAACCTCTTCGTGTTCGAGACCGAGGCAGGGCTCAATGAGCTCGACCGCCGGATGAAAAACTCGGACCGGATCCTGCGGCACATGATCGTGCGCACGGATCTCGACCACAAGCGCGCCGAGAAGCTCGCCAAGCGTAATCCGAAGAAGGAGCGCATGCGGCCGGCCCCGTCGTTCGCGGCCAGCCCGGGCGCGCCCGCGGGCGTTCCTGCCGAGGTCACGGCATCGCTCGCGCCCGACGAAGCGGCGCCGGTTGAATAAGAGGAGAGGAGACCAACATGGCTACTGAAATGAGGCGACCCGGTGGTGGTAGTGGTGGCGGCGGCCGCGATTCCGGCCGCGGCGGCTCCAGCGGACCCGGCGGACAGCAGGGCGGCAAGAAGAAGTTCTTCTTCCGCCGCAAGCGCGTCTGCAAGTTCTGCGTCGAGAAGCTCGAGTACATCGACTACAAAGACATCAAGACGCTGCAGCAGTTCATCCCGGAGCGGGGGAAGATCCTTCCGCGCCGCATCTCCGGAACGTGCGCGCTGCACCAGCGCAAGCTCCAGAACGCGATCAAGCGCGCGCGTATCGCGGCCATGCTGCCGTTCGCGACCGACTGATACGGCCACATACGATGAGCGAGACGTCTCTGCAGCATGACGAGCCGGTGGCGATACCGGCGCGGTCGTTCGGGAAGCAGGTCCGCAGCATGGCCGGCTACACGATCGTCACCGCGTTGATGTTCGTGTCGCCGCTGTTCGTCTTCATTCCGGCGTCGCTGTTCCATTGCGGGATCCGCAACGGACGGCGCGCGGCGTGGCTGCTGCTCGTCCTCTCCGCCGTGCTGGCCGCGTTGATCATCTATCCGGCGGCAACCGCCGCCCCGGCCACCGAGGGCTCCACGAGCTACGGCTATCTGCTGGGGCTCTTCCTGGCCATCGCCGTACCGGCGCTGGCTGTGCTGCCGATGGTGGAGCGCGGCGAGAAGTTCGGGCGTGTACTGATGTACGCGCTCGTGCTCAGCATCGTCGGGCTGGCGGTCACGGAGCTGACGATGAGATCGGCCGGTGGATTCTCGCCCTATGCCGCGCAGGTCACCGAGACGCACGACACGGCGGCCAAACTCGTGGCCACCTATCAGAAGGCGGCCTTTCCTCCCGATGCCATCAGTTTCCTCCGGAAGTGGATGGACGTCGGCGTGTACTGTCTCCCGGCGTTTCTGCTGGTCGACGTCACGATCGTTTTTGTCTTCAGTCTCGTCATGCTCGGACGTCTCCGGGCCTGGCGCGAAGTGGCTCTGCGGCGCACCGCGCCGCCGGCGGCACCGGCGGCAGCACCGTATCGTTTCCGCAATCTCTCACTCCCCGAATGGCTGCTTTTCGCGTTCGTCATCGGCGGTCTCTCGCCGCTGGCAAGCGGGATGACGCAGCAGATCGGCGCGAACGTCCTGGCGATCGTCTCGTTTCTCTACTTCCTGCAGGGGCTGGCGATCTTCCGATCGTTCGTCGCGGCAACGGGAGTGGGAGCGATGGGATCGCTCTTCGCCTGGACGCTCCTCATCGTTCTGACGTTGACGGGCATCTCGCCGCTGCTGCTCTGCATCGCCGGGCTATTCGACTCGTTTTTCGATTTCCGACATTTCAATCGAAAGGATCACTCTGATGAAAGTCATTCTCATTGACGAGATCCGCGGCCTTGGCAGCCGCGGCGACGTCGTGACAGTCAAGGACGGCTACGCGCGCAATTTCCTGCTTCCGAAGCAGCTCGCGCGCGAAGCAACGCCCGGCAACCTGAAGTCGGTCGAGCAGGAGCGCAAGAAGTGGGCGTTGCTCGCCGACAAGGAAAAGGTCGTGGCGCAGAAAGCAGCCGAGAGCGTGAAGGGGACGAAGATCGTCGTCCGGAAACGCGTCGGCGATCACGGCAACCTCTTCGGCTCGGTGACGACCAACGACATCGCCGACGCGCTGACCGCGAAAGGCATCGAGATCGACAAGCGCCGCATCGAGCTGGCGCACCCGATCAAGAGCATCGGCACGCACGACGTCGAGGTGCGCCTGCACCGCGAGGTGACCGCGCACATCCAGGTCGAGGTCGTCCCCGAGGGGAAGGAATCGATCATCGAAGAGGCGCCGGCGCCGAAGGCTGCCGCCGCTCCGGCGGCCGAAGCGGAAGCGTAGGCTAGTGGAGCGCTGGTGGCCTCGCCGGCTGGACCGCCGCCGGCTCGGCGGCGGTTATTCAACAATCGCCAGCGAGCCGCTGGCGATCCAGCCGGCGAGCCGCCGGCGCTCCGATAGCTGCTGTATCCTCACCATCAATGAGCGACGACCGTTTCGTCGATGCTCCGCCGTCGGGGGCCGATGGGTGGCGCGACGTGTGGCAGCAGGACCGGCGGTTTCGTCCGCGGCCGTCGCGCTTCGATTTTCTCCTGCGGTTCTTCAAGCGTCTCGTCAATCGATCGGTCGAGGCGGAGGAGGAACGGCAGCGGAACTTCAACGTCGCGCTGCTCGACATCGTCGGCGATCTGGGAGCCGACCTCGGCCGCGCCCGCGACGATCTGAAGCGTGACATCGAGAACGTGCAGCGCGATGTCCGTTCCGCCGACGAGTCGCTGGCGGTGGAGCTGAAGAAGATCCACGAGTTGATCCCGGTCGCGGCCAGACGCAACGATTCGCTGATCGCCGCGCTGGATCAGAAGATCGAGACGGTCGCTGTCCGGGTGCGCGATGTGACGAACCCGCTGATCACGTCCACATCGACGACGGGGCAGGACTTCCTCTACCGCCGGATCGAGGATGGTTTGCGAGGTCCCGTCGATGTCGCCGATTACGTCGCTCTGGCCCGGGAGCAGCAGCCGGTGATCGACATCGGCTGTGGCCGTGGCGAGCTCCTGGTCGCCTGCCGCGAGGCCGGCGTTACCGCGCGCGGCTTCGACACGAACGAGCGCTCGGTGGCCGACCTCGTCGCACGCGGTATCGAGGCCGCGGTCGCCGGCGTGCCGGGATGCTTCGCGAAGATCGCCGATGGATCGGTCGGAACGATCGTGGCGATGCACGTGGTCGAGCACCTGCCGGTCGATGCGCTCTTCGCGCTCTTCACCGAGGCCGCGCGGGTGCTGGGTGCGGGCGGTCTGCTGATCATCGAAACGCCCAATGCCGAGTCGCTGGCCGTCAGCGCGTCCGAGTTCTGGCGCGACCCGACGCACCTCGCCCCGCGGCATCCCGCGGCGCTGACCATCCTCGGGCGCGAGCACGGGTTTGCGGTCGATGACATCCGCACCATCCATCCGTTCCCCGAGGCGAATCACTTCGTGGCCACGAGCGAAGAGATGCGCAGGTTGGTCGAAGCGCTCAACGAGCGAATCTTCGGCGGGCAGGATTTGCGGCTGGTTCTACGGCGGGGTTGAAGGGAACAGGTAGGAGTGGCTGTGACATGTCACCCAAGGCGAATGTTGAATGTTGAATGTTCAGTGTTGAATGTTGAATGAGTAGGATGAGCTCGACCTCATTCAACACTGAACATTCAACACTGAACATTCAACATTCGCCGTGGCTGCGTGCTCCGGACACTCCGTCCGTGCTGCTACCGCGGCTCCTGATCGTACGTCCCCACATCGATCACGCTCTCTCGCGGCGGAGGGGGCGGAACGCGGTGCGGGATCAGACCGAGGAGCAGGCCGGAAACCAATCCAGCCATGTGTGCCACGTTGTCGATGAACTTGACGGAGAAGCCGATGGCGATGTTGACGACGATCCAGAAGACGAGCTGTCCGATGAGGCTGCGCGTCCACGGCTGATGGCGGTAGACCGGTGATCGGATGATCGAGAAGATGAAGGCGCCCATGATCCCGAAAATGGCGCCGCTGGCGCCGACGGCCGGCCCATGGTTGTAGAGCGAGCTGGCCACGCCGGCGATGATGCCGGTCGAGAAGTAGATCAGCGCGAAACGCTTCGAGCCGAAGAGGACCTCGTACAACGTGCCGATCTGGTAAAGCGCCCAGGAGTTGGCTGCCCAGTGCAACCAGCCGCCGTGGAGGAACATCGAGGTGATGAGGCGCCACAGTTGGCCGTTCTGTACGAGCCCCGGCACGATCGCGCCCATGGCCATCATCGCTTCGTCGCTGTCGTAAGCCTGGGTCCATACCTCGTACGCGAAGACCACCGCGATCATGATCAGCAGCGTCTTTGTGATGGGAGCGTTGCGCTTCATCAACTCTTCTCCAGCACCGACGACACGCGCCGCATCAGCAGGTGCGCGAGTCTCGGGAAGGCTTCTTTGAACCTCATATACAGGGCCGCTCCAACCGGCAGGATGCGCCGGTACTTCCCATCCTCGGCGGCGCGGACGATGGCGCGGGCCACCTGCTCGGGCTTGATGGCCAGGATCAGACGCGACGCGCCCGGCATCTTGCCGCGTTCGGCCTTCTCGAAGAACCGCGTTTCGACGGTGCCGGGGCAGACCATGGCCACGCGCACGCCGCGCCCGAGGACCTCGTCGCGCAGCGTCTCGGAGAAGCCGATCAGGGCGAACTTCGTCGCGCAGTATCCGCCCATCCGCGCGTATCCCATGATGCCGGCGATCGAGGCCACGTTGACGATCGTTCCCTTGCGCCGTGCCAGCATCTGCGGCAGCACGGCCTGCGTACACCAGACCGCGCCGAAGTAGTTCGTCTGCATCATCGCCTGGAGGTCGTCGGGCTTCGCCGATTCGAAGGTGTCGAAGATGGCGAAGCCGGCGTTGTTGACGAGGATGTCGACCTGGCCGGCGACATCGATGAGATGCTCGCAATCGGCGCGCAATATGACGTTGGTGACGACGACCCGGCACTCGGCGCCGAGGGCACGGCAGGCCGCTGCCGCCTCATCGAGCAGCTCTCCGCTGCGTGCTGCCAGCACGAGATTCGCTCCGCGGCGCGCGAACTCCAGCGCCGCCGCCCGGCCGATTCCACTCGACGCTCCGGTGACGACGACCGTCTTCTTTTCCAAGGCTGCGCTCATGCCCGCGCACTCATATCACGTGCTACCCTTCGCGCCGATGTCCAGGCGCCTCCTCCTCCCCGCTGTCCTTCTGATGCTTGCCTGCCACCACCAATCCGATCTCCCGAAACTCTTCCCCATCCCCGAGGCCCGGCTCGTCAATGAGACCGGCAAGCCGGTGCGGATGAGCGAGATGAAGGGACAGGTGGTTGTCTACGATTTCATCTTCACACACTGCTCCGGCACCTGCCCGATGATGACGGCGACCATGCGGCGCCTGACGGCGAAGATTCCGAAAAACGCGCCGGTGCGCTTCGTCTCCATCAGCGTCGACCCGATCCGCGACACGCCGCAAGTGCTGCACGACTACGCCGCCTACGCCCGCAACGATCCGCGCTGGACGTTCCTGACCGGCGACCGCAAGACCATCGTCGACCTGTCGGTGAAAGGCTTCAAGCTCGCCGCCGGCGATGCCACCGGCACGCCGGACGAGTCCGTGCTGCACAGCGTCAAGTTTGCCGTGGCGGACAAGCAGGGTGTCATCCGCGATTACTACGCGGCCACGAATGATGATGCGGTCGCGCACGTGACAGGGGTGGTGAAAGAGTTGTTGCGGGAGGATTAGTGGTCTCGCGGTCTCGCGGTTGCGGGGTCTCGTAGGGGAGAGACTGGATTCAGGTTTCGGCACTGCGAGCTTGAACAGCACAGACAAGAGTGTCTGTGCCACATCGGCTGTTGGTACTTGCGGAAGTCCGGCCTCAGACCGAAATGGAAATGTGCCACATAAAGGCAACTCAATGTGGCACAGACACTCTTGTCTGTGCTCCCTCGGGAGAACCTTGCAACCCAGCAACTCTTGCAACTTCCTACACCGCGAGACCGCGCAACCGCATGCTACAGTCCAAATCCGATGCAGAATCTCCTCCCCGCCATCAACGCAACACTCAACGGCACCAGCGGCGTGCTGCTGCTCATCGCTTACATCCTCATCCGCCGGCGCAAGATCCAACTGCACAAGCGCTTCATGCTGGCGGCGTGCGTGACCTCCCTGGTCTTCCTGGCCTGCTACGTCCTCAACCACATCCTGCGGCATGGGGTGGTCACGCACTTCACGGCCACGGGCTGGGTGCGTCCGCTCTATTTTTCGATTCTCATCTCGCACACGATCCTGGCCATCACCATCGTCCCGATGGCCATCGTCTCCGTGCGTTACGGGTTGAAGATGCGGGTGCCGCAGCACCGGCGCATCGCACGCTGGACCTTTCCGCTCTGGATGTACGTCTCGGTAACGGGCGTGCTGGTCTACTTTTTTCTCTATCAGTGGTATCCGCCGGCTTGAGCGTGCGATATCGTGAGCCGAGGAGCCGTCCGTGACGCCGCTATTGGAGACCGATCTCGATCCCGATCCGTTCCTGCAGTTCGGGCGATGGTTCGATGACGCCAGGAACGCCGGGATCGCCATGCCCGAGGCGATGACAGTGGCCACCTCGGCACTCGACGGCGAGGTCGCGGCGCGGATCTGCCTGCTCAAGTCGTTCGACCACCGCGGCTTCACGTTCTACACGAACTACGGCAGCCGCAAGGGAAAGCAGATTCACGACAATCCGCGCGCTGCTCTGGTCTTCTGGTGGCACTCTCTCGAACGGCAGGTGCGGATCGAGGGGGCGGTGGTACGGACGACGGAAGAGGAGTCGGACGAATACTTCGCCACGCGCCCTCGGGGCAGTCAGCTCGGCGCCTGGGCCTCGGAACAGAGCCGTGTCCTGGCCGGGCGCGGCGCGCTCGACGCCCGCTTCGAAGAGCTGTCGACGACCTACCGGGACGTCCCCATCCCACGCCCGCCGCACTGGGGCGGCTACCGGGTCATCCCTCTGCTGTTCGAGTTCTGGCAGGGACGCGCCGACCGGCTGCACGATCGTTTCTGGTACCGGCTGCGGAACGATGTGAAGGATTGGGTGGTGGAGAGGTTGTCGCCGTGAAGGCAGGTTGAATGTTCAATGCTGAATGTTGAATGTTGAGTGTTGAGTGTTGAGTGTTGAATGACGAGGGAGTGTGAGGGTCAGGCCATTCAACATTCAACACTGAACGTTCAACATTCAACATTCGCTTTCATCGCTCCCACCAGCTCCTCAATCCTCCCCCTCAGATCGTCCCTCGTCGCCGCAAACCTCTCCGCGCCATTTCCGTCGCCAAAGGTCGGATCCTCGATCGGCCAATGCTCGATTCGCGCGGCCCCGGGCCAGAGAGGGCAGTCCTGCGCGGCGGAGTCGCAGACGGTGACGACGACGTCGAACGGTTGATCGAGAAACTCCTCGGCGGACTTCGACTGGGCATCGCGGATGTCGATCCCGATCTCCGCGAGCGCTCCGATCGCCAGCGGATGGACCCAGCCCGCAGGCCGCGATCCTGCCGAAACGACGTCGATCACGTCTCCATGAAACGCTCTGGCCAGCCCCTCGGCCATCTGGCTCCGCGCGGCGTTGCCGGTGCAGAGGAAGAGGATACGTTTCTTCGCCATGTTGGCGATTGTATGCCGCGCGTAGCGCCGTAGCGCCGGCGCCTGCCGTGAACGCAGCCGAAGGGTCCTCGCCGGCGTGCTCGGACAACGGCCTTGTTGCATGGAGGAGAGACGGCGATGAAGACCCTCCGGGCGATCGCGCGGTGAATTGCCTGGTGTGCGTCGTGAATCAGCAGGCGCGGGCGATGAATCGTCCTGCCGACGGGGTGACTCTGCCAGACCGGGCGGTGACTCTCCCAGGTCGGACGGTGACTCTGCCAGGCCGGACGGTGACGCTCACAGGCTGCGCGGTAACTCTCACAGGCTGCGCGGTGACGCTCACCGGCTACGCGGTGACGCTCACCGGCTATGCGGTGACGCTCCTAGGCTGCGCGGTAACTCTAACCGGCTACGCGGTAACTCTCCCAGATTACGCGGTGACTCTCCCAGACTACGCGGTGACTCTCCCAGCTCGGACGGTGAATCGGCTTGCGGACGCGGGGAGCCATCGAGCGCGCACGGAAAGTCATCGGGCGTGCGCCGATAGTCACCGGGCGTGCAAAGAAAGTCATCGAGCGCGCGCGGAGAGTCATCGGGCGTGCGCAGAAAGTCATCGAGCGTGCGCGGAAAGTCATCGGGCGTGCACGGAAAGTCAACGAGCGTGCACGGAAAGCCATCGGGCGGGCGCTGTGAGCCGGCGGCTCCCACGGCGAGTCGGTTGGCTGCACAGGGCCGGCCTGAGTTGAATCGCAGGCACAGTGTCAATCGAGCGTCCTTTTCCCCGCCGCTCTTTTTAGCACGGGGGAGAAGGCTCGATGTTTCACAGCGCGGGCTTCGCCCTCAACCCAACGCGATTGGACGCCAGCGCTCGCCCGGATGCGCGCGAAGGCGCGCTCCATAATCCAGCCCCGCGCTCGGCGTAGCGCGAGCGCGGGGTACGGGGGTGTCGCCAATTTCCCGGCCGCGGAGGCGGTCGGGACAGACCGCCCAGTCTGCACCAGAAGCGCGATACGCCCATTCCTGTGGCGGCCGCCTACGCGGCCGCACTTCCACGACCACCGATACCCCGCGCTCGCGCTGCGCCGAGCGCGGGGCTGAATTGTGTGACGCGCCTCCGCGCGCAACGGTCCTCCGCGGGTTGCCTACGGACGGCTCTGAGGCGGAGAGAAATCTTCGCGTCGTACGGAGAAACGACTGATCAATAGCACGGTGTCCGCGACTCCACACTGTGAGAGATCCGACTTAGATCGCCCGAGCCGGTTCCGGCACGATCACCCGCAGCGACTGCGGCACGATCTCGATGACGAGCGTTGATGGCAGCGTCACCGGCTCGCCGTCGAGGTGCGCCGTGCCGGGAGCGGCGCGGTGGATTCTGATGCTGCGGCCGCGCAAGGTGGTCACACCGCGGCCACGGTGGAGGGTGCCGGCGAAGAGCCGCACGGCCAGCATCGGTATCCGCAGGAGCGGAGGGTGCTCGATCAGGGTTATGTCGAGGCTGCCGTCCTGCATCGACGCCAGCGGGGCGATGCGGGCGTTGTTGCCGTATTGGCTCCCGTTCGCGATGGTGATGACGAAGGGGCGATGGCGGGCTGCCGCTCCGTCGATCGTCAGCTCGCACTCCTCCGGCACGTACCGCGAGAAGCCGCGCAAGCCGACGCGCAGGTATGTCATCAGACCACGCGTGCCGGCGCGCGCGAACGCATCGGCGATCCAGGCATCGAAGCCGGTCCCCATCATGTTGATGAACGGGTTGCCGTTGACGGTGGCGGTGTCGATTGTCTCCACGCGCAGAGCCCGGCAGACGCGCAACGCCGCGCGAAGCCGCATCGGCAGGCCGAGGTGCCGGGCAAAGCCGTTGCCGGAGCCGGTGGGAAGAATGCCAAGGGCCAGATCGGTGCCGATGAGGCGTTTGGCCACCTCATGCACCGTGCCGTCGCCGCCGACGGCGAAGACGGCCTGGACGCCGCGTCCCGCCGCGGAGGCGATCACGGTATCGAGCTCCTCCTTCGATCCGCACGGAACGATCTCGTGCTCCCAAGTACACGCTTCGCGGATCAGAGAGGCGACATCGCGATGCCGGTTCGAGCCGGAGCGTGGGTTGACCAGGAAGAGCGTCTTCACGTCGGCACGACATCGCGATGGCGGTCGAGCCAGCCCGACCACAGCGGCAGGATCCACATCGAGAGCGCCATCCAGGCCAGCACGCGCACGTTCGGAGGCGGTGTGCCGCCGGCGTTGACGATAAAGATGGCGGCGAGGAAGAGCACGAATGCCCAGAATGCGATATTGCCAACCATGTCGCGCGGCTTGGTGATGCCGCGATAGACCATGATCCCGATCGCGAACATCGCTGCCTCCGTCCCGATCTCGGCCATGGGCATGTTCCACATCCCCAGTCCGACTTTCGGGCCGCCCGGCCAGAGCGGCAGATCGGGGCGATGCGTGAGGAAATCGAGCACCCAGTGGCTGACGACGCCGATGCCGATGACCACCGCGCCGCGCGTGTAACGCGTGAAGGCGAAATAGGCCACGCCGGCGACGACCGACCAGACCACCGCCATCAGCAGGCTGTGCGACCAGGGATAGTCGTAGAAATCGAGCGGGGCGAGACGCGTCGCCCCCGGTTGAATGCGCACATGCTCGATGCCTAGGAGTAGAAAGATCGGCCAGAGGAGATCGAGCAGCATCGGCGCGCCCATCAGCAGAATGAACGACGTCGATGGAGCGAGCTTCTTCGAGGCGAAGCCGACGGCGTTGTGTCCGATGAACATGAGCGAGGAATTGTAACTGGGTGGGAGAAAGGGTGAAGGATGAAGGATGAGGGATGAAGGATGAAGGATGAAGGATGAAGGATCAAGGATGAGCGAGGGTTGGTGGCAGGGCGTCTCGCCGTTCATCCTTCATCCTTCATCCTTCATCCTTTTCTACTACCCCACCGCCTTCATGATCTCGATGATCACCGGCTTGAGGCCGTTGATGATGAACTGGATGCCGATGGCGCCGAGGAGCAGGGACATGATCTTCGTGAAGACGGCGCGGCCGCGGTCGCCGATGATGCGCGAGAGCGGCAGCGCGGAGAGCAACACGATCCAGGAGACGGCGCCGACGGCGACGATGGAGACGATGACAGCCAGGCGCTGCTCGATCTCGGGATAGAGGTTCACCAGCACCATCACCGAGGTGATCGCGCCGGGGCCGGAGAGCATGGGCACGGCGATGGGGACGATGGCGATCGACGATGGATCGATATCCGCCTTCTCCACGTCGCTATCCTCGATCCGTTTTTCCCCGCCAACGTTGAACCCGCGCCTGTCGTCCGCGATCAGGCTGCGAAGCGCGTTGGTCAGGAAGAGGACGCCCCCCATGATCTGAAACGCCGGTACGGTGATGCCGAAGAAGTTGAAGACGTACTTGCCCGCCAGGAAGAAGATGGTGAGCACGGCGATGCACGAGACGCCAGCGACAAGGGCAACGCTTGACCGGGTCCTCCGCGACGCCCCGTCCGTCAGCGCGATGAACGACGGTGCCACCGCCAGCGGATTCACCATCGTCACGAGGGCGACGAAAGAAAGAAGGGCGACTTTGTACAGGGGCATGGGGGGATTATCGCCCGTCGGGCTCGTAGCGCCGGCGGCTCGCCGGCTGGACCGCCAGCGGCTCGCTGGCGGTTCCCGCTCAAACACCGCCGCCGAGCCGGCCGGCGTCCCGCCCGCCGAGCTGGCGATGATGGTTCGTTGAGGCAGGGGCGGGAGGGCGGCGCCTGTCTTTCAGAGTCTCGCGAGGCGGCGGGCGGGACGCCCGCGCTCCCAGGGAGGGCTTCGATGCAAGTAGCGTTGTGAAGCCGTCAGTTCTGAACTGGCAGCCGTGATGGACTCTCTTCTCCGGTCAGACGAAAGGTCTTTCATTCTCTAACCGATCGTAACTGATTGATAACAGATGACTTGCTAAGTCTTCGTGGTACATGGACCTCGGGTGAACGTTTGATGAGGGGTGACATCAACGTTAACGACGTCGACAGTAACGTTGCTGAAGGTGGACAGCAACGTTGATGAGGGGAGACAGCAACGTTAACGACGCCGACAGCAGCGTTGCTGAAGGCGGACAGCAACGTTGACGAGGCGGACAGCAACATTGCTGAAGGTGGACAGCAACGTTGCTGAAGGGAGACAGCAACATTGATGAAGGGGGACAGTAACGTTGCTGAAGGCGGACAGCAACGTTGATGAGGGGAGACAGCAACGCTGGTGAAGGTGGATCGCAACGTTGATGGAGATGGACTCAACGTTGACGAAGGGTGGACCGCAACGGTGACGAGGGTCTGCCGGAACGTTAACTGGCTCCCAGCGCACGACAGCCGCCCGCCTACCTCCACTTGCTGAAGATCCGCTTCAGCTCCGTGTCGGCCGCGCGAACGGCATCCTCGGGGGTCATCTCATCGCGCGCAGCCTTGGCGAACATCGTGGGGAGGACGAAGGTGTTGAACGCTTCGTCGATGGCGGCGCTGGCGTAGCCGGGGTATCCGACGTTCGTCGTCCAGCTCAGAGCATTGCCGAGCACCAGGTACTTGTCATGCGGGTCCGCCTTTGGGTCATTGCGCAGGCGTGCGTTGAGATCGGGAACCGTCGAGGGGAAGCAGGGGAAGTTGTAGAACTCGCTGGTATTGAAGGCGTCGGAGAAGTTGTCGATCAGATCGACGAGAAAGCGCTTCGCTCCTTCCTTGTTCTCGGCGAAGTTCCAGATGACGTAGCACGACATCACGTGCTCGGCGGCGATGCGGCGCACCGGTCCCTTCAGCGCCGGCCGGAGCTGGATCTGCTTCGACATCTCGGGATTGTCCTTCTCCGCTGCGCGCGTCACGGAGATGGCGTTCTGCACGAAGGAAAGCTTGCCCGTCAGGATCCCGCGATTGTTCGACGACACATCCCAGGAGAAGACTTCGGGCGTCTCGCACTGCTTGAATAGATCGCGCATGTACTTCACGGCGTCGATGGTCTGCTTCGAGTAGAGCGTTACGTGACCCGCCTCGTCCTGCTCCGCGCCGCCGAAGGACCAGAGCATGGCTCGCAGGGCCATGTTGGTGTCGGTCTCCTGGGACAGGCCGAGGCCGACCGGATTCCCGGACTTCTGCCGAATGCGTTTGCCGCCGGTAAGAAGATCGGCGTAGGTGTCCGGGCCGTGCGGAAAGCCGGCCTGCGACCAGAGATCCGCGCGGTAGTTGCCGGGGTCGGGAACGTAGGCATCGGAGAAGGCGAAGAATTTCTTCGTCTTTGGATTGAAGGTGGACTTGATGGCCAGATCGATGGCCTTGCCGTGCTTTTTCTGCGCTTCTTCGTAGATCTCGCGGTGGTCGATGACCTGCTGCTCGTACGCCGCGGGCGGTGAGATGAACATGAACAGGTCGTGGCCCTTCCCAGCCGCGACTTCGGCGGCAGCCCGGGCGTTGATCTCGG
>DATHRD010000067.1:0-42414 GCA_035482045.1 Thermoanaerobaculia bacterium
GGCGCTGATGTGATCGACGACGACGCTGGTGTTGTTTCGCGCGCCCCACTCCTTGGTGAAGGTCCCGTCGAACCACTTGTCGTAGCCCGGAACGAAGTGGCTCCACTGCACGATCTTCAGAGTCTTCTGCTGCGCCAGGGCCCGCGCGGGGAAGAGGAAGGCAGAGGTCAACCCCGCGGCAGCGACCGTGCCGCCGGTGACCTTGACGAATTTCCTGCGAGTAATCTTGCGATCATCCTGATTCGACATGGAGGCTCTCCTTGCTGACTGGCGATCATACGCGCGAGCGAGCTCCTTCGGCTCTGCTCAGCGCAGGCGCTGGCGGTACGACAGAAGAGCGGGTGGCTCTACTTTTCGCCACCCCTCACTGCGGCGACGATGAGGGTAGCCATTGCGGATGTCGTTTTGCGCGGCTCAGGTGACAAAATCGCGTCCACCGATGCCTCCACATCCCCTAGACCGGTTGATCTTCCACATCACGGACATCGAGAACCTTCCCGACATTCTCGATGCCGGCGGGCTGCACTCGGATTTCGTGATGTCGATGCGGAATCCGATGGTCATCGGTCACAACCACATCAAACAGCGCCGTCTCACGCAGATCCGCATTCCGACCTGCGGGAACCGTTTCGTTGGTGAGTTCGTACCCTTTTACTTCTGCGCTCGATCGCCGATGCTCTACACGGTCAACCTGGGTAACACCGGCCGCACGCCCGGGTGCCAGAAAACGATCGTTCACCTGGTCAGTCGCGTACGCGATGTGATCGCACTTGGCACGTCATGGGCGGTCAGTGACGGCAACGCTGGCGCATTCCATACGACGTTTGACTCGACGATGCATGCGGTCGACAACCTCGATTGGAAAGCGATCGAAGCAACATACTGGACCGAATGCATCCACCAGAAACAGGCTGAGCTTCTGGTCGCTGATTTCTTCCCGTGGACCTGCTTTCATGAGGTCGGCTGCTACGACGCCGAGGCTGAAGTCGCCGTTAAGGCACTCCTGGCGAATCAGAATCATCGCCCCAAAGTCTCGGTTAAGAAGGCTTGGTACTATTAGTCTTGAACCAATGATCGAGCTTGCGAGCGGTAATCTGATGCAGGCACCCGTCGAGGCGCTGGTAAACACAGTGAACACAGCCGGCGTGATGGGCCGCGGCATTGCGCTTCAGTTCAGGCAGGCCTATCCGGCGATGTTCCGCGCATATGAATTGGCCTGCAGGACCGGCGATGTGAATCTCGGAAAGATGCACGTGTTCGATCTCGGTGGTCTGGTTGGTGGGCCGCGCTGGATCATCAACTTCCCGACAAAAGAGCACTGGCGGGCAGCCAGCCGTATCAAAGACATCGATGCGGGCTTGCTAGATCTTGTGGCGACCATCAGGCGTCTGGGCATTCATTCGATCGCGATTCCGCCGCTCGGCTGCGGAAACGGTGGTCTCGACTGGAGTGACGTGCGCCCACGGATCGAAGCGGCGCTCACCGAGCTCCCGGACGTTCGTGTTCTTCTCTATCCCCCGGGTCGAGCGCCGGAGGCCGAGGCGATGTCAAATCGAACCGAGCGACCAAAGATGACGATGGGGCGCGCGGCGTTGATCCTTCTGATGGACAGGTACCTCAAGGGGTTTCTCGATCCTTTCGTCAGCCTCCTGGAGATTCACAAGCTGATGTACTTCCTGCAGGAGGCGGGGCAGCCGCTGCAACTGAGTTACGAGGCGAAGCCGTTCGGGCCGTACGCGTCGAACCTGCGGCAGGTGCTCATCCGACTGGAGACGCATTACACGCAAGGCTACGGCGACGGGAAGGACAAACCGTCAACTCCGATTCATCTGGTGCCAGGCGCCGTCGAGGAAGCTGCTGCGTTCCTCCGCGATGATACGGAAGCACTCGCGCGGATGGATCGCGTGGCGGCACTTATCGAAGGTTTCGAAGACCCCTTCGGGTTGGAGCTCCTTAGCACCGTGCATTGGGTGGCGCGCGGGAATCCCGACGCGCGTATGAATCCCGACGTGGCGGTGGCCGCGGTGCAGGCATGGAGTCCACGCAAGAAACGGCAACTCAAGCGTGAGCATCTCCTGCGAGCTTGGGAGCGGTTGAAAGAGCAAGGTTGGTTTCCGAACGCAGCATGATCGCGGCCAGCCGCCGAGCCGGCGGCGCTACGCTTCGCTGTCCCTCACACCGCGGCGATGCCGAGGTAGCCGTCGCGGACGCGGGTGTCGTTGGCAAGATCGCGGGCGGGGCCGGATTGCGTGACGCGGCCGGTCTCGAGGACGAAGGCGCGGTCGGCCAGGGCCAGGGCGTGGGGGACGTTCTGCTCGACGAGGACGATGGTGGTGCCCTGGGCGGCGATCGTCTTGAGTGACGCGAAGACCTCGCGGACCAGAAGGGGAGCCAGGCCGAGGGCGGGCTCGTCGAGGAGGAGGATGCGAGGGCGGGCCATCAGGCCGCGGCCAATGGCGCACATCTGCTGTTCGCCGCCGGAGAGGGTGCCGGCTTTCTGGCGGGAGCGCTGCTTGAGGACAGGGAACATGGTGAAGACCGTTTCGAGAGTGGCCGTGCGCACGCGTCGGGCGGCGGATTTGTAGGCGCCCATGTCGAGATTCTCCATCACCGACATGGCCGGCCAGAGCTGGCGCGCCTCGGGGACCAGCACGATGCCGCGGCCGACGCGTTCGTTTGGCGCGAGCCGGGTGATGTCGACACCTTCGAACACAACCTGCCCTTTGCGCGGCTGCAGCAGGCCCGAGATCGTCTTCAGCGTGGTCGTTTTTCCCGCGCCGTTGGCGCCGATGATGGTAACGACCTCGCCTTGCGCGACCTTGAACGACACGTCCCAGAGCGCCTGGACGTTGCCGTAGAACACGTCGATGTTGTTGACCTCGAGCATCACTTGGCCTCGTCTCCGAGATAGGCCGTGATCACCGCCGGGTCGTTCAGGACCGCCTGCGGCGATCCCTCGGCGATTTTCTGTCCGAAGTTGAGCACGAGGATCCGGTTGGACACTCCGACGACGGCGTGTACGTGATGCTCGATCATCAGCACGGTCACTCCCGAATCGCGGATCTCCCGGATCAGCGTCATCGCGCCCTGGATCTCGGCCGGGTTCAATCCACCCATGACCTCGTCGAGGCAGATTACCTGCGGCTCGGTGGCCAGCGCGCGCGCGATCTCCAGCCGTTTCAGTTGTCCGATCGTCAACACGCCTGCCAGCGACGAAGCCTCGGAGGCCAGACCGGTCCGTTCGAGGATATCGCGCACGCGGCGGGTGGCATCGCTGCCGCGCCTTCGTCCCGCACCGAAGTGTGCGGCGATGGCGACATTTTCGGTCACGCTCATGGCGCGGAACGGTCGCACGATCTGGTGCGTTCGGACGATCCCTCGCTTGACAGCGGCGTGGTTGGGAAGGCCGTCGATTCGTTTGCCACGGAACCAGATCTCGCCTGACGACGGCGCGAGCGCGCCGACCAGGCAGGAGAAGAGCGTGGTCTTGCCCGCGCCATTCGGTCCGATGATGCCGAAGACGTCCCCCGGCGCGACGTCGAATTCGATCGACGAGAGCGCGAGCAGGCCACCGAAGCGCCGGGAGACTCCGCGCACCGAGAGCAACGCGTCAGGCGGCATCGGCGCTCCCCGTTCGCGGGCGTGCGATGCGCCGGAAGAACGCAATCACCCGGTCCCGGATCCCCATGACGCCTTTCGGCTCGAACAGCATCAGGAAGATCAGCAGCCCACCGTAGATGAAGAGAAAGGAATCGCGCAGCATGGGCATCGAGAGGAGCTTGATCTGCAGCGTGCTTACGATCAGCGCGCCGAGCACAGGGCCGACCAGGGTTCCCACACCACCGATGATCGGCATGAGCACGATGTTCAGGCTCAGTTGGAAGTCGAACACGGAGCCGGGAGCGATGTACTGAAAGTTGATGGCGTAGAGACTTCCGGCCACCGCGACGACGGCAGCGGAAAGGGCATGCGCCGCGAGCTTGAACCGCGTCGAGTTGATGCCCAGTGCCTCGGCGGCGTCGATGTCCTGTCTGATGGCGGCCAGCGCACGGCCGAACGCGCTCTTCTTTACGTACGCGGCCAGGGCAATGGTCAGGATGGCCAGGATCATCATCGAGAAGTAGTTGTGATTGAAGTCGAACGAGCCTGCCGGCATGCGCAGTCCGCTGGAGCCGCCGGTGAAGGAGACGCTGGCGGCGCAGACGCGAACGGCTTCCCCGACTCCGATCGTGGCGATGGTGAAGTAAGGGCCGCGAAGCCGGAAGGCCGGGAGCCCGATGGCGACGGAAAAGAGTGCCGCGAGAACCGCGGCCAGCGGCAGAGTCAGAAACGGATCGACGCCGCGAAGAGAGAGGAGCGCGGTGGTGTAGGCGCCGATGCCGAGGAACGCCGAGTATCCGAGCGACACCTGGCCGGCAAAGCCGCCGAGAATGTTCCAGGCCGAGGCCAGGGTCACCGCCAGGGCGAGATTCCAAAGGTCGTTCAATGTGCCGCGCTCCAGAAAGAAGGGCGCGGACAGAACGAAGAGCGCTGAGGCCAGACAGAAAGCGTACCGAACGAACTTCATTGCGCCGCTCTCCGCCGCTCGAAGACCGCAAGAAGCCCGGGTAGTCCACGCGGAAGGACGACCAGCGCGACGAAGAGCAGAGCGAAACTGACGGCGTCCTGCAGCGATGTGGGGACCGAGGTGTATGCGGCCAGACCATTCTCGAGAATGGCCAGAACGAGCGCACCGGCGGCGACGCCGGTCACGCTCTCCATCCCGCCGAGGACGATGATGCAGAAGGACTTGAGGAGAAAGCTGCGTCCGAAGTCGGGTGTGAAGGCCATGAGTGACGAAAGCATCGCTCCGGCGATTCCGGCGAAGGCGGTGCCGATGCCGAAGGCGATGGCGGAGATGCGGTCGGCGTTCACGCCGGAGAGCAGCGCGGCATCGCGGTTTTGCGTCACGGCGCGGATCGCCTTGCCGAGGTAGGTCCGCTTCAGGAGGACGTTGAGGAAAACGAGCGAGGCCACGCTGGCCAGGAAGACGAAGACCGAGGGGAGGCCGACGCGCACGCCGGCGATCTCCATCGACTTCAGCGTGTATGAGGTCAGGATCGACTGCGTGTCGCCCGTCCAGATGACGTAGGCGGTGTTCTGCAGAACGAGCCAGACGCCAAAGAGCAGAAGTAGCGATTCGATCGATGGGGCGTTGCCCGGGGCGGCCATGCGCCTGCCGAAGAGTTTGTAGAGCAGGACCCCGAATAGGAAGAAGAGCGGCGCCACGATGACCAGGCCGAGGAACGGGTCGATGGCGAAGCGGGTAAAGAGCGCATACGTGACATAGGCGCCGAGCATCATCACGCCCGCGTGGGCGAGGTTGATGATCCTCATCACGCCGTAGATGACAGCCAGACCGTAGGCCATCGTGGCGTACAGCCCCGCTGCCAGCAGCGAGTTGAGGGCGACGGAGACGAACTGCTGCATGAGTGTCGAGCGCATTCTCCTCCGCTGAAAAGCGCGGAGGAGAATGTGATGAAGGTGGATGTTGGTATCGGCTAGTGCGGGATCGGCGCGACGGGCGGCCCTGTCTTATCCGCTTTCGGCCAGACCAGATCGAGCTTCCCGTCCGGCTTGTTCTGGGTCACGACGAACGGAAGAACCGCTTCGCCGGTCTTGCTGAACTTGAGGACGCCGCCGGGAAGAATCGAGTCTTTCAGCTCGATCGTGGCGATCGCGCTTCGAATCGCCTCCGGGTTGAGGGAGCCCGCTTTGTGGATCGCGGCGGCGAGAGCGCGCACGGTCTCATACGCACAGGCGTGGTACCACTGCGGCATGGTTCCGTTCGCCGCTTTCCACTTCGTATTGAAAGCCTTTACCTGCGGGTACGGGAGCAGATCCGACCACCATCCGCTGGCGAAGATGTAATCGGTAGCCGCGCCGAGGGCTTTGCGGCCCGCCTCGTCGGCGCCGCGCGCGCCGTAGGTGACCATCTGATGGTACAGACCCATCTGCGTGTAGGTGCGTTGCATGGCGATGTAATCCTCGAGGTGCGCATCGCACATGAAGATGTCGCCTTTGGCCTGCTGTACACGGCCCAGAAGGGGTTTGAAATCGGGTGCGTACAGCTCGAAGCTCTCGTTGAGGACGATCGAATACATCTTCGGGTGGGTCTTGACGAATTCTTCCACGCCCTTCGCGAAGTCCCTTCCGTGTTCGGTGTTCTCGCGGACCAGAGAGATCTTCAGCGGCGCTTTCAGTTTCCCCGCGTTCACGAGGTCGGTGAGGAAATCCATCTGTGTCTGGGCAAGGTTCTCGACCGGGGAGAGTGTGCCGAATACCCATTTGCTGCGGCCGTAGATGGCGCTGGCGCCGGCGCCTCCGGAAATGTAGGGAACGCCGTACCGTTCCGGTACAACGCTCTCAGCCTGCACGAGCTGCGACCCGTAACCGCCGATGACGGCGTGTACTTTCTGTTGCACGATGAGCTGCTCGGTGAGCTGGGCGCTCTTGGCGGCGTCCGACGTGTCGTCGAGAAGAGTGAGGTTGATTTTCAGCTTCTTGCCGTGAACATCGATGCCGCCGGCGTCGTTGATTTCTTTGACCGCATATTCGGTGGCCAGCTTGTAGGCGCCGCCGATCTTCGACTCCTTGCCGGTGAGCGGCAGAACGGCGCCGACACGGATCTCGTCGTCAGCGGCCAAGGCCGATCCTACTGTCATGGCGATGGCGAATCCGGCTAAAAGGATGACCTGCCACGGGCGTGCACGGTGCATGTGAAGCTCCTCTCTCTGTTTCTCGCAAAATGTCAGCATTCCGAGGTGATGTCAATCGGATTGAGCCAGATCGCACGCGAAGACGCGAAGAAACGCGAAGGAAAGAGGCTCAAGTGATGTTGGATACGAGCCCTTCGCGTCTTCGCGCCTTCGCGTGATCAGATTCTTCGGCCGCGTATCGAGGCGTCGAGGATCTCGATGGGATGTGCGGCGCGCAGCTTCCTCCCGCTTTCGCGCAGGATTTTCTGGATCTGCAGGGTGCAGCCGGGGTTTGCGCTGGCGAGGAGATCGGGCTTCGTGATCACGACGTTCGCAACCTTGCGCGCCCCGATCTCGTCCGCGCTTTCCGGCTGGATGAGGTTGTAGATGCCGGCGCTGCCGCAGCACTGCTCACTGTCGGGGATCTCGACGAGCTCCAGTTCCGGGATTCCACGAAGGAGCTGCCGCGGCGCGGAGCGGATCTTCTGGGCATGGGCGAGGTGACAGGCGTCGTGATAGGCCAGTCGCAAAGGCAACGGATGCCGCGTCGCTAGAGGAGGCAGGACGGCGAGAAACTCGCTGATGTCCCGGACTCTCTCCGAGAACCTGGCCGCGCGCCCGGCCCATTCCGGATCGTTTGCCAGAATCCGTTTGAGATCCTTCATGTGCGAGCCACAGCCGGCGGCGTTCACGATGATGGTCTCGACGTCCTCTTTCTCGAAGGCCTCGATGAGAGCCCGTCCGAAGCGGATGGCCTCCTCGTCGCGGCCGGCGTGCATCGACAGCGCTCCGCAACATCCCTGTACTCGCGGAACGGCGACCTCGCATCCTTCGGCGCTGAGAACGCGCAGCGTCGCTTCGTTGACGCCGGGAAAGAAGACGCGTTGCACGCATCCGGCGAGAAGACCGACGCGTGCGCGTCTCGTCCCCACGGCCAGGGTGATCGCGGGGAGCGACGCGGTGAGATGGTGGAGGCTCACCGGAGGCATGAGGGCGTCGAGCTGCGCCATGCGTCGCGGCAGAAGCCGGAGCAGTCCCGTGTGCCGGACGATCCACTGCAGACCGCTGCGGCTATAGAGAAAGAGGAGAACCAGCAACATCTTCAGACGGCCGGCATAGGGGAAGAGCGTGAAGATCATGCGGCGGTGCATCCTGTCGCCGGCAGATCGCTGATGATGCTCCTCGATCTTCGCGCGCGTGTCTTCGATCAGGACGTCGTACTTCACGCCGGAGGGGCAGGCCGTGACGCAGGCCATGCACCCGAGGCAGCGGTCGAAGTGTCCGACAACCGTGTCGGTGTATTCGATGGTCCCCTCGGCCAGGCCTTTCATCAGGACGATGCGTCCGCGCGGCGAGTCCATCTCCTCGCCCCATGAAACGTAGGTCGGACACGTCGGCAGGCAGAACCCGCAATGAACGCAGTCGTCGATGAGGCTGCGCCCGCTGTGCGGTTCGGGCAGCAGAGGCTTTGCGAGCTCGGTCAAATGCCCCCCACAAATCTTCCCGGAGCGAGACGCCTGCCCGGGTCGAACCGTTGCTTCGTAGCCTGCATCAGCGCCAGCGTCCCGCGCGATTCTCCCCACGTGCTGACGCGTTGCCGAATTCCGGGGGGAGCCGCTTCGATCGTTAACGAGCCTCCCGCCGAGGCCAGCAGATTGCGGGCACTCTCGATGGCACCAGCGCTCCGCGCGTCGTCAATCGGTGCACCAGTAATGAATCCGACGCCGAACGTCGGATACCAGACGAAGCCGCCGCTCGTCAGGCCGGCGAGAAGCGCAACGGCCACGGAGTTGCTCACCGTCTCGATCGCATTCGGGAGGGCAGCGATCTTGAGTCTGAGCGGGCCGCCGGCCCGAACCGCGTCGTGACGCTGCCACAGCCGCGTTGTATCGTCCGCGTCCAGCACGTCGCAACCGCCGAAGCTCGACAGGCGATCGCGCTGGGCGATGACGCCGGCGTGGAATCCTTCGAAGCGGACGATGATGTCGAAGCCGGTCCCTTCAGCGATTGCGACTACGGCAGCCGCTTCCAACTGGCTCGTCCGCAGCTCCGCGATCAGGTTTCGTACTGCCGCGGCGTTCCGGTTTCTCATCAGCAGCGTCTGGGATGATTCCGGCAGTGGATGGAGCCGGAACGTGGCTGTGGCGATCATTCCGAGCGTTCCGAAAGAGCCGACCATCAGCTTCGGCAGATCGAAGCCGGCAACGTTCTTCACGACCTTGCCGCCGCCGTGTGCGATGACGCCGTCAGCCCGGACGATCGAGATCCCGATGATCAGATCGCGGATCGATCCGTAGCGTGTCCGCAATGGTCCGAACGCGTTTGCGGCGACGATGCCGCCGATCGTGGCGCGGGCGGGAAGGGGAGGGTCGATGGCCAGTCGCTGACCGTGCGCCCCGACCACTTCCTGCAAGCGCGCCAGCGTCATGCCCGCCTCGGCCGCGACGATCTGATCCGAAGGAGCATGCTCGACGATGCGATTGAGCTTTTCTGTTCTGATGCAGAGATCGAGGCGCTCAGGCGGACTGCCGATCTCGAGATCCGTTCCTCCGCCGATGAAGGCGACCGCCTCGCCGGCTTTCTCGCTCTCGGCGATGCGGGATGCGGCGTCCGCAATGGTGTCGGGGGCGAAGATAGCCTTCGGGGTCACACCCGCAATCGAATCCGTTGACATCACCCTCGATCCGCCTGACCGGAAAGCTCAGTGGGGTGCGGACGATAGATTCCGGGCCGGTCGCCGCACAAACGCGGCGTGGGGAACACTTTTCCGGGATTGAATCGCGCATCCGGATCGAACGCGCAGCGAATACGGCTCATCGTTTCCAGGTCGTCGTCGGTGAACATCTCGGCCATGTACGGTGCTTTGTCCGCCCCCACACCATGCTCGCCGGTGATGGACCCGCCGAAGCGGAGACAGATGCGGAGGATTTCGCCGGCCACGTCCTCGGCCAGTTTCTCCTGTCCCGGAATCTTCACGTCGTACAGGACGAGCGGATGGAGATTGCCGTCGCCGGCGTGAAAGACGTTGGCGATCCGCAGTCCCGACTCTTTGGCGAGCGACTCGATGTCGCCCAGGACCTCGGCGATCGCCGAACGCGGGATCACGCCGTCCTGGACGACGTAGTTCGGACTGATGCGCCCGACCGCGGCGAATGCACTCTTCCGGCCTTTCCAGAGCATAGCGCGCTCGTCTTCGTCTTTCGGACGGCGGATCTCGATCGCCCCGGCGCTACGAGCCATCTCGATTGCCTGTGCCGAGGTGTGCTCGACCTCGGCGAGAGGGCCGTCGACATCCATCAGAATGACCGCGCCGACGTCGGGCCAATCGACTCCGGTGGCCGCCTTCGCGGCGGCGATGGCCAGACGGTCCATCATCTCGATCGCTGCCGGAACGATTCCGCCGGAAATGATGGCCGAGACGGCATTGCCGGCCTCCCTGGTTGAGGGAAACGTGGCCAGAAACGTCCTCGTCGCCTCGGGCTTGCGCAGAATACGGAGGACGACCTCGGTGACGATGCCAAGCGTCCCTTCACTCCCGACGAGAACTCCGAGCAGATCGTAGCCGGGGGTGTCGGCGACAGGTCCGCCGAGGTCGACCACGGTGCCGTCGCTGAGGACCATGCGCGCGCCGAGGACGTGGTTCACGGTGAACCCGTACTTGAGGCAGTGTGCGCCGCCGGAATTCTCGGAGACGTTGCCGCCGATGGTGCAGACGCTCTGCGAGGAAGGATCGGGCGCGTAGTAGTAGCCGTCCGGGCCGAGGCGCTTGCTGACGTCGAGATTGATCACGCCGGGCTGAACGCGCATCCAGCCGTTCTCGAGGTCGATCTCCAGTATGCCGCGCATGCGCGACATACCGACGACCACGCAGCCGGGAACCGGCATCGCTCCGCCGGACAGTCCGGTGCCGGCGCCGCGCGGCACGATGGGGAGCCCCAGCTCCCCGGTGATCTTCACGATCTCCACGACCTCCTCGGTGGACGCGGGGAGGACGACGATTCCGGGCATGGCGTGAAAGCTCGTCAAGCCGTCGGACTCGTACGTACGCAACTGCGAGGGCTCGACGATGCAGTTGCGATCGCCGACGACGGCGCGCAGGCGATCGATGATCGCGGCCGGGATCGCGGGAGGTCGCGCTTCCAGGGCAGAGGCGGACATCGGGTCACTCGAACAGGCGATACGCGGGCAGCGTCAAGAACTCCGTGAACTCCCGGTTGAGAACGAGCGAGTCGAGAAGCTCGACCGCGTCGTGCATGCGGCCCTGATCACGGCCGCCGAGTTTCTGCAATTCCTCGTCGCGGATTTTCTCGTAAAGGTCGCTGCTGGCAACCGTGCCGTCGTCGAGCGTGGCTTTGTTCGTGATCCATTGCCAGAGCTGCGCACGCGAGATCTCCGCCGTCGCCGCGTCTTCCATGAGGTTGAAGATGGCCACGGCCCCGTTCCCCGAAAGCCAGGAGTTGAGGTACTGGAGGGCGACGTTGACGTTGTTGCGGAAGCCGGCTTCGGTGATGGTTCCGCCGGGAACGTGCGTATCGACAAGCTGTGAGCCGGCCACGTTGACCTCGGCGCGCAACACCTCTTTCTGATTCGCCCTGGGCGCGAGAGCGCTCTGAAACACTTCCATCGCCACCGGCACGAGGTCGGGATGGGCAACCCAGGTCCCGTCGAAGCCGTCGCCTGCTTCGCGCGTTTTGTCATCGCGCACCTTGGCCAGCGCTTTCTCGTTGATCTCCGGATTCTTCCGATTGGGGATGAACGGCGCCATGCCTCCCATGGCGTGCGCACCGCGGCGATGGCAGGTGCGGACGAGCAGGTCAGTGTAGGCGCGCATGAAGGGCACGGTCATGGTCACCTGCACGCGGTCGGGCAGGGCCAGATCAGCGCGGCGGCTAAACTTCTTGATCAGGCTGAAGATGTAATCCCAGCGGCCGGCATTGAGCCCGCTGGCGTGATCGCGCAACTCGTAGAGGATCTCGTCCATCTCGAAGGCGGCGGGAAGAGTCTCCACCAGAACCGTGGCCCGGATGGTTCCGCGGGGGATGTTCAGCGCGTCCTGCGCGGCGTTGAACACGTCGTTCCACAACCGGGCCTCGAGATGGCTCTCCATCTTCGGCAGATAAAAGTACGGGCCGCTCTTCCGTTGCAGGAGCTCGCCGGCGTTGTGAAAGAAGAAGAGGCCGAAGTCGAGGATGCTCGCCGAGACCGGCTGGCCGTCGATGAGGATGTGCTTCTCAAAGAGATGCCATCCGCGCGGGCGGACGAGAGGAACGGCAATGTGCTCGTTCAGACGGTAGGCCTTCCCATCGGGGTTGGTGAACTCGATGGTTCTGCGCACCGCGTCGATGAGGTTCTGCTGCCCTTCGACGACGTTTTCCCATGTCGGCGAGAGGGAGTCCTCGAAGTCCGCCATGAAGATGTTTGCACCGGAGTTGAAGGCGTTGATCATCATCTTCCGCTCGACAGGACCGGTGATCTCAACCCAGCGTTTCTCGAGGTCCGGAGGCGTCGCGGCAACCTTCCAGTCGCCCTCGCGAACACTTCGGGTCTCGGCAAGAAAATCAAACATCTTCCCGGCGTCGAGCTCGCGCTGACGCTCCCGGCGGCGCGCCAGGAGTTGTTCTCGCGTCGCATTGAATTTGCGATGCAGGCCGCCTACGAAACTGAGCGCGTCATCCGTGAGAATCGCGGCAGACGCCGCCAGGTCTTTTCCTACGATCTCGATACCTTTATCCACGGTCACTCCTTCGCTACTTCACGGCTCCCGTCGTCATTCCTGACACGAAGTAGTCCAGCGACAAAGCATAAACAATGACAACCGGCACCGATCCGAGAACGGCTGATGCCATCAGGGGTCCCCAGAAGTAAACGTCGCCTCGAACCATGTCGACGGTGATGCCGACGGGTAAGGTCCGATGGGCGACCGAGCTGATGAATGTCAGCGCGTAGACATACTCCTGAAAGGAGAGCGTGAAGGCGAAGATGGCCGCGGTCAGGATGCCCGGGAGCACGACCGGAATCACCACGAGACGCAGCATCTGCATTCTGGTGGCGCCGTCCAGCAGAGCGCGCTCTTCGATCTCCTTCGGAACGCTGCGAAAGAATCCCATCAGCAGCCACGTGCAGAAGGGGACGGTGAAGGTGGGATAGGTGAGGATCAGCGACCAGATTGTGTTGTCGATCTTCAATGCGCCGACGAATTGCGAGAACGGAATGAAGAGGATGGTCGGCGGAATGAGATAGGTGAGAAAGATGGCGATGCCGATGGCCCGATTCCCTCGGAACCTCAGCCGCGCCAGCCCGTACGCCGCCGGAACGGCGAGCATGAGCGTGATGAGCATGACCGCGGCGCCGGTGACCAGACTGACCTTCAGCCAGGTCTTGAACGGAGTGGTCCGAAGATAGTGATAGTGCGTGATGGTCGGGCTGACCACGCGGATGGTGCCGATCATCTCGTTCGGCTGGGCGATGCGGCCGGTCGGGATCAGGATATCGGCGAGCACACCGTCGACCGGGCTGACGATCTGCTGATCGCCGACGAATGCGATCGGCGCCGGATGCTCCTCACTGTCGCTGCGCCGTGTGCGCGTTCCCGGGACGATCGACCAGCGGATGGTGCCGGCGTTGTACGACGCCGGAATGATGATGTCCTTGTGATACGGCTGATTGGTACGCCCGTCGTAGTTGGAGAACCAGAACGGATTGCGCCGCAGGTCGTACAGGTTGGCGTCGGCCTTGAACGACGTGATGACCATCCAGTAGAACGGGAAGAGAGCAAACGCCAGGAACGGCGCCAGACCGGCCCAGCTCAACAGATCGAAGCGAAGACGACGCCAGCCCGGACCGACGAGAGCCACCGTTATGCCTCTTCCCTGCGCAGGAACTGCAGCATGAAGAAGACCATCAGGGCCATGATCGGAAACATAAACAGCGACACCGCGGCCCCTTTGCCGAGATAGCCGGCGTTGACTCCGAGCTGGTAGGCGTAGGTGGAGAGCACCTGGGTCTGATCGAACGGACCGCCCTTGGTGATGATCCAGATGGTGTTGAAGTCGGTGAAGCTGAAGATCACCGAGAAGAGCAGCGAGACCATCAGGATCGGACGGACCATGGGACCGATGATGTAGATGAAGCGCTGGAAGGCGTTCGCCCCTTCGAGCCGGGCCCGCTCCAGGATTTCGTCGGGAATGGCCGTCAGCCCGGCCAGAATCACGATGGCCGTGAAGGGGAACCCCCTCCAGACGTTGACCAGGACCACCGAGAACATCGCCCAATCCTTATCGCCGCGGAAGTTGATGATGTTCGCGGGCGCGAGGATATGCCAGTGCACGAGCGTCCAGTTGATGACGCTGTAGGTGGAGTCGAAAATCCAAAGCCAGGCCTGGGCGCTGATGGCGATGGGGATCACCCACGGGATCACCACCAGGCCGCGCAGGAGTTTGCGGCCGCGGAAGGCGCGGTTGAGCAGCAGCGCGCACGGGATGCCGATGAAGAGTTTGATGACCTCGGTTCCGAAGGTGTACTTGAACGTGTTCTTGATGGCCAGCAGGAAGTTCGGGTCCTGCAGGACGCCGGTCCCGTTGGCCTTGATGCGGGTGCCAGCGTCGACGAGGATCTGCCCCTGGGCGCTCTTCAGCGCCGCCCGCGTGGGAAACGTGCCGATCACGAGAGGCGTCTCGCTGTGCGCGACCACTTCGTACTTGCCGCCGATGGTCTTTCGGGCCTTCCACTGCAGATCCTCGAGGATGCTGCTGGCGTTGAAGGAGGCGTCGTCCGCGCTCGGCATGGCCATGACCGCGATCTTCTTTCCAGCGATGACGATCGCGCCGCGGAAGAGCCCTGCCGGCGCGGCGTCGGTGACCTGCTGCCCGGTACTCTTCTTTGCGATGAAGTCGTCGGCCTGCGACTGTGAGGGGAACGTGGCGATCACGAAGTCGTTGGCCGACAGCTCGTAGCTGTCCACCTTGGAGTAGTTCGCTTTTCCGACGAACGTCCAGGTCCGGTTTCCGGCCTGCGCGTCCGTGAAGCTCATGTAGATCGACATCAGAAACGGATAGGCGATGAAGACGATGAGGTAGAGCACCGCCGGGAGTACAAGCCCGTAGCCGAACGGCGCCTCGCGGTCGAAGAAGGCCGTCCGCGCTTTGCGCGTCTCGCCGCTCTCCGCGCCTTTCGTCAGATCGCCCATTCCGTCTCCCGATCGAAGAGATAGATTCGATCCGTGTCGAACCAGAGATCGAGCGTGTCCGCCGGCCGCAGGCCCGCGTAGATCTCCGTCTGCATCTGGAAGATCCCGGCGTTGCTGCGGGCGGTGACGATGACGTCGTGCCCCAGAGGCTCGACGATGTCGATCGTAGCCGCTACTTTCTGACGGTTGCCCCGACCCTCGGCGGAGAGATGAATGTGCTCGGGACGGACTCCGACGGTAACCGCCCGGTTCGACCCTTCGGGCACGGGACGCGTCAGCGGCAGGTGGACGCCGCCGTCGAGATCCACCGATCCCTGTCCCGCGGTCGCGGTGAGCATTCCCTGGAAGAAATTCATCGGAGGCGTTCCGATGAACCCGGCCACGAAGCGGTTGGCCGGTTTGTCGTACGCCTCGAGAGGCGTGGCCACCTGCAGAATCGAGCCGCCGTTCATGATGACAATTCGGTCGCCCATGGTCATGGCCTCCACCTGATCGTGTGTCACGTAGACCATGGTCGACTTGACGGATTGGTGGAGCCGCTTGAGCTCCGTGCGCATGTGGACGCGCAGCTTGGCGTCGAGATTGGAAAGAGGCTCGTCGAACAGGAGCACGCCGGCCTGACGGCAGAGCGCGGCGCCGACGGCGACACGCTGCCGCTCGCCTCCGGAAAGCTGCCGCGGTTTGCGGTTGAGACGGCCGGACAGTCCCAGGATCGCGGCCACTTCCTGCACGCGCCGCTCGATCTCCGCCTTCGGCGTGTGGCGCAGCCGGAGCGAGAAGGAGAGGTTCTTGTACACGTTCATGTGCGGATAGAGCGCGTAGCTCTGAAAGACCATAGCGATGTCGCGGTCGCGGGGTGGGAGGCCGATCACCGACCGGCCTCCGATCCGGATATCACCACTGGTTACGTCTTCGAGCCCCGCGATCATGCGCAGAGTCGTCGTTTTCCCGCACCCGCTCGGGCCGACCAGGATCAGGAACTCACAGTCCTGGACCGTAAGATCGATTCCCGAGACGGCGCTGACATCACCAAACCGCTTCTCAACCTTCTCGAGAACGACGTCTGCCATAGCTGGTCAACTCTCCGAGGATATTGGTCAGACCGCGCGAAGCTTCTTCTCAGCATCCTCCATCGCCGCTCGGGGATTCTTGCCCTTGGCCACTTCGGCGAACATCGTCGGCACGATGAACTTCGCGTACATCGCCGTGGCCGTCTTCGTCATCGGGCCGGGGAAACCGACGAAGTGAACGTCCTTGTAGAAGTCCTGGAGCACCTCCAGCTTCGGCTCGTGTCCGATGACGGGCATGGGCTTCTTGTAAAACGCATTCAGGAACGGATGGTTGTATCCGGTGGACTGTTCCATTCCGCGCAAGCCTTCCTCGTTCATGGCGTACAGGAACTCCTTGGCCAGATCCTGAACCTTGGAGAAGTTGTAGATGCCGTACGACATGGTCCGGCCGTAGTTGATGCGCAGACCGCCGGGCCCGAGGGGAGTCTTCGCGATATCCAGATTCCGGTACACGTCCGGGTTGTCTTTGGCTGCCGTGCGATAGGCGCTGATCGGGTTGCAGACCACCGAGCCTTTGCCCGAGGCGATGAAGCGGTTGTTGGAGCTGTCGTCCCAACTGAGGACCTCGTCGGTCATGGTCTGGTTGAAGATCTCCGCGCCCAACTTGAGGGTGTCCACGATCTCCTTCTTGCGGAAGGCGATGTTGCCTTCTTTGTCGAACATGTAAGCCTTGTATGCCCACATGAACGGCAGGAGGTTGTCGTTGGAGTCAGGAGTCTGCGAGTACGGGATGCCGATGGGATGGCCCGCCTTCTTGAGCTTGACTCCCATCCGCAGAAGATCCTCGTAGGTGGTTTTGTCGGTGTACTGCTCGCCGACCTCATGGAAGTAGCCGCTGTTGATGATGTACGGGTAGCTGATGTACCAGCTCGGAATGGCCAGCCACTTGCCGTTCACGACGCCGATCGACGGACCCTCGCGGAGCCAGCCTCCGAACTGCTTGGCCAGCTTATTGGCGATATCGCTGACGTCGACGAGCACCTTGTCGTACAGCCAGGCGCCCGTTCCGTTGAGGTGAAAGACATCGTGTCCGCCGCCGCGCGAGATGTCCGCGGCGATGGCGGTGGGGAGATCGGCCGTGCCGACGTAGTCGACTTCGACCTTGCACTTATGCTTCTCGCCGAACTCTTTCGCGAAGACGTCGAAGTACTTGTCGTAGTCGGGAACGAAGTGCTTCCACTGCACGACCTTCAGCACGCGCTCACCCTGCGCCGAGGCGGAGCGGGTGAACATCGTCGGTGCGGCCAGTCCGATTCCGGCTGCCAGCGAGACCTTCATGAACTCGCGGCGGCCGACGTCGGACGGGAGGACAGGGTTCACATCGGATGGTTGACTCGCTGTTGGCTGCGCTTTCCTGGCGGGGCGCTGTTTTCTGCTGTTCTTCATTCGTTGGTCTCCTCACCGAGTTGGTACTGGTTCAAAACCGAGAAGAAGGGACGGAACGCTGGAAGGCTCTGTTTCACCTGCCGCTGGGACAACTGGCCCGATCGCGCATTCTTTCAGACTGCGCCCATGACGGGCAACTCGAAGAAGGTCCCAACGGGAGTACGGCAGAGCTCGGAACGGGGTGGGCGGCGGGATTACTCAAAATGCCCTTCGCCGGACGATGATGAATCGTCCGGCGAAGGGCAGGCGTTACATCATTAGTAGTACCAGACCTGCATCTGGACCGTGTACTCGTTGGTGGCGTGAAGCGCGTTGTTCGACGGCTTGACGTGTGTGGCCTGGCCGGTGAACTTGAGGTTCTGTCCGGCGACGTAGTAGTTGAGACCGCCGGCGTACCGCTTCTGATCCTTCGAGGGAGTCGAAGCGATGGTGAAGTGCTGGTCCTCATACTTGGCGAACGGCTGGACCTTCAAGGGAGCGAAGTACCAATCGCCCTCCACGAGGTAATCGTTCTGGCGGGGGAGGGTGGTGAGGAACTTCCCACCGTCGTAGTGAACGCCCTGCGCCAGCACCGCGAACTCGTCCTTGCCGGGTTCGGGGATCGTGGCGTGAACGCTTGCGCTGTACGCTTTGTAGTCCCTCTGCGCGTCGTATCCGGAGCTCACGGCCACGATCTTCCTGGTGCCGAGGTTCGTCCCTTTGTAGACGTACCCTGTCTCCTTGTCGAAGAAGTCGTAATTCAGCCAGAAGGAGTGGCGGAAGGCGTTGTTCGAGGCGGTCGACGTCGCGGTTGCCGCGGTGCGGACGCCCTGGAACAACCCGGCGCGGTACTCGAGGCGGCCGTCGTCGAGGTAACCCTTGGCCTGGAAACCGGTGTCGCGTGTGCCGCTGGTCTGTGTCGGGGTGGCGAAAACGTTCGACGTCGGGCTGATGTCGATGGTCATGAAGCTCGTGGTCGAGATCAGTTCTGCACGATCGAGGGGAATGATCATCAAGCCGGCTTCGAGCGCGAACTCATCGTTGAGCTTCCACTCGGCCCATCCATCCTGGAGTAGGAAGCCCGCGGTCAGCGCCTTCGGCGTCTTGCCCAGATTCGGATCGTCCGTCTGGATGAAGAACGTCACGTTGGGCGCTACCGACCCGGTGAGCAGGAAGCGTGCTCTCCGGACGTACAGATTCTCGCTGAATCCTTTGGTGGTGGCATCCTGCTGTTCATCGGCCCAGATTTGGAGCTGCGTTCCGAAGCGGATCCACACGTCGTCGTTGACCTTGATCTGCACCTGGGCCTGCGCGAGGGTGGGGAGGAAAAGAAGCACGAGCAACAACAACATAAAGACCAGACGGCGCGAATAGGGGGAAGAACCAGTGGCATGAGTTCCCAGCATAGCCTCTCCTTTTTAGTCGGGGGTCAAGCGATGGTCAAAATAAGAATCGGTGACGATTTTGCTACGGAAAGTGTACGACACATCCGCGAAATTGTTGGCAATCCTACATCCCGAGAAACGCTTTTTTTACATGTTCCTCCGCGAGAAGCTCCCGGCCGGTGCCCGACAACACGATGCGCCCGGTCTCCAGCACGTACGCGCGATGGGCGATGTGCAGCGACTGGTAGACGTTCTGCTCGACGAGCAGAATCGTCACGCCCTGTTGGTTGATCTCACTGATGATCGTGAAGATGTTCTGCACCAGCATGGGCGAGAGGCCGAGTGACGGCTCGTCGAGCAGCAGCACGCGCGGGTTGGCCATCAGTCCGCGCGCGATGGCAAGCATCTGCTGCTCGCCGCCGGAGAGCGTTCCTCCGAGTTGCTTATCCCGTTCCTTGAGACGGGGGAACAGCGAGAAGGCGCGCTCGACGTTCTTTCCCCTGTCTCTTCTCGTGCTCTTCGGGAACGAGCCGATCTTCAGGTTCTCCATGACTGTCATTTCGGGGAAGATCCTCCTCCCCTCGGGCACCTGGACGATCCCCCGCTCCACGACGTCGTGCGGATGGAGGCGGGAGAGGTCTTCGCCTTCGAACGTGATCGATCCTGAAGACCACTTCACGAGCCGCGAGATGTTCTTCAGCGTCGTCGACTTGCCGGCGCCGTTGGAGCCGACGAGCGTGACGATCTCACCCTGCCGGACGATCAGGTCGATGCCCCAGAGAACCTGCAGGTCGCCGTATGCAAACTCGAGCTTTTCGACGACGAGCATCGGCGCACCGTAGTGTGTGTCCGCCGTCACTGCTCCACCCCGAGATACGCTTCGATCACTTGTGGGTTGGCGACGATCTCCTGCGGAGTCCCTTCGGCGAGCTTCTCGCCGGAGTTGAGTACGACGATGCGGTCCGAGAGGCGCATGATCGCTTTCATGTCGTGCTCGATGACGATCTGCGTCAGGCCCTGGTCCTTGATCTCGAGGATGAGCCGGATGATCTCTTCGCTTTCGGCCGCGTTGAGACCGCCCATTGCCTCATCGATGAGCAGCAGCCGGGGCTTCGTGGCCAGCACGCGCGCGAGCTCGAGCCTCTTCCGTTCGCCGATCGGGAGCGCACCGGCGCGAAGACCGGCTCTGCCGTCGAGGTGGACGACACGCAACTGCTCGTGGGCGATTTCGCGCGCTTCCCGAACCGAGTTGGTGCGGCAGAGCGCACCGACCACCGCGTTGTCGAGCACGGAGAGGTTCGTGAGCGGACGGACTTTCTGCCAGGTGCGGGCCATGCCGAGCTTGCACACCTTGTCCGGCTTTAGCCCGTTCATCCGCCGTCCCTGAAAGACGATCTCACCCTTCGACGGCCGGTAGTAGCCGGTGATGCAGTTGAAGAGAGTGGTCTTGCCCGCGCCATTCGGCCCGATCAGACCGACGATCGTCCCCTCGGGAACCTCGAAAGAGACGTCCCAGTTGGCCGCGAGGCCTCCGAAGTATCGGGATACATGATTGATTTCGAGGATGGCCATAGGTTATCCGCGGGAGTCGGGAGTCGGGGGTCGGGGGTCGGAGTTGGGGGTTGCAGGGTGGGAATCGAGGGTCGCAGGCTTTGGGTCGTGAGTTGAAGGTTCGGAGTCGGACGTAACGGCTAAGTCTTTGCCTTTTCTCCGACCCCCGACTCCCGACCCCCGACTCCCGCGCCTCGTTGCCATTTTCCGGAAGAAGCCGAGCACACCCTCGGGCATGAAGAGGATGACGATCACCACGAGAATCCCATAGATGAGGACGTGGGCGTGAGCGAGGTTTTCCTTGAGAAACACGCCGACCGGCGACTCCGCCCGGACCAGGCCGGCCTTGATCAACAGGTCCGTGATGACGTTGCTGCGCAGCGCTTCCGATAACGGCACGAGCAACGCCGCTCCG
The DNA here is from genome assembly GCA_035482045.1 of Thermoanaerobaculia bacterium. GTDB lineage: Bacteria > Acidobacteriota > Thermoanaerobaculia > Gp7-AA8 > Gp7-AA8 > JADGNZ01. Next base: position 20,709 of record DATHRD010000067.1, read on the forward strand.
AGGACCGGTCCGAAGATCGTGCCGACACCGCCGATGATGCAGACCACCACGATCTGTATGGACTTCTCGAGCCCCAGCACCGTGCTCGGATCGATGAATCCGACGTATGCGCCGTAAAGACCGCCGGCCAGCGCTGTGAAGATCGCCGAGATCGCCAGAGCCGCGTTCTTGTAGAGGGTGGGGTTGATTCCGAGCGAGTGGGCGGCATCCTGATCCTCGCGGATGGCCTGGAAGCAGTAGCCCAGCTTCGAGCGCAGCACCAACCAGCTCACGGTGATGGAGACGAGCGCGAAGATCAGGCCCGTGTAATAGAAGGGGATCTTGGACTCCCAGTCCGTGATCAGCGTTCCGCCGATCGTGAGCGGAGGGATCTCCGTGATCAGGATGCCTTCCGCGCCGTTGGTGATCGCTTTCAGGTTCAGCGCGGAGACGCGGAAGATCTCGGCCACGGCGATCGAGGCCAGAACGAAGTAGGAACCGCGCAGACGGAAGCAGATCGAGCCGATGATCAGCGCCGTCATCAGCGCCACCACGGCACCCGCCCAGATCCCGTACCACGGAGCGATTTGCCTGTACTGCAGGAGGATCATCGTGGTGTAGGCGCCGACGCCGAAGTAGGCGGCATGGCCGACGGAGTACTGCCCGGTGTACCCGCCGAGGATGTTCCAGGCCGACCCGATGATCACGTTGATGAAAATCAGGATCATCATGTGCAGCAGGTAGGTGCTCTCCACGAAGAGCGGCACCATGAGCAGCACGCCGATCGACAGTGTGATCAGCGCAAGCGGGACATAGTGCGTCCCCTTGCCGGCGTCGGCTGCGGGCGTCATTACGTTTGGGACTTTCCTCTCAAACCGGATGGCTTGAGCAGGAGCACGAGCAGGAAGAGGACAAAGGTGATGACTTCCTTCCAGCCCGAGCCGAGGTACGCGCCGCCGACCGACTCGGCCACGCCGATGAGCACTCCTCCGATCATGGCGCCGCTCACGCTGCCCAATCCTCCGAGCACTGTGATCACGAACGCCTTCAGGGTGAAGATGCTCCCCACCTGCGGAAAGATGTAGTACGTCGGCGCGATCAGCGCTCCAGCCGTTCCGGCCAGGGCCGAGCCCAGGCCGAAGGCGATGATCGACATCCGTTTGACGTTGATGCCCATCAGCGTGGCCGCCTCACGGTCCTGCGCGGTGGCCCGGATGGCCTGCCCGGTGTTGGTCTCGCGGAGGAACCAGGTCAGGGCCAGGGAAATGGCCACGGTGATGGCGAACGAGATCACCAGCGGGCTGGAGATGGAGATGCCCAGGATGGTCACGCTGCTCGAGGAGTACTTCGTGGTCAGGATCTTGTAGTCCGAGGTGAAGGCCAGCATCACGGTGTTGCTCATGATCAGCCCCAGACCGATGGTCAGCAGGATCTGGTTCTGGGGGAGGGCATTGAGGACGCGATTGATGAAGAACTTCTGCAGAAAGGCGCCGAAGAGGAACATCAACGGGATGGTGATGGCGATCGAAAGAAACGGATCAATGTGCAGGATGGTGAAGATGTAGTAGGTGAGGTACATCCCCACCATCAGCAGGTCGCCGTGCGCGAAATTGATGACGCGCATCACCCCGAAGATGATGGTCAGGCCGATGCCGATCAGCGCATAGACGCCGCCGATCAGGATTCCGCTGACGAGCGCCTGTTCGAAGATCGCCATCGGTCAAGGCCCGGCAGTCCCAGCGTCATCCGCGCGCTATTTGCCCCAGCCTGGGAATGGGTAAACGGGTTTCTTCGGCGCGAACTGAGGTGGATAGACCGTCTCGTGCACGCCGTTCTGAATCTGTTCGACCAGCATCGGGTGATGGTTCTGGTTCGTGTACCCCTCGTAGTCGCCGAAAGCCACCTGGCCCATGATGCCGTTCCACTTGCCGCGCTTGAGCGCGTCGCGCGTTCTGGTGGTGTCGCCGCCGGCTTTCGCCGCCGTCTCGGCCATGATCATCATCGATTCGTACGCGGTGGTGGCGTGATAGGTCGGCTCTTTTCCGAAACGCGTTTTGTACCGTTCGTTGAACTCCTTCGCCCCGGGCCAGCTCACGTCGGGCGTCCACTGCGTGCTGGAGAAGACGTCGTTGGAGATGTCCTTCTCCTTCGCGAATTGAACGGTGGCGAACCCGGCGCCCGCGCCGAGGAATGCGCGCGGGGAGAGCCCGATCTCGCGTGACTGGCGCATCAGCAGAATGGCGTCGGCCACATACGAGACCATGAACACGAGGTCGGGGTTCTTCGACTTGATGCTGGCCAGCGTGGAGCGATAATCAGGCGAGCCCGGTGCGTACGCTTCCTCCGCCACGACGGTGATCCCTTTTTTCGCGGCATAGGCTTTGGCCGACGTCGCACCCGAAGTGCCGAAGTCGGTGTTTTCGTTGACGATGGCCATCGTCTTCGGCTTGCCGAGCGTCGTGGCCATGTCCAGAAGAATCTGGGCGTAGTCGTTCGTCGTGGCGCTGAGGCGGAAGGTCCACTTCAGACCCTGGCGGGTGATGTCGTCCTTGGAAGCGACGGGGATCAGCAGGGGAACCTTGTACTTTTCGGCCAGCTTGGCCAGCGCGGCCGCGCATTTGGACGTGTACGGTCCCACGATGCCGGAGACCTTATCGCTGGTGGCCAGCTTCTCGAAGGCGGCCATGGCGGTCTCGGGCTTGCCGGTGTCGTCCTCTTTCAGGAGCTCGACGTCGATCCCCTTCTTCTTCAGGTCCTCGATCGCCAGGGTCACGCCGTTGCTCAGGTTCTCGCCGATCGGCGCTTCCGGCCCGGTGATGGAGTTTACGAAACCGATCTTCACTTTCGTCGCGCCATGCGCGAAGGAGGGAACGAATAAGGAAATTACGATGAGCAGGACGGCGAAGCGTTTCATCGAATTGCCCCCTTTCAAGCGGTCGCGGAAGACTACCACTTACTGAACGGGCCAGGGTGACGGACGGCACAGGGGAGGGTGAGGGAGGGCACCGTTTGTCCAGGGGCGTTGTCGGTTGTCGGTTGACAGCGGGTGGGAGTGAGCGACGAAAGCAATGTTGAATGTTGAATGCTGAATGTTGGATGGTGAATGAACTGCTCCCGTTCTCCATTGAACATTGAACATTGAACATTCAACATTGCCTTTGACTCTCATCCACATCCCACCCCCCACTCCCGAACCCGTGGCAGAATCCACCAATGCCAGTCTACGAAGACCCGATTGATGGTGTACGGCTCGATGCCGGCGCGTTGCTGCGCTGGACGACCTCGGTCGTTCAGCGGCTCGGTGCGCCGGGCGACATCGCGGCGGACGTTGCCGAGCTCCTGATCGCGTCCGACCTTCGGGGCATCGCCTCGCACGGCACGGCCCGACTTCCGCAGTACGCGAAGCTCGCCGAAGCGGGGGTGATGGATCCCGCGGGACGGCCTGTGCTCGAGCGCGGCAAGCCGGCGCTGTCGCTCTTCGATGCACAAAACGGATTCGGGCATCACGCCGGCCGTGTGGCCATCGATCACGCCATCGAGCGGGCGGGTGAGGCCGGCACGGCCATCGCCGTCGTCCGCAATTCGAATCACTACGGCATCGCCGGCTGGTACGCGATGCGCGCCGCATCCGCGGGCATGATCGGCATGAGCCTGACCAACACCTCTCCGCTGGTCGCCCCGACCCGGGCGCGCGTCAGCATGCTGGGGACAAACCCGATCGCCGTTGCCGCGCCGGCCGGTAAGTACGGCATGCTCGTGCTGGACATGGCCACCAGCACGATTCCCCGCGGCCGCATCGAAGTCGCGGCGCGCCGCGGCGAGCCGCTTCCGATCGGCTGGGCAATCGGTTCCGACGGCTCGCCGGCCACGACACCCGAACTGGCGCTATCCGGCTCGCTGCAACCGTTGGGCGGGGAAGAGTCGACCGCCGGTTACAAAGGCTACGGACTCTCGCTCATCGTCGAGCTGTTCACCGGGATCCTCGCCGGCGCCGCGTTCGGTCCGAACATCATCGGGCTCTTCTCCACGGCCGGAAAGTCGGACCTCGGGCAGTTTTACATGGCCATCGACCCTGGCGCGATCGGGGATACCAACGCATTCGTCTCCCGTCTCGAGCAACTCATCGATCAACTGATCGACGCGCCGCTGATTCCCGATGCGCCTGGACCGGTGCTCTATCCCGGCCAGCCCGAGGCGGAACGCGCGCAAAAGCAGCAGCGCGACGGGATCGTCATCGACCGGGAACATTACGATTCCCTCCTCTCCATCGCGGAGCGATTCGCAATCGCGTTGCCGGACGCCCTGTGAGCAGCGACAACCGATACGACCTCATCGTCATCGGCGGCGGGATCGTCGGTCTGGCCACCTCCTGTCAACTGCTGATCCGGAAACCGGGGCTGCGGCTCTGTCTCCTGGAAAAGGAGCGCGAGCTGGGAACGCATCAGACGGGTCACAACAGCGGCGTGCTGCACGCCGGTCTCTACTACCCGCCCGGCTCGCGAAAAGCGCTGCTCTGCAGGGAGGGAAAGCGCGACCTGCAGATCTTCGCGGACGAACACGGCATTCCGTATGAGCTCTGCGGCAAGCTCGTCGTGGCGCTGGACCAGGGCGAGCTCGATCGTCTGGCCAACATCAAACAACGCGCCACCGCGAACGGTGTCGAAGGTCTCGAGGAAGTGGGGCCGGAGCGCATCCGCGAGCTCGAGCCGCACGCCGCCGGCATCCGCGCTCTCTGGTCGCCCGGCAGCGGCATCATCGACTTCCGCCGCGTCGCGCTCGCCTACGCGGACGAGGTTCGTTCCCGAGGCGGCACGATTCTCAATGGAGAGGAAGTGCGGTCGATCAGCAGTGGGGCGGAGCAGGTCGTCATCACGCGCACGCGGGAGCTCGTGGCCCGCGATCTCATCGGCTGCGCCGGTCTTTACGCCGACCGCGTCGCGGCCATGACCGGCGACGCCGGTGACGAGAGAGTCGTCCCATTTCGCGGCGACTACTACACGTTGAAACCGGAAGCGCGCCGGCTCGTGCGCGCGCTCATCTATCCCGTTCCCGATCCACGATTCCCGTTCCTCGGCGTCCACTTCACCAAACGGATCGACGGCGAAGTCCTGGCCGGACCGAACGCCGTCCTGGCGTTTGCGCGCGAGGGTTATAAGCGGCTCCACATCGCGCCGCGCGAGCTGGCCGCGACGCTCCTCTTTCCCGGTTTTCGCCGTCTGGCCCGATCGTACTTCCGCACCGGTCTGGCCGAGATGTGGCGCGACTGGTCAAAGACCGCCTTCACCGCACAGCTCATGCGTTACGTTCCCGAGATCACGGCGCACGATCTGATCTTCGGTCCCTCCGGCGTCCGCGCGCAGTCCCTGGCCGCCGACGGCAGGATGGTCGACGACTTCTCCATCAGCGACGGCCCGCACGTGCTGCACGTGCGCAACGCGCCCTCACCGGCGGCGACGGCCTCGCTCGCCATCGGACGCGACCTCGCCGAGATGGCCATCGCGCGATTCGCGATATGAGCGCTTCACGCGTTGTCGGTTGTCGGTTGATGGTGCTCGCGCGCTGTGGGGATTGCGCCTCGCGCGTTGCCGGTTATCGGCTGATAGTGGCGTCTCGCGCGTAGCGCGTGCGTTTAACCGACAACCGACAACGCGCGCGAAGCGCGTCAGGCAACGAGCGCAATAACTTGTTGTTATACTCACTGAAAGGAGCACACATGAGCGACGAACGTGTACTCTCAGACATTCCCGTCATCGGCCGCATCGACCTTCATGAGATCGAGCGCCGCGACCCGCTGCCGTCCGATCGCTTCGCCGAGGGCATCGAGGTCGGCCTCACATTTGACGATGTTCTCCTTCGGCCCGCCAAGTCCGACATCCACCCGAACTTCGTCGAAGTGGGCACCCAGCTCACCAGCGACATCCGTCTGAATATCCCCATCATCTCCTCGGCCATGGACACCGTCACCGAGGCCCGGCTGGCCATCGCCATGGCCCAGCAGGGCGGCCTCGGCATCGTTCACAAGAACATGCCTATCGACATGCAGGCCGAAGAGGTCGACAAGGTGAAGCGGTCGGAAGCGGGGATGATCGTCGATCCCGTCACGATGCGTCCCTGGCAGACCATCACCGAGGCCCTCGAGGTGATGGCCAAATACAAGATCTCCGGGGTCCCCGTCACCGACGCTAACGGCAAGCTGGTCGGCATTCTGACGAACCGCGACCTCCGCTTCGAGTCGCGCTTCGACCTTCCTATCGCCGAGCGGATGACCAAGGAAGGGCTCATCACCGCTCCAGTTGGCACCACGCTCGAGGCGGCGCGCGAAGTCCTCCATCGGCATCGCATCGAGAAGCTCCTCGTCGTCGATTCCAACGGCGACCTCAAGGGCCTCATCACCGTCAAGGACATCCAGAAGAAGCTCCGTTATCCCAACGCCGCCAAGGATTCGCTCGGCCGGCTGCGCGTCGGCGCCGCCATCGGCGTCGGCAAGGAAGGGCTCGACCGCGCCCGCGCGCTGATCGATGCCAAGGTCGACGTCGTCGTGATCGACTCGGCGCATGCCCATTCGAACGGCGTCATGGAAGTGATCCGTCAGTTCAAGAAGCTCTTCCCGGACACGCCGCTCATCGCCGGCAATGTGGCGACGTACGAGGGAGCGCGCGATCTGATCGCCCTCGGCGTCGACGCCATCAAAGTCGGCATCGGCCCCGGATCGATCTGTACGACGCGCGTCGTCGCCGGCGCAGGCGTTCCGCAGATCAGCGCCGTGATCGAGTGCGCAAGGGCAGCGGAGAAGTTCGGCATCCCTCTCATCAGCGACGGCGGCATCAAGTTCTCGGGCGACATCACCAAGGCCATCGCCGCGGGGGCGCATTGCGTGATGATCGGCTCGCTCTTCGCCGGCACCGACGAGGCGCCGGGCGAAACCATCCTCTATCAAGGGCGCACCTTTAAAGCCTACCGGGGCATGGGCTCGATCGGCGCCATGCAGGCCGGCTCGAAGGATCGCTACTTCCAGGAAGACGCTGACGAGGTGTCGAAACTCGTCCCCGAAGGGATCGAGGGGAAGGTGCCGTACAAAGGATCGCTCAGCGCCATGATCCCGCAACTCGTCGGCGGCCTCCGCTCCGGAATGGGGCTGACCGGCTCGCGTACGATCGAGGACCTTCGCACGAAGGCGCAGTTCGTCCGCATCACCGCGGCAGGGCTGCGCGAATCACACGCGCATGATGTGGTCATCACAAAGGAAGCGCCGAACTACCGAATAGAATCAACGGACTGATGTGGTCCCGGTACCTTCTTCTATCGTTACTCACCGTATTCGCGCCGGTTGCCGCCTCCGCTGATTCCCTTCGCTTCGATCCTCCCGTGGCGACGGGGCACACCTCGGTCGACGCCATTTTCTCTTCGATCACCGGTGGATGCGCGGTGTTCGCGCAAGACGTGACCGTCGCCGGCACCACGGTAACGCTCAACGTCAGCTTGAAGCCACCGCCGGGTGGCGGCTGCGGCGCCAACGTTGCCCCCTATACATCGACATTCCACCTCGGCGTGCTTGGCCCCGGCGTCTATGACGTCGCGGCGACCGCCGACACGCTTCCGAGGGCGCACGCGAAACTCATCGTGCGAGACGACTCGCTCACCGCCGCACCATTCGCGGTTCCGTCGACCGGCGGCGAGTTCCACGTCCTGCGCAGGTTCGACACGACGGGCCTGGTGGTTGTTTTGGTCGATGGCCACGAGGCCACATTCGTCCGCGAAGAGTCGCCGGGAAACGTCTATCTCGCCCCGCCACACGCGCCCGGAACCGTCGACGTCTCCGTGGCCAGCGCGTCAACGTTCCGCACCGCCGTCGCGGCACTGACCTACTTCGATCGCGCGGCGCCGCCGGACCCGGCGCTCTTCGAGCTGATCCTCTTTCCGACCTCCTTCGTCGGCCCCGGCCCGTTCGGTTCGCACTGGCTGACGGAGAACTACATCGCGCCCGGGATCGCGCCTGTCAGGTTCCGCGACGCCGTCCCCTGCTACGTTTCCTGCGGCGGCGATCTGCTCGTTACGCCGGCGGAGCTCATCAACGACCAGAGCACAACCGGTCTCGCGCTTTTCGCCTTGCGCGGGATGACGTCGGACCTCATGACTGGGTCGCGCATCTATAACTTCCCATCCGGAGTGCCGCAGAACGGGACGGAGGTCCACGTCGTGCGCGAGAGCGACTTCCGCGATCGCGGCATGTCCTTTCTGACGGTGCCGGTCGACCACCGTGCGCGGGTGATGCTGCGCGCGTGGGCGCTGACGGACACGTCGGCGACGGTCCTCGAACCGTCGCCGCCTCCGCCGACGCTGCTCCGGTTCGTGCCGGTGCCCGGCATGCCATACGCATTCGCCTCCCTCGACCTGACGTCGTACTTCCAGCATCTGCCGGAGGGGACGGGCAGCGCCTCGATCTACTTCCCCCGTGCGCTCGGACAGGACCAGCGGATGTGGGGAATGATCAGCGTCACCAACAACGACACGCAACAGGTCACCATCGTTTCGTCCCAATAGGAATGGCAGGTCCACCTTCAGGGACCCCTGAGCGAGCCGAACGGTCCCGCCCGCCGTTCCCGCCCAGGTACTGAATAATGTGGATGTATGACCTCCTCAGTGCAAAGCCTTGCTCTCACCCTTCTCTTGCTGGCCCCAATCGCCACCGCGGAGACCATCCGTTTCGATCCGCCGAATGTCACGGCGCATCATTCGGTCGATGCAATCGTCACCGGCTCCTGGCCGAACGGCTGTGTGCCTTCAGTAAAGAGCGTCAGCATCAACGGATCGACGATCCTGCTCAGTTTGGACGCCCGACCTCCCCTCGGCGTCTTCTGCATACAGTTGGTCTCGCCCTACACGCGGACGTTTCATCTCGATGTCCTTCCGGCGGGCAACTACACGGTGGCCGCGTTTGCGGATTACGGCGACAGCATTACGGCGCTGGCGCGGACAACGCTCATCGTCCGCGACGCGGAGACGTTGAACATCGAGCCCTACGCCGTACCGGTGTCCGGCGGTGGGATCGTCATCGGCAATTCCTCTTTTGTCAGCGGAGACACTCTCACAATCGGCGGCGTGACCGTACCGGCGAGTACCGATGTCGACGGACTGCTGATTGCCAATGCGCCGCCGCATAGCCCAGGCGCGGTCGATGTTGTCGTCACTTCGCAAGTTTGTCTCGTTCCCTGCGGTCTGCAGATGATCGCGACCGCTGCGCTGATCTACTACGACCCTGCCGCCGCCGACCCGGCCGTTTTCGAGCCGATGCTCTTTCCCCTGTCGTTTCAGGGCCCGGGCGCGTTCGGATCGCAGTGGACGACCGAGAGCTTCATCCACGCGAGCACGCCTGCGGCCTTCTTTCGGGACGCCCTTCCCTGTGCCGGCTGTTCGAATTCGATTCAGTCCGATGCGAAGCAACTGACGAACGATTCCAATCCCTGGGGCCATGTGCTCTACGCGATGCGGGGCACGACCGGCTCGCTCGACCTGGCCTCGCGCATTCGCGATACCTCGCGGCAGGGGCAGACGGCCGGAACCGAGGTCCCGGTCGTCCACGGGAGCGACTTCCGAGGACAGCTCCGATTCCTCAACGTCCCCGTCGATAGCCGGTACCGGGTCACGCTCCGGCTGTGGGCCTTCAGCGACTCTCCGTTTGCGGTGGCCGTCGACTCGATTCCCGCCCAGCAGATCCCGCTGTCCCTGACGAGCATCCCCGGTTCGACGATGAAGTTCGGCTCTGCCGATGTCACGGCGCTGCTGACGAGAGCGAGCGGGAATCCGACCAGCCTGATGGTGATTCCAACCGCATCGCCCCTGTTGTCCCCTCCGATCTGGGGAATGCTGAGCATCACGAACAACGACACGCAGCAGGTGACGATCATCTCGCCGCAGTAGGCCGGCCGCTGTCGTCCAGAACCGTCGAAGGAACCCCTCGGGCGCGCGCAAAAACCAGAAACCACTGTTGGGACGGCGAATCTACGTAGGTCGGAGCTCACACACTCGTGGAGTCCATGAGTGGACTCCAGGAGTCCACCAGTCGACTCCACGAGTCCACCCAGTGGCCTCCACGACCTTACTAGTGGGCTCCACGAGGCCACCAGGTGGCTAAAAAAGGTCACTAGGTGGACTCCACGAGGTCACCAGGTGGCTAAAAAAGGCCACTAGGTGGACTCCACGAGGCCACTAGGTGGCCAAAAAAGGCCACTAGGTGGGCTCCACGAGGTCATTAGGTGGCTGAAAAAGGTCACTAGGTGGCTCCACGAGGCCACTAGGTGGACTCCACGAGGTCACTAGGTGGCCAAAAAAGGTCACTAGGTGGACTCCACGAGGTCACTAGGTGGCAAAAAAAGCTCACTAGGTGGACTCCACGAGGTCACTAGGTGGCCAAAAAAGCTCACTAGGTGGACTCCACGAGGTCACTAGGTGGCCAAAAAAGCTCACTAGGTGGACTCCACGAGGTCACTAAGTGGCCAAAAAAGCTCACTAGGTGGACTCCACGAGGTCACTAGGTGGCTAAAAAAGCTCACTAGGTGGACTCCACGAGCTCACTAGGTGGCTCCAAAAGCTCACTAGGTGGACTCCACGAAGTCACCAGGTGGAGTCCACGACTCCATTAGTCGACTCCACGAGTCCACTTTTTGGACTCAGGCGGTGCACCGCAGCGTGGGCCTGACTCGCCAGTTCGATCCCCCATGAAGAATGCGGGGTCACGCCTTCGGTTTTCTCCAGCCTTTCACACGTGACATTAACTCGCGCCGTTTCATCGACTTGCGTCTGCCGCGCTGGGAGAGTGTCCGGCGTCAACTAGAACTGCGGGGCAAGCAGCTCTAATCGTCGCTGAACAGGGAGAGCATCGATTCGCGCTCAAACTCGAGTTCACACCTAAGTTGCTGCAAACGCGTCGCTTCTCCGATCAGGCCAGACTCCACCTGGCCAACGACGCAATCGTGCCGGAGGTTGTAAGTCATTCTGAAAACGGAACTTGCGCGAGAATGATGCGGAGTACCAAAGAACGAAGGCGTGACCCCATGACTCCGCTCCGCTTGTGGTCCCTCGGCGAGTATCCGCAGTTCATCGCGCTCGTCGATTCGTTACCTCCCCAGCCGATCGCGCTGACGGTGACGAAGATCCCCGGAACGGAAATGTGGTTCGGATCGATCGACGTCACGGCGCTGGTCACGAACGCGAATTTGAGTCCGACCAGCGTGACGGTCTACCCGTCAGGCTATGGTTCGTCCTCCGCACCGCTCCCGTTCCCGCCGATATGAGGAATGCTGAGCATCACGAACAACGACACGCAGCAGGTGACGATCGTCTCGCCGCGGTAGACCGGTCGCTACCCGTCCTGCCGAGTGTTAGCTCCTGTCGGTGGGGATCTCAGGGAGCCCCCGAGCTGTCTGACCGTATCCGGCGGTTAACGGGACTGCGCGGTGCACGGTAGCGTGATGCTAGACTGGCACCGAGGGCCGGGGAATCCTCGGAGAACGCTCCTAAGGTGGCGCGAGAGGAGAAGGCGATGATCACTGGAAAAGTGCAGGATAGCGAAGAGAATCCGTATCCCGGCATCACCCGTGACAGCCACGAACACGACGACCGGTAATCCTCTCGGGTCGGTATTAACGAATGCGGATAGCACATTCATGATCCCCGAGGCCAACGACGCTACCTTGTATAGCTACGCGACATCGTTGAATGGTCAGTCAGTGCAAAACTTTAGCGAAGTTATGGACCCCAAATATGTCCTGATTGTGATTATGCCCTCGTAACCATCGGAGTTTCCCGCTGGGAACGCTGAACAGGCATAATGCAGGCATCATGACCGCCTGCAACCGAATTCTCGCGCTCTGCTCGTCGCTTCTTCTCCTCGCCTCGATCGCCGCCGCCGAGACCATCCGCTTCGATCCACCGGGCGCCACGGCGCATCACTCGGTGGACGTGATCGTCACCGGAAGCTGGCCGAATGGCTGCCTCCCTTCGGTGGAGAACGTGACCGTCAACGGATCGACGATCCAACTTCGACTGGACTCCCGACCTCCCCTCGGCGTCCTCTGCAGCCAGTTGGTGTCGCCCTACTCCGGACTGTTTCATCTCGACGTCCTTCCGGCGGGCACCTACACGGTCAGCCTGTTGGCAGACAACGGCGGCAACGCCACCGAGCTGGCGCGGACGCCGCTCGTCGTCCGCGACGCGGAGACGTTGAGGATTCCTCTGTATGCGCTGCCGACGTCCGGCGGGTTGATCAACGTATTCGATCCATTTCCTCCCGACAGCGGAGTTAGTCTCACAATCGACGGCGTGGCTGTGCCGTCGGGCGTAAGTGGCGACGGAGTGGTGCTCGCCAACGCGCCGCCGCATCTCCAGGGAGCTGTGGACGTCGCCGTCAGTTCGAGCCAGGGAACCGTGACCGCGAAAGCGGCGCTGATCTATTACGATCCCGCCTCCACCGACCCGGCAGTGTTCGAGCCGATTCTCTTTCCCTTGTCGTTCCAGGGAGCGGGCGCGTTCGGATCGCAGTGGACGACGGAGAGCTTCATCGCCGTCGCCAACGGCTCGTCGGCATTCTTCCGCGATCCGCTGCCATGCGCCCTCTGTTCGTCGACGCTCATCGCCGGTTCCTCGAAGTTGGATAACGATACGAATCCCTGGGGACACGTGCTCTACGCGGTACGCGGGTCCGGACCTCTCGACTTCACGTCGCGCGTTCGCGACACCTCGCGGCAGGCGCAGACGGCCGGAACCGAAGTGCCGGTCGTCCGAGGATCTGACTTCCGGCCGCAGGTCCGATTCCAAAACGTCCCCGTCGACAGCCGGTATCGGGTCATGCTCCGCTTGTGGTCCTTCGGCAACTCTCCGTTCAACGTGCTCGCCGACACGGCGCAAGGCCAACAGCTACCTCTGTCCCTGATCAAAATCCCCGGAACGTCGATGTGGTTCGGATCGCTCGATGTCACGTCGTTGCTGGCGAAAGGGGGCGCGAGTCCGACTCTCGTCACGGTCTCTCCGTCCGGTTCGCCTCTGCTCTCCCCGCAGATCTGGGGAATGCTGGGCCTCACGAACAACGATACCCAGCAGGTGACGATCATCTCGCCGCAGTAGGCGGTGCGAAACCAGAAGGTTGGCCAGCTGCTCCCCGGGCACAGATCCGATGACTGACAAGAATGTATGGTTCGTAACGGGCGCCGGCCGCGGGATGGGCGTTGACGTCGTGAAGGCGGCGCTTGCCGCGGGTCAGCGCGTCGTCGCGACGGGGCGAAATCCCGACGCCGTCGGCAAAGCGATCGGCGCGAGCAAGTCCGACGACCTGCTCATCGTCAAGCTCGACGTCATCAAGCCCGACGACGCGAAAGCGGCCGTCGCCGCCGCGACCGCCCGTTTCGGCCGCATCGATGTGCTCGTCAACAACGCCGGCAACTTCTACGCTGGATTCTTCGAAGAGATTTCTCCCGACGACTTCCGCGCGCAGATTGAGACCAACCTGTTTGGCCCGGTTAACGTTACTCGCGCCGTGCTTCCTGTCATGCGGGGGCAGCGCCGCGGACTCATCGTCACGATCTCATCGACCGGCGGCATCACCGGGCAAGCGTTCGTCTCGGCATATTCCGCGGCGAAGTTCGGCGTCGAGGGGTGGATGGAGTCGCTGGCTCCGGAAGTTGCGCCGTTCGGCATTCGCACGATGCTTGTCGAGCCGGGTTTTTTCCGGACCGAATTGCTCACGGACGACTCGACGAAGTGGCCCGAGCCCTCGATCGATGACTACGCCGAGAACACGCGGCAAACGGTCAGCGCCTGGAAGAAAATGAACGGGCTGCAAGGCGGCGATCCCGCCAAGCTCGCCAAGGCGCTGATCCAACTCGCGACCCAGCCCGAACCGCCCCTGCGCTGGCCCGCCGGCGCCGATGCCGTCGACACTCTTGAGAAGAAGGCCAACGAATTGCGGGCCCAGGCCAACGCCCACCGCGCGCTGTCCTCGTCCCTCTCGCACGACGACCCCAAGTAGGACGCGGGGCAATCCGCCGCTGCTACGAGTGGCTGCCCAGAGGTAAGGCCACACATTATTCCGCCCGTTGTCGTCCACTGTGGTGTCGGAGCGCTTGTCTCAGTGCTATCCGTCCTGCTCGTCCTTCGGAAGGTTCCGATGAACCGGGGATACGGCGTTCGTGTTCGGAAGGTCTTCACATCCGAATGAACTGGTACGACATCAACGCGTATGGCGGCAAGCTCCTTCTCGCATATGGGCTGGCCTTGGTCGCTTTCGGTCTCCTCACTGGGGAGCACCACCACCGACGAGCATCTAGACTGCCGCGTCCATCGTTGGGCCGCTCGTTTTCATCTTCCCAATCCTCGGCATTATCGCTGCCTACGCCCGCCGCCTTCCAAGTCCGGCGCCGGGCGTCACACCTTCCGCTTTCGAGAGCAGCCTCTAACCCAGACATAAACCATGCCGATTCATTGACTTGCGTTGCTGGAAGCCGTCGCGCAACGACCGAGTGCGAAGGCCTAGCACCATGGACTCACCGGGGTTATTTCCGGGTGTCGACAAACGAGAACTCCGGCAGAGTCTCAAGGCTGTAGGCTTCAAGCGCGAGGGAATCGAGCGTCTTGAAGTCGCGGTCTCGAAAGGCGGTTTGAATCCTGTTCTTCAGCTTCGCCGAGAGTGAAGCGGGATCGGGCACGCGGATACGCCGGAGATATTGCGCTTGAAACCGCAGATAACCGCCGCGCATCTTCACCGCGTACGACCAGACGAAGAACAGAGCTAACTTCGAGCTGAGAAGACCACCAAGTACCTCGAGATCCCACGAGTCGGAAGTTACGAAGTAAAGATTGTGGTGTGGATGGTATTTGCCAGCATCGTAGGCAACCTCGTTCGATCCAGCGATGTCCGGAATGAGGAGTTTGGGCCTTTGGACTAGGTCTGGATAAACCCTATCGATCGTTCGGAACCAAAAGCCGTTGCTCCGTTGGGAGACGTGTCGGCGGCGAATGGCCGCATCGTGTTTCACGAAGTAAGCGGCGAGCTTCGGGTACTCAGCGAGATCGATGCCGCCCTCGTTGGTCGTGAATGTATTGATCACGTAGTGACCGCCCCACTCGATGCGGCCCTCGCGAATATCCGAGCGCATCACGAGCGGAACCAGCCGCTCTGGTTCGACCTCTTGCGCCGCTGCTCCTGAGACGATGAATACCTCATCGGCGCCAGTGGCGACGCCGATCCCGACGCGCGTCTTCCCGTCTGCTTGGAGCGTGGCGAAACGATCCTCAAGCTCGCGAAGAGCAGCGAGTTGTGCAGGAGAACCGAGCACCCACGGATCGTCGTTTTCAAACCAGCGCTCGTAGCGAAAAATGTGAACGCCATCATGTGTCGAAACGACGCTCGCCTCGTCGATTGACAAGGCAACGGCCGCACATTCATCTGCCGTTCCTTCGCGCAGCTTCGCGAATACCACATGGGCGGGTTTGCGTCGCTCGAAGACAAAGATGGACGGGTATGCAATGACGTCTGATTCAAAGGGCGAGGCTTGGTGCAAGTCGACGTAGACGCGTACGCCGTACTCACGAGCGATCAAGCTTCGAAGCGGTGCGCCGTATCGATTCATCGTCCAGCGATCCGCGCAGATGAAGGACAGCAGTCCTGTCGCCGACAACAACTCAAGCGAACGCTCGATGAATGCGACATACAGATCGGCACGATCGAAAATGGTCTCAAAGCGACCTCGATAGATGGCCTGGAGCTGAGGATCGAGCTGTTCAATCCGAACGTAGGGAGGATTTCCGACGATCACATCGAAGCTTCCGACGATCGGCGCGAGAAGAAAGTCGGTTCGATGTATCCACTGGCCGACGAGCGATTCTGTGCTCACGCGATCGACGCCACTCTCGACTAGAAGGCTGCCAATGGTTGCCTTTGTCCGCGCAACGGACGTTTCATCGATGTCGTACGCGCGAATCGAGTCGCCGAGCCGCACGGCGGGCACACGGTGACGTTTCGCCGACGCGAGAAGTCGTCCTACCGCTTCGATGAGGAATACACCCTCACCACATGAAGGCTCAAGCAATCGCAGCTTCGTCAGGTTGCGATCCGAAGTGTACTTTGCGAGGTCCAGAATGAGCCGCACGATGTGCGGCTTCGTGAGAACGACGCCGTGCGTTTCGCCCGTGGCGCGGTCTCCGTACTCGTAGACGTGCTGCGGGACGGTGAGCTCGAAGCCGAGTGATTGCTGTCTGGACATGTTAGGAGGCGATGATTCCTGCGATATGGCCGGCGAAGCTGGCGAGAAACCTTTGCATGGAAAGATCGGGGGCGGGTTCGGAGTACAGGCCCGTAGCGGCTTCCGACTCCTTGGTGAGGATGAGGGCTGTTTCGTTGAAGAGGTTTTCCAGTCTCAGCTTCCGCAGCAGAATCTCGTATCGCTTCGCGTAGGAACTGTCTTTGAACTCGGGGAAGACCGGAAAGTGTGGTTCCGCGACTCCGACCGGGTGTTGCGATCCCTCGCAGTCTTCGAGCAGCATCAACCATCCCAGCCACGGCTTCGGCGCTTGATCACCAAATGCTCGCTCGCGGTATGCGACGAGCGCGTCATTCGCCGTCCCCACCGCCTCCTCTGCTCGGTTGTTCAGGTTGTTGCCGAACGATGGTCCGCGTTGCGATTTGAATTCGATCACAGCGAGGAGCACTCCGCCGTGAAAGACGAGCATGTCCCACTTCTTTGTGGGACGGAAATAGCCAGGTATTTCCAGGCGCGAGTGTCGATGAATCAGCGGTTTTGTGATGCCGTTCTCAGCGAGAACGCCCATGAGCAGATCGCAGAATCCATCCATCTGCTTGCCGCCTGTCACGGCGTTCCGATTGCCAGTATCGGTCCGCCCGGTCACAGCGCCCTGTCGTTCGGCTTGGGCAGAGAGTGTTCCCCAATAGTGCTTCACGGCTGAGCGAACGCGAGGCTCGATGTTTTTCAGAATGATCGGCATGTCAGAGTGTTTATCGGTCGCCGCTCTAGTCCTCGGAGGTTTGCGCCGAGAGCATTGGGAGCCTCTTCTCGGATTCTTGGTCGCTTTCAGCTGCTCGCTTGTACCCGTGAACAAGGGTTCACCTCCGAGGGTACGGTTTTGCTGCACCACACGCAAGAATCCTTGCGATGAGCACCCTTCCCTAAGCCGAGGCTACCTCGGTCGCGTCGAAACACCGAGGACTTCCACCGTCGTCGTTCGGGGCGAGAGATTGGTTGGGTCAAGACTCACGAGGGAACCACAAGGAAATCCTAGAAAACGGACCGTAGCAGCGTACGCATCCGACCAGCGGCGGGTAGACCAATCTACTCCTGGTAGGACCCAGGTTAACGGGACAGAGTTGCTGGGCTGCCCTACACTTCGTACATCTGAAAGGTAACGCCACACACGATTCCGCCCGTTTTCGTCCACTGTGGGTCGGAGCGCTTGTCTCAGTGCTATCCGTCCCGCTCGTCCTTCGGAAGGTTCCGATGAACCGGGCATACGGCGCGTCGTGTTCGGAAGGCCTTAACTATCCGAATCGGCCTGGTACGACATCAACGCGTTCGGCGGCAACCTTCTTCTCGCATATGGGCTGGCCCTGGTCGCATTCGGTCTCCTCGCTCGGGATTCAGCACCGCCGCCGACGAGCATCTGGACTGCCGCGTTCATCGTTGGGCCGCTCGTTCTCGTCTTCCCAATCCTCGGCCTCATCGGTGCCTACGCCCGTCGCCTTCCATAGCGCGCCGGGAGTGATCACGCCGGTGAAGCTGACTTCCCCACGTCGCCGTTTGCCGGGTCGTGCCACGACCCGCCTGCGATGACACTCTGCGCTTCGGCGGGACCCCAAGTGCCCGGTTCGTAGTCGTGGACGGGGAGGCCGTGGTTGATGAGCGGGTCGACGACGCGCCATTCGGCTTCCACCATGTCCTCGCGCGCGAAGAGCGTGGCGTCGCCTTTCATGGCATCGCCGAGGAGGCGCTCGTAGGGACCCATCTGTCCGGCGACGTTGCTGACGGCGAGGAGCTCGACATTCTGTCCGGTCATCACTTCGCCCGGGACCTTGGAGCGCACCCCCATGGCGATGGCGACGTCGGGGCCGAGGCGGAAACGGACGTAGTTCGCGCCGCCGGGCGCGAGGTTGTCGGCGTGGAAGATGGCCAGCGGGGGTGGATCGAGCTCGACCAACACCTCGGTGCAGGTGACGGGGAGCGATTTGCCGGCGCGGATGTAGAACGGCACGCCTGCCCATCGCCAACTGGCGATGTTGAGCCGGAGGGCGGCGAAGGTCTCCGTCTTCGAAGCGGGAGCGACGCCCTTCTCGTCGTGATAGCCGTGGAACTGGCCGAGCACGACGTTGGCCGGATCGATCGGCTCGATGGCCTGGAGCACGCGGGCCCGGGCATCGCGGATCTGTTCCGGGCTGCCGCTCTGCGGCGCTTCCATGGCCAGGCTGGCCACGACCTGAAGCAGGTGGTTCTGCACGACGTCACGGATGGCGCCGGTCTCCTCGTACATGGCGCCGCGTCCCTGCACGCCGAAGTTCTCTGCCATGGTGATCTGCACGCCGCGGACGAAGTTGCGGTTCCAGAGCGGCTCGAGGAAGGAGTTGGCGAAGCGGAAGTAGAGGAGGTTCTGCACCGGCTCCTTGCCGAGGTAGTGGTCGACGCGGAAGATGGCCGCCTCGTCGAACACCGCCAGCAGCGAGGCGTTGAGCTCCTGGGCCGAGGCGAGGTCGCGCCCGAACGGCTTCTCGATGACCACGCGGGCGCCCTTGGCGCATCCGGAGCGGCCGAGCTGCCCGGCCACGACGGCGAACATGCTGGAGGGGATGGCCAGGTAGTGCACGGGATGCTCGGCGCTGCCGAGAGCCTGGCGCAATCTGTCGAAGGTGGCGTCCTCACGATAGTCGCCGTCGATGTACTGCAGCAGCGAGAGGAGTTTCGCGAAGGCGGCATCATCGACACCGCCGCCATGCTCGGTCAGGCTGGCCCGGGCGCGCTCGCGCAACTGATCGAGCGTCCAGCCGGCCTTGGCCACGCCGATCACGGGAACGTCCAGGTGCCCTCGCTTGATGAGGTCCTGGAGGGCAGGGAAGATCATCTTGTAGGCCAGGTCGCCGGTGGCGCCGAAGAAGACGAGAGCGTCGGAATGGGGTGGGGGTGTCATGGTGGGAAGGATAGCGGAAGCGGGGGGTAGCGATGCGCGCTTGCTGCGCGATCGTCCACTCCGCTCCCGGATCCGTCACTTGCTCGCGTGGGCGGGATGGCCGATGATCGTTGGCAATATGGCGCCTGGCGTAGGTTCACGTACCTGCTTCAATGCTACATCGCCACTCAGTGATCGATGACCGAGGCAAAGAAAACTGCACCTTGCGAGGAGTTGTTATGAGCGATCAACAGTTCGCGATCGAGTTCGACCGTGATGCGATCGAAGAATTCTGCCGGAAATGGCGGATCAAAGAGTTCGCGCTCTTTGGATCCGTTTTGACCGTTGAATTCCGTCCGGACAGCGACGTCGATGTGCTGATCACATTCGAGGACCCGAACCGCAATCTTGGTCCGTGGGGTGGGGACTGGGAAACGATGCGTGAAGAGCTTCAGGTTCTCTTCCGGAGAAGAGTCGACCTCGTCGAGAAGAAGCTAGTACGAAATCCGTTTCGGCGTCACCACATTCTGACGACGCGGCGTGTGGTCTATGCGGCCTGAGGATCGTGACGCCGCGTCGCTCCTGGACGCTCTCGAAGCTGCGAGGCGAATCGTCACATATATCGAAGGGATGTCGAAGGACGAGTACCTATCCAGCTCGTTGAAGCGAGCAGCCGTCGAGCGCGAACTGATCCTGATCGGAGAGGCGCTCAACCGGCTCAGTCAGGAGACGCGGAAGGCGAATCCCAACATCTCCATCCCCGCGATCATCGGCCTTCGGAACCGGATCATCCATGAGTATGAATGGATCGAGCACGAGACGATCTTTTCGATTGTCACCGAGCGTGTACCCGAGCTGATCGAACAGCTAACGCGGCTCATCCCACCCATACCACCCGATCCGGAGCCCGAAGAATGATCGGCGCCTCCCCCCTCACTCCCTCATCATCACCCTGACCCTCCGCTCCCGCACCACCTTGCCGTCCTTCATCACGAACGAGACGTCGTGGAGGGTGTGGATGTCGTGCAGGGGATCGGTGTCCGTGGCGATGATGTCGGCGTAGGCGCCCGGGGCGATCACGCCGAGGTCGCCGGTGGCGTCGAGCATCTCGGCGGCGCGGGAGGTGGCGGAACGGATGGCATCCATCGGCGTCATGCCGAAGGACACCATGCGGTCGAACTCCTGCGCGATCGGTTCGGTCCAGGCGAAGCCGCCGACGTCGGTGCCGAAGACGATCTTTACGCCGGCTTTGAGTGCCTTGCGGAACGAGACCTCGTGCAGCGACACGCGTTTGGCGTCGCGCCGGCCGGCCGGGGTATCGATCGGCGCGTTGTGGTCGTAGTAGACCGACAGCGTCGGCACGTACCAGGTTCCCTGCTTCAGCATCTGGGCGATGTTGGCGTCGTCGAGCTCGAGGCCGTGCTCGATCGAATCGCATCCGCCGTCGAGGGCGCGGCGCAGCCCTTCGCCGTTGTAGGCGTGGCAGGCCACCTTGCGCTTCCATCCATGAGCCTCATCGACGACGGCGCGCAGCTCCTCGACCGTGAGCGTCGGCTGGGAGACGAGATTGCCCTGCTTGTCGACCCATGAGCGATGGGTCATGTAGACCTTGAGCCAGTCGGCGCCGTGATCGAGCTGCTCGCGCGCTGCTTTCCGCGCTTCGACCGGGCCGTCGATGATCTGGGCTCCCTTCGGAACCGTGATCTCCGGCGCGTATCCCTCGAGGTCGTAGCCGCCGGTGGTGGAGATGGCGCGTGTGGCGGCGAAGATGCGCGGCCCAGGGATTCGCCCTTCGTTGATGGCCTGCTTGATGCCGAGGTCCCCATAGCCCGCGCCCTCGGTCTCAACGTCGCGGATGGTGGTGAATCCCTGCTCCAGCGCACGGCGGGCCGATACGGTGGCTCGCGCCGCGCGGTAGGCGAGGCTGTACTTGAGCAGTTGCACGTCGTACCCGCCTTCGGACGGCTCTTCCCCTTGCAGGAAGATGTGCGTGTGGGAGTCGATCAGCCCGGGCATCACCGTCATGCCGGTGAGGTCGATGACATACGCCCCCGCGGGAACGGCCGTGCCGCTGCCGACGCTCTCGATCCGATTGCCGCGGATGACGATGATCTGATTCGCCCGCGGCGCGTCCGAACGTCCGTCGATGAGCGAGCCCGCTTTGATGACGATAAGAGGCTGGGCGATAGGTTGGGCCGAGGCGATGGTCGCCGCAACGGTGAGGAGAAGGGCGAGTGTGGTGCGCATGTGAGGATTGTAGGGGCGATCCCTCTTAGCTGTCAGGGGCACAGCGTAGAGCGGGCGTCTCGCCTGCTCCCGCCGGGCGTCCTCGCCCGGCGGTGGGGACTGAGGCGAGACGCCGCTTGCGCCAAATCCGTGAATGTCGATGTCCCTTCTTTTCTGTTTCCGATCGGTCGTAATGCACAGACCCACCGCCGGGCGAGGACGCCCAGCGGGAGCAGGGTGTGCCGAGCATGTTCGATAGCTAGGAGGTGAAAGTCCTTTGCCCAGGTTGATGGAACCGAAGGGCTAGCAAAGCGCAAGGGCGGCTGCCGCGAGGACCCGTCTG
>DATHRD010000068.1:0-48116 GCA_035482045.1 Thermoanaerobaculia bacterium
TGTGACCTCGGCTGTCGACGCCGACTCCAACACGACCGTCATCGAGCGCGACGCCACCGGCACGCCGCTGGCCATCGTCGCTCCCGGCGGCCAGAGGACAACTCTGGCGGTCGTCTCCGGCCGCCTCACCTCGGTGACCAATCCCGCAGGCGAAACGATCCAGCTCGACTACGACACCCAGGGTCTGCTCGCTCACTTCACCGACGGCCGCGGCGGCATCCACACGTTTACTTACGACGCGAACGGCCTGCTCACCAAAGACCAGGGGCCGGCCGGCGGATTCATCGCCTTCGCCCGCAGCGGCAACCCGCGCTCCTACACGGTCACGACGTCGACTGCCGAGGGACGCTCCGAGCAGTTCGGGGTTCAGCTCCTCAGCGATACGACCGCGCGCCGCGATCACACCTCGGCCGACGGCACGCAGTCGCACATGCTGTTCCTCGATGCCACGTCCTCCTCGACATCCTCCGACGGAACGACGACGAGCGACACGTCCACCGCCGACGCGCGGTTCGGAATGCGCGCTCCCATCTCCGGCGGCAGCACGGTCGTGGCGGGCGGGCACACGATGAACCTCACGCACGCCCAGACTCTTACGCCTGCTGCCGCGAACCCGCTGGTGGTTGCCTCGATGACCGACACGCTTTCGATCAACAGCCGGACATGGACCACGACGTACGACGGCGTGAGCAGGACAGCCGTGGTCACAACACCCGAGGGACGGACGCAAACGTCGACGACGGATGAGCGTGGCCGTCCGGTCTCCTTCGCTCAGCCGGGTATCGCGCCGGCCTCGATTGGATACAATGCCTTCGGCTTCGTCGGCAGCATCCAGCAGGGAAACCGAACGAGCTCGTTCGGCTACGACAACCTGCGGCAACTCATCAGCGTGACCGATCCGATCGGCCGCACGACCGGCTTTGCCTACGACAATGCTGGCCGGGTAACCGACCAGACGCGCCCCGATGGCCGCGTCATCCACTTCACCTACGACGCCAACGGCAACGTAACCTCGGTCAGCCCGCCCTCGCGGCCGCAGCACGGGTTCACCTTCACGCCAGAGAACGAGACCAGCACCTACACGCCGCCTGTCGTTCCCGTTGGCGGCGCGACGCAATACGCGTACAACCTCGACAGGCAGCCGATCTCGATCCTGCGTCCGGACGGAAAGACGGTCTCCCTCGGCTACGACGCCGGCGCGCGATTGTCTACGCTCTCGATCACCCGAGGGATGTACCAGTATGACTACAACACCGCCGGCCAGCTTGGCCAGGTAACCGCGCCCGACGGAGGCAAAATCGCCTTCGCCTACAGCGGTCCGCTTCTGGCCAGCGCAACCTGGAGCGGCGCCGTGCAGGCCTCGATCGGCTTTGACTACGACAACGACTTCAGGCTCACGAGCGAGACAGCCGCCGGTGTCCCCGTCACTTTCGGCTACGACGGCGACAGCCTGCTCACCACTGCGGGCGCACTCACTCTGCAGCGCGACCCGCAGAACGGCCTTCTGAGCGGCTCAACGCTAGGCTCGATCACCGATCAATGGAGCTACGACACCTTCGGCGAACCGGCCAGCTACGCGGCCGCGTTCAACGGCGCTCCGCTGTTCAGCCAGCAACTGACCCGCAACGACGCCGGTCAGATCACGCAGAAGTCGGAGTCGGTCGCGGGCACGTCACATACTTACGCGTACGGCTACGACGGGGCTGGTCGTCTGACCAGCGTCGCGCCAGACGCGGGTGACCCGGTGACCTACGGCTACGACGACAACGGCAATCGCACCTCACGGAGCGCAGGCGCATCATCCGAATCAGGGAGCTACGACGCTCAGGACCGGCTGCTGGCCTACGGCGCGACCACGTTCACTTACACGGCAAACGGCGAGCTGGCGACGAAAACCGACTCATCCGGAACGACGACTTACAATGTCGACGAGACGGGCAACCTTCTTTCGGTCACGCTTCCAGCCGGGACGGAGATCGACTATCTCGTCGATGGCCAGAACCGCAGGACCGCAAAGACCGTGGCCGGCACGATGACCCGTCAGTGGATCTGGTCCGACCAGCTCCGGATCGCCGCGGAGCTGGACGGCTCGGGGACCGTGGTAAGCCGCTTCATCTACGGCACTCATACCAATGTCCCCGACTACATGATCCACGCCGGCGTCACCTACCGAATCATCACCGACCACCTGGGCTCGGTTCGCATCGTCGCTGACGCCTCCACGGGCACAATCGCCCAGCGTCTCGACTACGACGAGTTTGGGCGGGTGATTGGCGACTCCAACCCAAGGTTCCAGCCGTTTGGGTTCGCGGGGGGGTTGTACGACTCGGACACGGGGCTCGTACGCTTCGGCGCTCGGGACTATGACCCGTTGGCGGGGCGATGGACGACGAAGGATCCGAAGGGGTTCGCCGGCGGCGACACGAATCTGTACGGCTACGTGATGAGGGACCCGATCAACCTCATCGACCCCATGGGAACGGATTGGTTGGATACTCACGGCGATCAAGTCGCAAACATCTCGGCCGGAATCGGAGATGCGCTGCTCTTCGGGTTCGGTGATAAACTCCGCAATTGGACGGATCGTCAGTTCGGATGGGGAGGGGGTGCTTTGGTTGACCGATGTTCGGGCGCATACCGAGTATCGACAGGGGTCACATCGGCAGCGATGCTTGCCCTTGGCACGGCGCGAATTGGGTATGCCGCTGGCGCGCAGGGAATCGCCCTTGGCGCAGAAACAGTCGAGGAAGCGGTTGCTGCACGAAATACGCTAAAGGTGGCAGCCCGGCTAGGTCTGAATCAGACCGCACGCGTCTACAGCACAGAGCAGATCCTCGCCAAATACGGGACCGCTGAGGAAGCGATCGCCGCTGCCGGCCGTACAAACATCGGTTTCAATGCGGCTGGGGCCGCCGCGATCGGCGGCGCTATTAACAGTCTGCTCAACCAACCCGACTGCGGTTGCAGGTGACCCGTGAAGGTTTACGAGCATCATAAGTCAGGGCAGCTCGTGTCATTCGAGATTCGGAATGTCGGCCGCTCGCTCGCGTGTCGAATCGTCCAGAATCTCTACCCGTCGGCGCTCGTCAAGCGACAGCGCGCCGACGAGTTTGCGACTTTCACGCTAAACGGGAAGACGTTCGTGCTTGAAGAACCGTTCGGGGACAACAGCCGATATCTTATTTATCAGCAGCCTCCACAGCCTTCGTCTGAGTTAGAATCGTTGAAAGCAGCATTGGAAGGCCATCGTGCTTCGTGGTTCTTCTCAGGCGGCAAGTCTTTTCGAGTAATCGTTGGGGTGCTCGTGCTTGCGATCGTCGCGATTGCAGTGACAGCTCTAGTACTTTTGCGCTAGCCTGATGCTTGGCGTCAATCGGCGAAATCTGCGGGATTCCAGAACGATCGCGAGGGAGTTCGATGGGTATGTAACAACGCCTGGTTATGGCAAGCCACTCCCAATTCCATGAGAACGATACGGGTAACACGGGAGTTCATGCTGCGGGGCGCGCCGCTGCTTCTAACGCTGTTTCTGATTCTGTGGACGTTAGCAACCGCCCCATTTACATCCTTCGGTAATCGCTGGGCTGTCTATCCAGTCTTGGTCGTACCACCTCTGACACTTCTTCTTCATATCGGCCTCATAGTGGTGCGACGCCCCCGCTGGGCGTTTATCTTGTATGCGGTGGTTCATATGTGCATTCAGGCCTACGTTTGGCAGGTGTGCTTGATATTGATCTCGAAGGACTGGTTATAGTAACGGAATCCTTCCTCCGAATGCGCCACGGTAAATTAAGAAACCTGGTACTGGCAAGCACGATGATTGGCCTGTTGGGCTGCGTTAAACAGGATTGCAACGAGAAACTTAAACTCGTGTTTCGTCAACGTACTACGGTGATGGAGAAACCCTATCCGCAATGGTACAAGGGGGTTAACAACAGAATCGTCACGACCGTGAACGCTGGTCAGTCTCTTCCTGTTTGCACGTTCACTCCTTCCAAAGATTTTGGAGTCTACAAGGTGAGGTTGCCGGATGGAAGCATGGGATACGTCGAATACGACCCTAACATAGGGAAAGAAGTTACAAATGATCAAGCCAGGCCAATTCGCTGATTGTACGATGGCATCGTCTACGGCGTGGCACCGGACGGGACGGCCACGCGTCTTGCGGGATCGAACAGCTCGTCGAGCTCGCTGCTACTGAACGGCATTCTCGCCCGCGCCGCGGGGATCGCACCGTACGACGTGCGGGTTGGTCCCGACGGCAGCATCCTCTTCCCCGATCAGGAGCTCGACGTCATCTACAAGGCCGCGAACGTCTTCCCTCCGCCGAAGGGTCTGCAGCCGCTTCCCTCACCGGACGGCTCGGTTGCCTATGTCTTCGAGAGCGGACGCCACACGCGGACCGTGGAAACGCTCACCGGCACGACGCAGCTCCAGCTCCTTTACGACGCGAACGGCGGTGTGACCTCGGCTGTCGACGCCGACTCCAATACGACGGTCATCGAGCGCGACGCCACCGGTACGCCGCTGGCCATCGTCGCTCCCGGCGGCCAGCGGACGACTCTGGCGGTCGTCTCCGGCCGCCTCACCTCGGTGACCAATCCCGCCGGCGAAACGATCCAGCTCGACTACGACACCCAGGGTCTGCTTGCGCACTTCACCGACGGCCGCGGCGGCATCCACACGTTTACTTACGACACGAACGGCCTGCTCATCAAAGACCAGGGGCCGGCCGGCGGGTTCATCGCCTTCGCCCGCAGCGGCAACCCGCGCTCCTACACGGTCACGACCACGACTGCCGAGGGACGCTCCGAGCAGTTCGGGGTCCAGCTCCTCAGCGATACCACCGCCCGCCGCGATCACACCTCGGCCGACGGCACCCAGTCGCACATGCTGTTCCTCGATGCCACGTCCTCGTCGACATCCTCCGACGGAACGACGACGAGTGACACGTCCAGGGCCGACGCGCGGTGCTGAGGCTGGATCACGCGTTGGCCGCTCACCCGCGCGCGCTCGATGGGAATGCCGGCAAGATGCTGGCATGATGGCAGATCGACGCCGGTTTGTGGCGGGATCGTCGGGATCGAGAAGGCGAATAATGGAAAGCCGTTCCGGATCAGAACGTGTCAGCCTCATATTCTTCGCACTTTTTCTTGCAAGTTGCACGCGGCATTCCGCAATTTTGAGATATGCATCGGCACGCCACGTGGTTGTTCAAGAGCGCCGACCTGGAGTGCTGTTGGTTTCGGGCGCTACGATTCATAGTGGCTCGTGTATTGATGGCGTCATCCAGCAGAGTAAGGATTCTGAGGTTACCCTCGTTGTAAAGTTGGTGCCGGCTGATGGTCACTGTTCTGGCGAATTCTTCGCCCTGGTATCGAGTCGCGGTACAAAGACAATCAAGCTGGGCATCCCTAACAGCTCAGACCCTCAGGAACTTGGCATAATCTGGAGCAGCAAGTGAGGCGGTGGATGACGCCGCTTCTGATTCTGATGTGCTACGGCGCGAACGGAGCCGGCCGCCCACCAGATGTCTCCGACGTTGTGGCATACGCGAGACAGATCGACGTCGCGAAGATCGATGCGGCGTTGAAGCCGGAGTCGCTGGAGTTGTGGCTCTCTTCCCGCGAGTTGAACCTGGACCATGTTCGATGGAGCCGTGGCGACTGCGACATCCGGCCCGACGAATCCCCGTCGAAACACGACTATCCCCTCTGCGTAAGGATCGACTTCCGATGTCCGAACGGGTGGGGATGGATGTCGCTGAAAATCGGAACGATCCACAAGGGTATCCGCGGCCGTCCGGAATTGCTGCATTGCGTTGTCAAGAGCAGGGGCTTCCCACGGCACGGCGCGTTTCATGGAGTGAAGAAGCTCTCAGAATTCCGGGCAGTGCTGGATGCCGTCGATGCGGATGCACACCGCCGTTAGGAGATGCAGGCGGGGCGGAGGGTGCCAAGGACGAATCGCGATCAGGCAGCCTGCGGCTGATCCTTCACCAGCGAATACAGGTAGTCTAAGCTACGCCCCGTGGTCACCTACGATCAGATCCGCGACATCGCCCTGCACCTCCCCGGCGTTGAGGAGGGGACTTCCTACGGCACCCGCGCTCTGCGCGTGAAGGGGAAGTTCATGGTCCGGCTGAAAGAGGATGGCCAGTCGGTCGTCTTCCGCGTCGGGTTCGATGAGCGCGACCTCCTGATGCAAACGAAGCCGAAGGTCTTCTTCATCACCGATCACTACCTCGGCTATCCGGCCGTGTTGCTTAGCCTGGCGGCGGCTACCCGCAAGGAGGCGACCGACATCGTCGAGATGTCGTGGCGGTTCGTGGCGCCGAAGCGGCTGCAGGCGTCGCGGAAGGGGTAGCCTGCGCGATGATTGGCGGGTTGCTGATGTCAACGCACTCATGGACAGGCGTGCGAAGCCCGAGTCCGTTGGCCCCGGTCCACTCGCAGTAGTACCAATAACCAACTTTCTAAAAACAACCGGGTAGGGAAATACCGCTCCAGATCCTCTCCCATGAGTAGAGTCACAAGTGTCTGCCGGTGCGGCTTGGGGCCGGGCGCCGGGAAAAGGCAGGAGAGATGGCAGAGAGAGCATCCCTCGTGGAGGAGCGGATTCTGCTTCGGAGTCTCAGCGGCGGCAACCGCGAGGCCTTCTGGCCGTTATGGCTGGAGCACCGCCTGCATCTCTACGGCGTGTGCCTGCGGCAGATGCGGGGGTCGAAGGCTGACGCACTGGACGCCGTGAGCCGTTCAATGCTGCTGGCCTTCCGCAAGCTGCCGGCGCACGCGACGAAAATCGAGAATCTGCAGGCCTGGCTGACGCGGCTCACGCGCAACGTCTGCGCCGACATACGCCGCGAACAGCAGCGGCTGAGCGTGGTCGGCGCGATGGCGGGTGTGGCCGCCGACGAGATCATCTCCGAAGAGCTGGGCGCGGCCGATCCGAGTCCATCCCCCGAGGAGGTCGCGCTGTCGAACGAGATGCGCGTCAGGCTCCAGCATGCCATCGACAGCCTGCCGCCACTTCTGCGCTGCGTGGCCCAGATGCGGTTCCTTCACGAAGCCTCGTACGAGGCGATCGCCAGCACCCTGTCGATCACCCAGCCGACGGCGCGAAAGCGCGTGCAGCAGGCGCGCACGGTGTTGCGGTCATGCACCTGACCAATTCACAAGGTGCGCGCGGCAGGCGTCTTCCATCCGACAGCCGGAAAGCCATGAACGCATCGCTCGTGTTGACGGTCGGGCGCAGGCCGGATGGCTTCGCCTTTATCACCCCCGCTCCGGACTGGATCGAGTTGCGCGCCGACGCTGCCGGCGACGTCGACGCCGCGCAGCTTCGCTCGCGGACACCGGCAACGTTGCTCTACACGCTGCGCGGCGTCATCGACGAACGGCGGGAGCGTCTTCTGCGCGCGGCGTCGGCCTTCGATCTCATCGATCTGGAGCGCTCGGACCTCGACGACATGATGCTCCTGCAGCGCATCCGCCCGGAGCGGCGCGTCATCACCTGGCGAGGCAGAGCCCGGACGATGGACGACCTCGATGACGCTCTCCGCGCCATCCGGCGCGTCCCGGCGCGGCTCTACCGCATCGAAGTGGAGACGCCGCGCTGCAGCGAGACGCTGTGGCCGATGGCTCTTCTGAAACGCGAGCAGGGCAAGGACCTCACCGCCTATGCCGTCGGCACGATCGGACTCTGGACGCGCGTCCTTGCGCCGCACCTCGGCGCGCCCATCGTCTTCGGCGGCGACGACTCTCCGCTCGACGGGATGCTCTCGGTGGAGCAGTGCATTACCGACTACGGCTTCCCACGCCTCGAACCGATCGACGAGATTTTCGGCATCGTCGGCGATCCCGTGCTCCGCTCGCTCTCGCCGCGCCTGCACAACGCCGGCTTCCGGGCGCTTGGCCGCCGCGCGCTCTACCTCCCCTTCCACGCTCCCGACTTCGCCGACTTCTGGTCGGCGCTCATCGACGATCGCGGCCTGGAGTCGCTCGGGGCACCGGTCGGCGCGCTCTGCGTCGTCTCCCCGCACAAAGAGGTCGCCGTGAGCGCGGCGCCGGCCAGGACGCCGATGGTGGTGCGTACTCGCTCGTCAAACTTCTTCGTGAACGAAGGGGGCCTCTGGACAGCCGACACGACCGACCCCGAGGGAGTGCTGCTCACGCTGCGCGAACGGCGCGTCGAGCCGCGCCGTCGGCGCGTTGCCGTCGTCGGCTGCGGCGGGTCGGGTCGCGCAATCGCCGCGGCGTTGCAGCAGGCAGGCGCCGACGTCACGATCGTGAACCGCGGCTTCGACCGCGCCTCGCTCGCCATCAGACTCCTGCAACTCCCGTTTGTCCCGCTGGCCAGCTTCTCGCCGCGCGGCTATGACATCGTCGTCAACGCTACGCCGGTCGGATGTCACGCCGGTGAGGCGCCGTTCGATCCCTCCGAGCTCGACGATGAGACCGTCGTGATCGATCTCGTCTACGGCCAGGAGCCGACGTCGCTCGTCGCGGCCACCCGCGCACGCGGTCAGGTCACGATCGACGGACGCGACGTGCTGCGCACCCAGGTCATGAGCCAGTTCCATCTCATGACCGGCGAACCGATGCCCGCTGAGGTACCGGGCCGCATTCTCGGCTGGTGCGCCGGCGACGGCGAAGAAGTGATCGCGGCGTCAGGGGGCGCGGCATGACCGCGCTCGTTCCTGCCTTCCACCGGGAAGACGTATGATTTCCGCCGTGTCTGAGCCGCGCGTCGTGCTCGCCTTTGACCTCGGTCTCCAAGATCGGACGCCCACCCCGGCTGTCGGGCGACGGGCCCCGGCGAATGACTGGAGCGCGGTATGACGGTCGAGCCGCGGGAATCGAACGTCGTGAGCCGTGATTCGGACAGCGTCTCATCTCCGACTCCCGACGCCCGACTTCCGGCTCCCGACATCGCCCGTCTCTACCTCCCCGCTGACCGCATCGATCTCGTCGAAGGCGTTCGCGCGATGGCGCGTGAGAAGCTCGCGCCGCGCGCCGCGCAGTACGACGAGACGGCCACCTTCCCGCACGACGACTTCCGCGATCTCTTCGAGGCAGGCCTCCTCGGCGCCACCATTCCGCGCCACCTCGGCGGTCTCGGTCTCGGTCCGTACCGAGGCGACATCTTCACGCTCTGGATGCTGACGAAAGAGATCGCCCGCGCCGACCTTTCCCTGGCCCGCTGCTGGGAAGGGCACGTCAACTCGCTCGTCTTGATCGACGGTATGGGGACGGACGAGCAGAAAGGGCGCTGGTTCGACGGCGTCCTCACGCGCGGCGAGACCTGGGTGGCCTGGAGCGGCGAGCCGCAAGCGCGCGCGCCCGGCGAGACAGCGCGTTTCGGAACCTTCGCGGAGCGCATCGACGGAGGCTGGCGTCTCGATGGAACGAAGGCCTTCGCCACCAGTGCCGGCGGCGCGCGCTGGGCCATCCTTCTCGTCAACACCGCCGGACCCGGGGGTGCGCGTCACGCATCAGGCGACGTCGACCATCTCCTTCTGATGGCGTGCGATCTCAAAGATCCCTCCGTCAGCATCGACGGCTCGTGGTGGGATCCGATCGGAATGCGGGCCACGGTCAGCCACGCCGTCCGCTTCGACGGCACGTTCATCCCCGACTCCAACCTGCTCGGCTATCCCGGCCAGTACCTCCTCGAAAACTGGCAGACCTGCTTCGCCCCGCAATACGGTGCGTCGTTCCTCGGCGCGGCAACCGCGGCCTACGACTACGCCATCCAGTCGATCCGCGCGCAGAAAAAAGAGGACGACCCTTACGTCCAGCACCACGTCGCCAGGATGTCGATGAACCTCGACACCGGCAATCTCTGGCTGCGCCACGTGGCCACGCTGTGGGAGAGCGGCCGTTTCGCCGAGGCGCAGGTGGCCGGCAATCGCGTCCGGCATCTGCTCGAGCACCTTTCCATCGAGACCGTCGATCATTGCATCCGCTCCTGCGGCGCGCGCGCTCTCATCAAACCGAGCCCCGTCGAGCGGATCTGGCGCGATCTCTCTCTCTATGTCCGCCACGACAACGACGACCACGTCCTGGCCACGATCGGCAAGGCCGTCCTCGGCAAGAGTTACGACGTCTCGTTCTACAAGCCCTGACGAAGAGGAGGAGCCATGAACGGCAGCGATGCTCCCGTCAAACGTGTCGACCGCACCATCTGGCTCTTCGGCCTCGGCTACTTCATCGCCTACACGCCGTACGCGGCGCTGGTGAAGGCGCTGTCTGCCGGACGCCTGCCCGGCATGGCCGGCATCGACGGACTCACCCTCCTGCCGTCGGTGCTCGCCGGCACGATCGTCACGCTGCCGATCTACGTACTGCTCCTCGGCTGGCGGCGCTACGCGTGCGTGCCGTCGCGGGCCGTGATCATCTCAGGCTTCGGAACGGCACTCATCATCGCCACCACCACCCTCGCCTACGCCTTTCACAACATCTCCGTGCTCTTCGCGCTGCTTCTGCTCCGAGGAGGCATGCTGATCATCGCGCCGATCACGGACCTCATCGGCGGGCGTCGCGTGCGCTGGTTCTCATCCGTGGCGCTCGTGATCAGCCTGAGCGCCGTTCTGCTGGGAATCGTGGCCACGAACAACCATCGCCTGACTGCCGCCGCGATCATCAATCTGGCTGTTTATCTGGCCGGATACCAGATCCGCCTGCCGCAGATGACGCGATATGCCAAGATCGAGCACCCGGAGACCACGAGGACTTACTTTGTCTGCGAGATCATGGTCACTCTGGTCTTCCTCGCTCTCATCCCTCTGACCGGAGCCGCCTTCGGTGTCGAATCCCTGCGCCATGGCCTGTTGCTGATCGTGAGCGGCACCGCCACCGCCAGCGTCGGCTTCCTCATCGGCGTGCTATACGCGACGCTCTACGTTTTCACCACGCTCATCTACCTCGACCGCCGCGAGAACACCTTCTGCATGTCGATGAACGTCTGCTCGAGTCTTCTGGCCGGAATGGCCGCCTCGTACGCGCTGACGCGAGTCCTGGGAATGCCCACGCCGGCGTGGTTCGAGCTCACCGGCGTAGGGATGATCATGATCGCCCTAATGTTCCTCTCGCCCCTGCACCATGTTCCGGAATGGGTATACGCGGCCGCGGTGCAGAGGCTGCCGTTCGGTCACGCCAGAAAAGGGGATTAGGTGTGACGACGACGAGGCGATGGCCGGTTGGGAGTGGCGATATCAGGCGGCCGGCTCGTTCAACAGTTGATCCCAGATATTGGTCAGCTTAAGGCTCTTCACTAGTGAATCAACTGCGACGGCGTCCAGCTTGCGGCGTGAAAGAAACGTGTTCAGCGCCTTGGATGGCACCAGATGAACCTGCGGAGGACTCTCTAAATCGCGGATCGACCGCTGGAACACAACGAAGGCAATGTAGTGATGCGTCCGAGGCTTAAAATGCTCGACTGGCCAGTTGCTGGTACCAGCAAGAGTCTTGACGTCGATGGTTATCGCCTGACCCGATGACAGCACAACCGTGATGTCGACGCCGTCCGGCTGCGCCAATGTCAGATTCGCGTCGGCTCCCAGCCGGTGCAGGACAGAGACAACATGGAACTTCGCCGCAAGCTCGAGATGGCGTCCAAGCGTCACCCAGGAGGGACGCTCGACCGCAAGCGGCGGAACGTAGACGGGTGCCTCCCACGCATCGGGATCGTTCAGCCGTTCGAGCGTCTGAGCCTCGATCTCGTCGTCCGAGTACTTTCGTTTTCGTGCGCTCATAGATGCCAGCCGGTGATGAAACGCAACGTCCTGTTGCCGAGATCGACCACGATCAGCTCCAGCGGATCGCCCGCGTCCGTGCGTCCGCGAACACGGTAACGATTCCGGTCTTTCTTGTCACGGATCACGTGGATTCCGTTCCAGAGCACCTCCATGACATCCCATCTCGTAATGTCATGAACAGCCAGCTTACGATCGTTGAACGTGATCTCGTAACCGTTCGGATCGAAGCGGCTCCAGTTGACCACCACGTTATTCTAAGCTACTCAATCCGTGTGGGTTGCAAACATCCACCTCCGGGCTGAATGACCTGCTCCAAGTGGACAAGCGAATCCATATGTATCGTTCAATTCCTCCCCCGGTGGCTCCGTTCCTGCACTGTGATCAGTGTGTCAGTCAGAACGGTAGCCATCCCACTTTTTCTTCTCGCCACCGCCGCCACCGTCCAGGGACGTGTCGTCAGGCACAAGGTTGTCGCCCCGGCGTTCACCGAGGCTGCGGCCAATGACGCGGCGAAAAGACCGCTGCTCAGCTCCAAAGCCAAGCCGGGCTCGGCGGTGCTGCGCGCCCAGGTCCTTCTCGATCGAGCACACTATTCGCCCGGAGAGATCGACGGCAGATACGGCAGCAACATGCGGATGGCGGTCGCGGCTTTCAATCTATCCAAAGGCATTCCGGGCGGAGAGAACATCATCGCCGCAACGTGGGATGCTCTCGACAAGGATGTGGCACCTGTCCTCGTGCCCTACACCGTAGCGGCCGCCGATGTAGCCGGTCCCTTCGTTCCGACCCCGCCGGAGACGGAGGACAAGGCCAAGCTCACGGCCCTCGGATATCAATCCGTCGCCGAGGAGCTCGGGGAGAAGTTCCATGTAAGCCCGGGGCTGCTGCAAACGCTCAACCATGGTGTCGCGCTCGACAAAGCTGGGGCGCTCATTCAAGTGCCCAATGTGGAGCGGCCGCCGCTGCCCAAGACGACCGGGATGAGCATCCGCGTCAGCGAGAGCCGCAAGGCCGTGGAGGCGGTCGACGCCACCGGCGCCGTGCTGGCCACCTATCCGGCCACGATCGGCAGCGTCCATGACCCGCTCCCGATCGGGAAGTGGAAGATCAACGGCGTCGAGTGGGACCCGAGCTTCCACTACAACCCGGACCTCTTCTGGGACGCTGAGGCCGGCGACAAGAAGGCCAAGCTTCCTCCCGGCCCGAACAATCCTGTCGGCGTCGTCTGGATCGATCTGTCGAAGCCGCACTATGGCATCCACGGAACACCCGAGCCGTCGATGATCGGCAAGACCACGTCGCACGGTTGCATCCGCCTGACGAACTGGGACGCCCGCGAACTGGCCACGATCGTGACGCCGGGCATGCCCGCGATACTGGAGAAATGAGACCGATCAAGCGAATGGCGTTCACGTTCACCGCGCTGTGCGTGGCGGGACTGGCGTGGATGGCCGCAGGCACGACGCCGGACCGGAACGGACCGCAACCGCCTGTCCGCTCCGCATCGCAGACGTACACCATCCCGGCGAAGTCCATCATCCTTCCCACTTCGCCCGAAAGCGCTCCCCGGCCGCTGGCGATGCCGGTGGCCGGCGTCGATCCAGGCAGCATCCACGACAACTTCGACGAGATGCGCGGCGGCGACACGCGGCGACACGACGCGCTCGACATCCTCGCCCCGCGCGGGACGAACGTCGTGGCCACGGACGACGGGACGGTGAAGAAGCTCTTCACCAGCGTGGCCGGCGGTCTGACCGTCTACGAGTTCGATCCGGACGAGCGGTACTGCTACTACTACGCGCATCTCGACGCCTACGCGCCGGGCCTTCACGAAGGGCAGGTTCTGCGCCGCGGCGATCTGATCGGCTACGTCGGGACGACCGGCAACGCTCCGAAAGACACGCCCCATCTGCACTTCGCCGTCACCCGCCTCGATCCGGACAAGCGATGGTGGACGGGTACGGCGATCAATCCCTATCCTCTGCTGTACAAAGCGCGGTAATCCGCAGATGGACGAAAAGCCCATCCGCAGATGACACAGACTAGACGCAGATTCAAGACGGTTTTATCTGTGTACATCTGCGACATCTGCGGATGGGCTTTTCGTCCTAATGCACGCCGTGCATGCGCAGCAGCATCTGCCACAATGCGTGCCCTCCGCCGAAAACGAGCACGGCGCCGATCAGCACGACGACCAGAATCACGATGTACGACGATCTCTTACTCATATGCGAGTGCCTCCCTGACGGCCAGTCGAGCGGAACGCCGCGCGGGGTAGAAGCTGCTCAGCGCGGCGAGGATGAGGACGAGCAGCAACCAGACAGCGAGAGCCGTCGGTGACAGGACGAAGTCGAGCGTGCTGCGGATGAACATCCGCCCGGTTGCGGCGTCGAGCGCGAACGTGATCGGCACCGAGGCCATGACGGCCACGCACCAACTCAGGACGGC
The DNA here is from genome assembly GCA_035482045.1 of Thermoanaerobaculia bacterium. Lineage (GTDB taxonomy): Bacteria > Acidobacteriota > Thermoanaerobaculia > Gp7-AA8 > Gp7-AA8 > JADGNZ01. The sequence goes on from DATHRD010000068.1 coordinate 14,207, forward strand.
CATGACCGTCCCCTCGAACACCACGTAACGGGCGATCGTGCGCAGCGTGGCGCCGATGGCGCTGAGGATGCCGATCTCGCGCGTCCGCTCGAAGACGTTGAGCGTCAGCGTCGAGGTCAGACCCAATCCGCCGACGAGGACGACCAGCAGCGCGGCGAAGATCAGGGCGCTCTTGATGATGACCAGATGGTCGGTGAACGACTTGCGCGAATCGCTGAGCGCCTGGATGCCGGCCACGCCGATGCCGGCACGGTCGAGGGCCTGCTCGATCGCCTTCGACGCCGCGATCTGGCCGGCCACATCGCGCTGCCGCGTCACGATGCGCACGCTGCGCGTCTGATCGGGCGGCAGGCCGGTCGCTCTGAAAATCGTTCGCGGCGGCGCGTAGACCGTCGGATGCGGATTCAGCTCCTTGACGATGCCGGCGATGCGCCAGCGGACGGTTCGTTCGTTGATGCGCAGCGGAATGTCGCCGCCGAGGTGAAGAGATGGATCGCGCGACAGAACGGCCTGATTGATGACCGCCACCGCATCGTCGTCCGGCCTCAGCCAGCGTCCCGCGATCAACGGGATATCGAGCAGCTTTGTATTCGCATCCGGACCGACGAGGCTGACGTTCGATTCTCCCAACGTCGCGCCCGACTCGGTCCAATACTCGGCGCGAACGACATCGGGCACAGACGCAATCGCCCGCGCCACGTCCGCAACCGGATACCGGCGCGACAAGACTGCCTGGATGTCGAACCGCCGCGCACGCGCGTCCGCGTCGAGCGTCCGCGTCCAAGCCGCGGATACGTTCAACGCCGCGATGAAGGCCGCGCCGCCCGCGGCCAGCGTGGCCACGGTCAGGATCAGCCGTCCGCGGCGATGAAACGTCGTTCGCAACGACAACATCAATGGCCGCGGCAGCCACGCGATCCGCGCCAGCCATCGATCGAACCGCCTGGCGCCGAACGGCCGGCGGCCGATGTCGTTGCTGAACGCTTCGTGGATGCTGATCCGTGAGGCGCGATAGACCGGCACCAGGGAAACCAGCAGTGGAATGAGGATTCCCGCCGCAACCTCGGCGGCGATGATCCAGAGAGGCGGTCTGGCGTCGGAAATCGTCGCGTTCAGCATGCCGGCGCAGAAGCGGGCGTAGGCGCGTCCGGCGGAGATGCCGAGGGGAATGCCGATACAGAGAGCGCCGGCGGCGAGAATCGCCACTTGCCCGAGATAGAGCGCGGCGATCTGGCGTGTCGAGGCGCCGAGCGTCTTCATCACGCCGACCTGGCGGAGCTGTTCGCTGAGCAGCGCGTGGATCATGTTCGCCACCAGGACGGCGCTCAACGCGAAGGTCAGCGCGCCGAACGCACCGAGGAGGAAAAGGAACGTGTCCATCTGCGCCGCATGCGGATGGCGCCCGGGAGTGGGGACGTCGATGCGTGTGACCTTGCGGCCTTGCTTGCCGATCGACTCCGCGACGCGGTTGGCAACATCGCGGATGTGACGCTCGTCAAGACGGTCGCCGGTAACGATGATGCGCAACTGCTGATCCGCAGATGTCGCAGATAAGCGCAGATATTGATTCCTCCCATCTGTGTTCATCTGTGTCATCTGCGGATCAAAGCTTTTGGATACGAAGCCCGCAACGGCATGCTCCATCCATCCCGGCGCAAGGCCGGCCGCGTGGACGGTCCCGGCGACACGCAGCGACTGCTCGGTGTGATCACTCGTACGAACGAGCACGCGGTCGCCGATGGCCGCGCGGGCGACGGAGAGCGACGAGCGTTCGATCAGCACTTCGTCGTCGCCCGGCGGCCAGGCGCCGGCCTCGGGCGTGAAGCGATCGATACGGATATCGTGGAAATCGCGGACGACGAAGAGGATCAGCGGCACCCATTGATCCTTCCCCACCCGCAGGCGTCCGCCGATGACCGGCCGCGCCTCGACATCGCTGACGCCGGGGACGCGGCGCACCGAATCGATCAGCGCATCGCTCAAGCCGGCACCGTCGAGCACCAGAATCGCCGAGGCCGGGTGCGTATCGCTGTATGTGGTCTTCAGCTCGCGCGTCAGGACCGAGTACGCCGTCAGGATCGTGCCGACGCCGAACGCGCCGGTGGCCATGGCTGCGACGGCCAGAGCCGTCCGGAGCGGCGTCTCCGCGATGTCGCGAAGGACTTTTCGCCAGCGCGCCGCGATCACGCCACGCACCCATCGGCGATCGTCACCGTGCGGCTGACGGACGAAGCGGCCTCCTGGTCGTGCGTCACCACCAGCAGCGTCTTGGCGTCCGCCGCCAGCTCGCCGAAGAGGCGGAAGATGGCCACGCTCGTCTCCGAATCGAGATTGCCCGTCGGCTCGTCGGCCAGGATGACCGGCGGATCGTTCGCCAGTGAGCGAGCGATGGCCACGCGCTGCTGCTGCCCACCAGAGAGCGCCGATGGAAGCTTGTCCGCCTGATCGGCGACGTTCACGCGATCGAGCAAGTCCATCGCGCGCCGCCGGCGCTGACCGGCCGGCCGCGTACCGCAGAAATCCATCGGCAGCATGACGTTCTCGGCGACGGTCAGGGTCGGCAGCAGTTGGAAGAACTGGAAGACGAATCCGACCGTTTGCCCGCGCCACCGCGCCAGCTCGTCGTGCGTCAGTCCGTGGATGGCCGCGCCGCCGACGGTCAGCGATCCGGACGAAGGGCGGTCGATCCCGCCGACCATGTTGAGCAGCGTCGACTTCCCGCTGCCGGATTTGCCGACGATGGCGACGAACTCGCCCGCGGCGATCTCGAGGTCGATGTTGCGAAGGGCGGGGAATGCACCGGCTGGTGTGTTGTAGGTCTTGGTGAGGCCTTGCAGATGGATCATGCCGCGCAGGTTGCGGCTTTCCTTCTGAACGGCGCTTGAATGGGGTGTTCAGGTGTCGTTCAGGTTAGGGTGTGTTATTGGGGGGGGAGCGAGCGTCGCGCCGGCGGCTCGCCGGCTGGATCGCCAGCGGCTCGCTGGCGAGTGAGTAACCGCCGCCGAGCAGGCGGCGGTCCAGCCGGCGGGCCGCCGGCGCGACGTCACCAACCACGCAACATGCGCATCCTCATCGCCGAAGACGAACCGACCCTCTCCCGCCAGCTCGAAGCCGCGCTGACCGATTCCGGCTACGCCGTCGACTGCGCGCTGGACGGCGAGAGGGCCGACTTCCTCGGCTCCACTGAGAGCTACGACGCTGTCATCCTCGACCTCGGCTTACCGAAAATCGACGGACTGACGGTGCTCCGACGCTGGCGCGACGCCGGCCTCGGCGTCCCCGTGCTCGTGCTGACAGCGCGCGATAGCTGGCATGAGAAGGTCCGTGGCATGGACGGCGGCGCGGACGATTACGTCGCCAAGCCGTTTCAGATGGAGGAAGTGCTGGCCCGCGTGCGCGCCTTGATCCGCCGCGCCAGCGGACAGGCCAACCCGGAGCTTCGCTGCGGCGCGGTCGTCCTCGATTCCCGCAACTCCCGCGTCACGCGCGACGGCTCTCCCGTAAAACTGACCGCACACGAATTCCGCGTGCTCTCCTACCTCATGCACCACCGCGGCCGCGTCGTTTCCCAGAATGAGCTGACGGAGCACATCTACGCGCAGAGTTTCGACCGCGACTCCAATACCGTGGAAGTCTTCATCGCCCGACTTCGCCGAAAGCTCGGGGCGACATTCATCGAGACCGTGCGCGGATTGGGCTACCGCATCGAGGCCGGCTCGTGAAGTCGTTCCGTTCACGCCTTCTCCTCGGTTCGGTCCTCGTCGTCGGCGGTCTTCTGCCTATCTTCCACATGACGTCGATGGCTCTCTTCCGGCGCTACCCGCACGGCATCGAGATGCGCGTCGATCACGTGCACCTGATCATCGTGGCGCTGATCTTCATCGCCGTCGGCGTTTCGATGATGCGGCGCGGGTTGTCGCCCTTCGACGAACTGCGCGCGCGCCTGGCAGCCGTGCGCGACGGCAGAGAAAAACGCCTGAAAGGACGCTACCCCTCCGAGGTGCAGCCGCTCGTGAACGATCTGAACGCGTTGCTCGAGCACCGCGACGAAATCGTGCGGCGCGCGCTGGGCAAGGCCGGGGACCTCGCCCACGGCTTGAAGACGCCGCTGGCGGTGCTGATTCACGAAGTGCAACGCCTCGATGACGCGGGACAACACGACCTGGCCGCCGAAATGCGCACCCAGCTCGACCGGATGCGCCGCCAGATCGACTATCACCTCGCCCACGCCCGCGCCGCCGCCTCGGGGAGCACGCTCGGCGCCCGCGGCTCCGTTCTCGAGTCCGCCGAGGCCCTGGCCCGGACCCTTCTCCGCTTGCACGCCGAACGCGGCCTGATCATTCATGTAGAAGTCGCTGCCGATCACGCCGTCCACGCCCAACGCGAAGACCTCGACGAGATGCTCGGCAACCTGCTCGACAACGCCTGCAAGTTTGCCCGATCCCGCGTGGCGATCACCTCATCGCTTGACGATGCCTCGGTGGTCATCACCGTCGACGACGACGGCCCCGGTCTCGATCCCACCCTGCGCGATGCGGTCCTCCAGCGCGGCGTCCGCGCCGATGAAGCGGCCTCGGGATCGGGGTTCGGGCTGGCCATCGTCCGCGATCTCGCGGAGCTGTACGGCGGCTCGATCGCATTGGAGCGAGCGCCCGAGGGCGGCGTGCGGGCCGTGCTGCGGCTGCCGCGGTGCTGATCCACGGCGAACGCATCCGATTACAATAGGCCCATGCCGGAATCAGAGATCGAAACAGAAAACCTGCAGGAAGCCATTCACGAGGAGTTGGAGAAGGAAGGCGGCAACCTGCTGAAGCGGATCGCGCTCACGACTGCGATCATGGCCGCCTTCGCCGCGGTTGCCGCGCTTCGCGCCGGTGCCACCGTGAATGAAGCGTTGGTCCTCAAGACCGAAGCCACCCAGGCCCAGGCGCAAGCGTCAGATCAGTGGGCCTACTATCAGGCCAAGGGAATCAAGGCGGCCACGCTCGACAGCACCGCCGCAGCTTGGAGTGCCGCCGGAAAGCCGGTGCCGCCCAATCTGGCCGCCAGCCATAAGCGTTATGCCGACGAGCAGGCCGCCATCACTGTTGCCGCACGCGAGAAGGAGCACGAGCGCGACGAGCGCAACGCCGAGGCCGAACACCTGCTGCACCAGCATCACCGCTTCGCGAACGCCGTGGCGATGTTGCAGGTGGCCATCGCGCTAGGCGCGGTGGCCGCGTTGACGAGAATCAGCCTGGTTTGGGCTGGCTCCGCGCTCGTCGGCCTGGCCGGCATCGCGTTTTTTGTTTCGGCGCTTGTGGCATGAGCGAATCGCGCTGACGGTGGGCTAGGAGCCTGTGCGGCAGAAGGACCAGTCGGAGATAACTGCCGGGTATCTGCCCGCTTGTCACGGCGGATGGGGTAATTTCGCCTGATTTCGGAAACTGCGGCGTTACTAACTGGTTCCGCGAACCAAAGAACTGGTCCAAGGAACGAGAAAACTCGTTCCTTGAACGCAAGAACTCGTTCCACGGACGAGAAAACTCGTTCCCGGAACCAGAAACCTCGTTCGCTCCAACCAGAAACCTCGTCCGCTCGGACAAGAGGCCTCGTTCGCTCGGACAAGAAACCTCGTTCCTGGGACAAGAAACCTCGTTCGCTCGAACGAGAAACCTCGCTCCTGGAACTAGAAACCTCGTTCCCTCGAACGAGAAATCTCGTTCCGGGGACCCAAAGCTCGTTCCCGGGACCAAAAAACTCTCCAGTGGACACGAACTCTCGGCCCCAATGGCCTGAACTTAAGGCGGTCGGAGCGCGCTCGCCGGCTGGCCAGGCACGTCTCGGCACCTCGGCGGCTGGACGCCAGCGCTCTGACCGCGAGTGCCACCGGCAGCGGGCGGGATGGTAACCTTGTGCACGCTCACGCGTCTGAGCATTGAAGGCAATGGAATTACTCCTCAATCTGACTTGGCTGGCCATCGCGATCGCCGCGTTCGCGCGGCTGGGCGTGTGGGCATCGGCTGAGACGGACCGCCGCCGCGTCCACTTGGCCGTTGTGGCCACCGCGTGCGTGATCGTGCTGCTGTTCCCGATCATCTCGATCACGGATGATCTCGAGGACTCGGCCGCCGTGCTCGAGGAGTCGGCCACCATCAAGCGGGTAGCTGCCTCGGCCGTGCTGCTGCACGTGATGCCGGCCCTGGTGGCCACATTATCTGTCGGCGTACTTGCCGCTACTCTCAGCCTCCTCGGCTTCATGACCGAGGAGTCGTTCGTCCTTCCCCTTTCCCTGACCGCGCCTGTCGTCTCGCTGCGCGGACCGCCATCCATCGCCTGCTGATCGTCCCCGGCAATCGCCACACGACACAGACGAAGGAGAGGTCTTCATGCTCACCCGCATCAGGCGGGGGCGCACGCCTTTTGGCGCGCTCAAGGAAGTACCGAGGCACCCAACGGATCACCGGCTTGCGCGCGCGTTTCTGCGTGCCGCGGCGCCGATCCTCCTGCTGGTTTTCGCAATCGCCGTCCAACCAATCTCCGCGCAGCAGCTGGTTGGCGCCATCACGCTCGACGAGGCGTTGCGTCAGTTTCGCGCGCGTGGATTCGATCTGCTCCTCGCCAACGCTTCGATCGCCGGCGCCGAGGGTGACGTCGCCTCGGCCGGTGCGATTCCCAATCCGCAGCTCTCGCTCGCGCGCGGGAGGACGTCGACCTACGACCCGGCACTGTGCTCCGGCTGCTCGAACACATCGATCACCGCGGCGATCACGGATCAATTGGCGATCTCGGACGCGCTGACCGGCAAGCGGAGACTACGCACCGACATCGCGCGCGCCGCGCTCGAAGCGGCGAAGCACTCGCGCGCGGACGCCGAGCGCACGCTCGGTTTCGCCGTCAAGCAACAACTGCTGCAGGCGGAGCTCGGCAAACAGGCGCTGATCTTCGCGCAAGAGGCGCAGAGGCTAACCGCGGAGACGCTCGATCTCGTGACGAAGCGCTACACGGCGGGCGCGGTGTCGGAAGCCGACGTGGCCCGCGCCGAGGTACAGAAGCTCGAGGCGGATCAGGCAGTCGACGTGGCCGGACAATCGCTCGCGCAGGCCGAGGCCGCGCTGGCATTCTTCCTGGGCTATGACGATGTGCCGCCAGGATTCGACGTCGCCGATGATCTTCTTCGCGCAACGCCGTCGCCGCGGCTCGCGGCTACCTCTCACGACGAGCTGCTGCGCGAGGCGCTTGCGAACCGGCCCGACCTCGCCTCGGCGCGTGCGCAACTGCAAGGCGCGCAAGCAGCCGTCGATCTCGCGCACAGGCTTCGCATCCCCGACGTCTCCCCCTCGCTTCAATACTCGCGCGAGGGGAGCGGTCAGAATGCGCTCTCCCCTCCGACCGTGACGTTCGGGATCGCGGCGACGCTTCCGGTTTTCAATCACTACCGCGGCGAAGAGTCGCGCGCCGAGGCCGATCTTCAGACCCGCGACATTTCGCGTAAAAAGATCGAAGCGCAGATCGGTTCCGACGTCTCCTCCGCACTCGGCTCATTCACCAGCGCGCGGAACCGCACCGCGCGTATGCAGGACCGCCTGCTCGATCGCGCCGCACGCGCGCGCGACCTCGTGCGGCTGCAGTACGAAAAGGGCGCCGCATCGCTCTTCGAGTTTCTCGATGCGCAGCGCACATTCCTCGGCACACAGACCGAGTACCTCCAAACCCTCAACGACTACTGGACCGCCGTGTTTCAACTGGAACAGGCCACCGGTGTGGAGCTTCGTCCATGAATCGCAACATCGTCACCGCTTCGTCGCTGCTCTTTCTTCTGATCACCGCTGTTTCCTGCCAGCGCGAAACGGCCGCGCAGCCCGCGGCCGCCACGCCGCCGTCCAACGAAGTCTGGATCACGCCGCGCCAGATTCAGGAAGCGGGCATCGTCACCACAGAAGTCGGCAATCGCGCGGTCGGAAACGCGCTGAACACGACAGGGCGCGTGGCCTTCAGCGACACGCGCGTCGCGCACGTCTTTTCGCCCGTAACGGGGCGCATCACCAACTGCGTGGTCGCGCTCGGTCAGTCCGTACGCCGGGGGGATCCGCTGGCGATCATCCAATCGCCCGATCTCGCGTCCGCGGTTTCCGACCTCGAGAAAGCCGAGGCCGATCTCGTCGCCGCGCAGCGCGACTTCGAACGACAGAAGGAGCTCTACGACGCCCACGCCGCCGCCCAGCGCGACCTCGAAGCAGCGCAGAGCAACTACAGCAAGGCGAAGTCCGAGCGCGACCGGGCCGCGCGGAAAACCTCTCTGCTCTCCGCGTCGGACCGCGGCAGCCAGGACTACGTTCTGCGCGCGCCGATCGACGGCGACGTCGTGGCCCGCACGGCAACGCTCGGCATGGAGGTGCAGGGGCAGTACTCCGGGGGCAACGCCCCGGAGCTCTTTACGGTCGGCAATCTGAATCCCGTGTGGATTCTCGCCGACGTGTTTGAAGTCGATCTGCCGCGCGTGCGCATCGGCGCACCGGTGACCGTGAACATCGTCTCCTATCCCGGCCGGGAGTTCACCGGCACGGTGGACTGGATCTCCGGAGGGCTCGATCCAGCTACGCGCACCGCAAAGATCCGCTGCACCATCGCCAACCGCGACCGGCTGCTGCGGCCCGAGATGTTTGCCACCGTCTCCATCGTCACCGACACGCACCAACGGCTGGCTGTGCCGCGCTCGGCGGTCGTTCGCCTCGGCGATCAACTCGTGGCCTTCGTCGACAAGGGCACGGCTCCAACCGGCGGCGAGCGTTTCGAGCGGCGGATCGTCAGCGTCGACGAAAACGAGGCGGGTGATTTCGTCCCGGTCACGCGCGGCCTGCGGCCGGGTGAAAAGGTCGTCAGCTCGGGAGCGATCATCCTGACGGGGTCGGGCGCATGAGCGAGCAGCCCGAACATCACGACGGGCCGCACGAAGAGCGCCATGCCAGCCTGATGGCGCGCCTCGTGCGCGTATCGCTGCGCAAACCGATCTTCATCCTCCTGCTCGCGGCGGTTGCCGCGCTCGGCGGGGTAGCGGCCTTTCATCAGCTCAACATCGAGGCGTATCCCAATCCGGTACCGCCGCTCGTCGAAGTGATCACGCAACCGCAGGGGCTGGGCGCGGAAGAAGTCGAGCGTCAGGTCACGGTGCCGCTGGAGGTGGCGCTGGCCGGCATGCCGGGCCTCGATCATATCCGTTCGCAGTCGCTCTTCGGCCTCTCGGACGTGAAGTGCTACTTCAACTGGGATACTGAATACAAAGACGCGCGGCAGGAAGTGATCAATCGCCTTCAATTCGCCGCGCTCCCGGCCGGACTGCAGCCGCAGATCTCGCCATGGAACGCCATCGGAGAGCTCTTCCGCTACCGCCTTGTCGGCAAAGGCTACTCGCTGCAGGATCTGAAGGCCGCGCAGGACTGGATCCTGGAGCGGCAGTTCAAACAGGTGCCCGGCGTCGTCGACGTCGTCAGCTTCGGTGGACTGACGAAGGAGTATCACGTCGAGGCCGATCCCAATCGCCTGCGCGCCTTCGGCATCACGCTCGCGCAGCTCAACGCCGGGATCGCCAACGCCAACCAGAACGTGGGCGGGCAGCGTCTCACGCTCGGCGAGCAGTCGTTCACTGTCCGCGGCGTCGGCCTCATCCGGGACCTCTCCGACATCGCCAACATCACCATCAGCGCGCAGAAGGGAACCCCCGTCCTCCTGCGCGACGTGGCCCAGATCAGCATCGGCAACGTGCCGCGGCTCGGAATCGTCGGCAAGGACACGGAGCCCGACGTGGTCGAGGGAACGATCCTCATGCGCTACGGCGGCGAGACGCTGGCCACGCTCGACGGGATCCACAAGCGCATCGACTACATCCGCAGGAATCACCTGCTGCCGCCGGGCATGGACGTCGAGCCGTTCTACGACCGCGGCACGCTCGTCAGCCTGACCACGCACACGGTGATCGAGAACCTTCTGCTGGGCATGCTGCTCGTCACGCTGATCCTGGTGATCTTCCTCGGCGACTACCGCGCCGCGCTCATCGCCGCGATCAACATTCCGCTGGCCTTGCTCATCGCTTTCTCGGGCATGGTGCTAAGCAAAACGTCCGCGAATCTCATCTCGCTCGGCGCCGTCGACTTCGGCATCGTGGTCGACGCGACGGTCATCATGATGGAGAACATCGTCCATCATGTCTCGCGGCAGGACGGCCACTCGTCGCGCAAGCGCATTCTCGATGCCGCCGTGGAAGTGGCCGGCCCGGTACTCTTCTCCACGGTCATCATCGCCGTGGCCTTCCTGCCGCTGTTCACGATGACCGGCGTGGAAGGGGTGATCTTCTCGCCGATGGCGCGGACGTATGCGTTCGCCATCGGCGGAGCGATCCTCCTCTCTTTCACGCTCACGCCCGTGCTGGCCGGAGTCTTTCTCAAGCACGTTTCGGACAAGGAAAACCCCTTGATGCGCCTGCTCAACCGGTACTACAGACCGGCGGCAGACCGGGCCATGCGCTTCCCGAAAACATCGCTGGCGTTCTCGATCGTGGCCATCCTGGCCTGCGTGGCGCTCTTCCCGCTGCTCGGCCGCGAGTTCATGCCGACGCTCGAAGAAGGCAACCTCTGGATTCGCGCCACACTGCCGACCTCCATATCGCTCGAGCAATCTGCCCGGTACGTCGGCCGCATGCGCGAGATCATCGGACGGAGCCCCGAGATCACGACCGTGCTCTCGCAGCTCGGCCGTCCCGACGACGGAACGGACGTCTCCGGCTTTTTCAACATCGAGCTGTTCGCGCCGCTCAAACCGTTCAACGAGTGGCCGCGCGGCATGACGAAGGAAAAGCTCACCGAAGAGCTGTCGCGCCGGCTGCAGGAATCGTTTCCGGGCGTGAGCTTCAACTTCTCGCAAATGATCTCCGACAACGTCGAAGAAGCGATGTCGGGCATCAAGGGGGAGAACAGCGTCAAGGTCATCGGTCCCGATCTGCGCGTGAACGAGGAGAAAGCGAACGCCATCGTGGACGCCATGACCACCGTTCCCGGCGTGAAGGATCTCGGGATGTTCCGCTCTCTCGGCCAGCCGAGTGTGAAGATCACGCCCGACCGTCTGCAGATCGCCCGCTACGGTCTCAACACCGGCGACGTCGAAGCGGTCGTGCAGGCCGCGATCGGCGGACAGGCCGTCACGCAGGTCTTCGAAGGAGAGAAGCACTTCGATCTCACGGTCCGCTGGCTCGAACCGTTCCGTTCCAATCTCAAGCAGATCCGCGCTATCACGGTGCCCACACCGGACGGCGCGCAGATTCCGCTGGTCGAGCTCGCCAGAATCGAGGAAGAGGACGGACCGTCGATCATCTACCGCGAGGATGGCCATCGCTATTCGCCTGTCAAGTTCTCGGTGCGCGGCAAAGACCTCGGCAGCACGATCGCCGAGGCCCAGGCGGCGATCGTGAGATTCGTCCGCCTGCCCTACGACACGCACCTCGAGTGGGCCGGTCAAATCAACGAGCTGAACGACGCCCAGGGGCGCCTGCTCATCATCGTTCCGCTCACGATCCTGCTCATCGGCCTCATCACCCACATGGCGGTCAAGAACTGGACCGACACGTTCATCGTGCTGGTGGCCATCCCCGTCGCCTGTACCGGCGGCGTGCTGGCGCTGCTCATCTCCCACATCAACTTTTCGATCTCGGCGGCGATGGGCTTCATCTCCATCTTCGGCATCGCCATTCAGGACGGCATCCTCGTCGTGACCTACTACCAGCGGCACAAGAAAGAGACCGGGACGACAGTCGTCGACGCCGTACGTTTTGCCGCCGACAAGGGGTTCCGGCCGATGCTGATGGCGACGGTCGTGGCCATTCTCGGCCTGCTGCCCGCGGCGCTCTCGAACGGCATCGGATCACAAACGCAAAAGCCGCTGGCCGTCGTGGTCATCGGCGGCTGTCTGACTCTGGCCGTGCTCACGCGCGTCCTGCGCCCGCCGCTGCTCGTCCTGGCGCACGGCTGGATGGATCGCGAAGTCCCGCCCGACGATCTTGGCGACGAGGAGGTAACGCATGGCACCAGCAAATGAAGACTCGCCGCGCAACGCGCTACGTGGAGGCTGGCCATTGAAAAGACTCTTTGTTCTGATGCTATTCGCGTGCAGTACGGCATTCGCCGCCGTTCATCCAACGAAGGCACAGGCCGCGTACCTGGACGAGCACGACAGGTGTGTGAGCGCGTTGCGCGCCGCGAAGAAGGACGCCAAAGCGGCGCCGGAGGATCAGCGCAGGAAGCTGCTCGATGTCGCGAAGCAGGCCTATCGCCGATGCCAGGAGCACGCACATCTGGTCTGGAAGTTCTACCCGCTTCCGCCGCAGGCCACGAACACGTCACAATGAACGGCCATGACGAACCAAAGCGTCACTCCGAAAAAGAAGAAGAAGGCGGGTCCCCTCCGCAAGTTCCTGCGAATCCTCGGCCCGGGTCTCATCACCGGTGCCGCGGACGACGATCCCTCGGGGATTGCCACGTACTCCATCGCCGGCGCGCAAGTGGGCACATCGATGCTCTGGACGGCGTTCCTCACCTGGCCGTTGATGGCGGCTGTGCAGATGATGTGCGCCCGAATTGGGATGGTGTCGGGCTATGGGCTGGCCGATGCGCTCCGCGAGAAGTTCCCGCGGCCGTTGGTGGCCTTCGCCACGATCGCACTTCTGGCCGCGAATACGGTCAACATCGGCGCGGACCTTTCGGGCATGGCAGACGCGGGACAGATGCTGACCGGCATCAACTCGCACCTGCTCGTGATCCTCTTCGGTGTCGGGATCAGCGCGGCTACCGTCTGGCTCCGCTATTCGCAGATCGCCAACACATTGAAATGGCTGGCCCTGTTTCTCTTCGCGTACATCTTCACGGCGTTCATCCTGCGCCCCAATTGGTTGCCGATTCTCCACGACTCGGTGCGGCCGACGCTGCTCCACGGGAAGACGGCGTGGTCGACCCTGGTGGCGATCCTCGGCACGACGATCAGCCCCTACCTCTTCTTCTGGCAGGCGTCGCAGGAGGTCGAGGAGGAGAAGATGATCGGCCGGAAGACGACGGTCGAACGCATCGGAGCATCCGATATCGAGATCATCGACCGGAAGATCGACGTCGGCGTGGGCACGTTCTTCTCGAACGCCGTGATGTTCTTCATCATCGTGACGACGGCGCTGACGCTGCACCGGCACGGCATCACGAACATCGAAACATCGCGGCAGGCCGCCGAGGCCCTTCGGCCTCTGGCGGGGAACGGCTGCTTCCTGCTGTTTACGGCGGGACTGATCGGCACAGGCCTCCTGGCCATCCCGACACTGTCCGGCTCGGCTGCCTACGCGCTCGCGGAGACCTTCGGATGGCGCCAGGGTCTCGATGAGAAGATCGACAAAGCGCGCGCGTTCTACGCGGTGGTGCTGCTCTCCGTGGCAGTAGCCATCGCTCTCGACTTCGCAAAGGTCAATGCCGTGAGCGCCCTCTACTGGAGCGCGGTCATCAACGGCCTTCTCGCGCCGTTCCTCCTCCTCGGCATCCTGGCGGTCGCCACCGACAAGAAGATCATGCACGGCCAGCCGAGCTCGAGGCTGGGGCGGATTACGGTCGCAGCCACGACGCTGCTGATGTTCGGTGCAGGGGTGGGGATGTTTGTGTTCTAGCGCGGTAGCGGGGTCTCGCGGTTGCGCGGTCTCGGGGTGTGCTGGGTTGCTTGGTTTCTAAGGTTGGCAGGCAGCCAATTGGAGTTGGCAACGCAGTTGGGCACCCTGGGAACCGCGAGACCGCGAGACCCCGAAACCGCGAGACCGCCCACACCGGGTCCGATCTTTGCTCTCCGTCGCACCGATTCACGTTGAAGGAGAGAGAACCAATGCATCGAAACACCATCCTTATGATCCTCATCGCTCTCGTGGCAGTGAACGCGCTCGGCGAAGATCCGCCGCCCGCAAAAGAATGGTCCAGCTCGATTGGGGCCGGGCTGGCCATCACCAGCGGCAACACCGATACGAAGAACTACAACCTCGTCTTCGCCACCAAATACGATCCGAAGACCAGGTTCGTCTTCAAGACCGATGCGTTGTACCTGCGCGGCGACTCGAACGGCGTGACCCAGGTGGACAAGGCCTCCCTTGACGCCCGCGGCGAGTATTCGCTCTCGGACAGGACGTTCGCGTTCGTCGAGGTTTCCTATCTGCGCGATCCGTTTAAGGACGTGAACTACTTCGTCGCACCGCTCGCCGGCGGCGGCTACCGGATCATCCGCAGCGATAAGGAGAATCTCACCGTCGACGGCGCGCTCGGCGCGGAAATGGAGAGCAACTCCGGTGCGGGACGATCGAGCGGAGGAGCGGCCAAGGCAGGCGAGAACTTCGACTGGGCGTTGTCGCCAACGAGCAAGGTGACCGAGAAGCTGACAGGCATCTGGAAGACAAGCGACTTCGGCGACGCCTTCTACCACTTCGATGCAGGCCTTACGACGACTGTAGCAACCCGCCTCGAGCTGAAGCTGGCCTACGTCTACGACTACAAGACGAAACCGACCTCAGCGAGCGTGAAGAAAGGCGACAGTGCGTTGTTCGCGGCGTTGCTGGTGAAGTTTTAGGGTCGCGGTCTGAACGTAGGTCGGACTCTCAGTCCGACCTACGTTCCACCCTACGCCTTGATCCTCGCCAGCACCTCGCCGAGTGCCTGATCCTCGAGCACCGGAAAAATCCGGACGTCCATCAGGTCGCTCCACATCAGCGCGAACTCGGCCAGGGCCTGCGGGTCGTCGCTCTCCAAGAGGTCATAGCCGCCGCTGAAATCGGCGCGCGTCCAGCGGCCCAACAGCGTTGCCCCTTTCCCAGGCAGCCCGCCTGTCTTCTGGAACCTGGCAATCGCCTCGGCCCGTGTCTTCGTATCGGGTGTCCACGTAAACGTAAGCATGAATTGCATTGTTCTCCCCCTGTTCACTTCGGTGTGAGCTACGTGTGAGGCACGAGAGTGGATTGGAACCGTTGAATACTGGTCTCGGGGTCTCGGGGTCTCGGGGTCTCGCGGTCTCGCAGCACCCACCCCAGCCACCCGCGAGAGACCCATAGACCCCGAGACCCCGAGACCCCGAAACCGCGAGACCGCGCCCCAAACCCTCACAGATCCCTCACACCGTCCCAGCAACACGACAGGTCCATAATCCCTACCAGGAGGAGTCCATGAAACGAGTCGCCACCGCCATCCTTTTGTTTACATTACTCAGCGTCCCAGCTCTCATCGCCTCATCAGGGGGCGGGATGTCCACGCCGCCGCCGAGCATGCAACAGCAGCAGCGCTCTCCTCACGATCAGGCTGTCGATTACTACAACAACGCCGAGCACCGCATCGACGGACTGGCCAAGCTGCACGATGAGATGAAAGCCGCCGCCGCAACCGACCCGCAGAAAGCGACCAAGCTCCAGGGAAAGCTCGCCAAGGGGCTCGAGAACGCCGCGGCCGATCTCGAACGCGCCGTGAAGAACGATCCGCAGCTCTTCCAGGCCTGGAGCGAGCTGGGATTCACCTACCGGAAGATGGGCAAGTTCAAGGAGTCGCTGGAGGCGTATGACCGGTCGCTCCAGATCGAGCCGGGATACACGCCCGCCCTCGAGTACCGCGCCGAGGCTTACCTCGGGTTGAACCGGATCGACGAGGCGCGGAAAACGTATACGGACCTCTTCTCCGTCGATCGCCCGCGCGCCGACGCGCTGTTGATCGCGATGAAGAGCTTCGTCGCGGCACGCCGCACCGACGCCGCCGGCCTTGATCCGGCGCAGCTCGATACGTTTGGCAAATGGGTGGAGCAGCGCGAGATCATCCACAACCAGACCGTGGCCCTGACCGCGCAAACATCCACATTCCGCTCGTGGTAGATCGCGGTATCGCGGTTGCGAGGTCGCGTGGTCTCGCGGTGCTCCGCGACAGCGCGACCGCGCGACCGCGCGACCACATCATCGCCGCGGCGGTGCTCATCATCGCCGCGGCCTGCAGCGGGGGCGCCTCGCCGGCGGTGGCACCGGCCGAAGCGCCGTTCGCATGGCGACTGCCGGCCGGCTTTCCGCTTCCCCTCACGCCGCCCGACAACCTGCAGACGACAGCCAAGTTCATCCTCGGGCGGAAGCTCTTCTACGACCGGCGGCTTTCCGCCAACGGCACACAGTCGTGCGGAGACTGCCATCAGCAAAGCCACGCCTTCAGCGACGGCCGGCCGATCGCCATCGGATCGACGGGACAGCATCACACCCGCAACGCCATGACCCTCACGAACGCCGGCTACAACGCCAGCTACACCTGGGACAGCACGAGCGTCCGCTCCCTCGAACAGCAGGCCCTCGTGCCGATGTTCAACACCCATCCGATCGAGCTCGGCGTGGAGGGGCATGAGCAGGAGATCGTGGCGCGATTCCGCGACGACGCTGCCACGGCCGCGATGTTCCGCGAGGCCTTTCCGGGCCAGTGGCGGCCCGTCTCGATCCGCAACATCGCCAAGGCCTTGGCCGCCTTCGAGCGCGCCCTGATCTCGGGACATTCTCCCTACGACCGTCTCGTCTACGGCGACGATGAGAAAGCGCTCTCCCCTTCTGCCTGGCGCGGCATGCGTCTCTTCTTCACCCCGCGCGCCGGCTGCTCGGAATGCCATCAGGGCTTCAACTTTTCAGGAGAGTCTCGCTACGCCGGCCACTCGAAAACAAAGCCGGTGCTCGTGCGCAACGGCGTCACCGACGGCGCGTTCCGCGTCCCGACGCTCCGCAACATCGAGCTGACGGCTCCCTACATGCACGACGGCAGCATCGCCACGCTCGACGAGGTGATCGAGCGCTACATGGTCGCGCGCAAGCTGAAGCTCGATACACAGGATCGGGCCGATCTGGCCGAGTTTCTGCGCTCGCTGACGGACAGGCAGTTCGTGGACGATGCCAGGTTCGCGGCACCGTGACGGAAGCACAGACAAGAGTGTCTGTGCCACATCGTTCCGACCAAGTGGAAAGATAGGGAGTCTCAGGGCCAGAAGTCCCGGCCTATGTGGCACAGACACTCTTGTCTGTGCGGAGCTCGCGCGAAACGTTGCTGAAACCATTTCATATACTCCCCGCCATGCGCATCACCGCCATCGCCCTCCTCCTCCTCGCCACCACCCTTTCCGCGCAGACACCTCCCGAGCACGGCGTGTTCGTCCAGGACATCGACACGAAAGCCGATGCCTGCACGAACTTCTATGACTACGCGAACGGCGCCTGGCGCGCCGCGAATCCGATTCCCGGGTCGATGCAGCGATGGAGCCGGCGATGGGCCGCTGGCGAGCGGAGCAAAGAGCAGTTGCGGGCGCTGCTCGACGACGAAACGAAGCGCAAGGACTGGCCGAAGGGTTCGATCGATCAGCAGATCAGTGACTTTTACACCTCGTGTATGGATCAGGCGCGCGTCGACGCTCTCGGCGCGAAGCCGATACGTCCGCTGCTGAAACAGATCGCCGCCATCCGCAATCCTGACGGCCTGCAGAAGACCATCGCCGATCTTCACGATCTCCAGATGTACGCGCTGTTCGGTGTGGGTTCCGCATCCGACAACCACAATCCCGGCTTCGTCATCGCCCGCGTCGTCGCCACAGGCCTCGGCCTCCCTGACCGCGACTACTACCTCAGACCGGAGAAGCGCTTCGCCGAAGCACGCGCGAAGTATCGCCTCCACGTGGCGAAGATGTTCGAACTGACGGGCACGAGTCACGACGGCTCGAAGAAAGCCGCCGACGCCGTCTTCGCGATGGAGACGCGCCTGGCCGCCGCGCAACTCGACAACGTGACTCTGCGCGACCCTGCCGCCACTGACCACAAGTACGCCGTCTCCACCTTGCAGAAGTTCACACCGCATTTCGACTGGACGCTTTACCTCCAGCACATCGGCGTAGCGCCCGCCGATCTCAACGTCGACCAGCCGGAGTACATGGGGGCGGTGGAGAAAGAGCTGCGCTCGACGCCGCTCAGCACGTGGAAGGCCTATCTGGCCTGGAATGTGATCAATAGCGCGGCCCGGAATCTCTCAGCGCCGATCGCCGGGGAGCACTTCGCCTTCTACGGCAAGTACCTGAGCGGATCGACGGAGATGAAGCCGCGCTGGAAACAGTGCGTCGAGAGCGATGACGCCCTCCTCGGCGAGGCGCTCGGCCAACGCTACGTCCAGCGCTACTTTCCGCCCGAGGCCAAGGCACGCATGCAGGAGATGGTCAGGAACCTCCTGGCGGCGATGGGAGACACGATCCACGCGCTCGACTGGATGAGCCCCGAGACGAAGAAGCGCGCGCTGGAGAAACTGGCCACGTTCAACCCCAAGATCGGCTATCCCGACAAGTGGAAGAGCTACAGCAGCGTCGCCATCAGCCCGGCGTCACACTGGGAGAACGTCGAAGCCGGATTGAAGTTCGGTGCCGCCGAGGATCTGGCGCTGACCGGCAAACCGGTCGATCGCGGGCGGTGGGGAATGACCCCTCCGACCTCCGACGCCTATTACAACCCGCTGCTCAACGAGATCGTCTTCCCCGCCGGTATCCTCCAGCCGCCCGCGTTCGACGTTCACGCATCCGACGCCGTGAACTACGGCGCCATCGGCGTCGTCATCGGGCATGAGGTCAGCCACGGCTTCGACGATCAGGGCGCCCAATACGACGCGCAGGGCCGTCTGAAGAACTGGTGGACGCCCGACGACCTGAAGCGCTTTCAGGCGCGGACCGCGTGTGTGTCCGATCAGTTCGAGAACTACTTCATCGAGCCGGGCATCCACCACCAGGGCAAACTCGTCCTGGGCGAGTCGATCGGCGACCTCGCCGGCGCGAAGATCGCCTGGTTGGCCTTCCAGAAAGCGCAGCAGACCAGGCCGGCGGTCGCCATCGACGGCTTCACCCCCGAACAGCAGTTCTTCATCGCCTGGGGCCAGTTCCGCGGCGACGAAACGCGTCCCGAGACGCAGCGGCTGATGGTGCAGGGCGACCCGCATCCCGTGGCCAAGTACCGCGTCATCGGCCCGCTCTCGAATCTCCCGGAGTTCGCGAAGGCATTCGGCTGCAAGGCCGATGCGGCGATGGTGCGGCCGAGCGGGAAGCGCTGCGAGGTGTGGTGACTGTCAGGACAAGCGGCGAGCGAAGTTTATCTGTCATCCTGAGACGGCGGCGCCCCGGTAGGGGCAAAGCGCGTCGAAGGACCCCCATCATGTAACCCGGAGCGGGCGGTGGATGCCGGCCAGGGGGTCCTTCACCGTGCTTTGCCCCTCCAGGGCGCCGCCGGTTCAGGATGACAGCGTCTGCGTCTTGCAAAACTCCAGCAGCATCGCCTCCCCCTCAGGCCACGGTCCATATCCGGACGCCCCGTTGATGTGGCCCGCGTCGCCGATGATGACGAGACGGCTGCCCCATGCCCCGGCGAAGAAACGCGCCCGGTCGATGGTTACGTACTCATCGTTCGTGCTGGCCACGACGATGCTCGGAAACGGCAGCTTCGATAGCGGCATGTACGAGAAGCTGCGTCCCTCGACGGGATAGTCAGGCGCCTCGACGTCGCTCGGCGCCACGAGGAACGCGCCGAGCACTCCCTGCCCCCCGCAATCCTCGGACCATTGCGCGACGAGAGAGCACCCCAGACTGTGCGCGGCCAGAACAGGCGGCGTCGCGCAATCCGTCACGGCCATCTCGAGTGTAGCCACCCACTCCGACCGGTCGGGAAGATCCCAGTCGCGCTGCTGCACGCGATGGAACGACGGATGGCGCGCCTCCCAGTGCGTCTGCCAGTGTTTGGGCCCGGAGTTCCAGAGGCCGGGGATGGTGAGGACGGGTGTGGTCATGTAGAGTGAGTGTAGCGCGGTCACCGTAGCGCCAGCGGCTCGCTGACCGTAGCGCCAGCGGCTCGCTGGCTGGACCGCCGGCGGCTCGCCGGCGAGTCTTACACCGCCGCCGGGCCGGCGGCGGGCCAGCCGGCCAGCGGCCGGCGCTACGCTACTACGCTACGCTACGCTTGGGTCACCGTCACCGTCGCCCTTAACGCATCCTTCGGCTCCGGCGGGGTCTTGCTGTAGTCCATCTCGAAGTTCTGCGGCGGGATCTGCCACGTGTATCCGCGGAGCAACACGACGGCGAACACCTCCATAAAGTACGTGGCGAAGTCGAGACCGGGACAGCGGTGTCCCGTGGCCGGTCCGGCTCCCTGCGGCGAGAAGGCGTGCTCGTGCCGCTTATCCTCGGCGCGCTCCGGCGAGAAGCGATCGGGGTCGAAGCCGGCCGGATTCGTGTAGTGGCTTTGCGCGATGTGAGTCGGCGTCACCGCCCACATCACCATCCAACCGGCCGGAACGGAGACGCCGTCGAACTCCAGCGGCTTCTTCGTCTTGCCGAAGACCGCGGGGATGATGGGACAGAGCCGCTTGACCTCGTTCACGACCTGCAGCAGATACGGCATCCCCATCAGCGTTTCGAGCGTGAGCGGTCCCTCCGACGCCTTGGCGGCAATCTCGGCGGCCAGTCTGGCCCGCACGTCGGGATACGCGGTCAGTTGCCGCACGATCGACCCCAGCTCGGCGTAGACGATGAAGCCGGCGATGACGATGTGATGAAGCTCAAGCGCGGCGTCGTCGCCGGACAGCGTTGCGCCGGCGGACAGCGCCGCGGCGAGCATCTGTGACAATCCGTCATCCGTCGGCGTCTGGCGTCGCTCGCGGACGAGCCGCCGCAACACGGCCAGGATGCGGTCGCGCGCCTGCAGCGCCTTGCGATAGCGCGTACCGGGAACGTTGATCGGCAGCGTGGCGAAGCCGTTGGCCAGGATCCCGTAGTCCTCACGCATCCGGTCCATTTCGTCCCCCGGCGGCATCCCCATGACCGTCGTGCAGATCACTTCGACCGACAGAGCCTTCAGCTCATCGAGCCATCGAAACTCCCCCGCCGCCGCCCACCCCTGGAAATAGCGCTCCACCGTCCGCTGGATGATCGGCAGATACCCGGCCAGCGCCGTGCGGTTGAAGGCCTTGTTGACGAGCTTCTTTCGCGTGCTGTGAACCTCGCCGTCCAGCAGGGGCAGACTGCGCCCGCCGAACAGCTCCTGCACGTGCGGCGGCATCGCGCCCTCGCGCATGATGACGTCCGGGTCGATGAAGTGCGCCGTGGCCTCGGGGCCGGCCACGACCGCGGTCTTCCGGCCGAGGACGTTCGATCGAAAGATCCGGCCATGGGTGGCCAGGCGCTCTTCGATGAAACGGAACGGATTCTTCGCGAACGAGAGCGTCTCGCCGACGAGCGGGAGACCGTCGTGACCGGGCGGGCGGGGCGTTTCGGTTGGGCTCATGTATCTGACGATACGCCACTCGCGCGAAAGCGGATGCATTTGCGCCGGGAAGGTAGGAAGACTCCTCTCCGCGTCACTCCTTAGTAGGGGAACGACGCAATGGACGACAGGAAGGCCTTCTGGCTGGCCGCGGCGGAGCGATACATCGAGGAGTGCTGCCGGAACGGCAGCTCGGTGCGGGTCTCGGAATTCGCAGTGATCATGGAACGCTCGGCAGTCCAGTTGGCGCGTGAGTTTCAATCGTCGGTCGGCGCCGGAGTAAAGGACTACTTCTCCCGGCGGCAGATCGACTGCGCAAAGGAACTGCTGCGCACGACCGGCCAGAGCACGGCTCAGATCGCCATCGATTCCGGATACGGCACAGCCCGCACCTTCTACCGCGCCTTCAAGCGCTCCGCCGGGCAGTCTCCTACGGCCTTCAGGAAAGAAATGTCACTTGGCGATCCCGAATTCGAGCCCTAAGTTTTTCTTCTCGGCAGCGCCGCGGCGCCGGTTACTCGCATGAAGAAACGAACGACCGGCACCCGCGGCATGACGACAAGTGGCGCAACGAAGCGAGCCCCATCGCCATCGACACCCCGAAGAAAGCGGAAGGAGACCGACATGGCCGACGACAAACCCAGGAATGCCGATTTCATCGAGCGCATCGTCAGTGACGCCAAGAATCCGCCCGAAACGCGGATGCTCACCGGATGGTTCGGCAACTCCGGGGAGGAGGGCTATCGCCGTCTCTATACCGACGCGGAGCTGAACCACTACGTCGACATTCCGGACGATGCCATCCTCTATAGCGAGCCGTTGCGCGATGCACAGCCGGCCGGATGCTTCGTCGTCTGGGTCAAGAGTGATGCCGTGCTGAAACCAGGCGGTTCCGCAGCCAGCCGCGCCGCGCGTTTTCTTCAGGGACAAGTGCAGCAGGACTTCGCAAGCGCCGGCGCCGCCGGCTCGCTCGAGAAGGCGGGCCTGCGATGTGTCACCGAGGTACCGTGCGGCGAGCCGACCGGATTCACCGGGCAGTGTACGAAACAGCCCGAGGTCGGGGGTGCATGGCCCTGTGTCACGGCCGTCCCTCACTGTTATGAGGTGACCGGATTTACCGGCAAATGTACGCAGGCGCCGTGGCCGAACCCAACGCGCTACATCGGCTGCACCATCCTCCACTGCCCCACTCACGACCTCACCCACATCCCGCACATCTGCAACATCGTCGCGTCCGGCCAGCCGGGCTGCGTGGTGGTGAATCCGCCGCAAGGAGGCGATCCGGCCCAGAAGGTTGCTGATGCCGAGGTGGATGAAAGATCGGCACCGGCGACATCGATCCCCGGCTGCGGCTACACGAAGACCTGGGGCGTTTGCGACACGCACCTACTCGGGTGCGGCGTAGCGGCGGCCAACGCGCAGGCCGCGTACATCACGTCCATCTGCGCGCCGACCGCCTTCTGCCACGTAAGCCAGAACTGTGGCAACGCTCCCGCCGCGGAGACTTGGACAGCCGCCGGATGCACGAGAATGCGGCCGGTTTGCTATCCGACAGAGATCTGCCATTACACACAGCCGCCGCAGTGTCGGGCGGAGCAATTCCAAGGCTATCCACAGTTACCCACGAAGTATCCCGAATGCCAACAGGCTCGGGCAGGCGAAACGATTTCACAGGGCATGGAGCCCTGCACCAAACCGATCGAAGCCGCCTTCGCCGCGCAGCCGGCCAGCGCCATCTGCGCCACCGCCATCGGTTGCGACATCACGCTTCTGTGTCCGACACCCTTCGTGCAGATCTGTCATCCGACGCCTATCTGCCCGACGCGCTTCCAGCCGCAGTGCTTCCCTGTCGCGTCGCCGTTCTGCCCGGTGACGCCGGGATGCCCGTTCGGCCCTGGGGGTCCTGGAACACCGGTACAGGGAGGCGGCTTCGCGGCGTTCGGCGCGGCGGCCCCGGACGCGCGGTTCGTGGTCAACACGGACGCTCCTTGCTCGGCGGTCGATTCCTGCCCATCACGGATCTGCGACACGCAACCACCGACAGCCTTGTGTACGCCAAATCCCCAATTCTGCCCGACGTTCTGCGGACCCGATTGCCAGACAAATCAACCGCATCCAGTGTGCACGTCTGTCAACTGCCTCACGAACCCGGCTCCGCAATGTTCGCCGTCCAACGTTTGGCACGACTGTACGTCGATCGGTTCCACCTGCCCAACGAAAGGCCAACCAGGTTGTCTGACGATGGTTCCGAATGTGTGTCCGGCACCCACGCTGCAGGTCTGCAACGCCCGCGTCGGTGCCCAGGTCTTCGCCGCGGCGCAGCCTCAGGCGGTCGCCGGTGTGCATCCCACCATTTGGACGCAGCTCGGTCCTCAGTGCCCGTCCCACCTGCTCGGCTGCACGCACTTCGGGCCGCAATGTCGGACCTACCCGAGGGGCGATTGCACGTTCTTCGGCTGCCCGTCTCCCGGCATCGATTGCACGGTTGTGGTCTGTACGCACTTCGGCCCGCAATGCCCACCGCATCCGTCGCTGCAAGGACAGCTCTGTCCGATTACCACGGGTGGACCGCAATGTCCTGAGGCCACGGGCTTCAATTGCCCGTCACAGCTCGGTTGCCAGAGCATCGCCTGCGGTCAAACCGCAGCATGCGTTAGTGCCGGCTGCCAGCCGGGGGGCGGGCAGCAGCAGTTCGCGCAGCGGGCGGTCGGAGCTCCACAGACGCTGGCCCCTTTCTGTACTCAAGTCGGCGTAAATTGCCCGAACACGCACGCCATCGTCTGCACGCAACTCTGCACACAGGCCGGTCCCCAGTGCCCGAATCAAACGTTATCGGGACCGTTGTGTCCGATCTCTGGCGGGCCGCAATGTCCTCCGCCCAGCGGTTTGCTTTGCGCGTCGCAACTCGGCTGTCCGAGCGCCGTCTGCGGCGTTCAGAGTGTCGCATGCGCCAGTGGCGCATGCGCCGGAGGGCAGCAGGAGTTTGCAGCAGTCGGCGCGGCGCGGGCCGCGGCCGGGGGTGGCGGCGGGATCGGCGTGACGGCGTGGGAGGATTGCACACACTTCGGCTGGCAGTGTCCGCCGTTCTTCACGCAGTTCGAGCAAGAGTGCGTGGTGCAGTCGGTCTTTACGCTGTCCGGTCCTCAGTGCGTGCCTCCGACTGTTGCTTGTCCGCCGCCTCCGCCGACTCCATTCTGTCCTTCCCAACACTTAGTCATATGCACGGCCTTCGGTCCGCAATGTCCACATCAAACGGTAGCAGGCCAGTTGTGTCCGATTACCGTCAGCGGTCCCCAGTGCCCTGTCGCAAGCGGCATCAATTGCCCGTCGGCGTTCGGCTGCCAGAGCGTTGCCTGCGGTCAGACCGCGGCATGCGTCAGCGCCGGTTGCCAGCCGGGTGGAGGACAGCAGGCGTTCGCTGCGCGGACAGGTGTTAACTGCACGGCTCTTTACTGCCAGTACGTTACCCAGGTCTCATGTACACGCTTCCCGTGCAATCCATATACGGCGTGGGTGTGGGCGTGCAACTACCCCAATTGACGCCGTCGACATACCGACAGGCGGTCCGGCCCCTCGCCGGACCGCCTCCCCTCCACCATTCCTGACGGTGCTACGATAAGGAACCCTTGAACAAGAACGATCTTGTCCACTACCTCATCGAGCGGGGGCTCCTGGACCGTCGTGCCGTCGTCGACGGCGACGTGATGGTCGTGGAGGGGGCGCGGCGGCATCACAATTACTCCGTCATCCGCCGCCATGGCACGGGCCTCTTCGTCAAGCAGATGCAGCCCGATCAGGCCATGTCCGCGCAGACGCTCCAGAAGGAAGCGGCCTGCTACGTGATGATGGAGAGCGATCCGGCCGTCGCCGAGATCCACGCCCTCATGCCGCGCTTCCGCGCCTACGATCCCGACCGGCACATCCTGGTCATGGACCTGATCGGCGGCGGCGAGAACCTCAGTGAGCTCCATCGCCGCCTGAACGGCTTCCCGACCGATGTCGCAACGAGCGTCGGAGCACTGCTGGCGCGATATCACGAGGTCTCCAGCCGCGAGCTGCTTCCGCGCGCCAATGCCGCCATCTATCAGGGCCAGCCGCCGTGGATCCTGTCCTTTCATCTCATGCCGCACGGGTCGATGCAGGGCCTCAGCGCCGCCAACGGGCAGTTCATGACCATCCTGCAGAGCTATCCCGACTTCGGACAGGCCCTCGACCGCATCCGCAACTCCTGGCGCCGCAACGTGCTCGTTCACGGCGACATGAAATTCGACAACGTCGTCGTCCGCTCTGCGCAGACGGCCGATCAGACCATGCACGTCGTCGACTGGGAACTGGCCGACGTCGGCGACTCGGCCTGGGACGTCGCCTCGATCCTGCAGGCCTACCTGACCTGGTGGATCTCCACGCTGCAGCGCGTCCCCGGCAGCGAGCCGGACGACGCCGCGCAGTATCCGCTGGAGACGATTCAGCCCGCCATCCGCGCCTTCTGGGAGTCCTACGCCTCCTCGCGCCTGCTCAGCGAGCGCGACGCCGACGCGGAGCTGGAGCGCGCCGTCAGCTATGCCGGCGCCCGCATGCTGCAAACGGTGTACGAATCGATGGCCTGGGCTCCCTCGCTGACACAACACGCCGTGTGGCAGGTTCAGGCCTGCATCAACATCCTCAAGGCGCCGCGCGCCGCGGCCACCGATCTCCTCGGATTTCCGGCAGGTGTCTATGCCTGACGCCGATCGCATCCACGACGATCTCCGCCGGCTGCTCCGCGCCGTGGTGATCCGTACCCCGATGGACTACGAGCTGGCCGGACGCACGCACAACGTCGCTCCGTTCGGGGCCGGACAGTCTCCTACCTGGAGTGCCTGGTCCGCGGGACAGCCGCCTCTGGTCATCGACCTGCAGACGCGCATCTACGACGAGGCCTACTGCCGCCCCCTCGGCTCGCGCGCCGATCCTCCATCCAATCCCGTCAGCATCCTCGAGCCGCTCTCCGCCGCGAACGCCGGCCGCGACCATTGGGAGAGCGGCTGGACGCTCGCGCAACTGCTGCCGAACGGCCACGCCATGGCCCGCAAGGGTGATCTCTCGAACACCTTCGCACCGGGCGAGTTCGCCGCCGCCAACGGAGGCGCTCCCGCCGCCGGCGCGCCGCTGCACGTTCTCTTCGCGCGCGAATCGCGCACGCAGCAGCCCGGCTTCTATATCGCCAACGGGGAAACCCCCGCCCCCTTCGGCACCGACAGCCGGATGACGCGCATCTACTGGCACATCAGCGAGGATGGCGCCGTCCCGCTCACGAGCGCCGTGACGACACTCCTCAATCGCTACCAGGTGCCCTTTCGCTTCAAGACTCTTTCGTACAGCGGCGTCTACTCGCGCGCCGACGCGGCGGTGCTGTATTTCGCCGCCCGCTACTACCAGATCGTGGCGCGCGTTCTCGCGACGATCCGCGCCGAGATCAGGAATTACCTGCGCCCGGCCACGCCGCTGCTGACGCGGAGGCTGCACGACGGTATCGGTCTGGCCGAGGATCCCGCCACCGGGGAGAGCTTCGGCATGAGCCGAAGCCGGCTGATCGCGCAGGCCATCTGGGACGCCTTTGCCCGCGGCATGCAGACCGAAGAATCGCGGATGATGGAGCTGGCCATCCAGTTCGAGAGAAGCGGGCTGTCGCTGGACCGGCCGCATTTGCGCGGCGCCAGCGCCGACATCTACGAGGCCGCGGCATGAGCGCCCTCCCCGCCGAGGTCCCGGCCGCCGATCCGAAGGAACGCTTTCTCGACGTGGCCTGGTCGATCGGCATGCGCCTTTGCCGCGACGCCATCTGGGACGGCCACCGCTGCAACTGGCTCGGCGATTCGATGGAAGCGCACGCCGGCGAGTGGAAGGTGGCCCATAAGTCGTTCGGACCGGACCTCTACTCGGGCACGATCGGCATCGCGCTCTTCCTGGCGCGGCTGCACCGCCTGCGCCCCGACACGGTCGTCGCGCAGACCGCGCGCGGGGCAATCCGGCAGGCGTTGTCGAAGGCGGACGAGATTCCGCCGGGATTCCGGCACGCGCTCTACAGCGGCTGGGTCGGCATCGCCCTGGTGCTACTGGACGCCGCGCCGCTCCTCGATGAATCGCCGCTGAAGAAGGAAGCGCTGCGGCTGGTCGACGGCCAGCTCGGCCACGACATCGATCCGATGTCGCTCGACGTGATCAGCGGCGCGGCGGGCGCGATCGCCGGACTCTGCGCCATCGACCGTCGCCTCGGCAGCGATCGTTATCTCGATGAGGCGCGCCGCCTCGGCCAGCACCTGCTGACGCACGCGCACCGCGACGACGACGCCTGGTCGTGGACGACGATGCCGCCGCTCGGCCCCCAGGAGCAGAAAGACCTGGCCGGCTACTCGCACGGCGCCGCCGGCATCGCTCTGGCCTTGCTCGAGCTGTTCGTGCGCACCGGCGACCGCCGGTTCATGGATGGCGCCCTGGGAGGATTCGCCTACGAGCGGCGGCACTTCTCCGTCGAGCAGCAGAACTGGCCCGACTTCCGTTCGTTCGCTTCACCGAATCCGCAACAGCTCGGCTACTCGCTGGCCTGGTGTCACGGAGCGCCCGGCATCGGCCTCTCCCGTCTGCGTGCGTTCGTGCTGACGAAGGATGAGACCTATCGCCGTGAAGCAGAGTCGGCCATTGGGGGGACCTACCGGCCGCTGACGATGGCGTCCGGCACCGACGGCTACTCGCTCTGTCATGGCCTGGCCGGCAACGCGGAGCTCTTCATCGCCGCCGCCGATACACTCGGCGAGGAACGGTATCGCGCCGTTGCCGAAGCGGTCGGCGACCGTGGCATCCACGCCGTCCACTTGAACCGCAATCCCTGGCCGTGCGGCGTCCTTTCGGGCGGCGAGACGCCGAACCTCATGCTCGGCACTGCGGGTATCGGATACTTCTATCTCCGCCTCTACGATTCCGCCGCCGTGCCGTCCGTGTTGGTCGTGGAAAGCTAGTAACTGGCTCCCGGAGGCAGTTGTTTGCCTCCCGGAGGCAGTTGTTTGCCTCTCAGAGGCAGTTGTTTGCCTCCCGGAGGCAGTTGTTTGCCTCCCAGAGGCAGTTGTTTGACTCCCAGAGGCAGTTGTTTGCCTCCCAGAGGCAGTTGTTTGCCTCCCAGAGGCAGTTGTTTGACTCCCAGAGGCAGTTGTTTGCCTCCCGGAGGCAGTTGTTTGCCTCCCGGAGGCAGTTGTTTGCCTCCCAGAGGCAGTTGTTTGCCTCCCGGAGGCAGTTGTTTGCCTCCCAGAGGCAGTTGTTTGCCTCCCAGAGGCAGTTGTTTGCCTCTCAGAGGCAGTTGTACTGTCTCCGAGGCAGTTTGTACTGTCTCCAGAGGCAGTCAACTGGTTCCCGGACGCTTACTTTTCGGGCGAGAGGCGTTGACCGGTTTCAAACTTGACGCGACACTAGCCGTGATTCCGTAGCGGGGTCTCGCGGCGCTCCGCCGTTGGATTGAACACCGCGAGACTCCGAGACCGCCTCAACCAGCCGCTACGCCCGCTTGATCATCCGCACCAGGAACAGCAGGACGATCGCTCCGACGAAGGCGACGATCAGGCTGCCGATGAACGCACCGCCGGGAGTCGGGATGTGGAGCACCCCGAAGAGCCAGCCGCCGAGAAACGCGCCGATGACGCCGACGATGATGTCCCCGAGCAGGCCGAAGCCCGCTCCCCTCATGACTTTACCAGCCAGCCAGCCGGCGATCGCCCCGATGATCAGAAACCAGATGAATCCAGACATAGAACGTGACCTCCTCTTCCTGTCCGGCAGACTCAGCACATTCGTTGCCAGCTTGCCGATCAAGGAAGGAACCCCATCCCAGGGCGGGCAGCGACACGAAAATTGAAGGTCTGGCCGGTAACGATCGATAGTCTACCGGGTCCCGGACAGCCGGGGTCCATTCATTTCCCGGATCTGCGCTCATAGGGACGCAGACCGAAGCGATCGCTGCAGAACAGGCGCAAACTGATCGCATGACGACGATCTTCGCCTGCCTGATCGTGCTGCAGTTCATCGCAGTGACCACCCACGACTGGATCGACATTCCAGGGTGGACGACCGGCTCGCGAGTCCAGGCGGTTGTCGGACGTCGCAAGTTGTTGGTGGCGTCGCTGATCAACGCCATCTTCCCCGGCATGGCTGTCGCGCTGGCGATCATCTACTGGAACCGGCCCGTACCACGCCTCGTCCCGGACTACTGGATCCTCTATTGCGGCGTGACCGTCGTCTCAGCGATTGCCATGTGGTACATCCCGTACTTCCTCGGCGCGAGCGAGGAACGGAAGCGCGACTATGGTCAGATGTACGCCGGCACGCACCACATCCTTCCTCCGCGCGGCGACAACCTGCGGCCGAACCTCCTGCACGTCTGCTTTCACATCCTGTTCGCAGTCAATCTCATCCTCGCCATACTCATCCGGTTCCGATGATTCGAACACCATCGCGGATGAACGTCAGATTGAAAGCGTTCTTTCTGCGTTCATCTGCGTCATCTGCGGATAAGCCTTCGTCGGTCAGCGCTTCCCGCCCGTCAGCGCGCTCCGGATTCCCGCCAGTGGCGCATCGTCGTTAAAGACGACCGCGCCTCCATTCCGACTGACCCCGAGTTGCCGCCAAAGCGCGGCGAGATCGGTCGTCTCCGGGTGAGCGCCCAGCCGCTCGTGGAGCTCTTCGAGGATGGGCATTCCGATGGCGGCGTCACCGCGACGGAAGATCTTCTCCTCGGGCCAGTTGCTCGACCCCGTCCCTCCCTCGGCCGCGATCGCACGCAGAACGTCATCGAGCGATTTGTGGTTATCGCTCTTCCGCCGGATCTCGATGTCGGCCAGCAGCCAGAAGAGCGCTCCGCCCCAGTAGGTGCGGCCCCAGGTTGGCGTTTTGTCGAGACCCTGATCGCCGGCAGCGGGGAGTCCCTTCGGGAAACCGTCGATCATGCTGCCCCAGACCTCTTCCGCGCCGAGCTGTCCGGCCCGGGCCCGGGCCAGCGGCTCCATGTAGGTCGACAGGCCCTCCCCGAGCCAGTTCGCTTCCGTGTCGGGAAAGCCGAGGTGGAACATCTCGTGGGTCATGACCCAGTCGGAGCGAAGAATTGCGCGAGTCGCGGCGGACGACACGCGCACCTTGATCAGCCGCCCGTCGAGCGTCTTGCCTCCGCCAACCCCGCGCCCCCCACTAGTCACCTGCAGCTCGATCGTCACCTGCTTGACGGGATAGCGGCCGTAGACCGTCATCACCGCATCCGCCGCATCGTGAACCCACCCCTCCACGAGCTTGCGGAAGTCGTCCGAAACGTTCCCCGAGAACCGGATCGTGATCGGCGCGTCCCCGGCTTTGAGCAGCGAATCAGGAGCGTCGCCCGCGCACGCGGCGTGAGCGAAAAGGAAGAGGGCGAGAACGAAGACAGATCGCGTGCGCATGAGCCGGTCGTCATCCTGCAAACATCGCTCCGCTTCGATCCTCAAAGAACTGCCGATGCTCGCCTACCTGGGAGCGCGGGCGTCCCGCCCGCCGATCTCGCGCGAAAGAGGACGACAGGCAAGGACGCCCGAGTTAGCAGAAAGCCAAGTCAGTGGATTAGTGGCGGATAGTGCGCATCGGCGCGAAACCGCGCGGCCGCGTAGCTCCGTCGGCTCGACGGCTGGACCGCCGCCGGCTCGGCGGCGGTGTTGGGGCCGTGTTGCTGAGGACCGCCAGCGAGCCGCTGGCGGTCCGGCCGTCGAGCCGACGGCGCTACGCTCCGAGCTCCGAAACTCACCAACTCACGAAAACCACCCTCCCGGCGGCCGCGCATATTCAGTCGAGTCACCCCGCCCGCAGCACCACCACCGTCGCTCCCCACCCTCCCCCGCTACCGTCGGCGTCGTGGAAAGCTTCCACAAAATCGAGAGATGCCAGGAGGGTCCGGATGTTCTCGCGCTGCATGCCGATGCCGCGGCCGTGGATCAGTCGCACCTGGCGGAATCCTTTCGCGCGCGCCTCCGTCAGGTAATCGCGCGCCACGTCGCGGATTTCGTTCGGGCGGAACGGGTGGAGGTCGAGCGTATCGGTGATCGGGATCTCGACCGGTTCATCGTCCGCATCGGGAGGCGTGTCGTCGGTCATGTAGCGATTCTAGTGTCGCGCAGGTATTGGAGTCGTGAGACTGGTACTCAAACACTGTGTTCCTGAGCCGCCGACACCTCGAAAAGGTCAAGGACGGCGAAGGACCCCAGCCGATAGCCGCTCCACCCCCCGAACCGGGTTTCAATGAGGGGGTCCTTCGTCGTCCTCAGCCCCTACCGGGGCATCGGCGACTCAGGATGACAGGTGAGCTGTGCGATACTTTCGATCCGAGCTTACTCATGGTTCTGTTCAACCACGCCACGCGCGAGATGACCGCCAAGATCGTTTACTACGGTCCCGGCCTCTGCGGAAAGACGACCAACCTCATGGTCATCTTCGACAAGCTCGACCCGAAGCAGAAGGGAAAGATGCTGTCTCTGGCCACGAAGACCGACCGCACGCTTTTCTTCGATCTGCTCCCGGTGGACATCGGCAAGGTCGGCGCCTTCAACCTGAAGATCCAGCTCTACACCGTCCCCGGCCAGGTCTTCTACAACGAGACGCGCAAGCTCGTGCTCAGGGGCGCCGACGCCGTCGTCTTCGTGGCCGACTCGCAGCCGTCGATGATCGAGTCGACGCGCGAGAGCTTCGCCAACCTGATGGAGAACCTCGAGCAGAACAATATCGACCCGAACGACACGCCGATCATCATCCAGTTCAACAAGCGCGACATCCCCGGCGTCCTTCCGGTGGAGAAGCTGCAGGAACTCCTCGCCTTCGAAGGCTATCCATATACCGAGGCCGCGGCCATCAAGGGCGAAGGAGTGATGGAGACCTTCAAGCTCGTCTCAAAGATCACGGCCAAACATCTCTACGCCCGTCTCCAGGGGAAACCGGTGCCGCTGGAAAAGGCGAAGCCTGCGGCCACTTCCAAGACAAAGGCAATGCCCGAGCCCGAAACAGAACCGGAACCAGAGCCCACGGAGCCGCAGGTCAACCCCTTCGCCGATTCCGTCCCCTTCCCTGAATCGCAGGTGGACAGCAGCTACGACCGGATGGAAGAGGTATCGCTCGAGCAGCTCCTCGAGGGGCGGGAGCGGCCGGCCACGTTCGCCGGCAACATCGCCGTACCGGTGGTCGACGACGTCGAAGAGCTCGACGCCGACGCGCTGGTTCCGGCCGATGAACCGCAGACCGCCGTGGCGGTCCTGGACGAACCGGAACCTCTTCCGGACCCGGCGGGCGATGATCGCGTGGCCGCGCTCGAGCAAAAGGTACAGTCGCTGGAATCACAGCTCGACTCGATGCGCGCCCGGCACCACCAGGAGATCGAGGAGATCCTGGGCGAGCTCGGCGTTCTGACCTCGCGGCTGCGCAAGCAGCTCGACGAGTGACTTGCCAATATTGACCCCCGCTCTCTACAATCCATCGACATCTCTTATTTGGAGGAAACAAATGCGCCGGACTCTCTCCGCGGTATTGATGCTGTCCATGGCCCTGGCCGGATGCCGGGCCAAGGAAGCCTACGACAAGGCCAGGATCTCCCAGGACCTCGATAAGCACGGGGCCATGGACCTGATGAAGGACGTCTCCAGGGACCACTACAAACCGCCGGCCGATGGCAAACTGACGGACGGCCAGATGCAGATGTATCTCAAGGTCCGCGAGCATGAGAAGGACATCGCGCAGGTGGCCCGGAAGGAAGCCCAGGCCCACGCCGACGCGGCGAAGCAGGCCGGCGACAAATCGATCGCCGGCATGGTGGAGGGCTTCAAGACCCTCGGCTCGGCCGCGGACATGATCACGGCCGACATCCGCGCGGCGAAGGATCTTCACTACAACACACAGGAGTACCTCTGGGTGAAGGGCCAGGTGCTGGCCGCCAGCACCGCCTCGTTGACGTCGAAGATGGGCGAGGCCACGAACGCGGCGTTCGACTCGGCGTACACGCAGATGAAGAAGTCGTACGACGAGGCCAAAGACGAGCAGTCGAAAACGATGTACAAACAGATGCTCGACAACTACGACAAGCAGCGCACGGCCATGAGGACGCAGGTGGCGAACGTCTCGCCCGCCGTCGCCTACAACCAGCAGATCATCGCCAAGTACGACGGGGCGTTGAACGCCCTCACGAATGAGGCCGCCAAGTGGGAGGAGAAGCCCGGCCAGGCGCAGAAGTCGATGGACGATTTCCAGAAGGGCGTGGACAAAGCCGTGGAGGACGCGAAGAAGCAGTAGGTGCGCGTAGCGCGTTGTCTGCATGCTTCGCGCGCGTGGGCGGGTATTGAAATTCATTGTCTCACCCGAAGACGCGAAGATCGCGAAGGCTACTCCACACTCTCACTGGAATCGTCGGCACCCTGTACCCCGTCGAGAGCCCTTCTCCCCCGCGGTTTCTTGCGGGGGAGGGACCGACGGCCTGCGGCCGACCGCCGTGCACGAAGTTGCACGCGGGACCAGCCGGACCGACCTTAGCGGTGTCTAAGACGCGAAGAGGTCGAAACCTTAACTGAGGCT
>DATHRD010000069.1:0-101609 GCA_035482045.1 Thermoanaerobaculia bacterium
GGCTTCGAACTGCAGTGCCGCGGTCGCTTCGCTGGTGTCAAAGGTGCCCGCGGATTGCAGCAGTTCCGACTGATCGACGACGCTGATCATCGAACGGATGAAGTCCCTCGGTACGGTCCGGTGGCCGCGAATGCTTCGTGAGGTGGCCGGATGGGGCCGCATCAGGCCCGGAATCGCCGCCGCGGTGGCGTCGAGTGACGTCTTCACGTTCGCCGCGGCCCGTTCCGCGCTTGTCACGGTGACATGGGTCTCGTTCACAGGGGTCTTTCGCATGTTTTGATCTGCCTCCCACATCTTGAGATCTGGCTGTCAGATATCAATATCTCATACTGTGAGGTTGAAGTCTAACATACAGATCTTAATATCAGAAAGCTCTGATCTAAAGATCTGAATCTTAGATCATAGTATCAAATTATCAGATACGATGATCTGCTCGCCAGACATCATGATGTGCAGCTCAGACAATTGCTGCCTTGACGGACGAGTTTGCAGGTTCTGTGAACCAGCGACGGACCTTAGAGGTCACACCGTTCGCATTACATCGCGCCCGCTTCCTCTACATCCGCGTGCGCGATCCGAACTCTGACGCCCCGCGGGCGATGCCATCGCCGAAGCCGGTCAACGGGAACGTCATGGCGTCGATGGTTTTCCGGTCATGTCGCCCCGGTAGCGGAGTGTGGACTTCCCATTCCCGTCCGCGAGAACGGAGCCGAGGAAGATGTCTCCGCCTGATTCGTCGCGTGTGTTTGCATGAACATACGCGGTCACCGTGCGCGGGTAATTGGCGATCGGCTGTGCCTGCGTCGGTCACATGAGCGTCGCAGCGAGCGACCAGGGCTCGCTGTCATCTCGAACTGCCGATGCCCCCCTTCGACTCGCTACGCTCGCTCAGGCAGGCTCCAGGGGCTGAGGACAGTGAGAGATCCCCAGCCACATGCGGGTTGGATGGCGGGCTCACACCCTCGACCGTGGCCGGGGAGAAAGGCTCATCCGCAGATTACGCAGATGAACGCAGATTGAGGACGGTCTCATCTGCGTCTATCTGCGTCATCTGCGGAGTTGACTTTGACGCTGACGCAAGTGACTAGTCAAAGTAGTCTATCAGCATGCAAGAATATCCAATCTGGCAACTTCACGAGGCGAAAGCGCGCTTCAGCGAGTTGTTCCGCCTCGTGCGTACGGAGGGCCCGCAACGGGTGGTCAAACAACACGGCGAGGCGGTCGTGATCGTGTCGGCCGAAGATTTCGATGGCGCGGACGAAAAGGCTCGGCAGCCGGATTCGCTGCTCGAGTTTTCCCAATCCGCGCCGACCGGTGGGCTGGTGCTCGATCTGAAGCGAAAACGCGACAAGACGAGAAAGATCCGATGGTAGCGATGCACTCCGGTTATCTTCTCGATAGGAACGTCATCTCCGAGCTAATGAGGCCGCAGCCGGCCCGCAGCGGACTCAAGGTGCGGAAGTAACTCGCTTCATTTCCGTGACTTGCGCCAACGACGCAGGCAGAACCCTGGCGCCACGCACCATCGCAACATCATCCCTAAGTTATTGCAAACACGTCGGTTGTGTGATGAGACGATGCTTCGCAGTGGACGCGGTCCCGAATCGCATCGGAGCTGTAAGTCACTCTGAGACAACGACTTGCGCGAGAATGATCCGGGATGGTCGAAGTGCGAAGGTGTGACCCCACCTCAAGGACCCCACCTCAAGTGATCTAAACTTGCACGAGAAATGGTCCGGGTTGATCGAAGTGCCAGGGCATGACCCCACCTGAATTCCCTACCCGTGGCGACACCCTCGAACTACGCAATTTCCCCGGGGGGGTAGGGAAAGTTCTCGCTTTGTCACTCCTACAAGTAAGGGGTCAACGCAAAAATTACCTGGGAGTTAATCTGCGCGCGGAGCGCCTTGGGCGTCTTCGCTCGGAACGTTTCTCACCCGGCAGGTGCTCACGCATCTCAAATTGCAGTCGAGCCCGGACTCACATCACGCGAACCGCGGAGGGATATGG
Source organism: Thermoanaerobaculia bacterium (assembly GCA_035482045.1). GTDB lineage: Bacteria > Acidobacteriota > Thermoanaerobaculia > Gp7-AA8 > Gp7-AA8 > JADGNZ01. Next base: position 2,011 of record DATHRD010000069.1, read on the forward strand.
CAAACGACCAGGAGCAACACAACGAACTCCACCAAAAGATCAACCTGAACATCAAGTCGGAGTACGGACGCTTGAGGGCTGTCATGGTTCACCGGCCTGGGCCAGAGATCGATCGCTTGACTCCGTCGAACAAGTATCAGCTCCTCTTCGAGGATATCCCATTTCTGGGGCGAATGCAGAAAGAGCACGATGAGTTCGTGCAACTCATGCGAAATGAGAAGATTGAAGTCTTCTACTTCCATGAACTTCTGCAGCGCATCATCCAGAATGAGCGGGTCTGTCGTAAACTTGTAATGTCATGTTGCAAGTATGGTCAGTATCCGGGTTTGTCGAGCGCCATTCTCGAACACTATTCAATTAATGAAATTGGGAACATCTTGATCGAAGGCATCACCGCACAGGAACTTGAGTCGCGGACCGGCTTCGAGATCGCTCCTCGGATCGCGGTAGACCGCAAAGGCAGAAGAATCGTTCTTGCGAACGAGGACCAATTGGATCCCTTTCTGATCGAACCGCTTCCCAATATGTATTTCATGCGCGATCCAGGGGTGGTTTTCGGTAACGGCTTCATTTCCACAAAGATGCATTTTGACGCGCGGGTTAGGGAGACTGTGCTTTTGCGAGAAGTACTAACGCGCCATTCCCTGTTCGCTGGCACGCCGATCTGGTACGGAGCCGCCAGCGACGAGGATCGACCGTTCACGATCGAGGGCGGAGATGTCATCGTGATCAACGAGAGGGCTATCGCCATCGGCGCAAGTCAACGCACTCGGCCTGAGACGATCCGACGGTTCGCTCAGCGCTTGTTCGAACAGCACCTTGTCGATCGGATATACGAGGTTCCAATACCAGCCGCTCGGGCCTACATGCACCTCGACACGGTCTTCACAATAATTGATCGAGCGAAGGTTGTGACGTATCCTCGCGTGATGGATGAGGTCGTTGGCATCCGCCGATACGAGCCGGTGTATGCGGATGATGATACCGTGGTCGCGATGGGTGTGGAGGAACGGCGATCATTCGTCGACGTGCTCGGCGACGAGTTTGGAGCTAAATTGGAGATTGTGCAGACCGGGGATGGCAGCGACCGTCACGCCGCTCGTGAGCAGGCCTCCGATGGTACGAATGTGTTCGCGATCGCACCCGGTCACGTGATCACCTACGATCGTAACCGGAAGACGAACGACGCGCTGCGAAAAGTGTACGCGAAAGTCTTAGAGTTTGACGGCTCGGAACTGGTTCGCGGTCTTGGTGGGCCGCGGTGTATGACGTTGCCCCTCTATCGAGACGAGGTTGACCATGATTGAACAAGAAAAGCATGTGGTTGTATGCGGTCATGTGAAGCACGGCAAGTCGACGTTCACTGGTCGACTTCTTGTAGAGACCGGTGCGATCGGTCCGGCCGAGGTCGATCGTATCTGGCAGGAGGCACAACTCCAGCCCGCCTATTTAGAACGTCCTAAAGACTATAACAAATATCAAGCCATTACGCTACGTCATCGGGGAGCCACATTCAATAGCCCGGGTGTATTGAACGACCAAAGTCGCACGGTCTTCCCGGCACGTGGGCGCATTCTAACCAATCGTGGCCCGTTTACTCTCATTGACAATCCGGGTCATCATACCTACATAGACAATATTGTTTACGGAATCTATCTCGCCGATTCTGCGATAATAGTGGTCGGCGCAAATGATGGGGTAGCAGAAGGTACTGAGCGCGTGGCGCGCATTCTCGAAGGTTTGAAAGTTCCTGTGCTTGGCGTGTGCATCACGAAGATGGACATGGTTAACTATTCGCCAGCGCGTTTTGATGAAGTTCGGGCGCAAATCGTTGAATTACTTGAGCACCGGAACCTCACGACGAATGACGGCCCTCCGGTTATTCCGACCTCGTCGTTGGAAGGGGCTGGCTTTGGCTTTGCGCAATGTAAGGGTGACGAGGTGCTTCGGTCTTGGTACAAAGGACCGTCGGTGGCGGATCTGCTGGAGATAGCCGACGACCACGAAGCCCGGCTTGCCCACGGTCAGCTTCGTATCGTTGTCGGAGGTCCATCCGAGGTCCGCTCGCCAGAGGGCGTCGGCACAGTTGTGATCGGAAGTTTGGAGTCTGGCACCGTGACGCCCGGTGATGAGCTCGTGATCGTTCCTGTGCCGGAGCAGGAGCCGAGAACGTTGCGTGTTAAGTCGGTCCGGCGGGCTCGCACCGTTAGTGAGGGACGAACGGAGGACACGGACAGCGTTGGTGCTCGAGCGATTGTGTCACTCGCAATCAAGGGTGTTCAGGCGTCAGACCTGAAGCGAAGTATGCGCCACGGAGCCGTGCTCGGGCGGCCCAGCGACCCACCGCAAACGGCGTATGCCGCCACCTGCAACCTCGTGTTTTTCGAGAATGAGACAGTGTACAGCGATAAGGAGTTTCAATTGCACTGCCACGGCAGTCGCGTGCCGTGTCGGATAGTTAACTTGATGGATGATCGCTCAGGGCTCGACAACAACGCCGAGTACGTGGGTGAGTTTGTGCATGCAAGTATCAATTTCGAGAAGGCGTTTAGCATGGAGCGTGCCGAGGACTTTCCTCGCCTGGCTCGGTTTGTTCTGAGGGAGAAATACAAAATCGTAGCATGCGGCGTGTGCGTTGACTTGTATCAAACGCCTGCTGAACGCAGATTGTTCCGACGTGACGACGCACCGATAACTGCCGTGAGTGGTTAATTAATTGATGGGGTTTGGCATCAGAGAGTGATGGCTGTGATCCGGGGTTTGCAACTTAGCGTTTTGCTCTAAGAGGCGAAGCGCGCAGGCGTTCAGCCTCATTTATGCTGGGTAGAGCTAACGCGGGGCGTCTTGATCTTGTCTCCGTAGACGAGTCGTCGCAGAAAATGTAATACGTAAGCTAGGTTCTCGTGCGAGTCAGGAATTACTATCACGGTGTCATTTCCGGCAACCGTTCCGAGGATTTTCGACTGATCCAGGCTATCAAGGAAGACGCCGACACCCGATGCGTGACCCACGCGAGTTTTGACAACGATGATAGATTCGTTGGCGACTATCGCGGTGATCTCGAGCAGCGCGAGTTCGCGGACGGCAACGGTGCTTTCCTGATTCCGCAGCACGTATCGCAAACCAGCGGCGGTACGTACTCGGGAAGCGCCCAGTGCGGCTAGATCACGGGAGACCGTAGCCTGGGTCACAGTAATGCCGCGTTCTCGTAGGCCAAGCAGGAGTGCCGCCTCGTTTTGCACAACTGTAAGGCTGATCAATTCCTGTAACACGCGGCGTCGCTGTTTGCTGTCTCTCCGCATTCGGTATCTCCTCTCATCGCGTGATAACTTATGCGGGACTCGGCCGCGACGCTAGTCTGGTCGTTCCCGACTTGAGCTTACTTCGGCAGGATTGACTTTAGGTCCGTGTTGTCGAAAACTCCAACCAAGTTCATCACCTTGCATTCCAGCGCGACGGCCAGACGAAGAACGGTCAGAAGGTTCGGGAACTTCGCTCCCGATTCCATCGCACTGACATGCGGCTGGGGGATACCTACCCGCTCTGCGAGCGCCAGCTGACTCAGGCCTCGCTTCAAACGCACTTCGCGAAGGCGCGCTCCGAAGAGCTCGCCGGCTGCAGTTGTGTCCCGTGAGTGCCTCATTTTCCCTTGACAAAGCAGTAGCGTGAATATACGTTTATACAACTAACAGCGAGGAACCCAACCATGCTCGAAGCGGACGTCATCGACCGCATCCGTCACATCTTCCTACAGCCACGGCCGCATGTCAGCATTTCTCAGGCGACGAGACTCCTCGGGTGGACGCATCGGCAGATGTCCGAGGCTATTTCCTGTGGTGACGTTGAGCTGTGGACGACGCCGCTCGGGAAGTGGTTTCCGCGGGCGGAGATGATGGCCAAGGCTCTGGAGATCTGGCCGATGCACGTCATCGAAGGGGCGCTCGGTGACGATGCGGACGGCATCCTGCCGCAGGCAATCCGGTGCGCGGAGCTGCGTGTGCGGCTGCCGCGGCATCACATCGACATGCTGGAGTACCGGGCGGGTCAGCAGGAGACCACCGTCAGCGGTGTGCTGGAGAGGGAGCTGGATGGGATCGCCAGCGCGCACATCGAGGAGCTGTCTGCGGCGCTTCCGGGGTTCGCCGAGGCGATGGCTTGGCCGGCCGGTTGATGAAAAGGCTTATCCGCAGATGGCGCAGATAGAACGCAGATGGAGGACGGTTTTATCTGCGTACATCTGCGTCATCTGCGGATGATCGGCATAGATCTGAGAGATGGCCGGTGAAATCGCAATTTGATCGATCCGGCCGAGAAAGTCTTCTACGGCAAGAGCGTTATCGATGCGCCGCTCCGAGATCAACGCGCCATAGCGAAGTTCGCCGGCGACTACCACGGACGTCATGAGCCGCTCTGACGGGCGCTCGTTGAGCGCGGCAAGCATTCGTTCGTCTCGGGCGATCAGGCGGAAGCAGTGATTCGTATCGAGGAGATACGGCATCAAGAGTGGGCTTTCGATCTCGTCTCGGTCACGATACGAACGATCTCCTCGAGATCTTCGCCGCACCACCCTGGTGCTGATCGAAGTAATGAGGCGGCCGTTGATCGACGGCCTTCAGCCTGGAGAGATCGGGAAGCTTTGGTAACCTGCATGCCTGCGCGCCTGCGCGGGGACTTCGCGGCAGGCTTCTTGTTTCCCCGCTTGGTCTGGTCTCCCTGTCTGCTCCTGGTTTTCAACATGTCCTGGTCAGTTTACTGCCTGACGCTCGTTCGTTGAAGTTGCATTGCGCGGGCGGAGATGATGGCCAAGGCGCTGGAGATCTGGCCGCTGCACCTCATCGAAGAGGCGTTGGGGGACGATGCGGACGGCATCCTGCCGCAGGCGATCCGGAGCGCTGAGCTGCGCGTCCGGCTGCCGCGGCATCACATCGATATGCTGGAGTATCGGGCGGAGCAGCAGGAGACCACCGTCAGCGGCGTGCTGGAGCGGGAGCTGGACGGTATCGCCAGTGCGCACATCAAGGAGCTGTCGGCGGCGCTGCCGGGGTTCGCCGAGGGGATGGCGTGGCCTTGGTGAGTTGCTTGGTTGCAGGGTTGCTGCGTTGCTGGGTCTCGCGGTCTCGGGGTTTCGCGGTCTCGCGGTGATCGGTCTGATCCACGAATCCACGAATCCACTAATCGACTGATCGACTAATCCTTCATCTGCGCCGCATCTGCGTCATCTGCGGATGGTCCTCTGGGAGAGCCGCTACACGGAGACTGTCTCAACAAACGAAACTCAAACCCAGTTCTCCAGCTTCAGTCCCGGCACTCTTTCAAATTCGCGCAGGTTGTTGCTGACCAGCGGCACACCCAGCGCCAGTGCGTGTGCTGCGATCCAGAGGTCGTTGTTACCGATGGGCGTACCCGCCCGTTCCAGCGCGGCTCTCACGAGGCCATAGTGCCGCCCGGCCGCCGCGGAAAGCGGAAGAACTGCCACGATGCTGGAGAACTGTTCCAGCAGGGAATGCGCGCGGGGAGGGTCGCTGCTCCTGGCTGCGCCGAAACACAACTCACCCCAGGTGATGATCGAAATGCCAAGCGATCCCGGCGCCGCGCGCGCAAAACGCCGCGCAACCGTGGTCGGACGACTGCGGGCGATGTAGATGCATATGTTGGTGTCGAGCAGTTTGGCCGGAGGCATCAAAGACCCTTTCTCGGTTGCGGCGGCAGATCCTCCCGTCCCTCGCTGAAGACGTCGTCCGACAAGGCAGCCAACGCATCAAACGCGCCGCGAAGGTTGCGAACGGGTGGCCGCAGAATGATCTCGTCACCGCGTCGCTCGATATCGACCTCGTCAGTGTCAAACTGGAACTCGCGCGGGATTCGGACCGCCTGCGAGTTGCCACTGCGAAACACCTTTGCCGTAGGCATGGCGCCCTCCTGGAATATACACGCGAAGTATATACGTACCAAGCTTGCGGCGCTGCCGGGTTCGCCGAGGCGATGGTATGGTCTTGCTAACGAAGAAGCCTTATCCGCAGATGACGCAGATGAACGCAGATGGAGGACGGTTTTATCTGCGTACATCTGCGTCATCTGCGGATGAGACTTTAGGCCTTCTCAGCAGATACGGCATCCAAAGCGTGCTTTCGTTCTCGTCTCGGTGAGGATACGAACGATTTCCTCTAGCCCGGACTTCTCACCACTAAAGTGGAATCGCAGACACGGTGTTCATCGAGAGTCCTTCTCCCCCGCAAGAAACCGCGGGGGAGAAGGACTCTCGACGGGGTACAGGGTGCCGACGATTCCGGTGAGAGTGTGAGAAATGCGGGCTAGTAATCCGCCAGACCCAGCTTCCCGCCCTCCCACACCCGCCCGAACTCGGCGGTCACCGGCGCGGCATCCTTCTTCTGCGCGCGTAACGCGGCGGCGAGGCCGAAGAGCGAGCGCGGGTTGTGCTTGTTGCGGGTGAGATCGGCGCGGAAGGCTTTCTCGGCTTCGGCATAACGTCCGGCGCGAAGCAGCGCGGCGCCGAGCGTTTCGCGGGTGGGGTAGAACCAGTCGGCCGGCTCGTCGTAGTCGAGCGCGTCTTCTTTCTCCACCGCTTCGGTGTATTCGGCGATTGCTTGACGGGAATCGCCACGAGCCTCGGCGATGCGGCCGGCCAGGACGTGGACGGCAACCTCGGCGATGGCTCTCTCCGAGTTCTGATAGAAGCCCGGGTCGTCCGGCACCGTCGTGCGCGCGGCCTCGAACGCTCGCTGCTCCGACTCGGCGCCGGCGACGTCGCCGAGTTTGGCGAACGCGGAGCCGCGCGCGAAATGGGAGAAGGCGCTCGACAGCGGGCCGACATCGACCGGCTTCTCGCGGAGGATGTCGCCCCAGCGTCCGTAGCGGACGAGCACGAGGAGCGTGCTCGATGCAGCGGCCTCCGCCGGGGGCATCTCCTTGGCCATGGCCGTGGCGTTGGCCGCGAACTCGTCGGCCATCGTCTTCGCCTCGGCAAACCGTCCGATCATTGCGTACGAGGCCAGGCCGAACTGCAGGTTGTGGTTGTAGTACATGGCCGCGTAGATGCCCTCTGCGCCGTGATTCTTCATGAACACGCGGTCGGTCTCCGCGGCCTTCGTGTTCGCCAGCGCCGCGCCGGCGTAGTTGCCGGTGCGCTCGTAGATGTGCGCCGGCATGTGAACGAGATGGCCGGACATCGGGGCCATGGTCTTCAAGCGCTCGGCGCTGGCGAGGGCGCGTTCCGGATGGGGCGAGGCTTCCATGGCGTGGACGTAGTAGTGATTCGCGCCGAGGTGGTTGGGATTGCGGCGCAGCACCGACTCGAGCACCGAGACGATCTCTGTCGTCCCCTCGTTCGGCCTTCCATCGTGCGACCAGAACTTCCACGGATGGAGGTCCATGAGGCTCTCGGCGTAGAGCGTGGCGATGTCGAGATCGTCGGGGTACTTCTTCATGACCGCGCCCATGGCGGCGCTGTAGTCGACGGCGAGTTTCTTCAGGTCGGCCTTCGGGTCGTTGCTGTAGCGCCTGGCGAGCGCGGCGAAGAGGCCTCGCTCCTTGGCGCTGGCGTGCGCCTCGTGAGCGAGCGCGGCCAGAACGCTGTCGTAGGCCTGCTTCTCGCGCTCGGGATCGACGTCCAGGTTGATGTTCGGTCCGAGGGCGAGAGCCGTTCCCCAGTAGCCCATGGCCAGATCGGGATCGAGCTGCGTGGCGCGCTGGAAGGAACGGACAGCCGATTCGTGGTTGAAGCCGTAGAGGTACTTCATGCCCTGATCGAAGAAGCGCTGCGCCTCGGCGTTCTTCGTCGACACGGGCCAGTGGACGTTGCCGAGGCCCGGCTCGATGGTGACGGGTGTCGCGGCGTCGTGCGACGTCATGTCGTGCTGGGCAAGTGCCGAGGCAGCGACGGTCAACGAGAGGATAAGCAGGCGGGTCAATCGCATCGTGGTCTCCATACGAAGGAAAGATACGGAGCGACTCGGTTTCCGGATTGGGATGATACGGCGAGGATCGCTTACCCGGCGACGCTCGGAGTCGTACCGCCGTCGTAGAGGATCTCGTAGCGCAGCTCGGTGGCGCCGAGGCGGATCTGGTCGCCGCTGTGGAGGAGCGCGTGAAACGAGCGCGCGCCATTGATCCAGGTGCCGTTGCGGCTCTTGAGATCCTCGATGGCGTATCCCTCGGGGCCGCGATAGATGCGGACATGGTGACCGGAGATGCCGAGGTCGGCGAGCGGGATCTGATTGTCGCGTTGCCGCCCGATCAGATACTCGGCCTCGGTGAGCGGAAACATGAGACCGGTGTCTTCGCCGCTCACGATCGTGAGCTGGGCGATGGTGGGCCGGACCAGATCCTTGTACGACAGCTTCGGGCCGGTCGAGATGAGGAGGTTGGTATCGTCGCTGACTTCGCGGACCGTCGAGTCTGCGCTGAACGTGGCCGGCTGCTGGCGCATCGTCTCATCCAGTATCGCGGCGGCAGGCTTCGAGCGGCCGGTGTCGTCCTGCGACGGCGTGCGCGTAACGGTCTCGATCAGCTTGTTCGCAAAGAGGCCGTAGACGACACGATAGACGTGGAGCGGATCTTCATCGGCGTCGGGCGGCAGCTCGGCGAGGGTGCGGCGGCCGTTGATGAGAAAGAGGATCTTCCATTCGTCGACCGACAAGGTGATCTTCTCGGTCTCGGGGTTTGAGACCACGCGGAAGACCGTGGCGCTGTCGGGGAGGAGGCGGACGCACTCTTCCCACTCGGCGATGCGCCGCGCCCCTTCCATGATCAGGTTCGAGAGATCGACGGCGATGGTGACGGCGTACGGGGGAAGGGACGTGTCGTCGATGAAGGCGAATGCCCCGCCCGGCCAGACGAAGCAATCGTAGAGGATCTCGGACACCTGCACCTTGAGGAAGTCGCGGAGCTGTTCGTCGGTCAGCAGTCCCTGCTTTACGGCGAGCTGACCAAAGCGTCCGCCTTCCGCTTTCATCAAGTCGTCGATGGCGTCGCGCTGCGCGGCCGAGATCCGCTTCTTGCGGAGCAGGACGGCGCTGAGGCGGAGCGTCACCTGGTTTGAGCCGGCGTAGACGACGGCGCCCGTGTCGAAGTAGACGGTGGTCTCGTTCGGGCCGCTGGTGAGCGTCAGCGTGCCGCTCTTCCGCGTCGATGCCAGGAACGTCAGAACATCGGGCAGGCGGAAGGATGCAAGGCTCCCGCGTAACGACGGCTCATTCATCGGCGCATTGATTGTAGCGCGTGCGCGAAGACGGCTGATTCGAACTGCCTAACTACCTCACGTTGGCGCGGAAGAAGTCGATGGCCTTCTGCCAGGCGTCGGCCGCGGCAGCGGCGTTGTAGTTTCCGCCGGTGTCATTGCAGAAGGCATGGCCGGTGTTGGGGTAGGTGACGAGCTGCACGCGCTTCCCCAGGTCCTGGAGCTCTTTCGCCAGAGCGCGCCCCTGTTCGATCGGCACGCCCTGGTCGTTCTCGGCGTAGATCAGCAGGATCGGCGCGGTGAGGTTCGCCCAGTCGGAGGCCACTCTCTTGAAGCCGCCGTAGAAGCTGGCGGCGGCACCGACATTCTTCTCTTTCGTTGCCGTGTACTGCGCCAGCGCGCCGCCCATGCAGTAACCGATGACGCCATACGACTTCGACGTGCACTCGGGGCGCCCGAGGAGGTACGCGCCGGCGCCGGCGATCTCCTTCTCGGCGCGCTCCGCGTCGAGCTCCATCAGCAAGCGGCCCGCTTCATCAGGCGAGGTCGTGGTCTTGCCGTGATAGAGGTCCGGAGCGATGGCGGCAAAGCCCTGGCCGGCGAATCGGTCGACGATCTCCTTGATGTGCGGCACGAGACCCCACCACTCCTGAATGACGACGATTCCCGGCCCCTTGCCCGCGAAATAACCCTGACAGGTGTGGCCGTTCGATGGAAATTCGACGTGCTCGCCCATGCGGAAGCCTCCTCGAAATCGGGGCGGATTCTAATGCAGGACGAACCGTAGGTGCGTCCGGCGCGTATTCATGTCACAATAACCAAATCAGGGGAGAGAGGAACTACGATGACGTTGACGAAGGAGCAGGTCTCCGGCCTCGCCAAGACACCGCGCTGTCCCCGATGCGATCTCAGCAAGACAATCGGCAACGCTCTCTGCCGTACGTGCCGGGCCAAGCTGCCGGAGAACATGAGGTTGGCGCTGGAGCGGATCCCGTCGAAAGACGCATGGACCGTTTCCCGGGCGGTTCGCGCCGCGGCGCGATACTTCGATGTGCACTTCCAGTCGGTGCGCAACTTCGGCGGCGGACGTCCGAGGTGATGGCTGGGTTGTAAGGTTGCTTGGTTACTGAGTTGCTGAGTACGGGTTCCCGGAAATGAGTGTCCAGTTCGCGAACGACCGTCTGAGCCGGCGAAGCTGGCTTAAGTTCCGTAGCCCCCGGCTTTGAGCCGGGGGAAAACGAGCATTCCCCAAGTTGGCAGCCCGCTTGAGCGGGCGACAGAGGAGCGGTGATCGACGATCTCTGTCGCCCGCTGAAGCGGGCTCAGAACAATTGCTGCCTGCGTTACCCCCGGCTGAAGCCGGGGGCTACGGACCTTAAGCCAGCTTCGCCGGCCCAAATCGGGCAGCCGCCGACTGGACAACCCTCTTCCGGGGATCTGTACTTAGCCCCTACTTAGCCCTTACTTAGCCCACATTTCTCACACGACGAGTGGAATTGCCGGCAGCCTATCTGCCGATCATGCGGAGTGGTGCCGATGAGCAGGACCGATGTGGCACAGACACTCTTGTCTGTGCGGGGTCTCGCTCGACTCGAGAGACTGCAAGCGCTCACGGCACGCGGCTTCGGCCGGGGCACAGACAAGAGTGTCTGTGCCACATCGGTCTCTGGCTTGCGGCGGCAGGCAGGTAGGCGCGATCAGGTCGTGAGAAATCCAGGTTAGTTGCTGAACACCCCAGCAACCCAGCAACCTTTACTAACCTACTGATTCCGCTCCGTTCGTTCGGCCATGTCCGCGAGATCGTCGATATGCGCTTCGCGCGCCTTGGCCACGATCGCGTCGGCGTGCGTGTGTGACTGAAGCGTGCGCGCCCACGCTGCCGCCAGCGAGGCGCGTTTCATCCTCGGGGAGGCCGCGTTCCACCGATGGAGATCGGCGATGCGAACACTGCCCTCGGTTTTGCCGGCCCGTACGGTGGCGATGATCTGATCGGGTTTCGCATCCGGCTTGAATTCGATCTCATACAAGGCCGTCTCGTTCGGCGAGAGCGAACCGGCCAGAGGACGATGCAAGGCGACCGGATCGCCGAACGTGAGATCGATGGACGTTCCGGCCGGGGCCGGTGCGTCGACCGAGACGCGCAGGAGCCACTTCGTCGCATCGAGAGGCGCGGCGGACGCTTCGATCTCGATGTGCAGATCGGCCGGAGCGCGCTCCGGCGCGGCGAAGTGCTGCACGATCGCGGCGGCGTCGATATCGCGCGGCGTCGCGCCGTGTTCGATCGCTTCCTGAATCGCTACGAAGTTCCTGACGGGCGCCGCGGGGCTTGCCTTGCGTTCGCGGGCCACATCCTTGGCAACCGAACGTTCCGGTGCAAAGCCAAGACGCCCGGCGGCATCCATCGGTGCTGCCTGTTCCACGGCGGCGGCGGAAGCGGGCGGGGCTGCAGCGGCGGACGGGGCTACGGGCGGTGGCGGTGCCGGCGCCGCATTCGCGACGATGATCGGCTCGGTTTTCGCGACCGGCGCGTCGCGTTCGACGGAGTCAGCGTAGGCCGGTTGGCCGGTCGTCATCCCATCTGCCTCGGTGCGCCGCGCTTCAGCGATCTGCGCATGCGAACCCTCAGCAGCAATCCGCGGCGGAGGCGTTCTGGGCATGGGCGGAAGATCGGTGCGCGGCTCCGTGCGGGCGCTCCCCGGCTCGGGTGGTTTGTTCGGCAGCGCCTCGGCTACTCGCGGCGCAGGCGCGCCGGCGGCTGCGGCCGCCGTCGTAGGCGATTCCGTTTTTGAAACCGTACGCGAGAGCAGATGGAGCACCAGATAGAGCGACGAGACCAGCAGAACGATCGACGCGGCAATGCGGAGATTGAACATCGCCGGCTTCCGCAAATGCACTCGCTCGCTCTCGGGGTTGAACCCGAGATGCTGTGGGATGTCTCGCTTGATGCGGTCGGCCAGACCGGCGGGCGGCTTTGCCACCGGCGCCAGGGCCAGCTTCCGCTGCAGATCAGCTTTGCGGTTCCGTGTCATTGTCTTTCTTCCTCAACGTTCCCGCCGAGGGCTTCTTCCAGCAGAGAGAACGCCTTGTGCAGCCGCTTTCGGATGGCAACGGTTGTGATCTCTTCGATCGCCGCGATGTCCTTGACTGCCAGACCGCCCCAGAAGTGCGCGGTCACGGTGAAACGCAGATCTTCCGGCAGCCGGAGAACTGCCGCACGAAGGTGCTCGTCCTCCTCCGCGCTGCTCAGGATCTCGTCGGCGGCCGGGGCGCCGTCGGGCATCTCCGGCGCGTTCTCGTCGTCGAGCGATTTCATCAGCCGTGGCCGTCGGATGTGATTGAGAAACGTCGTGTAGCCGATACGGTAGAGCCAGGTGAAGAACTGCGAGCGGCCGTCGAATCCAGGTAATGCCTCCCATGCCTTCCGATACGTCTCCTGCGTCAGGTCAGCGGCGAGCTCGCGGTCGCCGCAGAGGCGGAAGAGGGATGCGAAGACCGACGAGTAGGTCCGATCGACGAGCTCTTCCGCGGCGGTGCGGTCGCCCCCGCGAATCGCGGCAAGAAGGCGGTGCTCCTCGTTCAAGGATGGGATCACCGCTTCATGCTCCGGCCGCCGGACCGGAAAGGGCGCAACATTGCTCACCCTGATTGGACACGGCTCTGCGACATTTCGAAACCACGGTTTGAGTATCCTATCCGACCAATGAAGCGCTTCCTCGCCATCCTGCTCCTGTTCGCCGCCTGCCGCTACGAGCCTCCCGCCGGAACGATCGACGGCTCATCGCTTCAAAAGGAGATCGAAACGTGGCGCGCGAACCGCGCTACGCGGCTGAAGGCACCCGACGGCTGGCTTTCTCTGGCCGGTCTCTATTGGCTCAGCGACGGGAGCAATGATGTTTCGCTTCCGTCGAAGCCTCCCATCCCGGCGCAGTTCGTTCTGCAGGAGGGGAAGGTGACGCTCCAGCCGAATCCGTCTCTGACAATCAACGGGAAGCCGGTGACCGTGGCAGTCGTGTTGCGTAACGACACGGAACCGGAGTCGACGGTCGTCCGTTCAGGAACGCTCTCCTTTATGGCCATCCGCCGCGAGGATGCCGTGCACGGCCCGCGCTTTGGCATCCGCGTGCGCGATACCGAGACCGAGGCGCGCGCGCATTTTCTCGGGCTGGACTATTTCCCGGTCGATGACGGCTCTCGGGTCGAGGCACGCTTCGAGCCGTACAGCCCTCCCAGGAAGATCCCCATCACGAACGTCCTCGGCATGACCAGCAACGAGGTCTCGCCGGGCGCTCTCGTTTTCACCTTGCAGGGCCGCGAGTTCCGCATCGATCCGATTCTGGAGCAGGGTGAGACGGATTACTTCATCATCTTCAAGGACGCGACGAGCGGGAAGGAGACGTACGGCGCCGCCCGCTACCTGTACGCCCATCCGCCGGACGCGAACGGGAAGACGATCGTCGATTTCAACAAGGCTTATAACCCGCCATGCGCATTCACTCCTTACGCAACGTGCCCGCTTCCGCCGCCGCAGAACCGGCTGCCGATTCGTATCGAAGCGGGGGAGAAGAAGTACGCGGGCGGGCACTAGGGCGCGGTTGCGGGGTCGCGGGGTCTCGCAGTCGCGGGGTCGCGGTCCGGCAGTCTTCTTGATTCGGCACAGACGGATCCTCGGCAAAAGACCGCGAGACTGCGCAACCGCGCTACCGCGCTACCTCGCAACCGCGCAACCGCGCTACCGCGAATCCCGCTCGTCCGCCAGCACCTGGGCCACACACGCGGTCACGTTCTTTCCGGTCTGAATATCCAGGAACTCGTTTGGTCCGTGGGCGTTGCTGTGAGGCCCGAGGACTCCGGTGATGAGGAACTGCGCGCCGGGGAAGCGCTCCCCGAGCATTCCCATGAACGGGATCGAGCCGCCTTCGCCCCAGGTCGTCGCGGGTTTGCCGAAGAACGTCTTCGACGCGGAGTCGATCGATTTCTCCAGCCACGGAGCGACTTTCGGCGCTTCCCATCCTCCGCCACCCTTCTCCGGCTCGTACTCTACATGAGCGCCGTACGGCGGATCGCTTTCCAGAAGCTTCTTCAACTTCTGGTCGAGATTCGAGGCGTCGAGCGTGGGCGGGACGCGCAGTGAGATCTTGAGGGACGTCTTTGGACGGAGAACGTTCCCGCCCTGCACGAGATCGGGCAGGCCTGCCTGACCCGTGTATGACAGCATCGGACGCCAGGTTCGATTCAGCAACTGCTCCACGGGATCGCTGGTCATCGGCCGCATGCCCGGGAGGAGCGGGAACTTGTTGTAGATCTCGGCCCCGAGGATGCGGGCGGTCTCGCGAACCTCGAGCATGCGGTCAGGCGGGACCTCGGTATGCAGCCACTCGGGGATGATCCGGCCGGTCTGGGCATCTTCCAGGCGATCGAGAAGGATGCGCAGGATGCGGAAGCTCGACGGCACGATGCCGCTGGCATCGCCGGAATGAACGCCCTCGGTGAGGACTTCGACGGTGAGGTTGCCGACGATTGAGCCCCGGAGCGACGTGGTCATCCACAGCTGATCGTAGTTGCCGCAGCCGCTGTCGAGACAGATGACGAGACGCGGGGTGCCGATCTTCGAGGACAGAAGGTCGATGTAGTCGGGCAGATCGAGCGAGCCGCTCTCTTCGCAGCACTCGATGATCACGACGATGCGCGAGTGCGGTGTGTTCTGCTGCTTGACCGCGCGAATGGCAGAGACTGCGGCGAAGATCGAGTAGCCGTCGTCCGCGCCGCCGCGGCCGAAAAGCCTTCCGTTGCGCAGAACCGGTGTCCAGGGGCCAAGTCCATCGTCCCAACCGACCATGGCCGGCTGTTTGTCGAGGTGTCCATACATCAACACGGTGGAGGAACTGTCGCCGTCGACTTCGATGAAGATGAGAGGGGTGCGTCCTTCGATCTCATGCGTCTCGATGCGCAACCCTTCGATCTGCTGTTCCTCGACCCAAGCGCGCGCCAAAGCGACGGATTGCCCCATGTGGCCGTTTTTCTTCCAGTTGGGGTCGAAGAGGGGAGATTGGTTGGGGATGCGGATGTATCGCTCGAGCGCAGGGACGATCGATGCGTCCCATATCTGGTCGACACTCCTGGCGATCTGTTCTGAATTCATCGACTTACCTTCCATCGGCGGCGTTTGCGACGGCGGAGGATAGCACCAGTGGCGCGGGGGTCGTGGGGAAAACCGGACTGGATGGCCGTCTAAAAACTATCGACACCTTTCCGCTACTACATCGGGTATGATTGACAAACACCGAATGGGTTCGGCTTCAGAAAAACGGATGTCTCAAAGGGAACTTTCCCTGTTTCGTGGTATCGTGGCAGTATCTCGTCCATAATTATCGACTGGCAGCTTCCGAGAGAGAGGAAGAGGACCGCGGTCGTGCTCGATCCGAACGTGCTGGAAACGATGACAGGTGCCCCGTCGACAATTCCGGCCGCGGAACTGGACGCGCGGATTACTCCTCTTGTTTCGGAGGAACCGCAGCCCGAGGACATCGGCGAGCTCTACGTGCGGCACCGGCCGTTGCTGCTCCACGTGGGCTGCCGGAAGTTCCGGATTCCTGAATCGGACGCGGAGTCTCTGATCCAGGAAGTCTTTCTGTCGTTCATGACGACGACGACGAGGGTGGAGAACGTCCGGTCCTGGCTGGTGGCAGCGATGTGTAACGCCAGCCGGCACTATTGGCGCGGCCAGGGCCGCACCGAGGGACTGCCGGAGGATTTCGCGGAGCACACCGATCCGTTGTCGAACGGTCTCGCCGAAAAGCTGGCGATGATCATCACCATGCAGCAGGCGCTGGAGTATCTGCAGCCGCGCTGCCGCGAGACGCTCTACCTGCACTACTACGAGGGCCGCTCGGCAAACGACGTGGCCATCTCTCTCGACACGACGTCGCGCTACGCGGAGAAACTGATTCACAACTGCCTCAAACGGGTTCGGGAAATCTACCTCAGCATCACGGCGGTGAAGCGATGATGATTGAACAGCATTACGACGAAGAAGTTCTGGCCGGTTTTCTGGCCGAGCCGATCGACTCCGCGGCGCGGGACAAACATCTTGCCGGCTGTTCCCTCTGCAAGCGGACGCTCGACTCCCTGCGCGGAACTGCCAGCCTGCTGAAGCAAGGAGAGGTATGGGAGCGGCCATCGTTTTCCAGTGCTCCCCGTCCCGAGACCCTGACGTTCCTGCGCGGCGTCCAGAAAACGATGAACGACGAAGACGCCGTCGCCGAGATCTACATCAAGCAGCTCCTGACCGGCTCCCGCGATACCTGGGCGCCGAGACTGGCAGAGCATCCCGAATGGCGGACGGCGGGGTTGGTGAGGAAGCTGATCGCGGCGGTGGACCGTGCCATCGATGTGATGCCGGCCGATGCCGTGGAGATTACCGGACTGGCGGTCGAGATTTCAGAATGTCTGCCAGGGTCTGAGGGTGTCTACCGCTTGCGCGGAAACACGTGGTACGAGCACGGGTATGCGCTGTTGTACACCGGCGCATACGGCGATGCGCTGAAGGCTCTGGCGGCCGCTGAGTCCGAGTTCGCCAAGCTTCGCCTGGCCAATCATGAGGTGGGGCGTCTCAATCTCGTCAGGGCCATGGTTTACCGCGCTCTCGAGCGCGTTGACGACGCCTTACCGGCGATTGCGGCCGCAGCGGCGATCTTCCGAGAATATGGCGATGCCGAACGCTCCTACGCCGCCAGGCTGGCCGAGGCTGCCACCTTGTACAGCGCCCGTCGCTTCCGCGAAGCACTCAGCATTCAGCTGGAAATTGCGAACGAAGAAACCATCGCTCCGCGCTGGCGTGCCTCTGCGCAGCAGAACGCGGCGACCTTGTACCGGGAGCTTGGTGAGCTCGACGCGGCAATCGACTGCTTCGTGAAGGCGATCAGTGCCTTCGAAGCCGCGGGCATGATGTCATTCCGCGCCAAGACCAGGTGGACTCTGGCGCGCATCTTTGTGGCGCGGCAGCAATATGAGCCAGCGCTGCGGATGCTCGCCGAGCTTCGCGGAGAATTCGAAGAGCTCGGCATGGCCAACGAGGTCGCCATCGTGGCGCTCGATATTGCTGAAGTCCTCATTGCGACGGGACAGCCTGGTGGCATCGCTGACGCTTGCAGGCAGGCGATTGCCTATTTTGAGAAGGCACAGCTCACGTCCTCCGAAGCAGCGCGGACAGCCGTGACGTATTTGTGTGAAGCCGCGTTAGCCGGAAGGGCTACCAGCGCGCTCGTTTTGGACCTGCGGATCGCATTTGTGAACGAAACGAAGCGCCCCGATCTGCTGCAGGCCCAGCACATGGTCTAGCGAGTCCCGGCGCTTTATTTCGGGCCGATCGCGTGATCGTGGGTAGGGAAAAGCCCCGCCCAGACACTCCTATATGAGGGCGCCCTCCAACACAACCGAGTTCATCAGAGCTCGATGGAGGGTACATGTCTACACGATCAAGAATTGCCACCTTTGTTCTTCTCGTTGCGCTCACCAGCGGCGTAGCGTCGGCTGCTCCAAAGCGCGATAACGGTTCGGGCAGCGTGCTCGGCAGGATCGAGCAGATCGTCAAGCAGATCCGCAAGACTCTGCTGCCCACGATACTCGACGACCTCACCTGGCCCAAACCCTGAACCTTCGCACCTCCCTCCCGTACAATACGCCGGCCTAGCCTCTCGGGAGCGTACGCATGTCGGTCGTTTTGTCGGTTCGGGACGTGGTGAAGACGTTTGGTGCCGTGCGGGCGGTGGACGGGGTCTCGTTCACCGTCCGGCGGGGCACGATTACCGGTTTGCTCGGCCGCAACGGCGCTGGGAAGACGACGACGATCCGGATGATCACCGGCGTCTTCTTTCCCGACTCCGGATCGATCGAGTGGCTCGGCAGCGAACGCGATGCCCGCGATCGCATCGGCTATCTCCCGGAAGAGCGTGGGCTCTACCGGCAGATGAAAGTGAAGGAGCACCTTCTCTTTCTCGCCGAGATCAAAGCGTGCCGTGGTGCCGCCGTCGCGAAGTCAGCGGAGCGCTGGCTCAAGCGCTTCGAGCTGTGGGACAAGCGGGATGCGAAAGTCGAGGAGCTATCGAAGGGTAACCAGCAGAAGGTCCAGCTCATCGGAACCTTGTTGCACGACCCCGATCTCATCATCCTCGACGAGCCGCAGTCTGGTCTCGATCCGGTCAACATGCTCCTGGTACGCAACCTTCTGCGGGAGCTGAAGGAGGAGGGGAGGACCATCCTCCTCTCGACGCACATGATGGCCGAGGCCGAGAGGATGGCTGACGAGATCATCCTGGTGCACCAGGGGAAGGTCGTCCTCTCCGGCGCGCTCGATGCGGTCCGCGACTCCTTCGGCAAGAACACGCTGCACATCGACTACGAGGGCGACGGCACTTTCCTCGAGACGCTTCCGCAAGTCAGGCGCGCCATGATCGTCAATAACGCCGCCGAGCTCAGCCTGGTGGAGGGAGCCGACCCGCAGCAAATCCTCGAAGCCACCATGGGGCGTTTACGCATCCGCAGATTCGAGCTCGCCGCTCCTTCACTCGAAGAGATCTTCATCGAGCAGGTCGGGGCCGAGACGATGGAGTCCATCCGATGAACAAGATGTTCGCGGTCATCAAACGCGAGTACCTCCAGGCCGTCCGGAAGAAGATGTTCATCTTCATGACGCTCTTCTTTCCGGTCCTGATGACCGCCCTTTTCATCGTGCCGAGCCTCATCATCGCGAAAGGCATGGGCGGCAAGAAAGTCGCCGTCGTCGACGGGACAGGGGCGCTGCGGGCCTCCTTTTCCCGCCACATCGAGCCGGAGGTTCCGGATCCCAAGAAAGCGCTTTCCGGAGGCCGCAGGGGAGAGCTGCCACAGTCGCTCGACGTCGAATACGTGGATGCGCATGGGCAATCCCGGCTCGACGCGGCAACGCACCCGTATCTCGACCGCCTCTATCTCGACAAGGACTCGGGCAATCGCCTTGATGCCGTCCTGCTGATACCAGCCGACGCCTTCGCGGGTAACGACGCGAAGATGACCTACTACAGCCGCTCCTCGGCCGATCTCATCTCCCTGGAGCGGCTTGGGTCGATCGCCAACCGCGCCATCCAGCGGCAGCGGCTAGCGGCGCGCGGTATCGACCCGACCGTGGTCGACACGCTCACGCGTGAGATTCCGGTAGACAGTGTGCAGCTCTCCAGAAGCGGGGAACAGAAAAAGGGGAACGAGGCCAATTTCATCATCGGCTTCATCTTCGCCGGCCTCCTGATCATCCCGTCGTTCATCTACGGCCTGGAGACGATGCGCGGCATCGTGCAGGAGAAGAGCGAGCGAATCGTCGAGGTGCTCATCTCCTCGATGTCACCGCGCCAACTGCTCACGGGCAAGATCCTCGGTGTCGCCGCTGTCGGGCTCACCCAGGTTACAGTCTGGCTGATCATCATCGCGGCCGCCGGTACGTTCGGCGCCACCAGCGCCAAATTGGCCGGCTTCGACATCTCGCAGTTTCTGCGGCCGATGATCTACGTCTATTTCACTCTCTTCTTCATTCTCGGCTACCTGACCTTCGTCTGCGTCTATGCCATCGCCGGCGCTGCCTGCAACACCGACAAGGAAGCGCAGCAGCTCGTCGCGCCGATCCAGATGCTGATGATGGTGCCCTGGTTCGTCATGTTCGCGATCATCACAAACCCCGATTCGTCCTTCGCCGTCGCCCTTTCTCTCGCGCCGGTCTACGGCCCCCTTACGATGTTTGCGCGCACCCTGGTCTCGGAGCCGCCGGTATGGCACATCCTCGTCTCGATCGGCGTTTCAATCGTCACGATCTGCGTCTTCTTCTACGTCACGGCGAAGGTCTTCCGCGTCGGAATCCTTTCGTACGGAAAGCGGCCGACGATTCCTGAGTTGTGGCGGTGGATCAAGGTCGCGTAAGCCGATCACCGTTCCGGCCGTAGCGCATACGCTATGATCCCGGCTCACTCCATAATCAGGGGGCCGCGCGGATGGAGATCAAGACTCTCAACGACATCTACACCGTCACCTGCACGCTGGAACGTTCAGCGGCGACGAAATACAAACGCGACGGCCGCTGGGTCGACACCAGCGTCGACGAGTTCCGCGACACAGTCCGCTACTTCGCCACGGGTCTCCACAATCTCGGTCTCAAACATGGCGACCGGGTGGCCATCCTCTCCGAGAACCGCCCGGAATGGGCGATGGCCGACTTCGCCATTCTGGCCAGCGCGGCTGTGACCGTTCCGGTCTATCCGACGCTGCTCGGGTGGCAGATCGAGTACATCCTGAATGACTCCGGCGCCGTCGCCGTCATCTGCTCGAACGAGGAGCAGATGAAGAAGGTGGCCGGTATCCGCGACCACTGTCCGCACGTTCACAATGTCATCGTTTGTGATCCGCCGCCAGCGCTGCCGGCCGGCGTGCTCAGCTTCGCACAGGTCGTCGAGGACGGACGGCGGCACGATGACGCCGCCGCACGCGCCCGATTCGACGAGACTCGCGCCAAGGCGAAGAGCGATGACGTAGCCACGCTCGTCTACACCTCGGGCACGACGGGCAATCCCAAGGGCGCCATGCTGACGCACGGCAACGTGGCCAGCAACGTCCTGGCGACCTGCAAGGTGTTGCCGATCGAGAACGGCCAGACCGGCCTCTCCATTCTGCCCCTCTCACACATTCTCGAGCGGATGGGTGACTACTGCTACTTCTATCGCGGCTGCACGATCGCATACGCCGAGAGCGTCGTGAAGGTCGGCGATAACCTGCGCGAGATTCGTCCGGATCTCTTCGCCGCGGTGCCCCGCCTTTTCGAGAAGATGCGCACCACGATTCTGGACAGCGTGGCCGTCCAGTCCGGGTCGAAGCAGAAGATCTTCAAATGGGCGCTCGGGGTCGCCGAGCAGCGTCTGCCCTATCGCCTTTCCGGCAAGCCGATGCCGTTCGGCCTCGGGATCAAATCAGCGATTGCCGACAAGCTCGTCTTCTCGAAAATCCTGGCCCGTCTCGGCGGCCGCGTGAAAATGGTTCTCTCCGGCGGCGCTCCGCTCTCGGCTGAGCTGGCTGCTTTCTTCATCGGCGCCGGGCTCGAGATCTACGAAGGCTACGGCCTCACGGAGACCTCTCCCGTCATCGCCGTCAATACGCCGGAGGCGCGGCGTGTCGGCACCGTCGGCCGCATCATCCCCGGCGTCGAAGTGAAGATCGCCGAAGACGGCGAGATCCTCAGCCGAGGCCCGCACATCATGAAGGGCTATTGGAACAACGACGATGCCACCCGGCAGGCCATTGACCCCGACGGATGGTTCCACACCGGCGACATCGGCGAGATCGACGCCGACGGATTCCTCAAGATCACCGACCGGAAGAAAGACATCATCATCAATGCCTACGGCAAGAACATCGCGCCGCAGCCGCTCGAAGCCCTTTTGAAGAGCTCCCCATACATCGGTACGCCGGTCCTGATCGGCGACCGGCGCAAGTATCTGGTCGCGCTCCTCGTCCCGAATTTCGACAAACTGGAACGGGATGCGAAGGCCATGGGTGTCCAGTTCAACTCGCGCGACGAATTGATTGCCAACGAGAAAGTCCTGCAGATCTATCAGACGGAGATCGATCGTTTCAATCACAACCTCGACCGGCAGGAGAAGATCCGCCGCTTCGCGCTGCTGCCGCGCGATTTCACCATCGACGCTGACGAGATCACACCGTCGCTGAAGGTAAAGCGGAAGATGATCGACAAGAAGTACAAAGAGATCATCGACCAGCTCTTCATCGATGAAAACGTCGAAGACGAGCGTGAAGGGAAACGGGCCTGAGCGATGACATCCCTGGTTGAAACACCCACTCGGACCGCGTCCGCATTCCGTATCGAGCGCGACGGCGATCTGGCCGTGCTCTGGTTCGACCTGCCCGGCGAGAAGGTCAACAAGTTCTCCACGGCGGTCATGACGGAGTTTGCCTCCGTGGTCGACGAACTGGAACGCGACACCACCATCAAGCGCGTCATCATCGCCTCGGGCAAACCGTCGATTTTCATCGCCGGTGCCGACGTCACCGAATTCTCCAAAGCGACATCGGCTGATCAGGCCAGGGAGTACACACGCTTCGGACAACAAACGATCCACCGCTTCTCGAAGCTGCCGCAAGTCACCGTCGCCGCCATCAACGGCGCCGCGCTCGGCGGCGGTTGTGAGCTAGCCATCAGTTGTGATTACCGCGTCATGTCCGACAGCCCGAAGGCGCAGATCGGACTGCCGGAGACGAAGCTCGGCATCTTCCCCGCCTGGGGCGGTGTGACGAAGTTGCCCCGCCTCATCGGTCTTCCCGCCGCGCTCGACATCATCCTCAACGGCAAGACCGTCGACGGGAAGCGCGCCAAGCGGATGGGACTTGTCGACGAAGTCGTCCCCGCGCCGATCCTCCTCGACATCGCCAGACAGTTCGCCGCCAAACCGAAACGCCGAGGAAGCGACCGGACCAAGTTCTACGTCGAGGGAAACCCGCTGGCGCGTCACGTCATCTTCGGCAAAGCGCGCAAGGCCGTGATGGAACAGACACACGGGAACTACCCGGCCCCGCTGAAGGCGATCGACGTGATGGAGTACGGCATGTCGTCCGGCGTGGAGCGGGGACTGGCGCGGGAGGTCGAGGAAGTCGTCCCGTTGATCGTCGGTCCGGCCGGCGACGTCGCCCAGAATCTCATCCGCCTATTCTTCATGATGGAAGACTCGAAAAAGGAACGGATCGCCGCGACACCGGCCGAGGTTCGCGGCGCCGGCGTGCTGGGCGCGGGCATCATGGGTGGCGGCATCGCGCAGCTCATCGCGGACAAGACGGAAGCCGCGGTGCGGATGCGCGACATCAACTGGAAGGCCATCTCCGGCGGCCTGAAGGCTGCGGCAAGAATCTGGAAGAAAAAAGTCGACAGACGGCGCATGACCCGCGGCGAGATGCAACGCAAGCTGGCCCGGATCACGTCGACGATCGATTGGAGCGGATTCGAACGTTGCGATCTGGTCGTCGAAGCCGTCGTCGAGAACGTCGAGATCAAGCGCCAGGTGCTGAGCGAGTTCGAGGCCATTGCCGGACCGAATGCCGTGTTCGCCACGAACACGTCCACGATCCCGATCACGGAAATAGCCTCACAGGCCAAGCACCCCGAAAACGTCGCCGGGATGCACTTCTTCAATCCCGTCGACCGCATGCCCCTCGTCGAAGTCATTCGCGGCGCCAGGACCTCGGACGCGGCCATGGTCACCGTCGCCAACTTCGCCCGCAAGCTGGGAAAGACCGTCGTCTACTGCAACGACGGCCCCGGCTTCGTCGTCAACCGTATCCTCGGGCCGTACATGAACGAGTCCGGCTTTCTCCTCGAAGAAGGGAACGCCATCGAGTCGATCGACAAGGCCATGGTCGACTTCGGGATGCCCATGGGACCGATGGCCCTGCTCGATGAGGTTGGAATCGACGTCGCGGCGAAGGTGGCCAAGATCCTCAGCGCCGCGTTCGGCGACCGGATGCAGCCGTCGCGCGTCGTCGACACGCTTTACGCTGATGGGCGATACGGCAAGAAGAACGGGAAGGGGCTTTACCTGTATGAAGCGGGCAAACGCCGCGGCCCCGACGCTTCCGTCTACAAATTGCTGAACATCAAAGCAACGCATGCCGCCGATGCGCAGGTGGTCGTGGACCGGATGATCTTCGCCATGGTGAACGAAGCAGCCATGATTCTCGACGAGAAGATCGTGGCCTCGGCGGCGGAGCTCGATCTGGCCATGATCATGGGCACCGGTTTCCCTCCATTTCGCGGCGGTCTGCTGCGCTACGCCGACAAACTCGGTCTGCCGTACATCCTGGCGCGCCTCGACGATCTGGCCCAGAAACACGGCAAGCGGTTCCTGGCCACGGCTGCGCTTCGCAAGCTTGCGGAGCAGGATGGGAAGTTTTATCGATAAGGGTTGCTGAGTGAGCATGGTTGCTGGGTTGCGGAGTCTCGCGGTCTCGCGGGGATTTCGCCGCGCGACCCCGCAACCGCGTGTGTGCTGACGCGGAAGTTGCCCAATTTTGACACGGAAGTTGGCACACGTAATAACTCGCGGCATTTCGGCTACGGGGACAACCGCTCGACGTGGATGCGAAGGCTGTACTGCATGGGCGTAGCTCCGCTGCTGGCGTAGGTGGTGGCGTAGGTAAGCGCGGTGCCGTTCGCGCAGAAGACGACGATAGATCCACTCTCTTCTCCGCCAACAGCACTATTGCCATCGGCTTGGGCCTTGGGGGCCGCGCCGTTGAGCCAATTAACCGTCGTCGACTTTGCCGAGCCGTTGTTCCATCCGATCGTCGTCAGAAGAGATGAGGATGTGGTCGCCGCTTGGGTGATGAGCTGGGCCCAACTGATCCGATAGAGCCCTGCCGACGGGGTTGAGGCTACAAGGTTGGTCGTGCCGATCGATGCTGCCTGAGTAGACAACGAGACGTCGACGGGCGCCGTGCCGTTTTGCGTCGCCATCGTACCGAGCCCGAGGTTTGTTCTCGC
This sequence comes from Thermoanaerobaculia bacterium, assembly GCA_035482045.1. Lineage (GTDB taxonomy): Bacteria > Acidobacteriota > Thermoanaerobaculia > Gp7-AA8 > Gp7-AA8 > JADGNZ01. The sequence continues at coordinate 26,766 of DATHRD010000069.1, forward strand.
GGCTGAAGGGCTGGCGATGTCGGACAGGTTGTTTGATGAAAGCAGTGCTCCGATGACTGATGCGAACGGAACCCATGCAATCGACGTCGAGCCCAAGGTAATGCTGTCGTTGGTACAGTAGAACGCGCGGTCAGCGTTCACGGTGCCGCTTTGGGCGAATGCCGCCGCGGAGACGAGCTCGGCGCCCGTGTTTGCGTCCGTCGCGCGTGTCGGAGCGCCAGATGCGCTCACGGTATAGATGCCGTTGTCTGAGCCAGAGACTTGGTCTTTGATGAGGATGCGATCGCCAGTGGCCAGCGTCACGCCGTCGATCGTCGAGCCATTCGCAAAACTGCTCGCGAGGGTTCCCGCGGCCGTCGTTGCTACCCGTACCGAGGTCTTCCACTTGATGCCCGCGACGGCTGCTGCGATCTGTGTGTCGACGTAGGTGACGTCGGCCTTCGAGGTGTCGGACGGATGAACATGGTCTTCGCGGGCGAGGATAGGTGACGTTCCAACTACGGCAACGCCGTCCATAGACGGAACAGAAACCGGCCCACCTGCGGAGACAGCCTGGACGAATGAAGCGGCATATCCACGTTGATCTGAAAGGGTGTCGTCGGTAGCGATCGTTTGAATTCGAAGTGTCGCGATGAATCCAATCGAGCTGGTGTTCGAAAGGGTATCCGACCAATTCCACGAGTAAAACCAGTCCGACAACTTGATGTAGTTCGTGTTGGTCGGCTGGAAATTGATGTCGAAGGTGCGCGTCGTCGGCGTTGCGCCGCCAACGAGAGTGCTGCTACCAGGCTCCGTGCCGAAGAGGCGGAAGCCTTTGGTGAAGGCGTAGGCTGAGCCGGTGTACTTGCGGACCCGAATCTCCGCGATCCGGCCGGTGTCGTGACTGCCGAGGAATGCAACTCCAACGAAGCGGTAAGCACCAATGCTCGGAGGAATGAAGAAGACCGTTTTGAGTCCGTCGAGCGAATCCCACTGAACGCCCTTGACGGCCGGGTAGGCCTGCCCAAATGTAGAGGGGCCTGTTCCGAGCATCGACACAGGGTTCAGCGTGATGTTGTCGGACGAATAGACCGGCCCCAGTTGTGGATGGTGCGTGGCGTCCAGCCAGGTGATCTCGATCTCTCGCGCGATGAGCGCTGATCCCTGATCGACGGTTACCGCACCAGCGCTGCCGGCGCCGTTCCAGACCAACGCCGAAACCGTGAGATCGCCGTCGTTGATCTTCGTGGGATCCCACACCGAGTGTGCCGTGCCCTGCACGCTCCAGGCGCTCGCTCCGTAATTGATCGCGTCACGCGTCTGAGGCGGATCCCACCACACTCCGAGACCGTCCGACGACTGATAGACGATGCCCGGAGGCTCGACTTGCGCCACGACAGGCGTGATCGTCCATGTCGCCGCGAGCGACAGTAAGGCGGTGTTAACGACGTTGATCACTCTTGTTCTGATGGTGTAGAGACTGTTCATTTGGATGTCCTCGATGTAGAGAGGGGTGGCGCCAGCCACTCCCAAAGTGCGCTCCGCGAACCCGGCCTGCTGAACTGTGACGAGCTGCCCCCCGTACCACTGATAAGTTGGCGAGGGAGGGTTGACGACGATCTTGATCTTGTCGACCTCCTGCGTGACCGTAGGCGCGGGCGGGGTGGGCGGGACGGCGAAGGGGTCTTGCAGGGTCGAGCGCAGCCTTGTCGGGGGCGTCGAGCTCGCGCCGGCCCATTTGCGCGCGTCGATCAGAGCCAGCTCGACGTCGAAGGTGCCGTTCGGTTGCTTGTCCCGCACCATAACGCGGAAGTTGTCGGAGATGCCCATCGCAGGCAGCGATTGGGTGACGACGTCGCCGGCCAGGCGCGGGCCGCCGGCGTTGGCCAGCCAGTTCCCCTTGATCCGGAGCTCCTGATACGAGTAGAGCAGATAGCCGAGCATCTGCTGCACAACGGCGAGCTGCTGGATCTGCGGGAACTGGAACGTCGCCGGAACCTCCTCTTCCGTCCCAGCCAGCAGGCCAGCCGTCTTAAGCGAGACCGTGACCAACTTCCAGACGCCGGACGAGTCGGTCGTGTCGGTGGACTGAATCGACACGTTGTTGACCATCTGGTCCGGATCCGCGGTAGGACCAACCTCAATCGGCTTGGCCGTGGAGAAGTTCGTGTCGTCGTAGGTCGCAACAACCGGATCGGTCGATCGATCGGCGATCGCCGTGAGTTGATTGCCGCCGGAGTAGACGAGCCAGCCCGCGCCGAGCAGGCCGAACTGCTTGCGGCAGTCGCGCGTGTTGCTGCCGGTGAGGAGCATGTTCGACTCATAGAGGCCGCTCGGCGAGTTCGCGGCCGCGAGCTGAAACGATGCCTCATTGATGCGCGAGGGCTTGAGAAGCAAGCCGGCCGGATCCAGAGCGACATAGCGGCCCTGCCACCATGGATTCGTCGTGTAGGCGACCAGACCCGTTGTCGTGTTCAAGACGCGCGAGCCGCGGAAGCGATATCGGACCTTGGCGATGCCGCTGGCCCAGGCAGCCGCGACATTCGACCAGCACTCGATGACGTAGCAGATCGCCCGCCGCTTGCCAGTCTTGTCGGTGATGACCAGCGTCTCATCCCACGGCGACACGTAGTCGCCGGCCGCCATGTTGGTGTCGATCCCCTGGCTCAGCGATCCGCTGTGCCACCAGCACTGAAAGTTGCCGTTCGAAAACAGCCCGGCGTCGGTGTAGACCCCTACCAGGCCGTCGCACTCGCCGGCCTGTTCGCCGCCATAGATGGTCGCCTCGCGCTCGCCGAGAGCCAGAGCGCGCGCGATCCATAGAGCGCCGCTGAAGGGCGACTGGAACGCGTAGCGGATCGAGCCTTCGGTCTCGACCAGGCCGAACGCGAACGGTACCTGGGTGAGGTCGTCGGCCGCGCCGCCAGCGAGCGAGATCGTCGCGTCCGCGATCTTGTTCGGGACGTAAGGATTCGGAGTGCTGAGCCGCGGCGAGGGATGAGTCAGGTCGGGCGTCGTGACAACAGCGCGTTGGCGCGGACTCATGTGAGGGTCACCGACGTGACGAGCTGCAGCGGTGTAGAGAGGATCCAGACGTCGCCCTCGGACCATGCTTCCGGGAACTCCTGCGGAAACACGTAGAAGGCCGCGAAACGCCGGCGGCCGGCGACGGCGGAAAACGTGAGGATCCCGGCCGCCGGCTGAACGCCCGTGCTGTGGAACGTGACGTTGTCGGCGCCTTCGCTACCGGCGCCGGGGTTGAGGTCGTAGCGCGAGCTCGCGATCACCGCGCCCGCGCCGTCATACAGAGTCGGCGTGTCGACGGCCTTGGCTGGCAGGGTGTAGATGAGCTGATCATGGACGACGGTGGCCACCGTCATCTTCGGGATCGAGCGCTTGCGCGAGAGGGTCGGATCGGTGGCGTCCGAGCCCCAGAAACAAAAGAACGAGAAGTAGGTCGCGGCGTTGGCGGCAAAGTGATCGCGCAGTGCGTCCAGATCCGCGCCGCTCAGCACATCCGAGGAGTAGCCGATCTTGTACTGCTGGTATGGATGAGGGACATTGATCTGCGGATCCCCGTACAGAGCATCGATCCGGTCCTGGGCGACGACCAGGTTGCGCGTGTAGGCCTGACCCACCGTCGCCGAGGAGGGCGGGATGTCCGGGAACATCGTCCCGCGGATCACTGGAGACCTCCGGCGAAGAGGAACTGGTTATTCGCGGCCGGCGCCGCATGGCGCACGAGCACGTCGCCGTAGGTGATGTCGGGCGAGGCGCCCTCCCGGCCTGAGTCGTCGCGGCAGATGATCTCGACCTGGAGGCCATAGATGCGCGGCTTGGCCGTGAAGCCCTCGAGCCACGACTCCGGAGCGGCTACAGACCAATCGGGGTTGAAGTGCAGCTTGGCGACGACGACGGGCTTGCGCCGCTGCGCGGGGTCGGTGACCAGGTCATTGAGAAGGCTGTCGACATTGTCGAAGGTCAGCGTCATCTGGATCGCCGAGCCGTCCGTGCTCTCGATGACGTTGGAGATTTTGAACGAGCGATAGATGTAGGTCTGGCCGCCCGTGGTGATGCCGCCCGGAAAGTTCGTGAAGTACCTGATCGGCGACGCACTGATCGTGACCAGCAGAGTCGTCTGCTGGAGCTTGTCGGCATAGCGGGTTACGACTGCTGGATCGAGCGGCATGGTCTGGGTCCTGTCCTCAATCCCACACGTTCGCGAGGAGTTCCGGATGAGCGCGCAGAGTCGTGATCGTGGCGTCCTGGATGCCGAAGCCGACCGCGCGCAGAAACTCCGCCCCGTCTCCGGTGATGACGACGGCGCGGTCCGTCACGGCCGTCCGGAGAAGGCGCATCTCATCCTGGAGGGCCTTGATTGCTGCGACGACGGGCGCCGAGTCAGAGCCGCCGCCGGCCGGGGAGCTGGGCACCCCACTCAACGTCGCCAGCGTGGTCTCGGCATACTGCCGCCATGCCGCGCTCCCATGCGTCGGCAATGCGCCCACGGTTCCACCCCCGCCAAGGGCGGTCGACACGCGATCGACCGCGGCGACGATGAGGGCCACGCCGTTGTCGGTCGAGATGGCGATCGGCTTGTCGTCGAGCGCGGTTCGGAACGCTCCGGTGAGCGCCTGAGCCGTGATCGGCGGCGCGTTGCTGTTGAGGTTCGGTCCCGGGGCGTTCGGATTGGTGGGGTCGTGCGGACCGATTTTGTTGCCGCCGCCGCCGCCCAAGCCAGGAGCCGGACTCCTGCCGGCGCCAGGTGCGCGGCCCATCAGGTCATTCGAGGCCTTGAGCAGGGTGTTGGCCGCGGTGCTCAAGAGCGTGTAGGCGGCCTGCTGCTGGGTCAAGAGGTTCGCTTGGGCCCCGGCGTAGTCGGTGCCGGCGAGGTTCCTCACCTCGTCACTGATCTGGAGCAGCTCCGCGCGATTGTCGGCGTTGTCGGGGGCCAGGCTCAGGGCGGCCTGGCCGTACTGCTCGATCTGGGCGACGATCGCGGCCACGCGGTCGGGGTCCTTGGTGACCTGGAGCTGTGTCTCCAGCGACCCCATTTGTTTGTAGTAGTAGTCCATCTTCTGCTGGTCGGTCATGCCGGCCAGGTTGACCTGTTCGTTGAACGAGTCGAGCGATGTGTTGGTCTGCTTCTGGAGGTCGTCGATCTTCTGGAAGGCCGCGACGAGGCCCTGGAAGAAGGTGTCCGACATCGTGTTGAGCTGCTGCATGGCCGCGAGCTGGTCGCTCACGTCGACGAGCTTGGGGAGCGAAGCCACGACCAGGGCCATCGCGCTGTTCTGGTCCTGTAGCTGCGAGAGGGGCGTCGCTTCCTGATTCTTCGTGGCCTGGGTGATGGCCGAGGTGGGGTCGCCGAGCTGGCTCTTGTTGCTCGCGAACTTGACCAGGGCCGTGACGTAGGCCAGCACCGCGTCGTGGAGCTCGGTGCCCTGCAGCGTGCCCCAGTAGGCCATGACCTGGGCGATGCGCTGCTGACCTTCGCCCATCGCCGCCAGACCCGCGGCCAGAGCCGGCTCGTAGGCAGAGAAGGCGGCCTGGGGCAACTGGTTCGAAAAAAAGTCGCTGAGCGAAGACATCGCTCCATTGAGGTCGAGGAACTTGCCGACGTTGTTGGTCGTGTCGGTGAGGCTGATGCTCGGATTGAACTTGGCGAGCTGGGCCTGCACCTCTTCGGGGAAGAGGTCGAGGATCGACTGATAGCTCTTCATCGCGTCGGCGACCTTGGCTCGGATCTGGTTCTCGATCTGGGTACCGAGCGTGTCGCCGAGCCCCTTTTCGCCGAAGGAGATCGATCCTCCGTTCCCGAGAGGGTCGGTGACCTGGCCGCCGTTGTTGATCGCGTTCTGTGGGCCGCGGAGATCGCTGAGGGTGACGCTCTGGAGCACGATCTTTTCCCAGTTCGTGGTGGACATCGTCGAACCGATGGCCGCGCCCAATAAAGAGCCGAGCACGGAACCCAGCTCGGCTCCGATCGCGGTGCCGAGACCGGGCAAGGCGCTTCCGATGATCCCGCCGGCGATCGCGCCAATGCCGCCACCGATCGAGCCACCTGCGGCTGCCTTGTTGCCCGGACCGAAAGCGCCCCCGATAAACGACCCGATGCCGGCGCCGGCGAGGATGCCATCAAGTGAGCGGCTATCCAGACCGTTCGTGTTTGAAAATGCGCCGCTGATCTGGCTGAACGACGTGAGGATGGAGCCGCCATGGAGCGGCGCGCTCAGCGCATCGGCGAAGACCTTCGACCACTTCTGACCGAGATCATGAACGAGGGCGTCCGCGCTCGAGCCGAGGTTCGCGTTGCCAGCGGCGATGTTGGCGAAGAACTGATCGATGGCCGACTGGGTCGAGGTGAGCGCGCCGATGATCGTGTCCTGTAGGGTTATGCCGATCTTCGGTATGACCTCTTCACGGCGTTTATCGAGGTTGTTCAGCCACTCCAGCGTGGTGGCGTTCTCGGCGTTGTGCTGGCGTGTGGCTTCGTCATCTGCCAGCTTGTTCTTGGCCTGGCGGGCGGCCTCGATGTTAGCCAGTCGCTCGTTGAGCAAGCCCTGCTGGTCCGTAGCGTGGAGCTGATCCTTTGCGGTCTTGTCCTGCTCGGCGGCCCACTTGTCGTTGGCCGCGATTTTCGTGGCGAGCTGGCGGTCGATCGAGTTGACGATCGTCTCGATGTTCTGCTTTTCGGTTGCGTCCGTCGCGTCGATCTCGATCTGCGTCTTGAGCTCGGCGGTCTTCCGGGTCGCGTCGAGGGTGGCCTTGTCGATCTTCTCGAGGCTCTTGTCCCGGGCGTCCTCCACCTTCTTGTCGTACTCCGCTTCGGCCGCCAGCTCGAGCGTGCCCGGCGCGGCCTCCGGACCGACCGGCTGGCCCGTAAGCGGGTCGAGCTTTTGGATCTGCGTTCCGAACGCGGCCTGCCCCTCGGGGCTCGCGACCTTGTCCGGGAACTTGCGCATGAGCGCGTCGATCTCTTCGAGACGCGTCAACTTGTCGGTGAGGAACTTGGCCTCGGGATCGTCCTTGCCCGCGGGGGCGATCTTGTTCTGGAGGGCCTGGAGGGCGTTGGTGAATTCGTTGTTGTACTTATCGATGGCGTCGGTGCGCCGGTTGGCGAAGGTCTCGTCGATGTTGTCGAGAGCCTTGGTCCAATTGATGCCGGCGTCCTGGAGCTTGGGATCGCGGGACAGCTTGAGGAAGTTGTCCCAGGCCTGATTCTGGTCGACGGTGAGCTTGTTCAACTTCTGAGCGAGCGGATCCTCGTCGATCGCTCCGGCGCCGGCGTTGAATTGCTCCATGAACCGCTTGAAGTCGTCCAGCTTGTTCGCGGCCGCTGTGCCGTCGTCTTTTTCGCCAGGGTTCGGGGTTGTGATTTTGAACCCTCCCTTATTCCAACCGCCGCCGAGGAGCGCCGCCATGCCGCTGTCGGTGTTCTGCCGGTTGAATGGGGACTTCGGATCACTGACTGAACCAAGGAACCCAGCCGGCGGGACCGACGTGACTGAGTTCAACCACTGGTTCATCAGCTGATCCCGGATCTCGACGGCACTCTTTCCCGAGGGAGTGAAGCCGTCCACGGTCGTTCCAAAAAAACCGCTCCCGTTCGTGACCGGACGCATGCGCGTTAAGTCATTCAGCCACGGGAATGGATTCGTCACGTGATCGAGGATCCCGGATTTCATTGCCGCCGACTGCGCTTCCATCTGATCCTGAGTGATGGGATTTCCCTGCGCGTCGATGTCAACGAATTCCTGCGCCTTCGTTTCTCCCGGCGCATTGAGGAGCCGGTCTCGTTGTCCGATCAACGCCTTCATTGCGTCGATGAGGCCGCCGGGCTGCGTGAACTTCTCAATCACTGACTCGGCGGCCGTGACAATCGATACGATTGCACCAGCCACTCCCTTAACGCCGGCGACTATGTTCTCGTTGAATGTGGCGTGACCCTGCGTGTCGATCGTGACCAGCGCGTCACGCAGCGCGAGCATGTCGGTAGTGAGGGACTTGGTCGCGTCGGACGTGCCCTCGCCGAGGAGCTGCTGCCAGGCGTCCTTGAGGTTCGTTAGGGCGCCCGTGTACTGATTCATGGCGTCCTCGCCGGCATGCTTGAACGCGGCGAGCTTCTCGGTGAGCTTGTCCCAGAGAACGCCCTGGTCCTCCCACTGCTGCATCTGCTCTTTTGCGGCCGCCGGCGTCGGGCCGATCGTATTGAGCAGCATCGCGGCGAACCGCGCGTGACGCGGATCCGCCGTCCCCTGCAAGAACCGCTGGAGGTTGACCCCGATCTCTTCCGGCCCCAGACCCGCGGTGCGTGCGCCCTGGGCGAAGGTCGCCGCGAAATCGACGAGCTTGGAGTCGTCGACCACGAACCCCTGCGCGTCCTTGAGATGCTGCATCATCTGCGGCATGGCGCGTTGCATGACGTCGAGGAGCTGGGAGTATTGGAGCGTCGTCGAGAGCGCCCGGAGCTTGAGCTTGTCCTGGATGTCGGCCCCGATCAGCATCGAGGCGTTGTAGGCATCGTTCCCTTTGAGCACCTGCCCCGTGGCGTCATAGAGCGTCCCAAAGGTATTGGTGAGAGCGCCTAGGCCGAGTCTCGACTCTTCGAGTTGGGCGTTGAACTCGACGCCCGCCATCGTGATGTCCTTGAGAACACCAACGATCCTGCTGGCTACGAACGCTTCGATGAAGCCCCTGGCGGCTTCCGTCGCGGTCGCGAGATTCGATTCGATCGTGCTGACGCTTTCGGCGGTCTCCTTTATCGCGACCGTGTTCTGGCTCAAGTTCTCAGCCATCGCCGACTGCGCCTGCGCCGCGGCGGCCGTGCTCTCGGTCAGTTGTCTAAGTGTTTGCGCGAGCGCCGCGGCCGCGGGAGCCCCTTCAGCGATGGCCTGATTGAGCAGACGCGTAGCCTCTGCGTCGCGCTGCATGCCAGCAACGGCATTCGCGTCGTCCCACTGAAACCGTGCCGCTACGACGTGGTCGCTCATCTACCCGCCCGGGATCCGCCCCCTCACGCCCACTCAAGCAGCTTGGCCAGGTCGGCGCCGCAGGCCGCGCGCTTGGCGGCGTTCTCAGCCCATGCGCCGGCGCCGCCGACCGCAACGCCTTCCGCGATCGCCAGCGCGTCGGCCTCGGAGGTCCCGCCGCACAGGCAGGCGTCCCACAAGAGAAGGTCGGCTTCCTCTTTGGTGCAGTCCGCGAGGCGATAGCGCGCGTCGTGCAGCAGCCCAGCGAAGAAATGCGGCCCCATCATCGGCGAGCCGACGATGGTCCAGAGCTCGCGCGGAATGCTGGCCCCGTCCGAGACGAGACCCTTGGGCGCCGTCCACCGGCGGCCGGTGCAGTCGTGATACGCGAATTCCTCCAGGAGCCGCACGCGCGTGGCGCCGTTGAGGTATTCGACTTTCGGCGTCCCTTCGAAACGGCCTACGCCCCTGTTTGCTGGCCTGACCATGAACGTCATCACTTCCTCCCCGCCTCTTTCATTCGTTCACTGATCCGCTCGACCCACCACCGCTCGAAGGCCTTGACCTTCCGGTAGACGTCGCTCCGCTCCTCTGGGCCGACGTCGTTCTCCTCCTCGGCCCGATCGAGCTCGCGGCCGAGCTTGAACCCGACCACGCCTCCCATCCCTGCAACCTCGACCTGCGAGAGCATGTCGAGGCATACCCCCCACGCCTTCCTGTTCTGCGGCCAGAGGAACCCTCCGCCGGCGCTTCGATCCTGCGACGCCGGCGGAGGTACCTTCCCGGTCCGTTTGAACTCGGCCGCGCGCCGCTTGGCTTCGGCGATGCGCGAGGCCGGGTCACCGGCCGCTAGACCGAAGAACTGACCGGCGTGGGCGAGAAGTTTTTTGTTTCCGCCTCCGCCGACGAAACCAGAGCCTGCGCCTGCTCGAGGACCCAGTCGACCATGGGTTTGTTGGCCTGGACCTGGCGCTTCTCGGTCGTAGCCTTTCCGTTTGCGATGACCGGCTCGCAGACGACCTCGGTCCTGGTCTCGATGATGCGCGTCGGCTCGCCGCCATCGGCCGAGGGGATGACGCTTTCCTTGGTCACCTGGCGCTCGCGCCATTCGGTGAGAGCGACCTCGCGCTCGACCATGTGATTCGAGACCTCGCCCAGGAAGTCATTGATGGCGGCCGGCTCGGTGATGGTGATGAGCTTGAGCACGGGATCGCCCTTGTCGTCGAGTTTCGGGTTGCCGTCCTCGTCGAGCTCGAACGGATCGTCGATGTTGACGACGTTCGTGATCTTCTCGACCAGGTTCCTGCGGAAGATGTCGATCTTCCCGCGGGTCGCCTTCTCGTTCGTGGTCTCGGCCTCGACGGGTTTGCCGTCCTGGATCACCAGCGCGCCGGTCACGTCATGCAGGTAGCGAAGCCCCTGCAGCTCATCCTGCAGCCGGCCGTTGCGCACCGCGTCGATCGGATAGATGTGAAGCGTCCCGCCGTCCGGATGATCGACCGGAACGGCGAGGGCGTGATTGCGAATCTTGCGGACCTTGGTCATATGGATGGGCTCCTCTTTCTCTTGGGTTCGGCGGATGCGAGCGCTAGTCGTAGCTCGCCGTAGTGTTGACGTGCGTGAACTTGATCGGGGTGTCGGTCAGGTTCGACTTGCGGATGGAGTTGAAGGCGTATTCCTGCGTGACGCCGGCGGTGTCGGACATCTTCGGACCGGTCGGCTGGAGCTCGACCTCGGTCATCAAGGCCTCGAAGGAGTTGGTGTCGATGTCGATGACCGTCCCTTTGAGCTGCGTGATCGTGCCGGCGCGGGCGCGAGCCCAACGGGCGTCGCTCTCGAACCAGAACTTCACCTTGCCGGCGACCGTCTTCTCGCCCTGGGCGAGCTGTTTGGCGATTCCCCCCTGGCCGGTGGGACGCTTCTGCACGATCGTGGAGACGCAGTCGATCGACAGGCTCACCGTGTCGGCGCCGTCGACGGTGTTCTCCAGAATGGTGAGCGCGGTCATGTCCGCCGTCGACGCCGTCAGTTCGGTCGGCGTCGTATCGAGCGACGTCGACGATCCGGGGAAGTTGACCTTGCCCGATCCGATGAACTTCGTCTTGACCTCGAAGTTCCCTTCTGTCTGGAGGGTGAAGTGCAGCTCGCTGCAAACCTGGTCGAAGTACAGGTAAAAGAGCGAAAGAGGAATGAGGCCCATCTCATAGAGGTAGTAGAGCGTGGTGCGAGTCACCCGGGAGATGGTCGTGTACGGCGCGCTACTGCCCGTCGTCGTCGAGGCCCCGCACCATGCCTTGGTGAGATACGGGAGGAAGTTGAGATTGGCGACGACCGTACCGCCCCCGCCCTCGGCCGTCTGGTTGCCGCGTCCCGACTGACGCTGCACGCCGTCCGCCTGGACCTGGGTGTTCTTGATGAGCTTCTGGTCGAAAGGCAGATCGAAGTCGGATCCCTTGGGAACAAGGATGCCGTTGGGTGTACCCGGCGCCGTGCCGATGACCGACTGCCGGAAGAGCTGCACTTGTACGTCGTTGGTGAGAATCACTGTGGCCTCCCTCGCTTCACTGCCGCCGGCCGCGCCTCATGCGCGGCCGCCATGTGATTGGTTGATGGTTGAAAGTCGCTTCAGCCGACCGTCAGAGTCGTTCCCGGTTTCTTGCCGCGAGCCGTTTGAGCGGTGTCGCCCGGAGTCGTATCCGAAGGTCCGGTCGTCGTCCCCGTGGTCGCGCTACCCTTGGTGTCGTCGTTCTTGGTCGTGTCGGTCTTGTCGCCGGTCTTGTCGTCGGTCTTGTCCTCTTTCGTCGCCGGCGCACTGAGACCGACCGTCGACGGCACGGCCGCGGCCTTGATCTCATCCGCGGTGGCGATCCGGATCGCCGGGTTCTTTCCGCGCCCGGTGACAATTTCGGCGACGGTCGCCGTCACGGGCCCGGTGATCGCGCCGCGGCGGAAAAAGAGGTTCACGCCGTGCATGACGAAGGTCCCCGGCCCTTCCTCTTCGAGTGGATAGAGGAGATAGGTGCTGGCTTCCTCTTCCGTCGCCGGCGGCGTCTTACTCGTATCGGTCTGATTCGTCTCGCTCATTTAGGTTGCCTCCGTTTGGTTTTGTTATGGCGCGACGAGCGCCGGAGTTGTGAACAGTTCCGCTCCGCCCTCGAGCACGATCTGGTGCTGCACGCGCGTGAGGTCGGCCGACCGGATGACGAACTGCATGTCGACGACGTCGAAGGCCCGGTTCATCCCCGGCGCCAGCCATCCGTCGAAGATGTTCGCGATCTGCTGCATGAGCGTCCATCCGCCGGCGCGGCCGTCCTCTTTGAAGTTCGAGGCGTAGCTCTCGGTCACCACCGCAAAGACCGGCATGAACTTGTAGAGCTTCTTGCGGTGGCCGGCGACCAGGCGGCGACGGCCGTTCACCATCTGGTTCGGCATCCGTCCGTGGATCCCAAACAGGCTCGGCACATCCGAGGCGCTATCCATCGCATCCGGCAGCGTGTCGGCCGTCGTGATGAGAGGCAGCGCATTCTCGTCGAGGAAGGCGCGCACACGCGCCGGCGCGTCGACGAGGAAGAATTGCTCGAGGTCGAGCTCAGGCACGCGCGACCTCCTTATAATGAGGGACCATGGTCGGCGGATTGCTCTTGATCGGCGCGACGATCGCACTTCTATTTGAAGCGCTTGTCATCGTGGCTTTTCTATCGCCCAGAAGGAGTGGCCGATGAGCAGATCGCCCAGACGCAAGAAGATCAAGGCCGACCAACTGCGGCGAAAGCATAGCCTCCGAGACCTGGTACCGTTTCTCTCTGAGATGATCAAGAGAAGTGCTGAGGTCAAGAAGGCAATGGACGCGGCCGCCCTCATTCTCGATACTGTGCCAGCCTGGCGCGATAGCTTTTCGAGCGACCTCCATCACATCATTGCGACGTCGGGCCGATATGAGGCAGAAGTTAGGAGTGCCCTTGAACGAACCCTCGCCGATAACAACCTTGGCGATCTGATCGAGCGCAAGCGCCTCGCGCTGCTGTGGCTCTACTTCCGCCCCGAACCTGCGACTCGCTGAAATCACTGCTGTCCTCCGCTGGGAGCTGCAGGAGCGGCCGGCGCCGTCCCCGGCGGGAAGTCGATCAGATGCTCGTAGCTCATCCGATGAAGCAGCACCGCGGCCCCGATCTCTTCGGAAACTGCATGCGGATCGAACTGATGATCGGCGACGAACTTCCCGCGCACGTAGTGCTGCGAGCCGGCCCACAGGTACGGCGTCGGAACTCCGTGCTGGCGTGATCCGAATCCGTTGTACGCCTCGATCTTGTAGAGCGTGTGCGCGACGTCCCAGTTGCGCATCACGTCGAATCCTTCGAACCTGAGCGCGTCGATGGCGCTCTCTTCCCAGGTGAAAGGAGGATTCCCGCTGATCGGGCGGCCGGCCGGCACGTCGACGGTCCTGGCTGTGAGCGGGTCGCCGTTGTGGAGGTGACAGTCGAACCGGCCGTCGCACTCCATGTTGTGGATCGTGGCGATGACGTACCAGGGGACGCCCGTCGGACGGCTCACGGCCTCGTAGCGATCGCGGAATTTCATCATCCTCGTGATGATCTCGTCGGCCTCGGGGCGGCGGTTCATGTTCGTGTTGCACGAGGCAAACATCCGCTCGTATTCGGAGCTCATTTCCGGCGTTAGCATCGGGTCCTCCCAGCGCACCCAGCCCATGGCGACGAAAAGAAACTGAACGATTGCGAGTGCCATCTCACGCATCGCCTCCCTGGCCGAACAGGCCGTAGTGACGGATGACGATCCCCTCGAATCCGAGGATGTCTGTCTCCGAGAATCCGAGCCACCGGCGTTCCGGCTCGGTCACGCTCGGCACGAGCATGAACAGGAACTCGATCGCGCCGAGCTGCGAGCTCGTGTGCGCGATGCGTTGCCCGCGCCGCTGGACGATAAAGGCGTTGCCGGCCTCCGAGACGAGAAGGAACGAGTCCGGCCACTGCTCGCGGATCGAGACGCCCGCCTTGTACTGACTGGCGACTTCCTCGCTCATCGGAATGGCCAGGGCCTTCTTGCCCGCGGTCGGGCGAATCGTCTTGCCTTCCTGGTGAACGGCCGCGCGGATGTCGTCGGAAAAGAGCGTGAACTCGCGGCCGTTCCACTCGTAGCTCGCCGAGGCCAGAAGGCGCCCGGTCCTATCGAGCGTCTGTCCGCTCACCCCGGCAGCGCGTGCCGAAACCGGCCACGCTGAGCCGTCCGGAGCGATGCCACCGGCGGCACGCAGGTGCGTCTGGAGGATCGCTTCCTCGCCGAAGTCGTTCCAGACCTGCGCCATATCCTGCGAGCGCGCGACCGCCAGCTCGAGCGCCTTCTGCATCACGTCCAGACCCGTGACATCGAGGCCCATCGCCATCAGATGAACCCTCCCATCCCGCGGCGCGTCACGCGTTGCGGCTCGCTTTCCGAGAATGCCCCGGCGCTCGAGCTGATCTGAGTTGTGCGCTCGCGCGCGACGCCGAGCGTCTGCCGGGTCTTGTCGTCGCCGCGAATGAGAGCCAGCCAGGCGTCGAGCGACTTCTTGACTCCGGAGTAGTAGATGGCCTTGTCGCCGGCGTTGAGCAGGTTCGGCCGGCGCTGGAGGAGCTTGTACATCGCCAGGTCAAGGATCTTGCCGATGACGAAGGTGATCAGCTCGGTCGCCTCCGCGCTCGTCGCATCGTCGCGCGCCGTGATCGGGGTCGCGTAGTACGACGAGGCGGCCATGTGAAAGTCAGCCTCCGCCTCGGAGATCTTCTCGTCGACGAGGCTCCAATCCGGCTCGGTATACGGCGGAGCGTCGAGGGTGATCTTCAGCAGCTGCGCGAGCTCGAGCCGCTGCTGAAGATCCTGAGGCGTGATTCCGTAGGCGGAGGACATGATTAATGTGTGCGAGAGCGTCCGCGCTTATTTCTTCGCAGGCTTGGCGTTGGTGAACCCGGCCGCGATCGCCGCCTTGAGCACATCGACCGTGGCCACGGCACGCAGAGCGTCGATACCTTTGTAGTCGCTGCCGGCGAACGAATACGTCGAGCCGTCGTTGGTGATGAGGCCGACCGTCTGCGCGAGCTCGATGAGGTGATCGGCAACCTTCTCGCCGACCGCCGCCGGCGACAGAGGCGCCGAGGTGTCGCGGATCAAGCCGTCATCGAGCAGGATCTTCTTGAGCCGCTGTCCGCCCTCGCCGGCGAACTCGCTCTCGGTGATCTGGTCGCCGACGTTGCGGACCGGAGTCATATGGACGATGCCGTGAACGACCTCGTAGATCGTATCGGCGCTGTCTTTCTTTGGTGCCATAGGGTTGCCTCCTGTTGTGGGTGAATCGGTGAATGCGGACGCGCGCTTCAAAGGGAGCGCGCGCCCGCGAGCTGAGATTCAGAACCGGGCTACGACACCTCCGCCAGGCCGGTCACGTTCTTGAAGAGCGCGACGCGCTTCTGGGAGATCTGCGTGATGCCCCAGTTGTCCTTGGTCACCTTCACGGTGGCCGGCCCGCCGCCGACCGTCTGGTCGATGTACTCCTCGACCTCGGGGAAGTCGGTGTGGCGAACGACCGCGCCAGGCAGCGGCGTGTCGGGGTCCGAGGTCGCCGGCGCCGGCGGGCAGATGATGACGCAGTCATTCCAGATGCGCGCGGCGACGTTGTTGTCGATGTTGGTCTCGTCGATCGTCACGAAATAGGAGGACGCGAGCTTGTCGACGTCCCTGACGTTTAGGATCTCGGCCACACGGCCCTTCGACGGCTCCTTCCCGGTCGTACCGACAGCGCGCGAGAGCACCTTCGGATGGTTCTTGAAGGTGAGCCAGGCGATCGGCGAGAAGTAGACGCCCATGTCTTCCTCATCGAGCCCGCACGAGAGCGCGACGCGGGTGATCATCGGGCTCAGAATCGAGACCGGATCGGAGTTGGTATAGTCGGAAAACAGGTTCCCGCCCGACAGCGTCGACACGTAGTTCGACGCGTAGTTCGCGCCGTTCTGGAGACGCGTGGCCACCGCGACCTCCATGCCGAGCTGCACGACGCGTTCGCCGCGGAGCGACTTCTTCTCGACGTAGGTCTCGCGGTCGTCGTCGATGATTTCCTTCAGTTCCCGGTCGAGGATGGCCACCTCGATTTCGAACTGCGCGGTTGCGAACGTGCCGCTCGAGTTGTTGACGTCGATGCGGAGCCGCTTGGTGCCCAGCCCGACCTTGAGCCTGTTGATGTCGATGTACGGATCGGGAGCCCAATTCGTGTATTTGCCGGCTTCCTTCGGCGAGGGCACGATCGGGTAAATCTTCGTGATGCCGAGGAGCTTGGGCGCGCGATAGCCGTTCGCGAGCGCCGTGATGTGCGGATCCACCATCCGCAGTGAGCCGAGTTTGTCGGCCGCCAAGAGTACCTTGCCCATCTTTCCCACCCTTCCCTTCCGCCCGTGATGAGCGAATCAATGAATGCCGTTGTCCCAGCCTCCGGAAGCACGCCGAGTGCGTGCTACGGGAGACCGTTGATGATCGCGTTGACTTTCGCTTGCAGTTCCTTGAGCGCCAGGTTGGTCGAGGCGACAAGAGGCGCCAGGGCCGCGGCGATACCGGCATCGACCTGCGCCGCGTTCGGCGTTGAGCCGCCGGCCGTTCCGCCAGCCGTGGCGGCGACATTGACCATGACCCCCGTAACCGTTCCAGTGAGCGCGCCGGTCAGGACCGAGCTCGTACCCGCAAGCTTGTAGCTGACCCGGTAGACCAGAACCACGTCGCCGGTGTTGACACCCTGTTCCATGGCGATGGCGTTGACGTAGTCGCCGGCCACCGCGGTGATGCCCTTACCGTTGGCATCGGAGGCGATCTCGGCGCCGTTGGCGAACGGCGTCCCGACGATGAGCGGGAACAGCCCGAGGACGCCGATGATGACATCCCGGTTCAGCGCGACGTCGGCGCTCGTCACATCGCCATAGCGCGAGATTCCCAGCGCCTTCACATGCGCGCCGACGACATTGCCGTCTTCGCCGACGAACAGGCCGCGCGCCACCGGCGCGCTCGGTTGACGCGTGAGACTGAGGATGTCGGTCTCGGCCGCGATTGAAAAGTTGGTCATTGCTTCCTCCTGGTTCCTTTATGAAGTTGCGTTGTCTCGCTTTACTTGGCCGCGCGGCTGGCGGCGAGCTCGTTCTGATGGCGGATTTCGTTGGCCTCGGCATAGCGACTCATGCCCCAGCCCTTCTCGGCGAGAATCTGCATCGTCGCCGTGTGGCTCGAGCTGCCGTCCTCGGTTGCCGGCCGCGACTCGCCGGCGACCATCACCCTGGGCGCGGCCGCGAGCTGCGGGGGCGCGGGCGCGTTGTCGCGGCTGGCCGGCTTCAGAACGACCGGAGCGCGCTTGGCGAGGTTCGCCTCGATCGCCGCGAGGTTCTCCGGGCTCGATGCGGCGATACGCCGGAGCTCGGGCTCCTCGCCCTGGTTGTAGCGATCGGCGAACTTGACCAGAAGATCGTCGACCTTCCTCTTCTCGTCGCTGGTGCGCGCGGCCGCGATCGCGGTCTGCGCCGCAACGAGCTCGCTGCGCGGCACGCGCTCGGTCATCAGACTCACCAGGTGCGCGGCAAAGGCCGGCCGCCTGGTCCCGGCCGGGAGATCGACGATGGTGAGCAGGTTCGCCGGGACTTCGTCCGTATCCGCCGGCGCTGCCGCGGCGAGCTGCGTCTGCGCGGCGCCTTCGGGGAGTTTGAGACCCGAGGCAATGAGCGCCTGGAGGATCGTCGCTCCTTTGGGAACCTTGGCTGCAAAGCCGGTGTCGGCCGCCGCCTGCTCCTTCGCGCCGGCGGCAA
Organism: Thermoanaerobaculia bacterium; assembly: GCA_035482045.1. Classification (GTDB taxonomy): domain Bacteria; phylum Acidobacteriota; class Thermoanaerobaculia; order Gp7-AA8; family Gp7-AA8; genus JADGNZ01. Next base: position 44,542 of record DATHRD010000069.1, read on the forward strand.
ACGCCAGCTCGGCTTGCGCCCGCGCTTTGTCGACCGCACCGAGCAGCTCCGCGCGATCCTCGTCGTCGTAGCATCCCCAGTAAGCGCGGCCCAGAATGTCCATGAGAATTGACAGGAAATCGTCCATATGAAATGCCCCCTTTGATGCCGCGACGCGGCGTGATGCGAAACGTTCTGCGGCCAGCGCGGCCGTCAGTGGCGGCTGGTCATTGCTGCGCGGTGTGTTGGTGAGAGCCCAGGAATCGAGCGAGGTGACCTCGAGGGTCTTGTCCTCGAAGTACACGACCGGCGAGATATACCGGTATTCGCCGTTACGGAGGTACGCGTCCGCGGCCGCGGTCCAGCGGATCGAGGTTGCCCACAGACCCTTTGCGTCGACCCGGAATCCCGAGAAAGCCGCCCAGCCGGCCGCCGGCGCCTGGATGCCGGTCTTCGCGGCATAGAGCGACTGATGGTGGTAGTCGCAATGGATGTCGATCCCACGCGCCTCTATCTCGGCGACGACCTCATCAAGCGCGGCCCTCGGGGTGTTCAAAGTGATGTCCTCGAGCACCCACTGAGGCGATGGGATAAGCAGGATCTCGCTCGGCGGATCGCCTCCCAGGCTCTCGGCCGCCAGGCGCCGATCGGCGGCGATGAGCTGCCAGGGGCCGACAGCGATCGAAAGACCCCCTCCGACGCTGGCAACCACCGATTTCCGCTTACTCTTCTTGCTCACACCCGAAGTCATCGCCCAAACCCCACCTAAAACCCACCTAAACGCCCGACTGCGGCGCGTACTCGGGTTTTGCGTCCCCATGGCGCGGAAATCCCGCACCGGCCAAAATTGGCGTTTCTGACGCGTCCAGCGCGGCTTTCGCCTTGCGCGGCGCCTTGCTCATCACGAGGTACCCCTTCCGAAGGGCGTCCATCTGGTCCGGCGTCCCCACCCCGCCCTCGGCGATCCAGCCGTCCGGGGACTGGTCGGCCCAGATCCAGACCGTCTCGCCGGCGACGTCGAACGCGCCCATGAACCGCTTGACGATCGTCACCCCGTCCGGCGTGTCGAACGGTACGAACCACACCTCGGCCGGATCCGTGAGCAGCTCCGGAAGAAGCGGCGCGAGCTCGGGATCCTTGTCGCCGAAGATCGCGTCATAGCTGCCGCGGTTGATGATCGCGCCGTCGCCAAACAGGTCCGGCACGATCGTCTCCTCGAGGTTGTCCGGAACCCCGGCCGCCTCGCGCAGCGCCGTCCAGCCGGCTTCCGCGTCGCCGGCCGCTTCGATCTCGGGCGCCGCGACGACGTCGTCCGCGGCCAGCTCGGCGATCGACGAGAGGTCGTAGCTCTCCGCATCGCCGGCCGGGAACTCCTCGGCGAGCTTCCCGAATTCCTCCAGGAGCGAGTTCTCGTCGCTGGCCAGAAGAGATGCCGGCATGTCGAAGCCGGAAGCCGGCAGCATCTGCTGGCCGTCGATCACGGCGTAGTCGCCGTCCTCGTTCTTCCAGAGCACCTTGCCGCCCTTGTCAGCGAAGGCCTGCGCCTCTTCGAGCGTTATCGATAGCAGCGCGAGGTGCCGCTCGCGGAAGTGATTCGGCGGGGCGATGTGCTGCCACCCCGGCCAGTCCGCCGGCGCCATGAAGCCCTCAAGCTGGAGACAGATCTCGGTCGTGCGGTCGTCGTGTGGCCCGAGCGGATACATCCAGATCGGCCGCGAGCCGGCCACAGCCAGCATCTTCTCGATGCGGCCGGAGCTGTACGCGAGGCCCGTGGCCTGACGCAGCACGAGGTTCTGCCTGTCGATCGACAACAGAGACCCGCCGTTCGCGGCGGTGAGCTTTGCATAGTCGGCGCGGAACTGCGCGTCGGTCGTGCCGTTGCGCAGCGACTCGTCGATCAGCCGGTGAGTCGCGACCGCCTCGGCCTGGCGCGCCATGCCCGTGACCCAGAAGGCGCGCATGCGCGCTTCGTTCGAGAGCTGCGCCAGGGCGCTGTCGGAGATCGGCACGCGGGCTCGGTGGTATGCGATCGCTTCCTGGAAGAAGCTGTCTGTGGCCTGGAGGCTAGGAGTTGGCATCGGCCACCTCCTCATGAACGTCGGCCATCCCGATCACGGCGGCTGTCTTCATGACGTCGCGCGCAAGCGAGGCGAACTTCCGCGGCTGCCCGAGGTTTGGATAGGCTTCCCAGATCGCCGCGGCCATCTCCTCGAGCGGCACGCCGCTCGCGATGATCTTATGGATGTCGTTGCCGGTCTCCGCGAATTGCCGCTGCGCCAGAGCCGCACCGACGCGTTCGAGATCCTCATGCGTCTTGATCGGATGATCGGCCGGCGCGTCGGCCGCCGCGATTCGCGCGGTGCGAGGCGCTCCCGCCGACCGGCGAACGTTCGCGGCCGCACGGCGCCGGCGCGAGGCGTCGATTTCGTCGTTGACCAGATCCGCGTTGTCGTTCTGCGAATTGTTGGGCGGCTGCTCTTCGGGCGCGGTGTTCTTGATGTCGACGACCTCGGCGATGCCAAACTCTTCTTGGATCTGCTGCTGGCCGATCGCCTTGCCGAGCGGAGCGAGGATCGTGTTCACCATCACGAACGAACGGCCGCGGGCCAGTACGTCGATCGGCGGCTCGTACTTGAGCCTCCACGTCGGGCAATACTGCATGGCCACGTCGTAGCCGAACTTGAGCGTGGCGCGGACCATGGCCACGTCGCGCCGGAAGGTGGCCATCACCCCCCGCGCTCCGCGGGTGATGAGCTTCTCAGCTACTCGTTGAGCGCCCTTATTGGCCAGCGTGCCCGTGCCGGACTTCGACCCGGCAATGAGATCGTGCCCCGTGAACATGATCGAGGCGTTGTCATCGCACCGGGAGGCCATCTTGTCGAAGATGTCGACCGACCCGGTCGCGCTGCCGCCCTTCTCGATCTTGACGTCCGTTCCTTTCGGGAACGCGCCACGGCCCTTGCGGCTCATCGTCTTCACGGCCGCGATCACCGCTTCCTTGTCTTTCGGATCGTCGATGAAGGCCAGCACCCACGGCAGGCCCCAGATATCCGAGAGCTCGGCCCAGTCGGCCAGGGCGTAGTGCTTGAGCGCGTAATCCCACAGGATCGATTTCCAGTAGCCGCCCTGGCGCGGGCTTCCGGGACGAATGCTCGCGGTGTGGATCACCCACATGTTGGCCGCGAGCTCGACGCCGAACGACTGCGCCTCCCGCGTCTGGCAGCGCAGCGTTGACTTCATCGGATCCCAGTACTGCCGCGTGACGTCAGGGAACTCCCACCCGATGAGATCCTTGGTCTGGAGGTCCCACACGTTCTCGGCCCATCCGAACGGCGCGTAGTCGCCCCAGACGATGCTGCTGATCAGCTTCTCGATCGGCAGGTCGGTGAGCTGGTCCTGTAGATCATTGGCGACCTTGGTGGCCATGCGCTTGTCGTCGCGCGTGGCGCGCTCGCGCGGGATGACTTCCCAATCGAGGCCCGAGATCGCGTCCGAGTAGTCGCGCCAGAAGCCGCCGAAGCGCGAGTCGTTGTCGAGCACGCGCTTGCAGAGGAGTTGCGTCTGCGCGAGAGGAAGACGATCCGCGATCGCCAGAGCGATCATCTCCGGCGGGATCTCGTCTCGGCCGAGCGTGCGGTACGCAAACGGATCCCAGTTCTGCCCGATCGGCGAGACAGGCTCCTGAGGGGGCGCGTTGTAATTGAACGGCCGGCCGTAAGCGTCGACGATAAGGGAGGGGGACATCAGACGAAGCCTCCCAGGTCGCGATAGTCGTCGTAGTCCTCGCCGGCGACGGCGGAATCGTCACAGGGGAAGAACGCGAACGGCTGAATCGACGGCGCGACCAGGCGCGCCATCACGGCCGACATGCCGGCCATCCCAAAGTGGTTGTCGACCCCGTCGATGAAGCGGTGGATCTCGTTGCCGGATTTACTCTTGGTGACGACCTTCTGCAGTTTCTTGAGGTGCTCGCCGACCAGCGTCATCGTCCGCGTCCGTTCGTTCGGCAACAGAAGGCCGTGATCCGGATGCGTCGACTCGGCACAAAACTTCGCGAGAGCTACATCGCGGTCGACCTTGACGCAGAGATACTTCGGGCCCCGCGGATTCTGAGCGCCGCCGATCGTGTCCTCTTCGACGAGCTGCTCTTCGACCATCGTGAGCTCGTGCCCGTTCGCGAAGTCGAGCAGAGCGATGTTCCTGGGGAACGCGTAGGCAAGCTTGCGCGAGTCAGTGAGAAGCGGCTTCTTGTCGATGACCCCGAAGCGCGGCCGCAGCTTGTCGATGAGCGCCGTCGTCCGCTCGACCCAGGAGTCCGAGCTCATCTTCTCGGCCCACACCAGGCGCCGCGTTCCATCCGGCAGATACTCCTCGGCCCAGAACCAGCACGCGTTGCCGGCGTCGACGCCGAAGAAGACCGGATGCGAGGCGGCCTGCAGCTTGAGCACGTAGTCGCGCTCCATCTTGCGCAGCTCGACGTCCGTGATCGGCTGCATCGCGCCGGCGTTCGGAAAGGCGCGCTTGGAGCGGTCGAAGATCGCCATCTCATCCGGATCCCCGGTCTCTACGGCCTTGAGGTAGTCGTGCATGATGAGGTTCGCGTCGATCGCCCCCATCGAAAGCGCCGAGACTCGGAACGAGAACTCGCCGTCCTTTTCCCGCTGCGGATGCGTCGCGACCCACTCGGAGTTGCCGGCGATGTCGAGCTTCTTGTGACAGTCCGGACAGACACGCACCCACGTGCCGTTGAACTGACGCATGCACTCGGGGAATGACTCCTCGAGGCAGATGTCGCCGCGGCCGCAGGCCAGGCACTTGATCAGCAGCCGTCGCTGCGAACCGTCGTCGAAGCTCTTGTGGATCCCGGCGCCGTCCGCGTAGGGCGCGGAGAAGCGGATCGCCAGGCGCAGCTTCGAATGCGTCATGCGCCCCTTGGTCCAGCGTGCGACATTGGCCGGGATCTTGTCGAACTCGTCGAGGAGCTGGAGATCCTGCGGATTGGCGATCGCGCCCTTGAGGGTGCCCAGGCCCTTGAGGTAGAGATACTTCCCGTCGCCGAGCTCTTTGAGCACGCCGCGGTCGACGCCGGCGTCTTTCATCCGGCCGGCCAGAAACAGCGAGCGCTCGATCGTCGGATTGAACCGCGCCGCCCCGAACTCCGAGGCCATCTTGTCGTCCGGGAAGAAGTAGCCGACGTTGTAACCGAGCTCCGCTACCGCCCAGAGCGCGACGCCGATCGCCAGGGTCGAGAACCCGATCTGCTCGGCCTTGACGATGGCAACGCGCGCGTCGCACACCCGCTCGACGATTAGCCGCTCGATGAGACGCACGATGAAGAGCAGAGGCTCGTGACCGGTGAATGAAAAGAGACCCGAGTCCGTATGGATCTCCTCCTGGAGGAACCGCTCGAGCGATCGCCGCGGCCTCTTCGCCTCCGCGTTGCGGCGCTTCGCGACCGGCCGGTCGAGGATGTCATCGATGAGATCGCGGGCGACGTCGTTCATCGGCGCGTCGCCTCCTCGACGATTTCATTCGTGCGCGCGTCGACGATCTTCGCCAGGCGCTCGGCGAGGTCCGGATGCCCCTTGAGGATCTTGCGCAGGTCGTCTTTCACGCGCTGCGCGCCGCGGCGGATGTCCTTTTCAACAGAGCGGCGGGCTCGCTCGCGCGAGGCGGCCGAGGAGTTGAGGCGCGACTGCATCATGATCTTGACCTGGTCGTCTTTGGTGAGAGGCTCCTCGCTCAGGAACGATTCGTAGACCTTGGTCTGCGCCAGCTCGCCGACGATCGAGGTGAGCATCAGGCCGTCCTCTTCGGTGCTGGCCTTGAGCGCCCGCGCCAGACTCAGCATCGTGTCCTGCTCGACAATGTGGCGCTCGAACTTGTCGTACCAGCGCTGCAGGGCCGACCAGCTCAACGTGCGGAACTCCGGATGCGAGTCGTGGATCCAGGAGAGCTTCTGCTCGATCGACCACTCGGGATGCGCGTAATAGAGCTCCTTCACGATCGCGCGCAGATCGGGCGAGCTGTCCACGGTGCCGTGATGCGGACGGCCGCGTTTCGGCGGTCCGCCAGGATTACCGCGCACCTTCGCCGGCGCCGCTTTCTTCTTCGCGGCGATCCGAGGCTTGCGAGCGAGCGTTTTCTTCACGCCGCCCGGTGCTCCTTCCAGTACTCGATCCGCGCGTGCGCGAACCGGTATGACTGATGCTCGCGCTCGATGCCGACGAACGAGCGCCCCTCGATCACGGCCGCGCAACCGGTCGTCCCGCTTCCCGTGAACGGGTCCAGCACGCGACCTTCGTCCGGGGTGACCAGAGCAACGAGGTGCCGCATCAGCGTGATCGGCTTGACGGTCGGATGAATGTTGAAGCGCGGCCGCGTCGGCTTACGGAGGCCTGCCAGAAGGTTGATCTGCCGGCGTTTGAAGCCGTGACCTTCCAGCCCCAGGTCGCGCTCCTGCGACGTCGGCTTAGCGACGTAGTACATGCGGGAGATCGGCTCGCCGCGGCGCGGGTATAGATCGTCCAAGAGCTCGGCCGCGGCCTCATCGAAGAGTACGTTCGCCGGCCAGCGGCCGTTCACGCGGCACTCTTCGATGTTCAGCACTGTGGCGTTCGGCGCGCGCTTCCTGGCCAGCACGATCGGCTCCCACGCGGGCTTGAGTCGCGAGCGGTGCTTGGGGAATCCGTTGCTGTATAGCCAGACCAGGCAGTCCTGAATCTCGAAGCCCGCGTCTTCGATCGCGCTCGTGAGCCGGTGGAACGTGCGCGTCGCTCCGAAGGCCAGTAGGTACGCGCCAGGCCGCGTCACGCGCAGAACGTTCGCCCATAGATCCTTCGACATCGCCACGCCCGTGGAGTCCCACCTGGCATTGTTGAAACCGATCTCGTAGGGAGGATCGGTGACGACCGCGTCGACATACTCGTCGTCGATGCGATCGAGCACGCGGCGGCTGTCGCCGTTGATGAGCGTCACGTGAGGGTTACTCGCCATCGTGCTCGATCTCCTCGCCCTGGTCGTACTCACTGGCCGGATCCGGCGTGACGATGAATGGCTTGAATTTGAACTGCTGCGCCAGAGCGACCTGCAGGTGGTTGATCGACGCGATGGTGTTGCGCAGGTCGGTCCGCAGCCCGCGCAGTTGCCGGTGCGTGACGTAATTGCGGGCCAGTTGGTACTTGATCCTGTCGATGTCGTTGCGCAGGCTGCGCATGAACCAGCCCACAACGCCGAGCGCGGCGACAGTAAGCGTCTGAGTCAGCCATTCCGGCATCGCCATCTCTCCCTCTCTCAGCAGCTTCTGCAAAGCATCACCACGGCACCGGCCGGGAACGCGCATGCCGCAAGAGCGCAGAGAACGAGGCGGCGGACGACGGCGTCAGAGTTTTGGAACGTGGTGACGGCCTGGTCGATGACCTGGCCGATGCGTCGCACGTTGTAGGTCTGAAGTGGTCGCGTCATTGTTCCGCTCGTTCTCTGCTGCTCATGCCGCACGCGCGGCACTCTTTTCTTCCTTGAGCTCCTCGCCCAGGTCACGCCAAAAGGCTTTCCAGAACGGGAGATCGAAGACCCACCATCCTTCGAGCGCCGCGGTGAAGGCGACACCGAAACATCGGGCGAGCCGTCTCATGCGAAAAGCCCTCACGCCGCGCTGCCGCAGGCGACTCGACGCTCCCCACGCGCGCTCCCACCCACTCGCCAGTCCACGGCTTGTCCAAGGCCGTGACGCGCGTTTGAGCGGAGAAGCACCGCGGCAGCGGCGGCGTGAAGAGTGATGACCATTTACGTCTGTGTGGCGGCCGGCGCGGTCGAGCTCGGAGGAGCCGTCGACGTCGGAGGCTCGGTCGTAGTCGGCACCGGAGGCGCGGGCGATGTCGCCGGCGCGGATGTCGTCTCGGACTTCACCACTTCCGCAATCCCGTCGACGAGCTGCCCGACGAACAGTTCTGCCGTGGCCTGATCGACCATGACGACGCCGTTCGACTTGATTCCTGTCAGAGCCTTTGCGCCGTCGGCCACCATCTTTGCGCGTACAGGCGCCCATGCGACGGGGTCGATTACCAGGCTGAATTTTCCGCCGTTGAGGGCCGGGTCGATGACGCTGTCGTCCAGCACCTTGAGCGCTCCCGCCGTCACAGCCGGCGGCACGCCCTTGCTGCTGAGATAGGCCTCGATCGCGAAACGCCCGATCCCGCGGGCGCTATCGATGGCGGCATGCGCTTGTGGACCGACCGCCGGAGCTTTACCGCCGGCGCAACCGAGGATGGAGCTCATCGCCATGATGAGCGCGACTCCGAAAATGACTGATGCGAGTTTCTTCATGTGTTGCCTCCCGCTCATCCGGCCGGGCTCCCGCGCGGCCGGATGTGTGCGAGGCAACACCTACCCGGCGCTGGCCGTGTCGGCCGGCGAGCCGGCGATCGGCGTGCCGGTGATCAGGCGCAAGCCCAGCGCGATCGCGCCGCTCGCGGTCGCGACCCAGCCCGCAGCCGTCCATGAGGCTGGAAGATTGGGCGCGATGAGAACCAGCAGACCTCCGGCGGTCTGCAGGCCGTGGATCCACACGGACTTGCTCAGGTACCACTTCTTGTTCATGACCCCTCCTTCGTTGCGTTGGATGGCGCCGCAAGAGGAGCTACGCGGGATCCCGCGCAGCTTTCTCCGGCGATGTGTAGGAGCTCCCTTCAGGGAGCGGAATCGCCGAATGGATAGATGCGGGCGTTGCCGTTGCCGGCCGTCGAGTTCACGACCGCCCCGTAGATCGTCGCCCCAAAGCCGGGCGCTCCGAAGCTCGCGTTCGAGACCACGACGTACCCACTCTGAAACTTCGTCTTCAGCGGATACAGAGTGATCGGTGCGTTGCAGTTGATGAACTCAGGGCCGGCCTTGGTGAGCAGCTCGCCGTCCTGGCCGTAGACGTCGACGTTGAGAGCACCTTCGCTCCCGGGGAAGCCGCAGAGCACGTAGACCGTGTTGGTCGTCGTGTTCGTCAGCGCCTCGTCGAAGGTCTGCGGCGCCCCTGGCACGACAGCACCGAGCGCCGGCATCTTGAAACTCGTATGCGACTGTCCCGCCGTGAAGCTCAGCATCGTGAAGCCGTGCGTTCCCGCCGGCACGTCGATCAGGTAGTACTGGTCCTGGCCGCCGCAGAAGATGGTCCGCGTCGAGTCCTCGATATAGCGCGAGCCGTGCGGGACGATGCTGAGCGTCCCCTGCTGACACGGACTGAGGGCCACGCCGGCCGGATCCGTCGCGCCGGGAAGCGAGCTGAGACCGAGGTCCGTTGCCCAGTTGTCCCCGCCAGCGATCGCCAGCTTCAGGGTCGCCGGCGCACTGGCATTCGGGAGCGGCGTCAGGTACCGCGTCGCCGCCAGCGCCGCATCAGGACAAGCCGTCAGAACAAAGAGAAAGCACGCGAGCCCGAAGAACCTCTTCCCCATCACACCCTCCCGCCCAGTTCGTCGGCGCGCGCCCGCGCGCCTTCATCGTTTTGTGAGTTGCAGCCGGACCGCTCAGGCTGCTGTTGCGGGCAAGGTAGGCTCGGATCGGCGGGATTACCAGGGAACCATCGCGACCATCGCGACCATCGCGACCATCGCGATTATTTTTCTATGCCATCCCGCGTTTGGAGAGGAACTGGTCGACCCAGCTCTGTTTGATGCGGAGTAGTCGCTTTCGCTTGCCGAGCGAAAGATTGACGGCCCGGAGCTCGCCGGCGTCGTACCAACCGACGACGGTCTCCTCGGTGACCTTCAGCTCACGGGCGATCTCTCCCGCCGTGCGCCACCGATCTCTCCCGCTCCCGCCGCTTTCTTCCGGAGATCCAGCCACGATCGCGAATTGTAAACGGTAGAGGCGGCTGTAGCGATTTCAGGGCGGGTTCACTTCGACGGCGCCCCCAATTTGGCAAGCGCAGCGCGTGCCTTCTCCGTGAGCGCGCCCCTCGCTTCGGCGTCGGTTTCCTTAACGACGGTTACCGCATCGGCCGCAGCGGCATCGCCACTCGCATCATCCAGAAAACGGACAATGGAAGACTGATTCGCAAAGTTCGCGCTGATGCCGCCACCGCCGTAGGAATGAGATGTTTGCGTTTGCTGCGCGGTCAGCACGAAGTAGCGAAACCCGTTTTCGAGCGTGATCTCTGCAGCTCGTCGGAGCATGAAGACCGAAACCCTGTCGTTCACCGTGAACCCATTCCCCTGAAAGCGAATCTGATAGGTCCGCGGACCTAACTTCGTATCCGAATACCCTCCGGTGGGTCCCTTCGATTGGTAGGCCGTAGCGCAGCCGATCAACGCGAGAGCGAGCGTTGCTGTCGTAACCAAGGATCTCATGTGACCTTTCAAAAATCCGTCGCTGCCTTCTTCGCTTTCATCGCATCTCTGTCGGCGAGTTTGCGGAGCCACTCAGACGTATTGAATTCAACGCGCGAGCTATCGAGACTCGATCCGAACTTTCGCGCGTCAACACGAACCTCGACGCCGACCCAGGTGAGCACCGTGTTGTCGTAGGTCGCGCCACTCTTCGTCTGAAATGGCTCCGAGTGCTGTTCGGTAGGAGGGCCATATTTCTCGATAAGTACAGCCTTCATCGCCTCAAAGTTGGGCGAGTCGAAAAGGAACGTCACGGTGTGCATCCGATCATCGGTGACGTCGAACCCACCCACGACCCGGATGTCCCCAATTTTGAAGCGCTGTACGCACTCCCGGTCCTCTCCGATAGATACGCATCCGATCCGTAGAGTCTTTTTAACGAGAGCCTCACTCGCGCCGAAAGGCACACCGCGTACCTCAGCCGGCTCCTTCTCCCAGGTAGGTTGCGGGGCCGCCGCGAAAGCGAAGGATGCCGCAGCCGCGGTGAGGAACCCCAAAGCCATGACTCGTTTGATCATTCTGGCACTCCTTTTCATCTTTCCTGCTTCCCGAGGGTAGGGGAACGGCCGCCCAAATCCTCTCCTAGCTGAAGGCGCCTTCAGTGTCTATAACGATACCGGCTCGGCAATGCCGCCGAAGCCGACAACAGGAGGCGTTCATGTCATCAAGGACCAAGGGCCGTATTTCCGCAATTCTACTCGTCGTTTTCCTCTCCACAAACGCCGCGATCGCGGCACCTCGTCGGGACGCTGGATCGCCCGGCGGCGTACTGGCACAACTGATTCACCTCGTGAAGAAGTTGCTTCCGTCGCCGATGGACGATCCGCAATACCCACATCCGTAACTGCCACAGGGAGGAGCGGCGGCCGCGGCGGCCGCTCCTCCCTCCCTGTCAGCGCTCATTTGCGCTCGCAGTGATTGCTGATGGATCAATGCAGCACGACACCTCGCGCACAAAATCCGGAGTCACGTCGCGCTGTTTCGCTGCGTGGCTCAGGAGCGCCAACGCACTCGCCGTGATCACACCTATCCGCGCATCGACGGCGCGATTCAGCGCCTCCTGGCAAATCACATCGACGTCGGCATCTGGGGCAAATTCAAGCAACTCTTCCGCGAGTGCGAGTCGCGTTAGGCACCATTGCCCAATCAAGCCGAGACGCTCGAATATAGTTGAAGCCTGAAGGATCTCTTCCTCCTCATCGGCGCCGGCTTCCCGTATCGTGAGGCGGCCAAGCGCACGCAACGCAGTCGCTTGACCTATTCCCATTCCTTCTGCGGCATACATCTCTGCCGCCATGGAGAGGTAACCTCTCGCGGCTTCCGTTTCTCTTAGCATCATGCAGCAGTGGCCGATGTTGCCGACCTCCATTGCCATTCGCTGATTGTCGTTCCTCGCGACCGCAGATGAGAGCGCCGCCTCATAGATCACGCAAGCGTCCTCGTAGCGACCGAGGCCGAAGAGGATCGTCGCCTCCAGGCTCTTGCTTTGCTCGAGCCGGCGATCCTCGCCAGTAGACCGAAACACGGCTTGCGCACGATGAAGCAAGATGAGCGCGTCTTGGCGCTGTTGCGCGTCGCAGCACACGCCGGCGCGGGCGTAATCGACAATTGCAAGGTTGACGACCGATGACGATGTGCGACGGGCCACGATAGCCGCCCGGTCGAGCGTCCGGTGAGCGTCATCAAAACGAAACAACAGTTTGAGTGCCGTCGCCTGCTCTTTGAGAGCGATGAACTCAAGCATGGCGCTGCTCGGTCGGGAGGACGCGATTACATAGGCGAGCTTGGCCACGGCCAGGAGTCTTTCTGGATTCCAGTGGTACCGTTCAGCGTCGAGAGAGTCGAGTAGCTTCCATGCGACCGCGGGTCTCTTCAGCTCCGGGCCAACTTCGAATGCATCAATCGCCCTAGTATCGAGGCTGAGGATCTCGCTGGCGGTCGATTCCGCAAGCTGATCGTCAGCGACCGCCAAACTCGCGGCCGCCTCTTTATTGATGATGCCCTCCAGCCCGCAAGCGAGCAGCGTGGAGAGTGCCGCATCGATCGGGCTATTTGTCATCTCCGGTTGTTCCCCTGCGGAGTCGCGCTTCCGCCACGCTCCCGGCCGTCAGCGCGAACGCCCGCACCGCGGCCCACTGCTGTTCGACCGTCTGCATGCCGTCGAGGAGCGCCTGGAACTCGCGCACTAAGTCAGACGGCGAACCGTCGATCTCTATCGCGATGTGTTCGACTGCCGCCCGGGGAGCCCCCTTCTTCTCCGCTTCGTCGAGAACCTTCTTAATCCGAACGAAGTTGTGCCCGCGCCCTCTCTTCTCGGTGCGTTTGACGGTGCTCTCAGCTACCCCGGCCAGCGTGGCGACTTGTCTCTGCGTCAGTTTGAGCGCGATCCGCATCGCACGGATTCCTGCGTCGTCGACGGTTACTCGCGTCATGTGGGCTGTCAGCATATATCAGCTTACACCGGGCAAGTATGAGGCCGACGTTGCCTGTGCGCAAGTAGCAAGTGAGCTATTTTAGGGGTTGACTTGCGGCCACTGGCGGCTTACAGTAGCTGACATGCTACGTATAGCAGGAGCACTTGACCCGCAAACTTACCCGCTTGCGAGTGCGCTCAGGTCACTTCGGACCAAGACGAAGCTGAGCGTCCGGCAGACCGCCGCGAAAGCAGGGATCTCGCCGGCCTACTTATCCGACCTCGAACGAGCGAAGCGCCCAGGCGCCAGCAATCGTGTCCTCGACTCTCTTTCGAGGGTACTTTCCGTCGACAAGAGCGTCCTGCGCAGACTGGATCGGCGACAGCGCCTAGCACTGGGGTGGATCGCCCTGTCCGATCTCGAACGGGAGCTCGCGTGATGCGCCGCCAGATGGGATCGTCGTTAGCGGCGCTATGTCTTCTTGGCTTGTCGCGAGTGGTCGGCGCCTTTCGCCCGGCTTCCGGGGCGGGGCGGCCCGCAGATCCTTCGCCTCAGAGCAACAGCGAGGTGACCGCCCTGGTAGATCAGGCGATGCGGTTACTGGAGCCTTCTTTCCTTCGTGAGCAGTTCACTCGCGGAGAGCGATTCGTGATCAGCCTCATCGTCAACAAGTTTCTTGCGCTCGAAGGTTCGCGCACCGTTCTGCGCCCCGAAGACATTTTCGGACAGGACGAACCTGCAACGTCGGCGAAACCAAAGCAGCTACCGGCACGCTCAGGCTTGCCAACTCGCAAAGTAAAACTCGGGCCGGGGATCGGTCCCCGCTGCGAAAACGTCGACCGTCACCGACTTCGTGGTGCGCCACCGCCGGCGCTGTTCTGTTTTGTGATCGACGGCGTCCATCACCATGTGTGCGGTTACCACCAACCCGACGACCGCAACCTCGACTTCACCGGAGGCTCTCACCGCATCAAGAACTGCCCCGTCGCAAACCCTCCCTTGGAGGAGGCCGCGCAATGAAGGCCTTCCGCTACCTCGCCGGCTCCGACTTCCGCCAGGTGACGGAGGCCAAAGTCCGCAAGTCGATCGATGCGCTTCCGCCCGACTCCCCACTGCGCGCGAATGGTGAGGAAGTCCTGGCGCTCGGGATGGGCGGGTCAGTGACCTTCGAGAGCGGCGTGGAGTGGACGCGCATCGAAGACGACGCGCCGCAGTTCGCCGTCATCCTCTGCAACCGCGGCCGCTCGCGCAAGTGCTCATTCTGTAAACGCAGCGTCCACGCCGGCGATGGCCTGCTCTGCGACGGCCCTTCGAAGAAGACGGGCAAGAAGACGTGCGACGCGTTCATGTGCCGCGCGTGCGGCAAGAACGTCGGCCGCAATCGTGACCTCTGCCCGCGCTGCTTTCCGGCGATGGTGTTGGAGGCCGCGCGATGACGACCGGTCGGATCACGATCGACGTCTCTCATTGCGCTCGCTGCGGCGAGGATCACAAGTCTCTCGAGTTCTTCCAACGCTCCCGGCCGATCCAGATCGGCAATCTTCTCTTCAGATACTGGGCGCTCTGCCCGAACACGGACCGGGCCATCAACATGCGCATGGTCGAGGGCGGGAGCGAGCAATCGTGACGGCCCTCGCGCATCCCGCCACCGAGATCCCGCCGCTGCCGGTGTCGGTAGTGGCCTCGCTGCTCGGGCTTCATCCTCGCTCAGTACGCCGCACCGCTAACCTGGGGACATCGCTCCGCATTACCAACCGCGAGGTGATCGGGAGAAACCCCGACGCCATTCTCATCGACCCTTACTCTCTGCCAGACGACGCGCTGGCCCGCTACCTTCAAAGCCATCCTGAGATCGTGGCCTCGATCACAGCGAAGGCGACGATCGAGCAGCGCCAGGAGAAGTTCGCGCGGGCCGACGTGCGCGTTCGGGCCCGGACGATCGCGCGCGAGAAGGCCGTGGTGGCCTGGCGCTCCTTCCTGGCCGGCGGCCGCCGCTCGGTGAGCCAGCAGCAAGGCTTCGTCGACGCGAATCGGGAGACGTTCCGCGTCGAGTTGCCGGACGGCGGCGACCACGCGCTTTCGATCTCGACGCGCTCGCTCAAGCGCTGGACGACCGCGTACAGAGAACAAGGCCGCGACGGCCTGGTCGACGGGCGGAACGGCTCGCATCTGCGCGGCCGGGTGCGATTCTCCGAGGAGATCAAGCTCCGCGCCGAGGCGCTGTACCTGCGGTACCCGCGGCGGACGATCGCCCAGTGCTATCGCCTGCTGGAAAAGGAAGCGCGCACCCGTGGGTGGGAGATGCCGCACTACCGGGCCATCTACAACCACCTCTCGGGGCTGGCTCCGGGCCTGGTCGAGCTGTACCGCTACCCAGAGAAACGTCACAAACAAATCCGCCCCTTCGTCATCGGCGACTACGAGTCGCTCCAGGTGATGGAGATGATCGAGAGCGATCATCACCAGGCCGACGTGCCGGTGAACTGCGAGATGCCGTTCTGCGAGGTCTCGCACTTCCCGTGGATCACGGTCTGGTACGACGTGCGCTCGCGGAAGGTGCTCGACGTCGAGCTGTACGTCGACGCGCCGAACAGCCGGCACATCCTCGACTCGCTCCACCGGGTGTGGCTGAAGCACGGCCTCAACCGCTACTGCCACATCGACAACGGCGCCGACTACGTGAGGGGCCTCGGCAAGTGGGGCTGGAAGCATTACGAGGTCGGCCGGCGCACGGCCAAGATCGAGGAGTGCGCGGGGTTCGACCCCGAGTCAGTGAACCGCGTGGTCGGTCCCTTCGGTGTGGAAGCGATCTTCTCGATTCCGGGCGAGCCGCAAGGTAAGGGAGTCGAGCGCTGGTTCAACACGCTCGGGGTTCAGCTCTATCCGGAGTTCGAGTCGTACCGGGGCGCGCTGGGGCAGAGGAGTGACCGCGCCGAGTACCTGCGCAAGCATCCGGCCGAGCTGCCGACGCTCAGCGAGTTCCGCTCAGCGATCGAGCGCGACGTCGAGGAGTACAACGCCAGGCCGCACCGCGGCGCGGGCATGGACGGCCGCTCTCCGAACGAGGTCTTCGCCGACCAGTCGATCCGCCTCGCGCGGCAGGATCCGGATCCGGCGGCCCTGGCTGTGGCTTTCTGGCACGAGAAGGTCGGCGCGCAGGTCGGGCGGAACGGGATCCAGTTCCACAAGCGCACCTATCGCCTGGAGCCGGCGGCGCACGCGCGGTACCTGCTGCAGAAGGTCGTCATCCGGTACCACGAAGCTAAGCCCGAGATCGTCGTCGTGTGCGACGCCATGGGGCGCTTCATCGGTGTCGCGACGGACGTGAGCAGCTCGGCCGCGGCGCCGAAGGGGCGATCGCCCCAGGTGGCCGCGGCGATCGCCGGGCGCAACGCCTTCTGGAACGAGGTCAAGAGCGAGTGGGAGGCGATGCATCCGAAGATGCGCGGCCGTCTCACGGACGTCGACGCCGAGGAGTATCGGAAGCTCGTCGCGCTGCGCGAAGAGGGCCAGGTGCCAGCGCCGATGATGGCTGTCGCCGGCGCCGAGGGCAGCGTCATCACGGTCGTCGATGGGCATCTCTCTCCGCTGGCCAGGCAGATCGCCGCGGCCGAAGAACGCCTCGCCAATCCATTCGGTCTCTCCGCTGCCGACCTCGCGCTCGCCAGCCAGCCCAACGATCCCGCCCAGTTTGTCGATACGGACCTCCTCAGAGAGCGCCATGCGCGCGAGTCCTCGCTCTTCATCCACGACGCGGGGCCCGGCAGCGAAGAGACCGCCGAGGAGCGCCAGTACGTGACCGAGGAGCTGAGCGCGGCCGCGCTGCGCGAGCTCAAGAGGACAAGGGACGAAGCGGGGATGTGCGTCTACGACCTCGACTGCCCCGGCCGTGGGGACTTCGACAGGGACATGTGCTTCGAACACTACGAAATCGTTTTCGGCGCGAGCTGAGGCTCAAGCGCCGCCAGTGAAGGAGGGGTTAACCAAATGACGATCGCGGCTTTCAAGTCACCAGGAAACGAAAGCGCCTCGCCGGCCAGAACCGGAGAGGCGCCACTCGAACCGGCGGCCATCGAACAGGTGCGTCGACGGCTCGCAGACCACAAGGATGCAAGAGGGTACAGCGAAGCCGAGCTTGCGGCAAACATTTCAAAGCGAACCGGGGCGACCCTCAGCGCCTCATCCGTAGGCAATTTCCTGCGCAACAAGTACGGCGCCGACGAGGGCGAGCTGGCGCGCAGGATCGCCGTCTATCTGGAGGACGAAGAGCAGCGCCTGGCCATCGGCGGCAAGCTCCCGTTCGTCAGGACGAGCGTGGCGCGAGAGATCGAGCGCGCGGTGCTGATCGCCGAGAAGACGGGGATGATCGCCATCATCTCCACGGCCGCCGGCTTCGGAAAGACGAGCACTCTGGCTCATCTCCGCGCCGAGCGGAACTCGGTCTACATCTCGGCAACCGACGAGCTCAGCGCTCCCTGGACGCTGCGCATGGAGCTGGTCTATCGATTGGGGGGCGTGACCAAGCGCGCGCTGCCGACGCGCGAGGTCGTGAAGATGCTCGTGCGGCGCAACCGGCCGACGATCTTCGTCGACGAGGCGCAGAAGGTCGATTTGAAGCGCGTCGACGAGCTGCGCTGCATCGCAGACCAGGCGCAGTGCCCTCTGGTTCTCAGCGGCAACGAAGAGGTCTACGAGCGCGCCGAGAGCGCCGCGGCCGCACACGCCCAGTACACCTCGCGCGTCATTGCCCGCGTCCACTTCGATTCGGAGAAGACGAAGGCGGCGGACGTGAGGCTCATCGCCTCGCAGATCGTGGACAAAGACGCGGTCGATGCGTCGCTCGACGTGCTTCTCGCTGCCGCCAAGCGCGAGGGCACGTTCCGCACGGTCAAGTGCGTGCTGGAGGTCGCGAAGATCAACTTCGATACGACCTCTCCATCGCGCAAGCAAGTGCTCGAGGCGCTTGCCTATGTGAAGGGAGCGTCGTTCGTATGATGCCCTCCGCTAGGCAACTCCCTGGTCGTCACGCGATCGCCAAGCCGATCGCCGCGGTCGTGATCCCGTTCGACGAGACCGAGTTCCTGCCGGCCGACGTCGAGATCCGCTATCGCGACGGCGAGAAGCAAGGCGTGTCGGCCATCAGCCAACTTCCGCACCCGATCTATGCCGAGGTGACCATCTTCCGGGCCCGGTTCGGCGAGAAGAGCGAGGAGTTCATCGTCGACATCACGGTCGCCAACGCCGTCCTCGACCGGATCTCCCGCCGGCGGAAAGGAGGCGACCGTGTTTGAGCGCGTCCTGGCGATGGCCGGCTACGTCCCGATCGGAGAGATGGCCGCGTGGGTCGCCATCCGCGATGAAACGCTGGCCGCGCTCCGCGACATGACGATCGCGCGCGACGAGTTGGCGCGCCGTCACGCGTCCGCGCAGGAGGAGCTGCAGGCCCTCGTCACCGAGCACTCCTCGCAGATCCGCGCCTGGGAAGAGAGGGGAGTGCAATGGGAGGGGGAGCGCGGCCAGCTCTTCGAGCAGCTCGACGCGGCGAACACCTTCATCGCCGAGCTGCAGCGCCAACGGCCGCAAATGAGGCTGGTGCGCCCGGAGAGCGAAGACCGGCGATCGGACGACACCGCCCCGGCCGAGGATGAGGTCATCACTCGCGAGCATATGGTCGAGATGTCGGCGCGCCTGATCATCGTGGCCCTCGAGGGCCGCACGTTCTGGACGCTCTCCGTGGACGACCATCAGTTCAAGGTTGCCGTTCATGACCACGCCTTTCTGGACAAAGGCCAGCCCATCACCAAGGGCACGGTCATCCGTGCTGAGTTCCTCGAAACCGTCTTCCGCCGGGTCGACGGCGAGCCCTATGCCGTCCGGAGCCTCGAGCGCGTGCTCGAGGTGATTCCGCCGGCCCCACAAACCACTGAGCCCATGTTCGACGCGCCTGCCGCGTCGGGAAGGAGCTAACCCCATGAAACGGTCACTCGTTATCGTCCTCTTCGCCGCGATCGCGGCCTTCGTCATCCCCTCTGCCCACGCGCAGTGTCTTCCCGACGAATGGTGCATCGTCGGCTGCAACACGCTCGGCGTCTACTCGATCTCGGCCTTCGAGTCGACAGCAGATGCCAGCGCCTTCATCTCGACGCTCAGCTCTCTCCAGCAGGAGTCGGCCCGCGTTACGTCGTTCCGGGTTCCCGGCCCGCACGTGGTCGTCGCATACAGGATTCTAGTGACCGGCGCACCGAGCGTATCGGTGCCGGTCGGCGACGCCTGTCACGAGCACACCGTTTCCCTTCAGACCTTCTCGGCGATCGAGACCGCGGAGACGGAGCTCAATCAGCTCCCGATCGACCAGCGCGCCGGCGCGACGATCGTGGCTGTCCCGAACATGCCGAACGATCCAACAACCAACGTCCTGCTGCTGGTGATGCGCCCTCCCTCCGGAGGGGTGCAGGACTCGTCGCGCAAGGGACGGTAGGGGGCAGCGAATGGCGATGCGAATCACTGAATTCTCGGCAACAGAGCGGAGGTCGCTGGCGATTCTGGCCATGGCGATCGACGACGTCGCTCCGGACCACCGCGACGACGCTCTCCTGGTGATGGAGATGTCCGCCAAGCTCGATGACGTCTCGATCGTTGCGATCACGGACGGGGTGAACGTGCTGGCCCTCGAGAAGCGCAGGCGCGAGCTCGTCGAATACCTGCGCAGCGGGGGCGCCCTCACTGATGTGAAGCGCGAGGCAATCATCGACGCGGCGACCGCGGAGGCCTGAGCGGCTACCTGCGTCTGCGCCGCGGCCGGAGAGGGGTCGCGGCGCAGAGCGGAGGTTGTCTGCGCTGTGCTGCGGTGGGGAGGGGCGGCAGGGGGAAGGGTGGGGAGGCAAGCGGACCGGGGAGCGGGCCGTGTGGCCGCAGCACAACGGAGGCAATTGCCATCCGGGGAACGAAAGGGAGGGAACGTGAAGAAGACGACGGGAAAGAAGGCAGTAGCGGCGCCGGCAAAGCCGGCAATCGAGATTACGGGCTGCGATGAGGCGGACCGCTTCGGGCTCGATCTCGGCTCGGCCAGGCTCGAGCGCGAGGCTCTGCAGCTCGATATCAATCAGCAGAAGACGGCGATCGATCAGAGGTACGCCAAGCGCCTCGAGGAACTGGCCACCACCGAGAACACGCTGCAGCTAGCGCTGGACACGTTCGCCGCGAAGCACGGGCAACCCGAGGATCTTAACTACATCGAGATCGTCGGGACCGGGGGCGGCCTGGCCGTCGCGTTCGACGTCGACGAGGAAGACGTCATCAAGCGCCTCAAGAGATCAGATGTCTGGAAGAGCCTCGTGAAGGTGACCGAGCACGTCTCGAAACGCGACCTGCCGAAGATTCCCACGAAGCTGCACGAGAGGTTCGGCTTCACCTATGGCGCAACCAAGGTCAGCTACAGCGTCAAACCGAAGCTCGACGCGGTGCGCATCTACGCCGAGCGCCGCCGCACTAATAAGAAGAGGTAACCAGTGATCAAAAAGCTCATCGACGAGCACGTTGTACGTCCACTCACTCTCGCCATCACCAACAGCATGAAAGGAGCACTCCAACACATGACTGACCAACTCGACTCGGTCGAAACCAAGGTGGAGAATCTCACCACCGCCATCCACGATGCGAGGACGCGTTCCGACGGCGTCATCGCTCGCCTCACCGCGCTGCAGGCCACGGTCGACGCACACCCGGCCACGGCCGACGATCCGCGCCTACAGAAGATCTCCGACGAGATCGACAGCATCAGCGTTGACGTGGCCGCCATCGCACCCGCACCAGCGGCCCCTCCGGCCGCCGGCACCGGCGACACCAGCGGAAGCGGAACGCCGCCCGCGGCTCCGGCGGCTGAACCCTAAACCACTCTCCCGGCGGCGACGCCGGTCTGCACGTCGATGAGCAGATTGACCAAAGGAGGCCATAGCGAACGATAGAAAAGCGAAATCCCGGCGCCTGCCGTTCCATCTCACAAAATCCGCCCTAACCCGAGCGGAGTGGAGTTGCTGAAATAGTCAGAGCCAAAAAGCGCGGATGGCGCCGGGATCGACCTTGGGGGTGGCGCCCCGGTCCTGATGAGCAGCCAAAACGAGAAGAAGAAGCGATGAAGACCTTCTGCGAGTGCAAATGCAGTAAGACCCGGCACCGTGCACGCCACGGCGAGGCCGGCGCCGGAGCGTGCTTCGATTGCCACTGCTCTCAGATGACAGCCGCGCGCTACGAGCTCTTCGTCGGCGAGCGCCGCATCCTGGCCAAGATCGCGGAGACGACGGAGATCGGCCGGTACGTCCTGGGCGACGATCTCGCCGAGGCCAACGACCCCGCTCGAGACGCGCTGGGCGCGATCCTCTACAACCTGCACTCGGCGGCCTTCGTCGCGTCCAACTTCAAGGGCGACGGCCACACCCTCTCCGCAACCCCCGCGGGACGTGAGTACCTGAGCGGAGGTCAGCGTGGTTAGGTACATCCCAACGGGCAGGGAGCTCATCCTCCTCGCGAGCATCTCCAATCACATCGCCGTCCCGTTGATCTCACTCCAGACGGGCGACGTCGAGACCGACATCGCCGCGTCGATCGATCTGATCAGTCTGGCCAAGCATGGATTAATCGTCTACTCGATGGGCGACGAAGTCGTCCGCTGTACCGCTGCCGGCCGCCTGTGGGTTCAAGGTCACGAGAACTGGCGCGCCGGCCAGGATCGCAGGATGGGGAGCGGCCATTGACCTCCTCGAACCTTGCTGAATCGCTCGACATCCGTGACAGCGCCGCGCGGCGAAAGGTCGTCGCGGTCCTCTCGCGGATACGGCGCTGCAAGGGACGCGCGGCCGCCGTGTCGATGCACACGATCGCCGAGGAGACAGGCATCGAGCCTCGGGATATTCAAGCGTTCGTGAAGTTCCTCGTCGAGGAGCGGCATGTGCCGATCGGGACTGGGACAGCGAAGCCGTTCGGCTACTTCTGGATCACCAGCGACGCGGAGCGCCGAGCGGTCCGGAACCAATTCATGCGCCGCGGGCTCTCCAACCTGACCCACGCCCGCGCCTACGACAATCAGCGGCTCGTCGGCCCGATCGTCGGGCAGCTCGAGCTCGCGATCAAGGAGGGGGAACCGAAGCCATGACCACGTGCATCCGCTGTCTCGCCGGGGTCGACCTGGAGGAGTTCCTCCGCAACGACCATGTCTGCGACGTCTGCGCCGAGCTCACGCCGGCGGAGACCTACAAGTACCGCTCAAACACTACCGAACAAACGGCGGCGATCGCCGCAATGGAGGCCTGAAAATCATGAGCGAACCCACCAACACCACGTCCCCCGATCCTCAATCACCACTCACCATCGAGCAGCTCGCACAGATCCGCCTTGGCCAGGGCGCTCACTCAGACCGGGAGGATGGCGTTTGCCTTCTGGAAGCCGAGTCCT
The DNA here is from genome assembly GCA_035482045.1 of Thermoanaerobaculia bacterium. GTDB lineage: Bacteria > Acidobacteriota > Thermoanaerobaculia > Gp7-AA8 > Gp7-AA8 > JADGNZ01. The sequence goes on from DATHRD010000069.1 coordinate 66,758, forward strand.
GGGCCGCCGGAAATCCACACTCCGACAGTGACCCAGGCGTGTCGCCAGTGCTCGCGTCGTTCTGCCGCTCGCTCAACGACGGCCTCGAAAGCGATGACGAGCGCGAGGCACTCAAGCCGCTCGTCTTTAAGCTGATCAACACGCGGAGATCGCGCGAAATCGAGATCACGCGCATCTACGCGATCGGCGACTGGTCCCTGCGCGACACATTGCCGGCGTACATCGAGCTGCTCGCCATCTCCGAATTGCAGCCGTTCGCTGCAGAATTGCGCGCGCTGCCGGAGATCGTCGACGTGGCTACGGCTGAAGCAGCAAGGGATGTAATCGCCCGCGCCCGCGCCCGCGCCCGCGCCCGCGACCGCGACCGCGACCTCGACCGCGCCCTCGACCGCGCCCTCGACCGCGCCCTCGACCGCGCCCTCGCCCTCGCCCTCGACCGCGCCCTCGCCCTCGACCTCGCCCTCGCCCTCGACCTCGACCGCGCCCTCGACCTCGCTAAAAAAAATCTGCGCGGGTGGAGAGAGCAGCGCGTCCAGTCAGCAGTCACTCTCATCTCTCGGCTCTGTGAGCTATAGGCCAAGGTTGGTTCACGTGTCAGAGCAATCAGCGTTTCCGCCCGACCCGCGATATGTGGTCCATCAGTTCCAGCCGGCCGGCTGGAACTCCTACTTCTGCGTCTATTGCAGCGAGCCGAAGGCCTTCCACAAAGCCTGCGGCCACGCATTCGTTGCGCTCGGATGTCAGACCTGCTCGGAGGCCGTCTTTTCGAAGAAAGAGGCAAGCCGGCGACGTCAAAAGAACCTTGATGCGATGAGGCGCAGCGGCGTTGCGCCGGGAAGGGTGAGATGAAACGCCGGCGCAAATACGGTCGACGCCGGCGCCGCCAAGTCATCATTAAATACCGGCAAAACGGATCGCTTGAGAAGACTGCGGCGGCTGTCGGCTGCAGCCGTTCGTTCGCTTACAAAGTACTGGTCGACGCCGGCGAGATCGTGAATCACCCGCCGGTGTTCACGACGAAAGTCGTTCGTGATGCGATCGCGCTGTATGGGAGTGGACTGTCGGCGCGAGCGACGGTTGTTGAGTTGAATAAAACGCACAACCCACCACCATCTCAGCAGTGGGTGTTTGAACGCGTGCGTGAAGCCGGAATTGCGCGAAGTCACGCGCGCGCAAACGAGATTCGCGAGATGCAGCGTCTCGGCAAGGATTTTGACCTCATTCGCCGTATAGCCCGGCGGATCGCGACCGAGAAACTATGGTCCGCCAAGATGATAGCGAGGCACTTGGGTGTGTCTACAAAAACTATCACGCGCGCACTTCCACCGGGACTTCGGTGTGATGCATCGTTGGCGACACAGCGTCGCAAGTGGCAAGCCTACCTTCCTGATGTCGATAGACGACGCGCCCTTCGCGATGACGTGATCGCTCTTCGCCTCCGAAAGACAACGATCGCGGCGATCGTCTCTACCACTGGCCTCTCAAAGTCGACCGTCTGTCTCTACCTCAAGCGCGCTGGCCTAACGAAGCCTATTCGCTCGGCGTTGTGTCTCCGACACGGTGACGCCAAAGGACCGCGAGGGTCACGTCAGTTGTACAAAACGCTTTGGGCTGAGGCCGCTCAGCTCCGCGCAGCCGGTAAGACCTACTCCTCGATTCATGTCATCACTGGCCTCTCTATTGGTGCTTTGTCCCGTCGTTTAGGCACGCCTCGCGTTGGGGAGCGACCGTGATCTCTGCCGCGCAGAAGGGACTCCTCCACGTCGCGAAGGCGAAGCTAGGCCTCGACGACGACGCGTATCGCGACCTTCTTAAGGCTGAGGCGGGCGTCACGTCGTCGGTCGATCTCGACAACGCCGGGCTGAATCGCGTCCTTAAGCGCTTCACGAAGCTCGGCTTCATCAACACCGCTCATCGGCCGTTGCGATCGAAGCGGCCTGACGCCGGGGCGCTCCGCACCGAGGACCAGATGGCGCTCATCGCGAAGCTCTATCGAGACCTCGGCTGGGCGACCGACGCGCAGCAGATGGCCTTCAACAAGAAGTGCTGCGGAAAGTCATGGCCGCAGACCCGCTCCGACGCCACGAAGGTCATCGTCGGCCTCGAGCGCTACATCGCCTGGCGCTGTAAACATCCGGCCTTCGATGTCCGCTGATCGGCGCTTCTTAGCTCTCTTCTACCCTGTCCCGGCTGTCCGCCGACCTGTCCTCTGATCACCGCCCCCCGCTTACCAGCGGCTGATCCGCCCACCCACCGTGCCATACTTGCCCTTCCTTGACCCGCTATAACCCGCTATGACCCGCAATGCCAACATCCCCGTCAACGCACACCGCGCAACCGCGAGACCCAGCAACCCAGCAACTCAGCAACCCATTCATGGACTTCACCCAACCAACCCCCGCTCTGACGCCGCGCCAGCGTCTGGCGTTCGCTCTCGTCGCTCTCGTCTGCGCCGCGACGCGTTTTCTGGCGATGTCGCGCTCTCTGTGGGACTGGGACGAGGCGCTCTTCTGTCTCGGAATGCGCTCGTATGACGTGACGAGCCACCACCCACATCCGCCCGGTTTCCCCGTCTACATCGCCCTCGGCCGCATCGTTCGCACCGTCATCCACAGCGACTTCCGCGCGCTGCAGGCGATCAACCTCGTGGCCGGGATGCTCGTCTTTCCGGCGATCTTCTTGCTGGCGCGGGAGCTCCGCCTTCCGTTCGTCACCGCCACGATCGCCGGCTCGCTGTGCGCCTTCTTTCCGAATGTCTGGTTCTTCGGGGGCGGCGCCTTCAGTGACATCCCGTCGATCGTCCTCGTCGTGTTCGCCGTCGTTTTTCTCTTTCGCGGATGCCGCGATGCCAAACCCTACATCATCGGCGCGGCGCTGCTCGCTCTCGCGGCCGGTATCCGGCCCCAGAACTTCCTGATCGGGCTCGCACCGGGTGTACTGGCGACGTGGTATCGCGCCCGCGCTGCCTGGCGCGACGTCGTCTTCGCCGCGCTCATCGGCGTCGCGATCGTCGGAGTCGCATTCGGCGGTGCGATGACGGCCACCGGCGGCTACAAGCCTTACGTCGACGCCGCGAAAGAACACGGCCAATACATCACGCGCGTCGACTCGTTCCGCAGCCCGGCCCGCCCGCCGCTGTGGCGACTGTTCGATCGCTTCTTCATCAAGCAGTACGAGTCGCTGGCGCTCAGCTTCATCACCTCGATCCTCGTGGCCGTCTCCATCGCCGGCGCGATCGCCGCACGGGACCGTGCCACCGGTTGGCTCGCTCTGGCCTTCGGTCCCTTTGCGCTCCTGGCCTGGATGATGCTCGACCGCTACAGCATCAACCGTTTCTCCATCGGGTACTGCCCGCTCTTCGCCGTCCTGGCCGCTGATGGGATTCGCCGCCTTACGCGGGCCTGGCCGCGCGCCGAACCATTTGCCGGCTCGGTGCTCATCGGCCTGTTCTTCTTCTGGACGCTGCCCGCGCTGGCGATCGTGAGGAACACCGTTGCGCCGTCGGTGCTCGCCGTCGAAGCGGTGGCGCAGCATCTCGACACGCGCGCCGACCAGCTCTTCGTCGCGCGCGACATGGACCCATTCTTCCAGTACCTGCTGCCTGGCTATCCGTATGCCCATGTCTTCGACGAGCACGCCATGCCCCTCTCGACCGACGGCCGGCGGGCCTGGGTATTGGCGGAGGCCGATATCGAGGATCGTGACGGATTCGTCTTTCATCGCCAGCGTGACCACCTCTGGAACATCGCCCGCCGCCACTACTTCGATGCGGGGCTGGCGCCGGTGCGGACGCCTCCGGAGTTTCTGACGGGCTGGTATCCGCCCCATCGTGAAGGGACGCTGGAGCTGCGTCCCATGGCAGCCCACTCGCTGACAAGACTGCCCCCCTCGGCCGCCGAGACGATGCTTCACATCGAGTTCCGCGTCCCAGTAGCGTTGCTTGCGACACATGCCGCTGTCACCGTCGCGCTGAACGGGCACGTCATCGATCGATTCGTTCCCTCGGCCGAGGAAAACGACCGCGACTACCACGTCACAGCCGCGCCGAACGGCGCGCCGAATATGCTCGACTTGTCGACGGACAAGACCATCCGCAATCCTGGAGATCCGCGTGAGTGGGGTGTCTCCGTGATCTGCCTTTCCTTCGGGCCGGAGTAGAGGGCGTTTTCGCGTAGTTACCGTTCGGAGACGCTAACTTACCGTTGGGGTCACGCTAACTTACCGTTCGGTGCACGGTAACTTACCGTTTGAGGGACGGTAACTTACCGTTCGGGGACGGTAACTTGCCGTTGGGGGGACGGTAACTTACCGTTGGGGGCCCGCTAACTTACCGTTTGGGGGACGGTAACTTACCCTTGGGGGCCCGCTAACTTACCGTTAGGGCGACGCTAACTTACCGTTCGGGGACGGGTAATCTACCGTTCGGAGACGGTAACTTGATGCCCAACCACGGTAAATTGGCGTCGGGCGACGGCCCGTTAGCCTCCGGCGGCGGTCTTTTTCTTCGCAGCCTTCCCAGCGACGACTCCCTTCTTCGCGCGTGGAGGGTACTGCTTCGCGGCGACGCTGTTGACGAAGCGGACGAAGTTGCGGAAGAGCTTCTCGCTGCGGTCGACAGGGGCGGCGTTGCGGTTGAGCTGGTCGACGTAGCTCCCCGCGGCGAGTTGAAGCGCCGGATCCCGTGTCAGCATCTCTACCATCATGTCGGAGACGGCGAACTCCTTCGGAGGATCGATGCCGAGGGTCCTGGCGGATTCGATGACGCCCCGGCGCGCGGAGGGGGAGAGCTCCCGCAGCTCGCCGACGAGCGTGGTCTCGATGTGGCTCGATTGCGGCGTGATGATCGTGACGGCGCTGCGCGAGGCTACGAAGTCGGGGGAGGCATCGATGATCCCTTTTGTGGCGGGGAGGAAGAGCTTGTCGCCGTTGTTCCGGTCAATCTGGTTGTAGATCGTCGGCCGCAACAGCCTTCCGGAGTTACACGCGCTGATGATGACGTAGTAGATCCCCTCGGGCTCCAGGCGCTGTTGCAGCGCGCCCGCGGCGATGTACGAGCGGTCTGCCGTGGGGTCGTAGCTGGTCTGGAGCTTGAGGCCGTTCCCGTTCGTGCCGTGGGTCTCCAGGATCAGGGTGAAGACTCGCCGCTCGGGGTAGAGAACGTTGTAGCGGTGGACGTCGTCGAGGACTTTCACCCAGTCGGCCCCCTGAAAACAGGCGAAGCCGAGCGACTGGTAGAAGCGGCAATTGTCGGCGACAGAAAGATCGGGGCTGAAGACAACGCCGATGCCGCGGCCGATCTCGGATACGCGGCGGGAGGCGACTTTCGGCCATGCCTGGTTGAGAAGCAGCGCGCCGCTGTTGTCAAGCGCCGCGGCCGAGGCCGTCAATAAGGAGACGGTCACGAGGACGGCCAGGATGCGAATGAGCTTCGACGTGGAAATGCGCATCACGAATCCTATGAGCAATCGCCGCGCCCGGTTGGCAGGCTGTAGGGCACGCTTGGTGCCGCGCCGAGATTGAAACGGTGGTTCGGCGTCTCTCGATTCACTGTCATCCTGAGGCTGCCGGAGCCGCGCCTCCACCGTTGATGGTTACCTAAACCAAACGTCGCGGCGGAGGACGCCGAAGGACCCCCTGCCTACTTGCCGGGAAGGGTGGTAGGCGAGTGTCGCAGACGCGGGGGAATCCCCCTCCCTTTCCGGCCTGTAGTTGGGGGGTCCTTCGGCGTCCTCCGCCGCGACGTTTGATCTGTGCAAGCATCGACATTCGAGGCGCGGCTGCGGCAGCCTCAGGATGACAGAAAAAGAGACACTGCTTTCACGACCGCGTGAGCTGGCGCAGCGCAGCCTTCAGCAAGGCGGAGAGCTCGGCTTCGTTGCCGAGCTCCTTGCGGGCGATATCGAGCGCCGACTTGGCGTCTCTTGGTTTATAGCCGAGGTTGATGAGGGCGGAGTGAACATCGTCGTCGACGGAGATCCGCGCCGAGGGAGTCGTCTCCTGGCGGGCGGACTCGGGAATGAGCAGCTTGTCGCGCAGCTCGAGGATGATGCGGTCCGCGGTCTTCTTCCCTACACCCGGTATCGACGACAGCTTGCGCACGTCACCCCTGGTCACAGCCTCGGCGAGGTCGGGAGCGTCGATGCCCGAAAGGATTTTCTGGGCCAGCGTCGGCCCGATCCCGGAGATCGAGATCAGCTTCTCGAAGGCAAACTTCTCTTCGCCGTTTGCAAAGCCGTAAAGCGAGAGGGCGTCCTCGCGCACGTGCGTGTAAATCTGCAGCGACACGGTCTTCTGGCCTTCGAGCCTGTAGTAGGTCTGCAGCGAGATGTGAACCTCGTAGCCGACGCCGCCCGCGAGCACGAGGGCGCGCGTGGCATCGAGCTGTTTGAGGGTCCCTTCGAGGTAGCCGATCATGAGGTTGCTGGGTTGCTGGGTTGCTTGGTTGCTTGGTTGCTGGGAGGCATGGTCGCTGTGTTCCAAGCAACCCAGCAACCTGGCAACCCAGCAACCGGGTAATCCCCAGAGGTCATGCTCGCCGCCATCTTGTCCCGCCCGGCGTGTCTTCGAGCAGGATGCCCCGTGCGAGTAGCTCATCGCGGAGGCGGTCGCTCTCGGCGAAGTTCCGGGCTTTCCGAGCGGCGTTCCGGGCGGCGATGAGCAACTCGATCTCGGCGTCGAGGTTCTCATCGCGCTTCGGATAGATATCCAGCACCGGATCCACTTTCATCAGCGCCGTCTTCAATCCCTCGGCGTCTCCGGCCAGGATGCGGCCTTCGTCGAGGGCCGTGTTGCCTTCGCGGATCAGCGTGAAGAGGGCGCCGAGAGCGCCGGCGGTGTTGAGGTCGTCGTCCATGGCCGTTTCGAAATCGGTGAGGAACTTCCCGATCAGTTGGTCGGCCGCGCCGTCGGAGTGTCTGGCGTCGTGCGCGGCCGAGCGCGAGACCTCGTCGAGACGGAGGAGGAACGACTCGATCCGCGCCAGCGCGTTCTTGGCGTCGTCGAGCGACTGGGTGGTGAAGTTGAGCTTCGTCCGGTACGGCACGGACAACAGTGCGTAACGAAGGGCCAGGAGGTCGTAGCCCATGGCCTCGATCTCCGGCACGGTGTAGATGTTGCCGAGCGACTTCGACATCTTCTGCTGATCGATGTTGAGGTGCTCGCCATGAATCCAGTAGCGGACGAACGGCTTGCCGGTGGCGCCTTCGCTCTGAGCGATCTCATTCTCGTGGTGCGGGAAGATGAGATCGACCGCGCCGGTGTGGATGTCGAACGTCTCGCCGAGGAAGTCCATCGACATGGCCGAGCACTCCAGGTGCCAGCCGGGTCGCCCTTCGCCGATCGCTGTCTGCCAGGCGGGCTCGTTGTCCTTCTTCGCCTTCCAGAGGACGAAGTCGCGTGCCGACTCTTTCTCGTACTCGTCCGATTCGACACGGCTGTAACTGCTGGTCTGATCGATCTCGACACGCGAGAGCTTGCCGTAGCCGGGCATGCTCGACACCTTGAAGTACGTGGAGCCGTCCGCGACGTACGTGTGGCCGCGCTCGGTGAGCCGTTGTACGAGCGTGACCATCTGCGGGATGAACTCGGTGGCGCGAGGATAGGCGTCGGCGGGACGGACGCGAAGCTTCTTCAGCGAGGCGTGAAACGACTCGATGAACGGCGCGGTATAGCTCAGCAGGTCCTTGCCGGCCGCGGCCGCGTTCCTGATGATCTTGTCCTCGACGTCGGTAACGTTCATGACCTGCGTCACCCGCAGGCCGCGCCATTCGAGGTAGCGGCGGAGGACATCGCACCACACGAACGTGCGCATGTTGCCGATGTGGAGGTGGTTGTAGACGGTCGGTCCGCACGAGTACATCCGCACCTGGCCCGGTACGAGCGGCTCGAACGTCTCCTTCTCCCGGGTCAGGGTGTTGAATAGCTTCAAATCAGACATGCGGGGGGGATTATAAGGATGAAGGGTGAAGGGTGAAGAGTGAAGGGCGAAGGATGAACCATCGCCATCAACTTCAGCTTCACTATTCATCCTTCATGCTTCATCCTTTCCGCAATGCTCACCCGCGACGATTTCACGCGGCGCTTCGGCCGAAACGCCATCATCGGCATGGTCCATGTCGGCGCGTTGCCTGGCGCGCCGTTGCACGGCGGTTCGATGCGGGCGGTGATCGACGCGGCGCTGCGGGACGCGCGGGCGTTACGTGACGGCGGCTGCGACGCGATGGCGTTCGAGAACTTCGGCGACCGGCCGTTTTTCAAGGACGGCGTGCCGGCTGAGACGGTGGCGGCGTTGACGCGCGTGATCGTCGAAGTCGTGGCCGAGGTCGCCCTGCCGTTCGGTGTGAACGTGCTGCGGAACGATGCGGCGTCGGCGATGGCCGTCGCGGCGGCGACGGGGGCGGCGTTCATCCGAGTCAATATCCACACGGGAGCGATGCTGACGGATCAGGGGATCATCGAAGGCCGGGCCGCGGAGACGCTGCGAAAACGCGTAGCGCTCGCGCCCGAGGTGTTGATCTTCGCCGACCACATGGTCAAGCACGCGGTGCCTTTGGTGAGTGTGGATGAGATTCAGGCCGCGAAGGATCTCAGGCATCGCGGCTTCGCGGACGGCATCATCATCAGTGGTGTGGAGACGGGAGCGGAACCGGATCGGCGCAGGTTCGCCTCGGTGCGCGAGGCGCTTGCCGACGTACCGATCCTCATCGGCAGCGGATTGACAGTGGCGAATGCGAGCACGTTCGCGAGCGCTGACGGTGCGATCGTCGGAACATCGATCAAGATCGACGGGCGGGTGGATGCGCCCGTCGATCCTGATCGCGTGGCGCGGCTTGTGGCCGCGTTCAAGGGTGCGGTCTGATCAGACCACACGCCGGCCGGAGACGAGTTGAACGATCACGAAGATCACAGCGATCACGAGCAGCAGGTGAATGAGTCCACCGCCGACGTGCATTGCAAAGCCGCCGAGCCAGAGAATGACCAGAACCACGATGACGAGCCAAAGTAAGTTTCCCATGAGACTCAGCAATAGCCACTCGCATGCCAAGCGTGACGGAGTGTTGATGGCGTTGCTCAGGGAATGCGTGACGGGTGAATTAAGGGTTGACCGTTACGGCGTCTCCAGTTCGATGATGATGGCGTGGAGTTGGGTCTGGCCGATGTTCTCGGTGGCATGGGTTCTGGGTTCCCGATAAAGGATGTCGCCACTCTCGAAATCGACGTCCTCGCTCTTGCCGTCGGGAGTGGTGATGCGCAACGTGCCGCCGGTCACGACATACACGACGAATGCCGGGTGGATGTGCCAGTCCTCCGTGTCGCCGGGGTCGCTGACGTAGTCCAGGACGCGGACTCGGTCGTTCTCGAGCTTCACTTTGACGACCTTCGGCGTCACCATGGCCGCATCCTGCGCTGTCGTTCTCATAAGCGTCCTCCCATCAATCCAGTGACTCTGCCACGAGATGGATATCGCCGCTTCGTTGACGATCGAACTATCGATGTCTCAGTCTCCATCAAACGAGACGTTTCCGTCCGCGCCTCGACGCGCGGTCGGGGCATAGGCGCCGAGCGATTCACGCCGCCACCATGCGCCGGTGCGCGCGCGTTCGTCGTGTGTGGTGAACCAGTACTGATACGCGACGGCGCGGACCGCGATGGGTGGCTTGTCGGCGAAGGGGTTGCTCGCGAAGAGCTGGAGAACCGGCGGCGAGTTCTCCAGGAGCCGTCCCTGGGTATTCAAGACCCACCGATTGTTCTGGAATGACCCGAGCGACGCGAACCAGAGGTTCCATTCGAAGCGCGGCTGGTAGGGCGCATAGAGGCCGGGCCGTTTGTTGACATCCTGCGGCTTGTAGCGGAATGGATAGGCGATCCACGTGGCGCCGTCGTGCGTTCCCTGGAATTCGATCTCGTAGCGTTCGCGGGTCATGACGGCGAAGAGTCCGTAGCGGTTGGCGACGCGAAACGGCTCGAGAAGCCGGGCCGTGGGAAACACCGGCAGCAGGAAGCTGGCGATTGTCGTCAGGAATAGCGTCGGCAGGACGATGGCGGTGGTCAGCGAGGGTTTCATCGTCCTCGGCGCGGCCGCGGGTCCGCGGAGGATTGAGTCGTCGAGCAGGAGAACGCCGATGCAGAGGACGAGGTAGTTGAGGAAGGCGTAATTCGCGGTGAGGATGATGCCGATCTGCAGCGGCGTGACGATGAAGAAGACGATGAGGCGAAAGAGCGAGGTTTTGCCCGGCGCGAACGCGAGCCAGACGATGAACAGCTCGACGGCGAGCGTCAGGCCGGCCGAGAAGGCGTGAAACGAGTGCGGCCATTGCTGGACGTACCAGCCGACCCACGACGGCAGCGGCCCGTTCTCGTAGTACTTGTCCATCGCCGTCAGGTTTCGCCACTGCTCTTCGCCGCTGAGGATCTTGACGAGACCCGACTCGAAGTAGATGCTGAACCACTCCCACTGCAGCATGAAGACGGCGGCTCGTGACGGGGGGCGATCGGCAGCCATCCCCGGCCGGAGGCCGCGGGGCGCGAGAAAGATGGAGAGGAGGGCCGCTTCGAGCAGCATGCCGTCCGATTGGTAGCCGGCGAAATCCTGCGCCGCGCCGATGAACGAAAGAAAGCAGATGACGGCTACGGCGATGGAGAGGCGCGGCCATAAGTTCAACATGATCGCGGCCGAGGCAGCGAAGCCGATCCAGACGATGGCGCTCAGCATCCGGTCGCCGGCGCTGAGCCAGAGCAGCGTCGGCGCATACCAGTAGCCTTTCGCACCGAGCGCGCTGTGGACGGCATCGAGATACTCGCCGGCCGGGAGAATGCCGTGCGGGCCGATGAGGCCGTGGATCTGGAAGTAGAGCGAGTAGAAAGCGGAGAAGAAAATCCCGCCGAGGCAGCGCAGCCAGATCCAGCGCGCCCGCAGAAACGAAGGCGAAACCGACGGAGCGAACCAGCGTTCCAGAATCGGCGGGCGAGTAGCTTCAGCGGTGAATTCTTCGAACATCATCGTCGATAGATTCGTAGTCCAGGTTCACTCCAGAGCAGGCGGAACAGTCTGGGTTGTTCCCCGCGCCACACGTGCCACCACCACGTCGACTCCTGTGCTTGCCGCGTGCCGAGGATGGCATTTGCGGAGGCGATTCCGAAGCGCGGCGTTTCGAGGATGAGGTAATGGACGCCGGCGGCGTCGCAGTAGCGCGCGAGCATCGCCTCATTTGGCGCGAGGAGCGCCTCTTCGGCATGCTCGAAGGTACTGGTATCGGGCATCGTTCCGAAGTTGTCGATGACGACGGCGTGCTTCCCCTCGACGTCGATGGCGTGTCCCATCGACCAGGGACCGAGAACACGCCCGGGAGGCAGTGTCCGCAGAAACGACGTCGCTCGGAGCCACGGCTGCTGGTTGGGCTTGACCGGCGGGATCGGAGTCATCAGCCAACCGGCCAGTTGCAGCGGCGGTGGGAGAGCGATGGCGAGAGCGGCGAGCAGCGCCAGCCGTCGCTTGGGAGCGATGAGTGGCACATAGAGCGCGCCGGCCAGAGCGAGTAGTGGGATGGCCACGATCCAGAAACGGATGCTGGTGATCGTCAGACCGAGGTAGACGATGGCGAACAGCGCCACAGCGAGACGCACCCGGTCGCGCGTGCGTGTGGCGCGGGCGAGGAGGAACCAGACGAGCACGACTCCGCCGGAGAGACCGGTGAGATCGGACAGGAGGTCGTCGCTGTGCGCGCGCCAGAGCGGCTGAAACTCCTGGATGGTCTTGAGCCAACGGTCGCCGCCAAAGAAATGCACGCCGTTGAGGAGCGACGACGGCACGGAAGGGAAGGCTAGGAGGACGCCGATGCCGGCAAGCAGCGCGAAGAACGTCTGCCGGAGATCGGGCGTCGGGAGTCGGGAGTCGGGTGTCGGAGCTGTCTCTGGCATTGCCGTCGCTCCGACCCCCGACCCCCGACTCCCGACTCCCGATCTTCGACCTACCGCCTGGACAACGCAGGCCAAGGCCGCGGCGGCGAAGAGCGCTACATGCGTCCAGCCGAGGAACCACTGGTTTTCAGGAAAGCCCGGGGCTCGGGTGAGGCGATAGAGCGCCACGGCCATCGCCGCGATGCCGAAGCCGAGGGTTGCCGCCACTCCATCGCTCCAGAGGAAGAGTACGACGAAGGCCAGCGCGGCGGAGATGAGCAACGCCGTCTGGACGAACATCGCGGCGGTGATGGCGATGGCGAGGAGCAACCCGGCTCGAACGTGTTCGCGCCGGTTGCGCGCGTGCAGGCCGAGGCAGGCGGCGCCGAGAATGGCGAACGTCAGCACCGGCTCGAGGAAGTGGTGATCGATGCTGCCGATCCAGGAAGGGGTGACGAGGAAGGGAGAGGTCGCCAGAGCGATGCCGCAGAGAATGGCCATGCGGGTGCCACCGGTAACGGCCAGAGCGAAGACGGTGATCCCGGCGAAGAGCGCGAAGAGCAGAGGTGGGAACCAGACAACGCGGGTCAGAACCTCGTCCGCGTTCGCCGCACCAAGGAGCCTGGCAGCGCCACCGGACGCAACATCGTAGAGAGGGGGCCAGGGACAGAATGCGCCGCCGATCCCGCGGTCAGGGTCGAATTCGAGCGCCTGTGGAAAGTGCGCCGCGGAGTAGGCGATGCGCTTCCAGTGGTACAGCTCGTCGACGGGTGCGATGCGCGGCTTGCCCGATCCGTCAAAGATGAACGGCGCGTTGAGGAGACGGACCGCGAGGGCAAGGACGAAGAAGGCGAGGGCGAGGAGTCGGGGGTCGGGAGTCGGGGGTCGTGGGTCGGAGCTTGCACGCGCGCCGTCATCGTTCCGACTCCCGACCCCCGACTCCCGACTCCCGAAGTTTTCTCTTGCCATTTCTGCCGCTTTGCCCGAATCTTAGTGCTCGTCGTCCAAGACGTTCCGAAAATCAGGTGCCCCTGCTGCGAAAAACGTTCGCCGCTGTTCTGTTTGCGCTCACCTCGTTTCCCGTGGTGGCCGGAGCGCAGGATCTCGTTTCGACTCGCTGCTACGAGTCCGAGGTTGTCCTGGACGCCACTCATAACGCGGCGAAGCTCGAAGCTTGCGGCGACCCCTCGGCTCCGGATCTTCTCTGGCATCTCGACCGTATCGACCAGAGCGATGGTGTGCTCGACGGCCAGTATCGCCGCCGCGCGCTCGGCGCTGGCTCCGTTGTCTACGTCATGGATACCGGCGTCATGGCAGCGCATGCCGAGTTCGCATCGCCCGCAGGCAGCCGCGTCATCGCCGGATTCGACGTCACCCAGTCGGTCGGCGTCGGCGCTTCGAAGTGCGCCAGTCCGAACAAGGCGCTGATCCCGTGCTTTTCGAATGCGGTTGAGCTGGTCGGCGCGTCACACGGAACGAGCGTGGCCTCACTCGTCGCGGGGAGGAACGTCGGCGTGGCACCCGAGGCGATGATCGTCAGCGTCCGGGTGATGAACGAGTCGGCGCTGGCCACGACCCGTACCTACCTCGAAGGTCTGAACGACATCATCCGCCATGCCTGGGATCCGTCGACGCCGCAGTTTCGTACCGCCATCGTCAACATCAGCGGTTGGGTGATCGAGAAACTGGAGGGGAGCCGCGACCGTTCTCCGGTTCCGTTTGCGGCCGTGGAGCAGAAGATTCGCGACATGATCGGCGGTGTCGATACCCTCGGCCGTCCCGATCCGAACGGCAAGCGGTTTCTCTTCGTGGTGGCTGGCAACAATGTCGACAACGGCTGCGGCCATTCCGGCATCGTCGACCGCTTCCCGGCCACCCTCGGAAAGGATCTCGATGGTCTGATCACGGTCGGCGGTATGACTGCCGACAACAGTTGGTGGCCGGGCGCCTGTCACGGCGGCCTGGAGATTCTGGCGCCGTCGCAGGGGATTTTCAGTGCGTCGATCACGGCCACCGATCACTACCGCGGCACCAAGCCGAACCTTCGCTCCGGGACGTCGTTCGCGGCCCCGATCATCGCGGGTATCGCCGCGCGGCTGTTGTCGGAACGGCCCAACCTGACGCCGCAGGAGTTGGAGGCGATCATTACGTCGACACCATCGCGCATCGTCAATCCCGACGTCAGCCGCGCAGACGGGAAAGTGGCCTTCGTGCAGGACGCGCCGGCGGTGTTGACGGCGGTTACGGGGGCTCGCTCGGCGGTCTCGCGGTAGCGGGGGTTCGCGGTCTCGCGGTTGCTTGGTCACTGAGTTACTGGGTTGCTGAGTTGCTTGGTTGCTTTGGTTGGTATGGGCTTGATGCTCGATGATTCCTCAGCAACTCAGCAACCCAGTAACCCAGAAACTCAGCAACCCCGCCCTCGAGACGGCGAAACCGCGCATCATCTATTTCTTCAGCGCGGCGCTTCCGCCGGCTCGGAACTCTTCTTCGCTGAGTTGCAGATCATCGCGTGGAGGACCATCGCCCATCACCCCCGCATAGACCGCGCGCGCGGTTTCGCGCGTGAGGTGCGAATAGACGATGCCGTCGACGATCATGTTCGGGCCATGGTCGCAGAGCTCGAGGCACGAGACGGTGCAGACGCGCACCAGAGGCTTGCGTCCCAGCTTCTTGTTATGTCCTTTGAGCTCCGCGTGGATGAATTCTCCGCGCTCGATCCCGCGATCAGGGTTGCCGCAGCGGCCCCCGATGCAGATGAGGAACTGCTTTTCGAAGGGGTATTTCATCGGTTGTCGGTTGTCGGTTGTCGGGAGTCGGGAGTCGGGAGTCGGAGGAGTGTGTATCTTCTTCCGACCCCCGACCCCCGACCCCCGACTCCCGACCCCCTATCCTGGTGCTACAAACTTTTTCCCAGCATCAAGCACGTGTTTCAGATCCTTCGGGCTGCAAGCCTCGGCATAGATGCGCGCCACCGGCTCGGTTCCCGAGAGCCGGAAGAGCAGCCAGGTGTTGTCGTCGAAGATCAGCTTTACGCCGTCGGTCGTATTGACCTCGCGGACGGTGAGGTCGTCGATTGCCTTCGGCGGGTTCGCCAGCTTTCCGGCCAGCGAATCCCGGAGCTGGGGCGTCAGCTTCATGTCGATGCGCTTCGAATAGAAGTACCCGAACTCCTGGTACATCTCCTCGATGAGCTGGTTTAGTTTCTTACCTGTATGCGCGACCATCTCCGCGACGAGGAGGCAGGCCAGGATGCCGTCCTTCTCCGGAAGATGCCGGTACATCGACATGCCGGCGCTCTCCTCACCTCCCATGGCGATCTTGTCTGCGAGAATCAGCTCGCCGATGTACTTGAAGCCCACCGGCGTTTCGTGCAGCTCGACGTCGAGCTTGCGTGCGATGGCGTCCATGAGATGCGTCGTGGCCACGGAGCGCGCCAGACCTCCTGGGATCTTGCGCTCGCGCTTGAGATAGAGCGCGAGGAGGGAGAGGACGACGTTGGGGGAGACGAAGCGGTTGCGGTCGTCGATGATGCCGAAGCGGTCGGCGTCACCGTCCGTGGCCAGGCCGAGGTCGAAGCCTTCGTCCGTGACCACCTTGCGCAACTCGACCAGATTCTTCTCGTTGCACTCCGGGGAGAAGCCGCCGAAGTAGGGGTCGCGATAGTTGTGGATGATCTTCACCTCGACCCCGGACTCGAGCAGGAAGTAGTCGAGATAGTCGCGCGAAGTGCCGAACAGCGAGTCGATGGCGATGCGAAGGCCGCTTTTGCGTATGGTGTCGACGTCGACCTTCTGTTTCAGCTCGTTCAGATACCGGTCCTTCGGATCGATCTCTTCGATCAGCTCGGCCTTTTCGTAGACGTCGACGCGCTCGCCGGTGGCGGCGACGGCATGGATCTCTTCTTCGATGGCCTTGGTGATCTCCGGCAGCGCCGGGGCACCGTTGGAGGTGGAGAACTTCAGACCGTTGTACTCGGGCGGATTGTGGGAGGCCGTGAAGTTGATGGCCCCCATGGCCTTGCGGCGAATGGTCTCGAAGGAGGCGCAGGGAGTGGGGACGTCGCGCGTACAGAGGAAGGCCTGGATGTCGTTGAAGGCCAGGATGCGCGCCGCTTCCAAGGCAAACTTCTCGGAGAGGAAGCGTGTGTCGTAGGCGATGACGACGCCGCGCCCTTTCTGGCTCGATTTCTTCAGATAGTTGGCGATGCCCTGGCTGGCGATCCGGACGTTGTCGAAGGTGAAGTCCTCTCCGATGATGCCGCGCCAGCCCGAGGTCCCGAATTTGATCATGGTTCTCCTGATGAACTGCGGCGTGGGAACTTAGCACATTGCGGTTGCGGGGTCGCGCGGTTTCGTGGTCTCGGGGCGGGTTACTGGGTTACTCGGTTGCTAAGTTGCTGGGTGGCTTTCCGAACGCGACGCATTGAGCAACCCAGCAACCTTGTAACCCAGCAACTCAGTAAACCACCGTGAGACCCGCAACCGCGAGACTGCGCCACCGCATGGCAAGGTTCACGCAATATCATTGCCCAACGATGACAGACCGCCCGGTCCTGCTGATTGCTGACGACGACCAGGATGTGCAGCGCTTGCTGACGCTGTACGTTCGTCCGCTCGACTGCGAGGTGCTGACGGCCCGAGACGGCGAGGAGGCGCTGGCCATCTCGCTGTCGCGGCTGCCTGACGTCGTCCTCCTCGACGTCATGATGCCGAAGCGGAGCGGGTGGGAGGTCTGCCAGGCCCTGAAGGCGGTGCAGAGGACCTCTCGGATCGCCGTGGTGCTCGTCACCGCCCGCGGCGACGTCAAGGATCGGTTGACGGGTCTGCAGCTCGGTGCGGACGATTACCTCGTCAAGCCGTTCAATCGCGACGAAGTCGTCAAGCGGATCGGCGCACTGCTCCATCGCAAGCATCGCGAGCCGCCGGCCGGGGCGGAGGCGGCAAGGTCATCCGAGAGCATGCTCTTCGATCGCGCCAGCGGCCTGCCGACGGTGCCGATGGTGTTGAGCCGGCTCAAGGAGATGCTGATCGAGCAAAGCGAGATCGGCATCGTCTACGTCGACATCGAGCAGTTCGAGTCGATCGAAGCCGAGTACGGCTGGGCGTTTTTTGACGAGTTCCTTCGCTGCGCCGGTGAGGCGGTCGTGGCCGAAGCGCGCGTGCGGTTTCCGAAGGCGCTCGTGGCCGCGAATCTGGTCGGAGGGTCGAGCTTCTACATCTTTTTCGAATCGCACGGCAGCGATCAGCGGCAGGAAGCGGCCTTCGACCTCATGGCCAACGACATCCGCGAGAAGCTGATCGAGGCCATGCGGGTGCGCTTCCCGGGCATGCAGCAGGGGCAGATCGGCTTCTTCGTCGGCGCGGCGCGGATCGATTATCGGCCGCAGATCCGCCTGGAGCGGCAGGTCTATCAGGGGATGCAGACGGCGGGCGACGCCGTGCGCGATGCCGAACAGCAGCGGAAGAAGCAATTGACGCGCGAGCTGCGCGACATCATCCGCCGCAAGCGGGTGACGACGCTCTTCCAGCCGATCGTCTGGGCGCAGGAGCGGACCGTGTTCGGCTACGAGGTGCTGACGCGCGGCGCGCCGAACTCGTCATTCCGCAATTCAGACATGCTCTTCGCCTTTGCCCGGGAGGCCAACCTGGCCTGGGCGCTGGAGACGGTGGCGCTGGAAGCCGCTCTGAAGCGCCTTCGCTCGTTCGCTCTGAGCGGACGGAAGTTCCTCCTCAACCTCGAGGCGGAGATGTTCGAGGAGTCGGAGTTCCGGATCCACGAGATGGTGTCGTTCTTCTCCGAGCACCGCGGCAACTTCGTCTTCGAGCTTACCGAGCGCGCGGCCATCGAGGACTACGCTGTCTTCCGGCGGCTGCTCGACGAGTTTCGGGACAAGGGGATCGAGGTGGCCATCGACGACGCCGGCTCCGGCTACGCCTCGCTGGAGGCGATCGCGGCTCTTGCCCCCGACTACTTGAAGATTACAAAGGGCCTGGTCTCGACACTGGCTGATGAGCCGATCAAGCAGGACCTCGTGAAGATGCTGGTCGATCTGGCCGGCAAGATCGGCGCGAAGACGCTGGCCGAGGGAATCGAGACGGTTGAGGAGTACGAATGGTGCCGCGACCTCGGCGTCGATCTTCTGCAGGGCTACTACCTAGCCCACCCGCAGGATCAGCCGCTCACGGGCGACGCCGAAGTGAAGGCATCACTCGATGCCGACGCTCAGCGGCGTCTGATCAGCGGTGGGGCTGTCCGATGACGGTGCTCTCCGCCTTTGCAAATCCTACTTAGTGCTTCCAGACAGCAATAACCACAGAGACACAGAGGTCACAGAGGTCATCTCTGTGGTCTTTGTGTCTCTGTGGTTATTGTCTTTAAGACGATTGATGATTTACAACGCTGCGCGCAGCGCCCCCAGCTTCTGCACAAAGCGTGAGGGCTCGTAACGTTCCCGATTCTTGATTTCCTCGAACAGACCGTCGATGGCGTCGGTCATGGGGCTCTTGAGCAGGCGAGGGTTGTTGCGCGTCAGGTCGGCAGCGAGGCTCTGCAGAGCGAGGGCAGTCTGCTCTGCGGAGTGGACGTCCGATGTGAGGATGAAATCGGTGTCTCCGGCGATCGTGCGCATCAGGGCACGAACATCGTCGTCGCGCCAGCTCAGTGCGGCGATCTGCGGCGTCACGGAGTCGACGAGACGGCGGGCATCGAGAGCGGCCTGCTGAACTCCGCTCGTGTCGTTCATGCGCGAGACGCGCGTGGCGATCAGTTGCACATCGCTGTCGATCTGGGAGCGAACCGAGGGATCGGCGCGGCCGACCAGAAGACGGAGCACGGCCCAGTGTTGAGGGCTCCAGGACGGCAAGCCGGCCCGGCCGGGCCAGCCGCGTTCCTGGCGCCAGCCGCTCGTCTCCAGCGAATGGTGGCAGTTGATGCAGCTCATGTCGGAGAACTCCGGCCACTTCTCGCCGCGGGCATGGCGGGCCAGGTTGTCGAGGGACTGGCTGAAGGCGGCAGCCTGGCCGACGGCGAAGGCGCGCGCGCCGTGCGTATCAGCGGTCACTGTGCCTTTCCCGCGGCGCCAGTGAGGAGGCATGGTCTCGGTGTAGTTATCGAGCTCAAAGGCGAGGATGGGATGTCCGGAGGCGATCAGCTCGTGATCGACTTCCTTCTTGTCGTTGCCGAGGTGGCAGGAGAGACAGCCGGAGGCACGGAGGGGGACGTTGCGGAGATCGGTCATGCCGCGCGCCACGGACTGCTCGTGCGTCCAGCCGGCCTGCGTGTGCTCGGCGCGCCAGCCGCTGGCAGGACCGTGACAGGCTTCGCACTGGATGCCGTCCTCGATATCGACTTTGCCGGAAACCAGCCGCGCCGGAACGTTTGTCGAATGGCAATCGAGGCAGACCGCCTCCTCGTAAGCTTTCTTCTTGAGCCGCATGTTGCGGGCCACGCGCGCGGAGCGCTCGCTGAAAAGGACGTTGTAGGCCTGGGCGTGGCGGTCGCCGCTGAGCCATGTGTAGTACTCGTTCTGCAGGATGCGGGCGACGTTCAGCGGTTGCGTCGAGCCATGGCAGCCGGAGTTCGCGCACGAAGCGACGCCGTCGTAGTGGCCGGGGACCGAGGGAGGCTGGATGGGGGCGGGCGTTGCCGGCGCCGAGGGTTGCTGAGCCGCTGGGTTGCTGGGTTGCTGGGCGGCGGGTTGTTGCGCCGTGGCAACAGCGGCCGTCATCAGCACGAAGAGGATCATCACTCGCTTCATCGTCATCACCTCGTGACCGGCTTGGTCGTCGGCGTCTCGCTGACGGTGTAGATGTTTCCGTCGCGGAGGTAGAGCCGCTGCATCTCGGGGAGCGTCATCGGGCGCGCGCCGATGCGGTTGAAGATCGAAACCTGATTGCCGCTTTCGTCGACGGCACGGTCGCGGTCGAGCCCCTTCGACACCGCCAGCGCCGGGCCGTGCGTGTGGCGCGTGGCCACGAGGCGCGGTGCGGGCTGCGGGCTGAAACCGGCGTATCCGGGCGTCCACTCGGGCGAGAGGAGCTGATAGACCTTGAAGCCGTACTTGCCGTCGGCGACATAGGCGAATGTCGAGGCGTTGGTCGAGGCCACCTTCACATCGTTGGTGTCGTGCGGAAGATCGTCGCTCCACGGGAGGATGACGGGCGCCTCCGGACGCTCGACGTCGACGATGACCATCCCGCGCGCGCCGCCACCCACGTAGGCGTAGGTACGCGCCACGTAGACGCTGCGGGCGTCGGAGAGTGCCACGTGCCCGGCCACGCGCGGGTGCGTCGGGTCGGTGATGTCGACCGTGGACAGTCCGTCGTGCGTCGTGACGAAGGCGTAGCGGAACTGCACGCCGATGCCGGTGGCGTCCTTCAGCTCGGGGACCGTGGCCACGATGCGCGGGGTGAGAGGCTTGTCGATGTCGACGATGACCAGGCCGCTATCGGCGCCGATGAAGACCCAACGGCCGGCCACGTAGATCGAGCGCGCGCCGTTGAGCGCGCCGCCTGGGTTGAAGGTCACAGCGCGCGTGAGAAAGTTGTTCGAAGGGTTGGCGTCCGACAGCGTCGTGACGTCGATGAGGATCAGGCCCTCCTCGCGGTCGGCGACATAGACGTACTTGTAAAGCGGGTGAATCGGTTGCTCTTCGTTCTCGGGGATGAATTGGGTCTGCCGCGTCGGCGCGACCGGCATCGTCGTCGGGAGGGCCACGGCCGAGGCGAACTTCGTCTTCACGTACGTGCGCTGCCCGATCGGCGACACCGGCTGGGAAACGATGCGCTCGGAGAAGTCCTTGTTGTCGATGTTGGCGATGTCGTAGACGCTGAAGCCTTCCTCGCCGTTGGCGCTGTAGATGAATTCGCCGCGCATCTGAATCGAGCGCGAGTCGCCGTGGTGCTCGTGAGCGGTCTCGAGCTCGAGCTTATTGGCCACGTGCTTCGCGTAGTAGTCGGGATAGACGATGCGGTGCAGCGACGAGCCGATCACGGCCTGAGGCTCGTCGAACTCGGTGACGCAGACGCCTTCGAAGCCGCCCTTTCCTTCCGCGACGTAGGCGTAACGGCCGACGAAGTTGACGAAGTTGGTCCCTTGCAGCTGGAGCTGCGCGAGCCAGGCGTTGTTGTCGTTTGCCTTGGTGATGTGACAGCTTCCGCAGCCCTGCGTCTCGCGGGTACGGACGGTGTGCGGGACGTGGGCGTTGAAGGCCTGGCTCGAGTAACCGGGAGCGGAGATCGGCGGTTGCTGGATGTAGATGCGGTCGCGCAACGCGTTGGTCGAGCTGAGGACGAGCGCGGACGAGGAGCGCACCGGCGCGATGCGATGTCCTTTGGTCGTGCCGTTGATTCCGAGCATGAAGACGTCGGTGCGGATGACCTGCGGGTTGTACGAGGCGTAGTTCCTCGTTTCGCCGCCCTCGTAGTGGTGCACCTCGGTCTTGGCATTCTGTTCCTGCGGCAGATGGCAGCCGGAACATGAGGTCATCCAGGAAGAGTGGCATGCGTAGCAGGTCATCTTGGCGTCGGCGTGGGCGTAGTTCGTGCTCCCTGCCGGACCCGACGATGCTCCCCACGTCGTTCCGTCCCGCTGGATCGTCTTCGCGTACGCGGATCTCTCGTTGTAGTGGTCGTTGCCCGGCGTGATGGAGTCTTTGACTTGAATGACTTCCCATTGCATGCCGGGGTTCAGCATCGAGCGCTGATAGAGACGGCCGTTGATCCAGATGAAGCGGCGCTGGCCGAAGGGAGTCGTTCCGACGAGAAGGTCGGTTCCACCCGGCGGCGCTGCCGGCCCCGAGGTGCGCAGGTTCGTGTACGCGTCGACGGTGCCGTGGCAGTCCTGGCACTCGATCTCGATGTTGTTGCCGTACTCGGCGTAGAGCTGTCCATTGCCATGCTCGTCCTGCGAGAAGTGGCAGTCGGCGCAGTGCATCCCTTTCTCGAGGTGGATGTCCTGGAGGTGAACGGCTTTGGTGAATTTGGCGGGATCGTCGAACGAAACGATCTTGCCGTCGGCGTCGAGCAGGTTGCCTTTGTGGTCGCGCTTGTAGACGGCCATGAAGTTCCAGCCGTGGCCGTGATAGTCGGCGAACTGGGTGTTCTTCGCCTGCGAGTTGAGGTTGATGACATTTTCGAGGAACTTCTCGTCGCTCCAGAGCCCGCGCGGCGCGGCTCCCTCGGGATTGGCGTCGAGCGAGGCGCGCTTCTCGGCCTCGGTCGGATACTTCTGCTTCTTCGGCCAGAGCAGTTCGGCGTCGGACTCGTAGTCCCACATCGTGTATCCGAGGTAGGTGTTCACGAATGAATTCGGCTGGTGCATGTGACACGACATGCACTGGCTCGTCGGCACGGCGCGCGTGAACTGGTGCCGCAGCGGGTGTCCCTGCTCATTCTTCGGGATCGATTTGTCGCCGGTGATGGAGAGGCCGGTGTTGCCGTACTGGCCGTAGCCGGCGGAGTGGAGCGGATCACGATCGTTCGCGTAGACGACGTGGCAGCCCGTGCATCCTGACGATCGGTAGTCCCCCGGATGATCGTTCGTGCCGAGGAACGAGAGGTGCGGATCATTGAGCCGCGTCTTGTGCAGGTTGATGAGCGCCGGCGAGATGCGCAGGCCGGTGCCGCGTCCGCGATTGCCGAGGCGGATGTCAGGGCGTCCTGCTTCGACGTCGGGGTTCGGATTGCCGATGTCCGGGAAAGAGCTGCTGCCCGTGATGCCGCCGCGCTCGAAGGCCCGGAAGTACTCGCCTGGCTGCGTCACTTCCCAGCGGGGCAGGGGGACCAGGATGGGCAGCGCGCCTTTGGCGATCTGCTCCGGGGTGGGCGGGGTGGCGGGTTTGATGGCCGAGGCGTTGCCGGCGCGGTCGTAACTCTCGCCGAGGAGTCCCTGTTTGCGGCTGAGGAGACCGTTGGCGTAGCTGACGGCGGCCCAGAAGACGGCCGACGTCGTCATCGTACTGCGCGGGACGGCATTGACCTGGCGCTGATGGCAGCCGCCGCATGTCTCCTGCGCGACGCGGAGATCGCCCGGGTTGACGAACTTCACGAACTCGGGCGGTTCCTGCAGCAGAGCGGTGTAGCTGCGCTGCGGATTAGCCGAGGTCTTCCAGATCTCCGGGTGAAGGGGCTTGATGTGCGCGGCTTCCTTCGTGCGCGCCGCGCCGTCTCCGCCATGGCAATCGGTGCAGGCCAGCTTGACCGCGGCTGAGGCGTGCATCGGTTCAATGCCGGTATGACAGGTGAGGCAGCCCACGCTCTTGGCGTCGGCCTCCGCCTGCGTCTGGCGCATGAGCGGCGGGAGATCCGTGGATGACTGCGCGCGGATGCGGATCACGGCCAGCGCGATGGTGAGAAAAGCGGCGAGAGCGATCGTTATCCGTTTCATCAGAAGGTCAGAATCACATTCGTGAAGACGTGGTAGAGCGGGCGGTCTCTCTCATAGATGTCCTTGAATCCCTGGCCCGGAAGAAGGACGGCAGTGCCGCCGACGATGACGATGTTCTGGTTGAGGAGCGGCCGGTAGCGCAGGCCGGCGGAGATATCGGTGCCGAGCGATTTGTGGATGTTGCCCTGGAAGAGGATGGCTTCGATCGGTTCCACGGCGTCGAGGCGGATGTAGTTGCCGGTGAAGACGGCCGTCAGCCGCGGTGTGACGTTGACGTCGAGTCCGGCGCTGGCGATCTGCACGCCGGGATTGACGTAGTTCGGCTGCCCCTCATCCTTGGAGCTGCGCAGACTGGTCAGCAGCGAGCCGCGTTCGACCAGCGCCACGCCCGTGCCGGCCAGGCGGATGCCGAGGCGGTTGAAGAAGGAGAAGCCGCCGCCGGCGAATTCGGGACTGTCGAAGATGGAGTCGAAACCGCGGGCGGTGCGGTCGCGCGGATTGTGGTCGCCCGATGCGTAGAAGAAGGCCACGCGGGGCCGCAGCCAGTCGTGATCGTACGTGACCTCGAGCGCCGCGCTGGCGGCGCCGATCTTCACACCGTTTCCATTCTTGAGGTTCGGATCGGGTCCGGCGATCGGGTTCAACTCATCGGTGCCGAAGACGTAGTAGAAAGCGTGATCGACGTTGAAGCGGCCGATGTGTCCAAGGCCGGCCTCACCGATGTAGGTGGCGCGGATCTCGTGCGGCGTGAAGACGCCGACCGGAGCCGGCCGGACGAGGAAGCCGTTCTTGTCGTAGTGGAGCGTGGCCCCGTCGCGGACGTAGTGGACGCTGAACTCCTGCGTGTAGCCGCGGACGAGGAAGTCCTGCCAGTACAGGTTCGCGATGGCGACTTGCTGATCGCGGAGCTCCATAGTGTTGAGACCGGAGTTGGTGTCTTTCTCCAGCCGGTCGAACACCGCGAGGTTGTACTGATAGCGATTGGAAGCGAAGTTGCCGAAAAGGCGCGCGCCGAGGTTCGTGTCGTTGAAGATGAATCCGCGGAAGTCGCTGTTGAAGGGCTGCGAGCCGACCCGGACTGACATGAAGTCGTAGTTCGGCGAGACGTCGCGGATCTTCCGTTCGTAGAAGAGCTCCTGCAGCGAGAGATACCCGTCGGTGCGCGACGTGCCGCGGCGGACGTCCGGCTCGACGAGGCCGTTCTCGCTCAAGTGGACGTAGTTGATGTTTTCGATCAGCGTGATCTTGAAGCGCTGCGTGATGGGCTTGAAAGCCGTATCGCCCTGGAAGAGATCGAACGAGGCGATCAGGTTCTGGTTGAAGAGATTCTGGTTGTCCTTCCCGAAGAAGCCGATCGAGGTCGGCTTGACCGCGCTGACGCCCGACGGCGTCGGCAGCGTGCGCGACTCCGCGAGGGTGTCGCTGATGCCGGTGAAGTCGAGGAACCAGTTCTTCCCGAAGAGGGGCAGGTCTCCCTTGAGCAGGTTCTGGTTGTACGGATCGAGCGTGGCGCCCTTGTCGCCGATGGGGCGGCCCTGCGATTTCTCCGTCAGCTCGTACGGCGGCGGCGTGATCCGCCACCGGTCGGTCATCTCCTGATAGGCCTCGGGGTGGGGAATCTCCGGCGTGCCGTAGCGCATAGCCGGCTCGATGATCGGCTGGCGATGCACGTTGCCGGGGAGCTGGACGCGCAGAAGCTGCGTCGCCGTCACGCCTCCCGAGGTGGCTGTGATGGTCCACGTCCCGGTCTTCACAGGCGGAGTCCACATCAGCGTCCAGTGGCCGGTCGTGTCGGCGGTGGTCTGACCGTTGCCCGATTTCTCGATGGCGATGGTGATGACCGCTCCCGGCAGCGAGGTTCCCGTGAGCATGAACGGAACGCCCTCGGCGTAGACGGGCTGGTCGTCGTTGATGGTGATGGCGGATTGCTGCGCGAAGGCCGAGGTGGCCAGTAGGAGCAGCGCGATGACGATGAATCGCCGGCGAGCCGCCGGCGGTCCAGCCGACGAGCCGTCGGCGCTACGATGCGTGATCCTTACGAGCACGGTTTCCCCCCGCATTCCGTGACGCCCTCGGGACTCCGGGGGAACTTGAACATCGGCAATCGTGCGCCGTTGACTTTGAGCTGGTCGGCCCATTGATTGGTGGGGGGGAGGAGGTCGCCGGCGCCGAGGTAGGTGACGTAGTCGTCCTGCTCGATACCGTCGCCGCTGACGCCGAGTCCGCCCACGAGCTTGCCGTTTTGCACGAGCGGCGTGGCGCCGCCGAAGAACGTGATTCCGTTCTGATTGGGGTTCGGTGCTTGCGTTCCCTGGCTGCACGTGTTGGCGATGTTCGGCAGGAAGAGATTGGAGTACCACGGTCCCGCGCCCACTGTGAACACCGTCGAGTCGATGCCAGGCGGGTAGAGCGGCTGCGCCCCGAAGCCGAGCGTTCGCGTGGTCACCCAGTACCCGGCCGGGATCCCGGGAATGTCATTGCGCACGTTCGGATCGCTGCTGTTGAAATAGACGACGTTGCGCGCCTTGGCCGGCACGACGTCGACGGCGTCGAAGAGCGCGTCAGGCATCCGATAGTGCGCGATGATCGTTCCGTCGAGATCGGCGACCGAGATGACCATCCGTGCGTAGCTGCTGAGCGGGAGCCGCACCTGGGCGCGGGTCCGTTTCGACGCCGCCACCGCCCGCTGTACGACGGCATCCACTTGCGCCGCCGTCAGGCCGCCCGCGAACGAGCTGGCGTACGGACCGACCAGATAGCCGTTGGGCGGGCAGCCGCCATTGAACGGGCCGTAGACGTACGTGCCGTTGGTGAAGCCGGCGGCGGTGCCGGGGGAGGAGCCTGTCAACGGCTGGAGGCCGATCGGCAGACCGTTGGAGTTGAACTTTAGTTTCTGATCGGGCCCGATGAACGGCAGCCGGATGCCGTCGACGAAGACGTTCTGCGGCTGTGGCAGCGGGTACGCCGGCAGCGGGATGATCGGAGCGACGCCGGCGTTGAGCGGCCCGAAGGCGCCCGTTACGGCCGCGAACTCGGCGAGCTGCGGATCGCCGGGGATGCCGACGACACCGATGGCGCCGAGCAGCTTGCCGGTCCTGGCGATGCCGCTCGTGACGCCGCTCGTGTCGAGGATGCGGTAAAGCGGAATGCCGCCGGCATTGACCGGGCGGTCGTTGATGTCCTGCGGATACGGCTGATCATCCGGCAGAACCTTTCCTGTGACCAGGCCGGCGCCACAGCCGGATCGATCGGTGGCCGGGCACGGCTTCGGGGCGCCTGTGAAAGCGGTGAACTGTCCGATCGACTTCGCGCGGGGGATGCACTGGTTCAGGTTCCACAGCACGTTCAGGTCGCAGCCGCGGTTGGACTGTTCAATACCGTACAAGGCGCCGACCGGCGCATTGGTGACGCCGGGCGGAAAATGGACCTGAGCGATGGTGCGGACGGTGCGCGAGGAAAGCGGCGCCTGACTGTTGCTGAAGAATGCGGCGGTGCGGGCCACGCCGAGAGCGATGTCGTCGTTGGCAGGGTTGGCGTTCGCCTGGCGGAACAGCGCCACCGGGCGGCCGGTACGATCGACGATGCCGATCGTGGCGGTATCGCCGGCCAGGGCGCTGGCGGCGGCGCGGATGATCTCATTCGCTTCCGCTTTGGAGAGGGCGCTGAACGATTCCGGCGTGCCGCTACCGATCGTGCCGTCGGTGCAGACGTCGGGGACGGCCGCGCTCAGCGGGACGGCGCATGAGGGAGGATCGGGTACGGTCGCCAGTGGATTCGCCCGCCTTCCTATCGTGCGGCCTTGCGCGAAGCACACGCTGGCGATTGAAAAAATGAGGATCGACGTGACACTCGGACGCATCCGTGGTCTCCCTCCCCACTCGACTAAATCTGATACACGAACGTGGCCGCGTTGTCGGCCAGGACGAGGACATCTCCCCGATTGAGCTGTACTTCCGTGATCCGCTCGCCCCCGGCCTTGCCGATGAACGTGCCGTTTGTCGAATTCTGATCGATGGCCATTACCTTACCATCACGCGGAATGATCCGCACATGCCGTTTGGAAATTCGGTTGTCGGCGATGGCCACCTGCGACATTGCCGGATCGCGTCCGATGTAAAGGCCGGTCTCATCGATGATGAATCGCTGGCCTTCCAGCGCGCCGCTCGTGCACTGGATCAGGCCGTACCACTGCACCATGACGGTCGATCCCGCTTCCTGCGTCGGCTTCGGGATGGCCGCCATACGAGTGGAGTCGAGGTCGGGCGCTTTCGCCGGCGCGGCGGGTGTTGGCGTGGGCGGAGGGGCAGGCCCCTCGGAGCCTTGCAGAGGAGGAATCTTCGCCGCCGAGGGCGCCGCCGCGGCGGCCCCGCGCACTCCGGCGGCACGATCGAGCTCGCCCGCCCGGATGCGCTGGACGAGCGCCAGCCCCGCGGGCACCAGTACCACGAGCAGCAACAGGACGATGGCCCATAGGAGAACCGTCTCGATCATCCGGGATCCGCCTCCGAGCTCCTTCGCGACATGGGGTGTGCCCTTCCCCGAGGAGGGTCCCAATCTCGCCAACAAAACCTTCGAGCGCTCATGATACTCATGACAGGTCGCGCAGCTACTGGATGTTTTCGCCGACTGCCCGCCGTGGCATCCCGTGCAATCTTTGCGCACGGGCATGAGCACGTCTGACGTATTAGTGCTCTGACGGGCCTTTTCGTGACAGGACTCGCAGGGAATCGTGCGATGGTCGGTATGCGCGAACGTCGCGTGCAGGAACCAGCGGGTCGGAATCTCGGGCGGTTTGGCGGCAATCCGCGTCCCGGAGCGCTCGATGGGGTGGCACTTGCTGCATTTGGTCTTGATGACCTGCTCGGCGTTGAGGACGGCCCGTTCGTCCGGCGCTTCCTGCGGCCGTGAGGTGAGGATGCGGCGGATCTCCTCCGGGCTCTTGCCGATGATGTCGCGGTTTCCGGCATAGGTGGCCAGTACGAATCCGTAGACCAGTCCTGGATCGCCTCCGTGCGGAACCTCGACGTCGGGGAATCGAGGATCGAAGGTCAGTTTGTGGCATCGCTGGCAATGGTTCCTGAAGCTGATGGGTGCGGGATCGACTTTCCCTTTCGTCTCCACGAGCTTGTGACACTGGTTGCACTGCAGCTCTTCCCGGCGTCCCTCTCCGTTGAATACGCCGCCGGCTTTGAGGTGGAGAGCGTGGTTGAAGAGGAGCGTGTCGGGATCGCTCCGCGGCGTGAAGTCGGGATGCTGGTCGCCGAAGGAGACGATGCGCAGCAACTCCTTCGGCCGCGCCGCGCCCGGGTTCGTGACGTGGGCGAGGATGTTGCCGTGGCACGAGACGCACGTGGCGTCAGCCGCCTCGGCCAGTTTGGCGACGCCGCGATGTTCGGGATGGCAATCGGCACACGCCGGTGAGCCGGTCTGGGTCTCGGCGTGAGGCAGCCTGCCGTGGCATCCCGTGCAGCTCGCGTCGGAGACGCCGCGCCAGGGGTCGTGACACTCCCGGCAATTCGTCTTGATCAGCTCGCCGGTAACCGGGTCTTTCGCGTGTCCGTGCGCGGACGAGATATCCCCGGGCATGAACGCTTTCTGTTTCTCCGGCTTGGTGACTTCGGCTACAACGATGAACGCGACAATCAGCAGGATGGCGATGAGCGAGAGCTTCGTCAGCCAGGCGCGTTTGAGTTTGAAGGCGTCGACGTAGTCGACCTTTTGCGCTTTGAGCACGCCCCCGCGCGCACCTCCGGCGATGGGGGCGTCGATCTCGTCGTCAAAGCCGGCCCCGCCGGCCGCGGAGGACGTAGAGGTGATGCGGATGAAGAGCGGCTTGGCGGGCTCCAGGACCTGCACCTCGAGGCGCAGGTCGCCGATCTCGATGACGTCCCCGCGCGCCAGCCGCGCCGTCTCCACCGGACGCTTGTTGACGTACGTGCCGGTGATGCTCCCTTTGTCCGTGATGACGAAACCGTTGGCGTCGCCTTCGATGACGGCATGCTCGAGCGCGACAGCCGGGTTCTCCGACCGCAGCTCCGCGTTCGTCCCACGCCCGATCCGGAGCAGATTGCCCCGGACCTGCGTCAGCGCCAGCCCGCGACCCGAGGATCGCTGGAGGACGAAACTCATCGGGCGGCCTCGTGTTCTCTGCCGCCCGCTAAAGCGGGCTCACGGAATTGGAATGGGCTCGCCAACCCCCGGCTGAAGCCGGGGGCTACGGATCTCATGCCGGCTTCGCCGGCGACGTCCAAACACCAGACGCTTGCTTCGCTGGCGAAACGCCGGCCGACGTTCCGGACATTTTGGAGCTCGGACATATTGCGAAGTGTCGGCGTAGCCGGCATAAGAACCGTAGCCCCCGGCTTCAGCCGGGGGTTTCCGTGCATCCCTCCAATCCGAGCCCGCTTTAGCGGGCGACAGAATCGCCTGCCCGCCCTCACCACGAAATCCTCCCGTAATAGAACACGGCGATGACATGGATGATCGCGAACAGCAGCAGCAGGATCGTGAACGGGATGTGGATGTAGAGCCAGAACTCCAGGACGTTTTTGTATCGCTGCTGGTAGATGAGGCGGATCAGCAGTTCCTTCCGCTGCCGCGAGACCACGAGCAGTTGGCGCAACTCTTCCTGTTCATCCTTTTGCACGAGGCTGAGGAGATTGGCCCAGTCGCCGGCCGCGGGGGTTTTGACCTTGCGCATGCGCGCGAAGAGCAATCGCCATCCGGCCAGCAAGCCCGGGGCGGCTTCACGAATGAGCTGGTCGTAGATGCGCTGAAACGGCGCGGAACGCCCCGAGGCGATGCGCGCCATCTGCTTGCCGAGCGCGTTGAGTTGTTCCGAGATCTCATCGACCGTCAGGTTCGATTCCACCTCCGTCAGAAGCCGCGGCACGGTGACGTAGAGGATCGCCCCGAGCACGCCGCTCGATACGACGATGGCCACGAGGATGAGCGTGGCCACGGCCACCTTGTCGTGAAACCGTCCGCCCGTATGGAAGATGAGGATGACCAGCACCAGGGTGCCGAGGTAGATGTGTGACTGCATCCACTGCTCGACCGTGCCGAACGTGGAGCGGTACCAGCGCTTGCGGACCCCGAAGAACGCCAGCAGGAAGCAGAGGAAGAACCCGACGATCCCGTAGAGCAGCCCCCAGTGCGAGCCGCCGTGCGGATACTCGTGCTGGGCGTACCAGATGAAGGACGCCGTGAAGGCGATCAGCAGCAGAAAGAAGATGCGGCGCCAGAGGACGCCGGAGCGGGCTATGGGCATGCAGGCCCGCCCGAGTGCGCGGAGTGAGCCGGGGGTCGGGGGTCGGGAGTCGGGAGTCCGAAGAAATGAACGAACTTGTGCCGCCAATTTCCGACTCCCGACTCCCGACCCCCGACTCCCGAATCCGGCGCCCTTTCCGATCTTGAGATTGGACGTTTCGATCGCATCTGGAAGCGGTGGGATGCGCGCGAAGACGCGCTCGGCCAATCTAGCCCCGCGCTTGGCGCCATACGCGCTAACTTAAAGCTACCGACCAGGCGCCGCGATAGCGGCAGAAGAAGGTAGCCAGGGGTGCGAGCGGCCTTTTGCGAGCACCCCTGGTAACGAGGTACATAGTTTTTGTGCCGCGTCAGCGGCACTGGAAGTCGCGACGCATCTTCGTTTGATGATCCAGTGCCGCTGGCGCGGCACGACCTGATTGACATCGACAACCAGGGGTGCTCGCAAAAAGCGCTCGCACCCCTGGCTACCTTCTTTGTGCCGCTATCGCGGCATACGCAATCGAGAATTACCGCGAAAGGACGCCGCCATAAGTTAGTACGAATGGCGCTTGGCGTGGGGTCTTGAGCGGGAAATGGATGTGCGGCCGCGAAGGCGGCCGCGACAATTGTCGAAATCGCAGATGTTGTATCCGACCTCTCTCGGCGCGTTTGTCGCGGCCGTCTCCGCGGCCGCAAATGCTCCGATCGTGAACGTACCCCGCGCCGAGCGCGGGGCTGCATTGTCTCGCGCGCCTTCGCGCG
Organism: Thermoanaerobaculia bacterium; assembly: GCA_035482045.1. Lineage (GTDB taxonomy): Bacteria > Acidobacteriota > Thermoanaerobaculia > Gp7-AA8 > Gp7-AA8 > JADGNZ01. Next base: position 98,051 of record DATHRD010000069.1, read on the forward strand.
CGGCGCGAGGTGCGGCTGCGGTGGCATCGGCCCGTTCTTTTCCTCCGACCCCCGACTCCCGACCCCCGACCCCCGATCTTCAGCGTTCAACATTGCCCTACCGTTCGCCCCTTGTAATCACCAACTCCTCCAACGTCGACCGATACTCCTCCGGCGTCAGCCGGATGGCCGCTCCCGTCGGGCAGCTCCGCACGCAGGCCGGGCCGCCGGTGATCTCGCGGCAGAGATCGCACTTCACGGCCACGGTCTGCTCGATGTCGTTCTTGTGGCCCTTGCCGAGGAGCGAGGCCACCCAGGTGAAGATCGTCTTCTTCGGCTCCTTGTGGATCATGAAGATGTTGCCGTACGGACAATTGCGCTCGCAGTTGCCGCAGCCGATGCAGTTGCTCTTGATGTACACCTCGCCGCGCGGGTCGCGCACGATGGCGTCCGGCGGGCAGTCCAGCATGCACATCGGGTTCTCGCACTGCCAGCAGGAGTTGGGCGCCAGCAGGTTGTAGAACTTGATGCCGGTCAGCGACAGCCGCGCCTGTCCGTCGCGATGCACCCCTTCGCAGCCGGCGATGCAGTTCCCGCAGCGGATGCACTTGTGCTCGTCGATGATGAGCGTCTGCGTCCCCATCACCACTTCCTCGCGGATCAGATCGTTGAGGATGTTGCCCGAGCCTGGTGTGGCATCGGCGATCAGCGATGCGATGCGGCGCTCTTCGAGCTTGCGCAGCGGCGCCTCGCGCAGCTCCGGGTGCGCGGTCAGGAAGTTGTTGAAATCGCGCTTGGACAGTTTGATGAGGTCTGAGGGGAAAATCGTCGTCACCGTGGCCGTCCGGTCGGCGTCGGAGAAGAGCGCTGCCTCGCCGAAGAAGTTCCCGGCCACGAGGTACGACAGCACGACCTCTTTCTCGCCCGAGTGCTTCGAGATCTTCACCATGCCGTTGCGGATCAGATAGAAGGCGTCGCCCGGGTCGTTTTCCTTGAAAACCACGGCGTCCTTGGCCATGTTGTTGACGACAGCCAGTTCGACGAGCTCGCCGAGCTGGGCCTCGGGGATTCCTGGAAAGAGATAGCCGCCGAAGGCGCGCAGCAGGAAGGCCTGATCGACGAGCGATTTGGCGCGCGGAGCGGCGCCGAGGAGCTTGAGGATGGCCTTGCGCGGGATCTCGATGATGCGCGTGGCCCCGATCGCCCGCGCGGTGGCGGTGCGGCGCCGGCCGGAGATGAGGCTCATCTCGCCGAAGAAGTTGCCGGCCGTCAGCTCGACGAGCTTGATTTCGCTATTTGCCTTTTCCGGCTTCTTCCACAGCTCGACGCGGCCGCTGGCGATGATGAGGAAGTCGTTCGTGTAGTCGTTCTGGCGGATGATGATCTCGCCGTCGGCGTACTCGCGGACGCGCGCGGAGAGGAAGGTCTCGCGGAGCTGCTGTTCGTCCGCGGCCGCCAGCAGGGGAATGCGCGTGCGCAGGAAGGCGATGCGCTCGCGCACGGTGCCTTCCCAGAACGGGAGCCGTTCCTTCAGCACCGCTTCGTCGGCCGGCTCGACCTCGCGCCCCATCAGGTGCTCGACCACCTCGTAGCCCTGATTCATCCCCAGCTTGATGAGATCGCGTCCGCTGGCGGCGCCGATGAGGTAGAGGCCCGGCACGCTCGACTCGTGGACCTGGCTGAGGATGGGCCGCGAGTCCTTGCCCGTGCCGCTGTAGGTGATGCCGATGGACTCGAAGAACTTGCGCGGCGCGTCGGCGCCTAGCTTGAGGAAGATCAGCTCCGCGGCCACGCGGGTCACGTCGCCGCGCACGGTGAGGTCGGCATAGCCAGGATAGACCTGCTTCACGCTGGCGCTGAAGTAGACGGTCATCTGCCCCGTGGCCTGCTTGCCGAGGACGTCTTTGATCAGCACGTCGTTGGCGCGGGTGATCTCCGTGCCGCGCACGATGAGGCCGACGCGGTTCTCGTCGGCCAGGGCGATGGCGATTTCCAGGGCCGAGTCGCCGGCGCCGACGACGAGCAGGTCCTGATCGCGATGTTCGGCCGGATCGACGAGGCGGTAGCGGACGTGGGGGAGGTCTTCGCCCGGCACCCCGAGCTTGCGCGGGTTGCCTTGCGTCCCCATGCCCAGGATGACGTTGGTGGCGTCGAACTGGTCGCCTTTCGCGGTCTTGACCTGGAACCGCCCTCCCTCTTTCTTGATCGATTTGACCTCGGCGTTGAAGAGGACGTTGAGCTTCTTCTCCTTCACGTGCCCGCCCCACGCCGCCAGGATCGACTCGCGCGATCCAGCCTGGAAGGGCACCTCGCCGCGCGCCGGAATCAGCATCGGCTCGGCCATGACGTACTTGCGGGCCTGGTAGGCGTCGATGGTGTCGGCCAGATGATCGGTGCGCTCGAGCAGGGCGTAGGAGAGCCCGTTGGTCTGCGCGTGTGACGCCGCCGCAAGTCCCGCCGGCCCGGAGCCGACGATGATCAGGTCGAAGGAGGTCATGTTGTTTCGGTCGGAATGAAGGTTACCACCGGTGACGGCGGTGGAACTTGAGCCCGCCAGGTGCTCGCGATCGGAGCGCTGCCGTCCCGGCAGCTGGCTCGGCAGAGCCCCAGAGTGAGCGAAGGGTCCCGCCGCCGCGGCGACCGCCGAATGTTCAGAGTCTTGCCGGACGGGCAACCGCACCCTTCGGCTCTGTTCAGGGCAGGCTCTGCCGGGCCGGGCGCCGGACGGCAGCGCTGCGGCGCTGAATGCGAATAACTCACGGATCTAGGTTCTGTCGCCAGCAAGATATCGCAAGTAGCTGTTTATCAATGAGTTACAGCCGGCAGGAAAACGAAGGTCTGACCCTGGGCTTCCCCGAATCCCTCGATGGGATACCAGCGTACCCCAGTGGGGTAAGCACCGTACCCCAGTGGGGTAAGCACCGTCCCCCAGTGGGGTAAGCACCGTCCCCCAGTGGGGTACGCACCGTGTCCCAGTGGGGTACGCACCGTGTCCCAGTGGGGTACGCACCGTGTCCCAGTGGGGTACGCACCGTGTCCCAGTGGGGCACGCACCGTGTCCCAGTGGGTACGCACCGTGTCCCAGTGGGGTACGCACCATGTCCCAGTGCGGTACACACCGTGTCCTCCTGCAGTGGGGCCCCCCACGCTAGACGTGTCGGAACACGCCCCTTCCCATTCGCAACGCGACCATCCCTTGTAGCAACTGCACACGTGCGCAGGTACGTACTCGCCGTGCTGCATCTGTGGAGTCTTCGCGGGCTCGGTATCAGGTCGAAAGTCGAAAGTGCCGAAATGCAGCGGTACGCAGGAGAGCAGGCGTCCCGCCTGCTCCCGACCGGCGTCTCGCCCGGCGGTGGTTTCCGAAAGCGAACAGGATTCGAACCCACGCACGCGATTGGTTCGCGTACTTGCTCGACAGCGTCGTATCGATCTCGTTCCCACCGCCGGGCGAGGACGCCCAGCGGGAGCAGGGTGTGCCGAGCATGTTCGATAGCTAGGAGGTGAAAGTCCTTTGCCCAGGTTGATGGAACCGAAGGGCTAGCAAAGCGCAAGGGCGGCTGCCGCGAGGACCCGTCTG
>DATHRD010000070.1:0-2826 GCA_035482045.1 Thermoanaerobaculia bacterium
GTATCTCTCTAAGCCTTGCGTCTCCGATTCGATTATCCAACTACTAGGCCGCGCTCGCCCGTGAGCCACGTCATTCCTACGTCCGCTCCAGCCCAGAGCAAAGCGTAAGATTACATCGAATTCTCCTTCAAGAGCCTGGGACGGATGCTTGTAAAAGTAGCGGCATCCGATAACTCTTAAGCCGTCGACGCGATGCACGAAGTTCAAAGGTTCGCCGTACTGGTGATTGGCCCCAACGTCGAAAGGCCAGCCGGTGAGAAAGGTGGAATAGAGATGCGCGAACGCGCCCTCTACTTCCTCCCACGCCATAAGCGCCCTGCCAATCGCTTCGTACAAAGTGCGCTGGCTGTTTCCGCGCCCCGGAAACGGCGGCCGGTCCCAAGGATCTGGCATGGTTGCTCCGCCTTGCTATATCGAAAGGGATGAAGGATCGAAAGCCCGCATCGAAGCAAGAACTACAGAGCCCTGGGAAAACCTACTTTGCGACGGCGATGCTCACGCGTGGATTGCTTGACCACGTGCCGCCCCTGTTTGGCACAAACACGTTTAGCCAAGTAGCGAACAACTACGGCGGCGGGGGTAGGTCGTTCAAAGATACGATGCACCACCTTGAGAATGCGGCCCGGAAGGTCGCGGATGCCCATCTGCACATGCCCATACGCAGGAGCGAGACGCTGCCTACCGCGCAACAAGTCCACTTTGCATCGCAACTCGATGTGCTGCTCGCCGAGATTGTACGGATAACACAATGACCGCCGCCCTCATCCTCTCCCCTGCCCCCGGGCTGCTTCCCGCCCGGCTGTTCGCGCCGACCCGAAAGCGGCACGGCGCGCTTCGCCACGGGCACGCCGAGCCCAGTCATGATCTCTACGGTGTTGCGTTTGTCCGCGGTCGGCTCAAAGGTTTACCCGCACTTCGCAGCTCACATAGCTGAACAGCGCTTCTGTCCTTGCATCCCCACCGCGCATCGGACGTCCCCCAACATCTCGTCACGCGCGGTGCGGTGAATGGCGGTGCGTCGTCGGCGGCTCGAAGCAGGTCCGCAGCGGACTCTTTGCTGGAGGGAGATGGATTCGAACTCGGTTCCTGGTGGCGAGCGTCAAGGGAGACCGGACTGCTGTCTCGAAAACGGGAGTGGATCTGATGGGGGACCGGAAGTTCGAATCCATCTCCCTCCAGCGGAGAGTCGTGTGCGAACCAGACTTGGTCTCTGGCCGATACGCTATCCTATCGGTAAGTGACGACGGTGGCCGTGCCGCCGGGCTGAACAGATGCAGGTTGAGCTTCGGCGGCTGCGGCGAGGCCGCCCTCGCCCGAGCGATCGATGGCATCTAGACGAGATGGTTGTTCGGATCGCTGGCAAGCAGATATACCTCTGGCGTGCCGTCGATCACGAAGGCGAGGTTCTCGACATGCTGGTGCAACGCCGCCGCGACACCCGAGCGGCATTGCGGCTGATGCGCAAGCTTCTCAGAAAGCAAGGGTTTGCGCCGAAATTGCTAGTGACCGACAAGCTGCGCTCCTATGCTTCCGCGTTCCGGCGCTAACCTGACGAGATCGCCCGAGCCGCGGTGTTTCTGACTGTCGGAGAATGCCGGGTTTGTCACCGGTCAAACCCTGCATGTAAACGGCGGTTCTTGCGACGCAGGCCCAAAGTCACCAAAATCACGCCACAACTCGGGTGATCCGGGGAATGTCGATTGGTGAACAGTAGGGAGGTGCACAATGCGCGCGATGGACGTGATGACGACCGACGTGATCACGGTTGATCCGGAGACGACGGTCCAGGCCTTGGCGACGCTGCTCGCGGAACGCGGCATCAGCGGCGCGCCAGTCGTCGATGCGAGCGGACGTCTGGTCGGCATCGTCAGCGAGGGCGACCTGCTGCACCGGGCTGAGATCGGGACGGCGCGGCGCCATCGCGAGCGCCGGCGTTCATGGTGGCTCGACCATTTTGCCGCCGAGCTCGCCCGCGATTACGTCAAATCACATGGCCGCACCGTCAAGGACATCATGACACGTGATGTCGTGACCGTCACCGAGGACACCGACCTCGGCGAAGTCGCGGCTTTACTGGAGGCGAAGCGGATCAAACGCGTGCCAGTCACGCGCGATGGCAAAGTCATCGGCATTATCAGCCGGGCCAACCTCGTCCGCGCGCTCGCGGCGACAAAGGGCGCGCCACCGCGCGAGGGCGAGGATGACGACCGCACGATCCGCGCGCGGCTCGTCGCCGAGCTTAGCCGCGAAGAATGGGCGAAGGTCTGGCCGGAGGACATTATCGTCCGCGACGGTGTCGTGCATTTCTGGCTCTCCTCGGACGAGCCTGAAGAGAACAAGCAAGCGCTGCGGGTCGCGGCGGAAACCACCTCCGGCATCCGCGGCGTCGAGGAACACGTTGTACCTGCCCCGGTGTTTCCGGCTTTCTAGTCGCGTCCAGCCGGGATCTGCTGTCGCCTGTCCGACGACGCTTTTGCGCACGATTCCAGACCTTCGTGCCACCGCCTCGGAACGCAGAGGTTCCGACCCTACGTGGCCATGAGCAGCCCGTTCAGGTGATCCCAGAAGCGGAAGTTCACGGAGGCCGGAGTGCCTGCCAGCGTCCAGTTGGTCTCGGTTCGAGTCCCCGAGCGGCCACGCCGGCAGCGAGTTGTTCTTCCGCGACGAAAAACTGCAGCTTCTCGCGAGACGTGCTGAGGCAATCCTCTCGGGCCGTCCTGCGGCAGAGGTCGAACGGCGTGGGATTGGTCGTCTGGAGCTGCGAGAGATCTTGCTTGAGGGGCTGATCGATATGGGTAGCTGTGCCTTACACGACCGTCTCGAGCC
>DATHRD010000071.1:0-14932 GCA_035482045.1 Thermoanaerobaculia bacterium
GGTGTGTCGCGTGACTGGGCCGGTGAATCGCGTGACTGAGCCGGTGAATCGCGTGACTGAGCCGGTGAATCGCGTGACTGAGCCGGTGAATCGCGTGACTGAGCCGGTGAATCACGTGACTGAGCCGGTGAATCACGTGACTGAGCCCGTGTGTCGTGTTCCTCCGCCTGCGTGTCGTGTTCCTCCGCACAGCGTGTCGCGTTCCTCCGCTTGCTTGTCGTGTACCTTCGCCTGCGTGTCGTGTTCCTCCGCCCGCGTGTCGTGTACCTTCGCCCGCGTGTCGTGTTCCTCCGCCCGCGTGTCGTGTACCTTCGCCAGCGTGTCGTGTTGCTCCGTCCTGGTGTCGTGTCCCTCCGCCTGCGTGTCGTGTACCTTCGCCTGCGTGTCGTGTGCCTTCGCCTGCGTGTCGTGTACCTTCGCCGGTGTGTCGCGTTAAACTTCCTGATAGCGGCCAACTGACGAGCCGGAGCGCTGGATAGTGCCGGGTGCTCGTCAATGCGGGAGTCGAGTTGTACTCCTTAACGCACCGGAATTGGTGGATTCTACGAGCCCCGCCGCGAAGAGAAAGCCAATCCTCGAGTTGCAAGAGGCTTTCGCGGGTTGAAAGACATCGCGAGGGAGCAAGTGGGGTCACCTTCGGATGGACTCCGCAAGTCGTTCGTCGCGTCAACTGGACACGAACTTCCCACGAAGCCGCGCCGGGTGCCATCGCCAGTGAAAAGCGACTTCCAACATCTACGGTACGCCATTGGTTACCGCATCGCGCCCACCCACCTCGTGAATCCTGTTATCGGTCAATGTTCCTCCTGTGGCTTCTCGTCCGCCGGCGGCGGCGCGCTCCTCCCCTTGAGATCGAGGCGCAGGTGTTCGCGCGAGCCGTCGCCGGGCAGGATGATCACGCGCGCATCGCGCAGCAGTCGCTCGACCGCCTTGCGGTAGAGGCGTTGTTCCGTGGCCGCGCGTGCTCTCCTGGCCTCCTCGGCGAGCGCGATGAACGATGCCGCGGCCGATCGCGCCGATTCGATCTGTTCCGTGGCCGACGCCTCGGCACTGATGCGCTCCTCGCCGGCCTGGGCGCGGGCGAACGAGAGCGACTGCGCGACCTTGCCCTCCGTTTCGCTGATCTTCCGTTCCCGTTCTGACGCGGCGTCGGCCACCGCGGCGAAGGCGCCGGCGGCCTCGGGCGGCGGCGCTACGGCTTCGAGCGTTACGCCGATGATGGTCATGCCGAGGCGACCGCGATCGGCTGCCGCCTGCACACCATGCCAGACGGTCTCCTGGATCGCGCTGCGGTCGGTGGTAAGGACATCATCAACGCGCCGCCAGCCGATGTCTCGCGTAACGAGTTGCTCGGCCGCGGTGCGGATGATGTTCTCCTGATCGGTTGCCGCAGTCAGAAACAGGCCGGGATCGTCGACACGGCATTGAATCTGGCCGCGGACGTTCACCACGTTTTCGTCGCCGGTAATAAAGACGAGCGATTCCCCGAAAGGAACCGAGGTCACCGCGCCGGCCTCGACGAGATCGAGACGCTCCATCAACGGCAGTACATAGGTCAGACCGGGTGCGACCTCACCATTTGCCATGCGGCCAAAGCGCCGCAACACACCGCGCTGGCCATTGCGGATGAAGCGGATGCCGCTGCCCAGAAAGGCCAGAGCGGCGATGACAATCAGACCAAGGACGATCCGCCATCGCCTGGCGTAGAGGAAGCGCGACGCGTTCTGGATCGCGACAACGTGGCGGGGAACGACCTGCTCGTCGCTCACTTCTTCCTGCCGTCGTCACCGCTTCCATGAAAGAACAACCGCACCACCGGATCCTCGGAGTCGAGAAAGACTGTCGTGTTCTGACCCATGGCCTTCTCGTAGAGCTGGAGGTTGCGGACGAACTCGTACAGTCGCGGATCGCGGGCGTATGCCTCAGCGGTAATGCGCGTTGCCTCGGCCTCCCCCTTCCCGCGCGCGATCTCCGCATCGCGAGCCGATTCGGCGAGGAGCGTTCGCTTCTGCAGCTCGGCCTCAGCCTCGATTTTCCGCGCGGTCTCTTCGCCCTCGGCGCGAATACGGAGAGCGATGCGCTGCCGCTCCGCCTGCATGCGGGAGATGATGGCATCGCGGTTCTGCGCCGGGAACTGCACCCGCGCGATCCAGAGGTGCTCCAGCTCGATTCCGAAGTTCGCCCGGGCCATGCCACTGATATAGACCGATACCTCCGTCGCCAGTTGCTCCGTGCGGACGGCGCCCGGCTCGACGGAGAAGAACGTGGGCGATGCGCGCCGGCCGGTCGCCGCTCCGAGGGCCGCAATCGACAGGTCGATCAGGCGGGCCGTGGCTGCATCTTCGCTCCGAATTCTTTGAACGAACAACCGCGGATCGGCGATGCGCCAGGAGATCGCCGAGGCCAGCACGAGATTCTTCTTGTCCGCCGTCAGGAACTCGGTAGGAGGGATCTCCGTCAGCCGCAGGCGGCGGTCGACGCGAAGCATCCCTCCCGCCGGGCGCGGCGCGATCCAGTGCAGGCCGGGAGGCAGAGGCATGCTGACGACGCGGCCGAAGAGGGTGGCCAGGCCGATCTCCGTTTCATCGACGATGGCGAGTGAGTCGGCCACGATCGACCCGGCGAGAACGATGAGCAGAATGGAAAACTGACGGCGTCTCAGAAAAACCCTCCTGACGGCGGCATGTCGACGAGATCGCGCGGCGTTCCGTGAGGAAAGAGCACGAGCCGCTTGCCGTTGAGAAGTCGATCGAGCGCGTTCCACCGAAGCATGCTGCGCACGGCTGGACCGCTCTTCTTCGCTACGTCCGCCTGCACCGCGAATGCGGTCGAGACGCCGCTGGCCCGGGCAACGTTCTCCCCGCGGTCGGATTGCGCGGCGGCGATCATCATCGCCGCCTCGCCGCGTGCGGTCGGAAGAGCCGCATCGGACTTTCCGCGGGCCTGGTGGATGCGTGTCTCGCGATCCTCGAGCGCGCTGGAAATGTCGCGGAATGCACGCACCGAGGCATCGGGAGGATGCAGGTCAAGAAGATTGACCGATAGTGTCCGCAACGGGATGTGCGCGGCGACGAGCCTGCGCTGGAGATCGTTTCGGGCTGCCTGCTCGATAGACGCTCGTGCCGACGTCAGCGTGTCATCGATCGACCGCGACGCCAGCAGCTCGCGAAGCGAAGTCTGGAAAAGACTCCGGACCGTCTCGATCGGATCGCCGCCCTGGTAGGCGAATGCGCGCGCGTCCGAGATGACCAGGTGAATGCCGGCCTTCGATTCGACCAGATTGAGATCGCCGGTCACGTAGGTCGATTCCTCCGGCCTCGATCCGGAGCTCGTGTACACGGAATGCCATCCCGAGTCAGCCGCCTCCGTGAACACGATGAGGTCTTTCGACGCGCGCTCTGTCTGATCCGGCCGGAACCCGACGCTGACGTCGATCACTGCATCGGCATCAACCACGTTCACGCGGCCGAACGGCCGCGGTAATACCCAGTGAAGCCCGGGCGGGAGCGCATGCTGGCCTGCTTTGCCGAAGACCTCCGCAAATCCGACGCGGCCTTCCGGGATCACCGCGCATCCGCTGAGAATCCATGCAGCCGCTGCCACGCCGATGCCGATCCAGCCGGCCCGGGATCGACGTGACCAGATGCGCCGCGCACTATTGCCTATGAGCGTCCGCGCCTCGGACGGAACGATGCTGGTGAATGCGAGGCGGAGATCGCTGGCCGCGCGTCGCAATCCCGCCCGGGAGAGCGACAACGCGAAGATCGGCAGGAAAATGATCGTGAAGAAAATGTCCCAGCCACCCACCGAGCCGGCCAACGGCACGCCCTGCGCCGCATCCACGACCGGAGCCTTTGCAATGCCGGCGATGATGCTGCCGAACACGATCGCTGTGATCAGCCCGGCGAGGATCAACGCCGCAACGAACCGCCGTCCGAAGGACCGGCCGAGCAGCAACAGCATCGCTGGATTCGTGAGCGGCCCGATGAGAAAGATCGCCAGCACTGCGACGGGGGAGAGACCTTTGGCCATCAGCGTGGCAGCGAGTGGGATCGAGCCCGAGGCACAGACGTACAGCGGGAGCGAGATTGCCAATCCAAACAGCGTCTGACCGACGATGCCACCGGGAATGCGCGCCGCGAAATCGTTTGGAAGGAACGCCAGCAGTACCCCCGAAACCGCGAAACCGAGAAACAGCATCCAGGCGATTTCGTCGAGCGTCTCGACGAACCCTATGCGTGCGGCGTCGAGGACCGTGCGACGGACACGCGCCCTCGCCGGAGGCGCCTCTGGTGCGCTGCTTTCCGCGGCGGCTTCGTCAGCAGACGGATTGCGCGCATGCCCGAACCAATCGATCCATGTCCTGCCCGCCCATGCCACAAGGAGTCGCCACCACCGCGGCTGGCCGGCGCTCCCGCCGCCGTGATCATGAACATCACCGTCGCGCATATCCCGTTGTTCGTTGCTTTCCTGGCGCGGCGGCCATGCCTCTGTGGCGATCACGAAGATGCCGGCCAGCAACGCCGCCGTCAATCCCGCCAGCACCCGCAGAAGCGCGAACGGCAGGCCGAGTAGCGCCGCGGTCAGACCTACGGCATCGAGACTTGTCTCCGGCGTCGAGACCACGAACGATGCCACCGTCTCCAAATGCGCATTACGCCGCTTGAGTGCAAGGGCGAGCGGGATGAGGCCACAGGAACAGACGGGCAGCGGCAAGCCGGCCACGATACCGAGACCGATCGCCTTCAGCCCGCGGGGAACCGCGCGCCGAAGCGTCTCAAATCTCTGCGCGAGAGTGTGAACCAGTCCGGCCGCAAAGAGTCCGACGAGCAGGAAGCCGCTGCTGCTCGCGAAGAGCGTCCAAAAGGAGCTTGCAATGCTTTCGGCGGCATTCATTCGATCGACCAGCCATCATCCGCGGCCGGCACGTGAAGTCGCATTTTTTTCAAATGGACGGTTCATTCGGCCCTACGAAGGGTCTTTCTTGCCACTCCCGAGGAACGTTACGAGTGAAACAGCTCACGAGCGGCCACTCACGGTGTGAATCGTTCCACTCATTGAAAAGCTGTTCGGGCCAGCCTGCACCGTCGCATCTACTGCCGCCACATGAAAAACGCCCGATCGCTCCGGATTGTGAGCGCACTGCTGGCCTTCTCTTTCGGAATGATCATCGCTGATGGTCTCGCCGCCAGGGCGCAAGGCGTGGTCGTGGGGGCGGTAGCCGATACCGATGGCGGGCCGCTCCCCGGCGCGCGCGTGGAGATCGTCGGACCAACCCTGACGACGCCGGAGAAAAGCGGAGGAATGGGATTCTTTCTCTTCCGTGGCCTGGCGGCGGGCGAATACACGGTCACCGTCTCCCATCCGAATTTCACGTCAGCCGCGCAGAAAGTGATCGTGCGGCCCGGAGAGACGACGACGATGAGTGTACAACTCCGGGCGGAGCATTGACGCACAGCGGATACCCGCTCGCGAACGGGATCAGGCCATTCGTTGAAACGGCTCCAGCCGGCAGAGCGTTCGTGTTTGAATCTCTTCCTCAATGTCAGCGATTCTCGAATTGAAGAATGTCTCCGTCACGCTCGACCACGACACGATCGTGCGCGGCGTCAGTTTCGTCATCGAAGACGGCCAAAGCATCGCCATCATCGGTCCAAACGGTTCTGGCAAAACCGTGCTGCTGAAAGCGATCCTCGGCCTCATCGCCTACGACGGCGAGATCATCTGGCGGCCTGGTGCGACAGTCGGCTACGTTCCGCAAAAAATCGACGCTGACCGCAGCGTCCCGCTAAATGTACGGAACCTGCTCGTGTCGAAGGCGCACGTCATCGGCAAAGGCGAAGCGGAGATCACCCAGGTCATCCAGCGAGTGGGCTTGAGCGAGCCGGTCCTTGCCACGCCCATCGGGCACCTCTCCGGCGGCCAGTTTCAACGCGCGCTCGTCGCCTTCGCCCTGCTCGGTGATCCCGACATCGTTCTGTTCGACGAGCCGACGGCGTCCATGGACGAGCCGGGAGAAGAGCAACTGTATGCCCTTCTCGACCGGCTCAGGACGGAAGTGGGGATCACCACCGTGGTCGTATCGCACGACCTCTCGTTTGTCTATCGGCACGCCGACAACGTGCTCTGCCTCAACCGCTCGGGCGTCTGTTTCGGTCCGCCACGCGGCGTGCTCACGTCGAAGCTGCTGGCAGAGCTCTTCGACGCGCCAACGTTCTACGGGCACACACACTCATGATCGCCGCTTCGTTTTTCGCTGTCGTTCTCGGACTGGCTTCTGCTCTCGTGGCGGGGCTTGTGGGCAGCTTCGCTCTGATGAAACGAATCACTCTTGCGGGCGATGTAATCTCGCACCTGGCGCTGCCCGGGCTCGGGCTGGCGTTTCTGTGGCACTTCCAGCCGTTGGCAGGCGCGGCGTTGACGTTGGCAATCGGTATCGTCCTGATCGACCAACTGCAGCGCCGGAGTGGCCTGATCGCGGAGTCGGCGATCGGTGTCGTATTCGTGGCGGCATTGGCGGCTGGAACGCTCGTCACACCGACCGAGGACCTCATCGACGCTCTTTTTGGCGGCTTCGGCGAGATCAACGTCGTTGGATTCGCGCTCGGGATCGCGGGCTGCGTCATCGTCGCCGCGACAATCTACGTTCTTCGGCACGAGCTGATTCTGGGCATCTTTTCTCCAGATCTGGCCCGCTCACTCAAGATCAATATCGACAGAGTGAACCTGCTCTATCTCTTCTCGTTCGGGCTTACCGTGCTCCTCGGCCTTCATTTTCTCGGCTCCCTTCTCGTCGGGGCGATGATCATCGTTCCGCCCGCGGTTGCGCGCCGTCTCTCCAACACCCTCGACCAGTACCTCATCCTGTCGGCCCTGACCAGCATGACCGCGGCCGGTCTCGGCTTCGCGATCTCGTTCCACTGGCATCTTCCGCTCGGTCCCGTGATCGTGGCCGTTGTCTCCGCGATCTTCGCGGCCAGTCTTGCCAGAAGAAGGGCGTGACATCGCTCCAAGTGCGTTGTCGATACCAGCTCGGTTCGACCACTGGTTCCGGTTTCGTGGCACCTCACCGGGTGAATCCTTCCACTCATTGAAAGACGGTTCGGGACCGCAGGGTGAACGTCATCTACTGCCTCCGCGCCTCATGCGCCGACTACGGAGGTTTAACAATGCGAGGTTGGTTGAACTGGATCAGTCCAGCTGCTGTTGTTGCGTTCGGATTAGCACTTGCCGTCAGTATGCCCGCCCTGGCTCAGGCGTCCGGAACAGTCGAAGGACTCGTTAAGGACCCAACGGGCGCGGTCGTGTCCGGCGCAGCCGTCACGATTTACAATCCCGTGAGTCACTTTCAGCAAAGCACCGTCACGAGCAGTGCGGGCGCCTTTCGTTTCACGAACGTTCCATTCAATCCCTATCACTTGACGGTGGTGGCGGCGAACTTCGCACCTTCTGCACAGGACGTCGACCTGCGATCACTCGTCTCGACGAAGCTTACGGTGACATTGAGCGTGGCGGCCGTCAGCGAAGTCGTGAACGTCTCCGGAGGGGCCTCGGGGTTGATTGAGAAGGACCCGACGGCGCACACCGACGTGGATCGGAACCTGTTTTCGAAGCTGCCGCTGGAAAGTCAATCGTCGTCGCTGAGCTCGCTCGTCACGCTCGCATCGCCGGGTATTGCCGCTGATTCAAACGGCCTCTTTCACGGCATGGGTGATCACGCATCGAATTCATTCTCGGTTGATGGGCAGCCGATCACCGATCAGCAAAGTAAGGTTTTTTCTAACCAGATTCCGCTGGATGCGGTCGCGTCGCTCGAGGTGATCCCGGGGGCCCCTCCCGCGGAATACGGCGAGAAGACAAGTGTAGTGATCAACGTGACGACGCGCTCGGGTCTGGGCTTGACCACGCCGGACGGAAGCTTGTCAGGTTCGTATGGGAAGTTCGGAACCGCGAACAGCAGTTTCAATTTGGGCTATGGCAAGGAGAACTGGGGAAACTTTTTCTCATTGAGCGCCTTGAATACGAACCGATTTCTCGATCCGCCGGAATTCCAGGCCCTGCACGATCGAGGCAACGAAGAGAACTTCTTCGACCGCATGGATTTCAAGTTCTCGGCGGCTGACGCGATTCAAGCGAACTTCGGATACACGCGCTCCTGGTTCCAAACCCCTAACACCCTCGACAACGTCTTCCACCTCGGTCAGACCGATGCGTCCGGAAATCAACTTCCGCCGACCGATCAGCGTGCTCAGATCCAGACCTTCAATATTTACCCAACCTGGACGCGGGTGGTCAGCGACAAGAGCCTGTTCACTCTTGGCAGCTGGTTGCGCCATGACCAATTCAACTACTATCCCAGTTCGAATCCGCTTGCGGATTTGTCAGGCGTGCAGGCAGAGTCGGTCGCACAGGACCGGCACCTCACCAACGCAGGCGGCCAAGCGTCTTATTCGTTCATCAATGGCGCTCAGAATTTCAAAATTGGCGCGGAGCTGCAGCACACGTTGCTCTATGAAAACGATCGATTGGGGATCGTCGACAACAACTTGCTCCCTTCGCTTACAGACGGTAACGGAAACCCGTGCTTCGACGGGAAGACTGCCGTGGCGTCACCGTGTACGGACCTTCTGCCTTACGACCTCACTCGGGGAGGGGGCTTCTTCACGTTCCTCGGTCACGCAGACATAAAATTGGCCACGGTTTACGCGCAAGATCAGATCAACGCGGGCAATTGGGTATTCAATTTGGGCCTGCGCGGCGACTTTTATCGCGGCCTGTCCGTTGCGAATGAAGCCGAGCCGCGTCTTGGAGTAGCGTACAATATTCAGAAAACCAATACTCTCCTCCGCGCGTCGTACGCGCGTTCGATGGAGACCCCGTTCAACGAGAACCTCATCCTCTCCAGCGTAGGTTGCACAAGCGCAGTGTTGAACCCGCTCCTGGCCTGCGCCGATACGGCCACTCAGCCACTCTCTCCCGGCCGGCGCACCGAATACCACGTTGGCTTCGAGCAGGCATTTGGAAAATATGCTGTCTTTGACGGAGAGTACGTTTGGAAGTACACGACTTTGGGCTACGACTTCAGCATCCTGGGAAGCACTCCGATCTTTTTCCCGGTGGAATGGGCCAAGTCCAAGATTCCGGGATACACGGGGCGGCTGAGTGTGCCGGACATCCACGGGTTCTCCGCGCTGGTGGTCTTTTCCAGCGTAGCCGCGCGGTTCTTCGCGCCCCAGCTTGGCGGCGCGGGGGCGACGCCGAGTGCGCCCGGGGGCGTGTTCCGCATCGACCACGACGAGAAGTTCAACCAGACCACACATGTGCAATATCAGCTCCCACACAATGGACCGTGGATCGGTTTCAACTGGAGATATGACAGCGGGCTCGTCGCCGGCGCAGTTCCGTTCGCCGCCGATACGACGACTCCAGTGGATCTGACCGGGCTGACCCCAGATCAGCAGATTCAGGCGGGCCTGTTCTGCGGCAGTCAAGTGCCGACGCTGGCCAAGCCGCTCACCACCTGCAGTCCGTCGCAATACGGGTCGACGCTCATTAGCATCCCTGCTCCCGGGACGGAGAATGATGACCACAACCCCCCGCGCATCCGGCCGCGGAGCCTGTTCGATCTGGCTCTCGGCGACGACAACCTCTTCGGGAGCGGCGGCAACCAGAGAGTCAGTTTGACCCTGACCGTCATCAACCTGACGAACAAGGTCGCTCTCTACAACTTTCTCTCGACGTTCAGCGGAACACACTTTGTTACGTCGCGGACGTATACCGCTCAACTCGGCTATCACTTCTGAGCTTCTGACAGTCTCATCCGCCTTCGGCACCTTCTCCCCCCGCTAAAAAGCGCGGTGGGGAGAAGGACGCTCGACAAACACTATGTCTGCGATTGCGAAGTCAGGCGCTACGATCGCAGGACATTCACAGCCGCAACAGCCGCTCGCACAGTTCAGATGGCCGATTATGGCCGATGTACACGAGTACGCAACGAGCCAGGACATCACGGCCGATCAGGCATTGGATGTTTTGGCTAGCGAGAGGGAGGCAAACCACCCAACGTTAAACATCGTGAAGTTTAGCGGTACCTCTACCTCGGTAACCAGCTTCACCAGGAAGGGATTGTTTCCGAACTGCCTGAACCCTTTCGTGATGGCATCCGTTTGGTTCTCGAAGAAGTCGACGATATCCTCACCGTGGATGAGCACGTACTTACCCTTGGCGCGGCCAATAAGCTCGTCGCGATGGGCGCGAAACGTACGAAGCTCCACCTCAAGTGTAGGAGCACCCTGATGAGCAGTCATATTCTCCCCTTCGGCGGCACGGCATTAGGGTGACTAGTCGTCGTTGTGAGAAGAGGTTGAGCTTCTCGCGTAGATCGTTCGACATGAAATATAGGCCGCCTTACCAAGTTCTTCAACAGCCATGAGCGGCCGTCTTCTTTCTCGACCGTAAAACGCGTCGTTTCAGCAACTTACTGGTGCAACCAAATCGATCGCCAGGAGACAACGATAGGATGGATCGAAGTGCTCCGAATGGCTTCACAGCCGCAACAGCCGAACAAAGCGTAGCGCCAGCGGCTCGCTGGCTGGACCGCTGCCGGCTCGGCGGCGGAGTTCGAAAAACCGCCAGCGAGCCGCTGGCGGTTTAGCCGGCGGGCCGCCAGCGCTACTATCGCAGCACTCACAGCCGTAGCAGCCGCTCACGCAGCAGCCTTGAATGGAACCGGCTGGTCTGCAGCTCCTGCCCGTTGGACAGGAAGAGCACGAACGTCCCGCCGGGCATCGGCGTGGCCTTGGTGATGGCGTTGATGTTGGCGAGGGTGCCGCGGCTCAGACGGATGAACTCCTCGCGGTCGAGGCGGGCTTCTAGGTCTTTGAGGCGATAGGCGATGGTGTGCTTCACGCCTCGGACGGTGGTCATGCGCAACAGCTCTCCGTCGGCGATGACGGAGGCGACGTCGCTTACGTTGACGAGGATGATCTCGTTCTTGCGGCGGACCGGAATGCGCCGGAGGGGCCCGGCCGCCGCTGCTTCGAACGCGTTGGCGGCCGAGCGGACGTTCTTTGCCGATTCCGCGCGGGCGTCATCGCGATCGAGACGGTCGATGGCCCGGCTGACCGTTTCGCGCAGGCGCGCGGCATCGACCGGTTTCAGCAGGTAGTCGACGGCATTCAGCTCGAAGGCGCGCACGGCGTACTCGTCATAGGCGGTGATGAAGGCGATCATCGGCATCGAGCCGCGCTTGAGAAGACGCACCACGCCGATGCCGTCCACCTCCGGCATCTGCAGATCGAGCAGGGCCAGATCGGGCTTCCGGCGCTCGATCAGCTCCACGGCCGCCGCACCGTCCGCGGCCTCACCGACGATCTCGACGTCGTCGAAGCTGCGCAACATCGACAGCAGAAGCGTTCTTGCCGGTCTCTCATCGTCGGCGACGACGACGCGCAGACGGTCTCTCATGTGCGCCTCCCCATCGGGAGCACGATCTCGGCGCGCGTCTCGCCGGCCGAGGCAACGAGCGTCAGACTGGCGGCGTCGCCGTACTGATGGCGAAGGCGGGCATCGAGGTTGGCCAGTCCCACGCCGTGCTTCCGTCCGCGCGCGATTTCCGCATCGGTCACGCGTGCTCCGCTGTTGGTGACGGTGATGGCCAGGTTGTCGCCGTCGGTGCGGCTCTCGATGGCCACGCGGCCGCCGCTTCTGCAGTTGGCGATGCCGTGCTTGATGGCGTTCTCGACAAGCGGCTGGATCATCAGCGCCGGCACGCGGATTCGCCGCAACTCGCTCGGTACGTCGATATCGACGTGCAGTCGCTCTTCGAAGCGGGCGCTCTCGATCTCGAGATACGCGCAGACCAGATCGATCTCCTCGCCGAGCGTCGTGTTCGCATCCGCGGAGCGAAGCACGCCGCGCAGCAGTGCCGTCAGCTTCATCAGCGTCGATTGCGCGCGGGCCGGTGAAGTCTGGATGAGATACCCGATCGTATTGAGGGCATTGAAAAGAAAATGCGGGTTCATCTGCGCCCGGAGCGCACGCAGTTCCGCTTCCGTCGCCAGCCGGTTCTGTTGATACCGCTCGCGGTCGAGGCGGATGGCGTCGATGCGCCGCGCTGCGGTCAATGCAACGCCATCGAGCATTTCCAGATCGTCCGAGAGCAGCCGCCGTCCGCCAGCCAGCTCACCGACCACGAGAGCGTAGCGCGGCGCTTCCGTCGTCGGGATCGTCCTCATCACCGGATCGTCCGAGTGGGCACCGTCTTCGATCCATCGCATCTTCTCCGCCGCCAGCGGCGCGCGCAGGACGTCGACCAGCAGGTTCATCACCTCCGAAGGCTCTTCCAGCGAGGTCAGGCGCCGGTCAAAGTCCGCGCGGAGACGTTTGTAGTCGACGCGGTGCAGCACGACGCGGTCGACGATCCACGTGGCGGCGCGGCAGAGCGGCGGATAGAGCAGCGCCAACCCGACCCAGAGAATCACCGAGACGCCTACCGCGACCGGATCGCCGCGGAAGTCGTGTCGCTCGAACAGCGGCACCTCCACGCCGACGTAGAGACCCGAGGCGATAGCCACGAGGGCGAAGAGCGCCAGGGCGCGCTTCAGGAAAAGATCGGCCAGCGCGAAGCGGAAGTCCTGATAAAGGATGGCGAAGATCAAGGGGATGGATGCGTGGTGTCCGGCCAGTTCGACGAACCACGACTCGGTCGTCCCTTCGCGATGGCTGAGGTGCAGGGCCGAGACGGCAAAGACGGCCAGCGCCACGATCGACCAGCCGCGCGCGGAACCGATCCGGTGGCGCGTCAGCAGAAAGACCGGAATCGTCAGGCCGAGGTAGAACCAGGTCAGCAGTTGCAGGGCGGTCGCCGAGGGGACAGGGCCGCCGTGAAACGCCGACCAGAACATCAACGTCTCGGCGGCGGTGCTCATCGCGTACGACGCCCAGATGAACGCCGCCGCCGCTCGCCGGTGTCGCGCCTCCGATTGCGACCGGAGCACGGAGTGGACGACGACGGCAGGCAGGAAGCCAAGGGCGCTATAGGCGGTGGCGATCAGAAACGCGGGGGGATCGACACCCGCGAAATCACGGATGCCGAAGGCGGCCAGGCCGCTCACGTTCCAGAGCAACCCGAGGATTGCCGTGACGACCGGCAAACGGTCGTCGGCGCCCACGCGCCGCCGCAGCACAAGGGCGAAGAGCATCCCATACAGCGCCGCCCCGGTCAGAAAACCGACCAGGTGCACGAGCGCAGCGACATTGTGCGGCGGCATCCGAGCGATTATGACGACACGATGCTCGCGAGCAAGGCACTACCGGTGAACGGTCGGTTTCAGCGTATGAACAGCATCGGACGGCCAACCGGCCGCTTGCGAAGAGATGATCATCGGCTCACGAGACCTAAGAGCTTGATTTCCGATCTCCGGACTGAGGCGGCCGCGAGGCCGCCTCTTTCCCTTGAAGTCCGGCGGGGTTGCCTATTTCTTCGGCGCGACCACCACGAGGTCTGAGAGGTTGCCGAGACCGGAGTGGCCCAGGAACAAGGTTCCGTTCGTGGCGATGACTCCGTTGCGCGCGCCGGCGTGCGTCGGCACTTTCGCGACGACGGTCAGCTTGCCTGCCGCGTCGAGATGAGCGATGGTCAACTCGCCGGCCTTGGCCGCGCCGACGTAGACCAGGTGCGTCGCCGAGGCGTAGTCGAGATCGTCGACTCCATCGCCGGTATCGACCGAAGAAAGCACCGCGCCGGTCTTGCCGACGTCGAGCACTTCCGTCTTCGTGCTGCAGGCGACCATCAAATACCCGCCCTTCTCATCGAGCTTGATTCCGTGCGGTCCGTCCTCGCCGCAGGCCGGCTTCCAGGTCGCGACGGTCTTGCGCGACTTGAGGTCGATCGCCAGCGTCAGGTCCTTGTCCTCCATATTCGTGTAGAAGCGCCCTCGGGTGCCGTCGACCGCAAACCCTTCCGGGTTCCCTTCGAAGGTCAGCTTCTCCTTCTGGACCAGCGTGGTGGAGTCGAGAATGCGGATCGTTTTGTCTCGCGGCGTGGTCACCCACACTTCATTGGTCGAAGCCACGTAGGCCAGTCCGTCCGGCATGGAGTCGAGCTTGACGCAAGCGCCGCGCTTGTGGGTGCTGGCGTCGAGCGCGCAGACGCTTGAATCGAACCGGTCGCCGATGTAGACGGTGCCCTTGCCGATCGTGACCGAGCTCGGGCCGACGATGCGCTTGCGGGTTGCGGAGCCCATCTCACCCGAAGGAAAGCCGGTGAGCTGGGTGACTTTGTTGGTGGCAGCGTCGACGACGTCGACCGAGCCGGTGTTGCCGGCCGGGACCCACACCGAGTTGGTGGAAGGGTCATAACCGAGGTAGTCCATGCCGATTCCTGCGGGGCTGGCCCCCGGAAGCGGGAGCATGGTGACGGTGTAACCCGGGGAATCCGCCGCCAGCAGGGGTAGCGTTAGCGCGACGGTGAGAAGAGTGAAGAGCAGTAGTCCATTTCGTCTGTTTTGCATGGTCAGTACCCTATCGACCCACTGTTGAACGACTGGTAAACGGCGTGCCATCGAGGTTTACCGCTGATTCACCTTTTGCAAGGAGACTGGGCTGAATGCGCATCCTCGTCGTCGAAGACGATCCCGATATGTTTCACTTCATCGCCCGAGGTCTGAGGGCGCACAGCTACGCCGTGGATGTGGCCACTACCGGGGAGGAGGCGATCGAGCGTATGTCAAGCTCGCCGTACGACGCGGTGGTACTCGACGCAATGATTCCGCCACCGGACGGCTTTGCTCTCTGCCGCCGCTTCCGGACGGAGGGTATGGAGGTCGCGATTCTGATGCTCACGGCCCGCGATGCCTTGAGCGATCGCGTGGAAGGATTGGATGCCGGCGCCGATGACTACCTCATCAAGCCATTCCATTTCCCGGAACTG
>DATHRD010000072.1:0-7811 GCA_035482045.1 Thermoanaerobaculia bacterium
TCCCGAAGAATCGTCTCGATCTTCTTCTCCGGGAACGCCTCCTCAAGGACTTCCAGCCGAACCTCCGATGCCAGATATGCAGTCTGCCCCATCACACCCTCCCGCCCATCAGAATGCCTTAAGTTCAGGCCATTGGGGCTAGACGGGGGCTAGACGAGGGCTAGACGCGTCATGGCCCCAGATCTCCCGAACTCTGCGGGCGGCACGCCCGCGCTCCCAGGAAGGCGTTACAACCGGCAGCGCAACGACTGACCGCTTTGCTACATCATCAGACGTGCGACCCCGGAGCCGTGTTCGGCGCCGGTTCCGGCGTCGGTGCCGGCGCCTGCGGCTGTGACGATGCCTTCGGCTGCGGCCAAACCGGTTGGTCTTGCGCAAGGTAGCCGCAAGGAAATTCGCAAGTTATTGATTTCAAACGCGATTTTCATCGTGAGACGTCTTCGGAGATCGTTAGCGAACGACTCGGAGTCGTTCGTTATCGACTCGAAGTCGTTCGTTATCGACTCGAAGTCGTTCGCAATCGACTCGGAGTCGTTCGTTATCGACTCGGAGTCGTTCGCAATCGACTCGGAGTCGTTCGTTATCGACTCGGAGTCGTTCGCAATCGACTCGAAGTCGTTCGCAATCGACTCGTGGTCGTTCGCAATCGACCCGGGAGTCGTTCGCAAGCGACTCGGGGTCGTTCGCAAGCGACTCAGGGTCATTCGCAAGCGACTCAGAGTCGTTCGCAATCGACTCGAAGTCGTTCGCAATCGACTCGAAGTCGTTCGCAAGCGACTCGGGGTCGTTCGCAAGCGACTCGGGGTCGTTCGCAAGCGACTCCGAGTCGTTCGCAAGCGACTCAGAGTCGTTCGCAAGCGACGGGAATCAACAATCGAGCAGCTTCCAGTCTCTGGCGGGTAGGGATTTGCTGCCCCTCGAACACTCCTAGATGGATGACCTCCGGTCTTGATGCGCAGGGTGTCTCCCAGGAACCGGCACCAAAGGCTCCTCCGATCCTCAGTCCCGTTGCTGATGCAACGGCCGGCTTCGACACGATCTACGACGATCATGCGCCGTTGCTGCGGGCCATCGCCCGAACCCGGTTCCACATTCCGGACGCCGACATCGATGGGCTCGTCCACGATGTTTTCGTGTCGTTCCTGACCAGTCCCTCACGCGTCCGGGATCCGCGCTCCTACCTGGTCGGGGGCATCTGCAACGCTTCCCGGAACTACTGGCGCCGGCGGGAGCGCGAAGACGCGCTTTTCGTAGAGATCGACGAGAACGTTGCCTGCGATGAGAACGTCCAACATGACGTGAGCCGAACGTTGACGCTGAATGCCGCGCTCGCCCGAATCGGGGAGCGCTGCCGCGATGTGTTGCAGCGCTACTACTTCGAAAGCGAGTCGACGGTCACGATCGCCAAGGCAATCGGCGCCACGCCAAGCAACGTCCTCTACATCCTGCACAACTGTCGAAAACGCGCTCGTGCGTTCCTGGATCAAATGACCCTCAAGCGATGACCCACTACTCTGACGATGAACTGGCTTGGCATTCCCTGAAGCCGCGGGGCGAGATCGCAGCGCACCTCGAAGAATGCGCTGCATGTTCAACGCTCTACGGAGAATCCCGTCGCTTCGACGCCTCGCTCTCCATAGCTGACGCGTGGACGTACCCTTCAAACCTCAGGCGTACCGAGGATTTGTCACGCGGACATCTCCGTGAGATTGCATTGCGACTCGGCAACGAGACGGCGGAGGCGGAGCGCAGCCTCGAACTGCTCATTGCCAACTCGCTCCCGTTCATCTGGAAGGACGTCTCCCGAGAACGTGGAGTTCGAACGGCCGGCGCCGTTCGTGTCCTTTGCGCGTGGGCGAACGATGCCTGTGAACGCGATCCGCTGCACGCATTGAACCTGGCAGACGCCGCCACTGCAGTGGCGGCGAGCTTTGACGAGTCGGAGCACTACCTGGGGATCAAAGTGCATCAGCTCTTGGGTCATGCATGGAAGGAGCGGGCAAACGCTCTCCGCTACCTCGGCCGCTTTCCAGGAGCGCTCGATGCTCTCGATCAGGCAAAGATGGCTTACGAGCGGGCCGGTGCCAATCCGTCGGATCTGGCACTGCTGCTTTACACCCGAGGAATCATTTTGTATCGATCCGCTCACGCGGGCGAGGCGGAGAATTGCGCCGACCAGGCAGCCGCTATCTTCGAGGCCACCGGCGACAGAGTCCGGTACCTTCACGCCCGAATGCTTCGCGCTACGATTCGGTATTCGCGTCAGGACTTTGCTGGGGCAAGAGATGACTACCTCGGCCTTCTTCCGGACGCGGAAATAGAAGGCGACGAAGTGCTCGCCGCCCGCCTTTCTTCCGCGGCGGCCACCTGCGAGCTCGATCTCGGTAACGGCACAGCTGCCGAACGTCCTCTCCTCGACGCCTTACGAGTCTTCGAACGCGAGGGTATGAAGACGGAAGTCGCGCGTATGCACTGGGCTCTTGCGCGCGTTCCTCTCACCGATGGGCGCTTCGCGTTCGCGATCGCGCAGCTTCGTGCGTGCCGCCTTGAGTGCGAGCACCTGGGACTGGAGAACGCTCACGCGTATATTTCTCTGGATCTCGCCGAGGCCCTCGTTGCCACCGGAACCAACTTACAGGAGGTGGAGAAGCTCTGTCGGGAGCTCCTCGCCACCTTTAGGGCTGCGGAGATGGTGAACGAGGCGCTGACTGCCCTTGCTTATTTAGAAGAAGCAACGCGGGCGCGCACCATCACTTCTGCAAAAGTGCGACACGTCCGCCAATTCCTTACCTGCCTGGAGGACCAACCGACGCTCCGCTTCGACCGGCCCTCAAGCTAAAGCCAGGCTTCCTTGGCCTTTTGAGACTCGCTCAAAGAATTCGTCGCTCTCCGGTACACCTTTAATGAGGGCTCCCCCTCATTCCACCGGCATCCACCGGTTCTTGGAGGTTTTGTGCGTCGAGGATCGCTGCAAAGAACGCTCATGCGTTGCTCAACCGCTTTGCCCTTGCCGTACCGCCGCCTGCTCGCGCATGCCGCCGCAACCCGCCGCGCCCGCCGCGCCGCGGCATCAACCTACGACGCGCATGACGTGCGGTTTGCGTTTGACGCCGACGACCTGATCGCGTTTGCAAATCTTCCACTGCGGACCCGCCTGGCCAACCGCTTTACGGACGCCATGCTGGCCATGGACGAGGCGCTCAGCATGTGCGAGGTGGAACGTGGGGAGAGCCGGGACGCCTCCTGGATCGAGCCGCAGATTCAGGCCACTTATGACCAGGTCAACGCACTCCTGAAAGTGGTGTGTGATTGAGCCATCTGAAGATCACCGTGGTTCTTCTGCAAAAGCATGTCGCGGCTCTCGACCACCTGGCGGTGAACATCAGGCTCCGGACGGGCGTCGCGCTCTCTCGCGCCAGCATCATCGATGCCTTTATCGCGGCCTCCCGTCGTCAACCGCGCGCCGACCTGGAAGCGATGCTTCAGACGCGCGTTCCCAGAAGCAAGGACAGACCGCCCGACCCTCGCGGTGAGGAGTGAAACGGAGAGAAGTCAGTGAATTACCTTACCAAGTCCCTCTGAGATGTGGAGATTGGCGATGCGTCACTCGGCAAAGATCCTTCTGCTTTTTACATCCTGCCTCTTCAGCGTGCCGCTTGCTGCTGATAGCGCGGGCGCGATCGGCCCGGTTTCGCTGAAGCGCGAGTCGTTCAATCCGGCCGCCGGCGAGACGGTCGAACTGGCGGTGACGTTCCGGAAAGCGGGCAGCGCCACCGTTCGTGTCGTCGACCGCGATGGCTTTGTCGTGCGCACAATCGCCGCGGGGCAGCCGGTTCACCGGAGCTACTCCTTTCGATGGGATGGACATGACGACCTCGGGAGGACCGTGGCGGACGAAGCGTATGCGTTCCGCATCGAATGGGCAGGCGCAAAGGCGCGGGAGCTGTGGTTCCCCGCGGACCGGCCGTCCACTCCGATATCCATTCCACCGCGCTACTTCGACCGCCGCAGCGGGACGCTGGCCTACACCCTCCCAGGCGTGTGCCGCGTTCACATTCAGGCAGGCAGCGCGGTTTTCGATGGGCAGGGAAAGGCCATCGACGGCCCGGTGATGAAAACCATCGTCAATCGTGAACCGCGCTCGGGCGGCATGATCGCGGAGCACTGGAACGGCTTCGATGACCGCGGCGAGGTTTACATCGCCGACCTCGATGGGTTTGCGGTCGCCATCGCTGCCGCGCCGCTCGCGGAGGGCACGGTCATCGCGTACGGCAATCACGCGCGCAACTTCGTAGCGGAAGTTGCTGACCGGCGCGGTGCGTCGCTATTCTCGCGGCAGCACGACGCCTCGGAACATCACGGCGGCCTGACCACGCTGGACGACGTCTCGCCGTCGCTCCGAATCGAACCGGTCAACGCCACATGGTCGGCGGCGCAGCGCAGGTGGATCGTTTACGGCGACGTTGTACGCCTCCGCCTTTCCCTCGCTGGTCCAACGGCGGCCGCATTCGCCCGCCAGCCCTCCCGCATCCACCGCTTCATCGATGGGCGCAGCGCAGGCGACACGGTGCCGGTGAGCGAGATCGTCGAGGTTCCGCTGCGGCACGACCAGTCGGTTCAGCGGGTCTCCATCAACTGGCGCAGCGAGTGGGGACCGCTGGCTACGGATACGATTCGCGCACAGCGCGCCGAGGAAACGCCGGCAGCGTCGCGAGGCGGCCGGTGAAGCGCGTTCGGATTACGGGGGTTCTGTGGCTCCTGCTGCTCGTGTCATCGGCGGCCTTCGCGGACTCGATCACCTCGGTGAGCCCCTCATCCTTTTTCCTCTTCGACGTCGAAGAGTTCACCACGCTCCAGGGGATCAACCTGTTCGGCAACATCACCACCCAGGTCGTCGTCTCCGGCCCCGCCGGCACGTTCACACGGGACACGAGCGGCGGGTCACACGATCCGGGCACGGGCATCGATACGCTCTTTCTGGCCATCCCCGATCCAACGCTGATCGTGGCCGGCCACTACTCGTTGACGGTCGTGGCAACCGATAGCACGGGCGTGCGCAACATCGGACCGGCATTCTTCGACGTCGTACCGCGCTCGGCCCAACAGCTGCCGCTGCTGGCGATGCCGGAGGCTGTTTTCGCCGAGGCGACGAGCCCCGCGGGCGCGAACGTCAGCTTTACCGTCGGCGGTTTCAGCTTCACCGGTTCGGGGCCGGCGATCTCCTGTGACCACGCCTCGGGCGCGCTCTATCCGCTCGATAGCACCACCGTGAACTGCACCGCCTCGGACAGCTACGGAACCACGTCCGGAAGCTTCGAGATCTTCGTCACCGACACGGTCGCGCCGGTCATCCATGTTCCGGCCGATATCGCAAGCACCTCGTCAGTAGTGACGTTTACGGCCACGGCAACGGACGCCATCGACGGCAGTATCGCCGTCACCTGCTCGCCCGCCTCGGGCTCCACGTTTCCGACCGGTGCGACGACCGTGACCTGCTTTGCCTACGATGCGCATTCCAATCTCGCCTCCGCGTCGTTCCACGTCACGGTCACGCTTCCGAACTTCACGGTTGTCCAAAGCGTCTACCAGGTGAACGCCGCCAACGGCGAGACGGTCACCTACACCTCGGTCGTGCCGTACCCGCTTACCGAAACCCTCACCATCCGGTCCGTGAGCACGGGCGCGGTTGTCCGGACCCTTGTGAACGCCCAACGCTCCGCCGCCACGTATACGGACGTCTGGAACGGAACGAACGACGCGGGTGCCCCGGTTCCCGACGGCGCCTACCAGTACATCGCCACTGCCGTGTCCGGGTCCGGCACGGTCACTTGGGACCAGAGCGCGCAGTACGTTGGCGGGGTGACCCAACTGCCCTACGCGAAGTGCCGCAATGACTCGGGCGCCCTCGTGGCCTGCAACGATACGACGATCACCTTCGATCCGTTTACGAACAGACCGCTGCGTATCAACTACTGCGTCGGCGGCGGCGATCCTCCCTCATGCACCGGATCGGCGCCAGCCATCGTCGTCGTCAAAGCCGGAACGAGCCCGGAGACGGACACCTCCTGCAACCCGACCGACTGCATCGCCAACGATTACGAGTCCGGCGGCGCGCATGAAGTTGCCTGGTACGGAAGCACGACCTCTTCGATCTATGTTCCTTACGCGCCTTACCTGGCGGTCATCCGCCGGGATGACAACTGGCCCAGGAACGTCGTCGTTCTCTACGGCACGGCCCCAACGATCGCGAATGTGGCTGTCTCGGCATCGATCTTCAGCCCTGCCACAGCGACTGCAACCTCGGCCGGGCTTGACGTGTCGTTCGATGTGACGTCATTCCAGTCGAGGAGCGTCGCCACCACGTGCCAGTTCCGGAATACGAGCTCCGGATCGATCCTGCGGACCATCACCCTGGCCGCCCAACCCGCCGGTCACCTCACCGTCCATTGGAACGGGCGCGCCGACAACGGCGACTGGGTTGCGCCGGCTGTCTACGAAATCATCCTGACGACCACCGACTCCGCAGGCAACGCCACGACCGTGCGGCCCCTGGTCACGGTCCAGTACTAGAGGGAGCGCGACGAATGTTCTCGAGAACCTTTCTCACCATCGCCAGCCTGGTCATCGTGATCTCATCCCTCGGCGTTTCCGCGGAGGCGCTGCCGACCTACTGCCTGACGCCGGCAGCCGTACCGAAACCCCCGCCGGCGCCAAGCCCGCCGCCGATCTGCCAGCCCAGGGTGTGCGATAAGTGTACGAAGTCGCCCTGCTACGTCGCGACGGGTATCTACGCGCGCGACGCTGTCGATCTCACGATTCCGACCGCGGGTACCTTCAGTCTGGTCGCGTCACGGCTTTACGACAGCAGCCGCGTCGTCGACGGTCCACTCGGCGTGGGCTGGTCAACGGGCCTGACTCCACGGCTGTATTACGCGACCTACCTTGTTACCGCTCCGAGCACCTATTCGCACGAGGCCGATGTCGTGCTCCCGGACGGCGTTCTGTACCGTTTCACCGTCGACGGGTCCGGGACCTTCACGCCTCCCGCGGGACGGTACGACAAGCTGGCAAAGAACGGCGACGGGACGTATTCGTTGACGCTCCAGCAGAGCCGCACCGTCTATTCCTTCACCGCGGACGGCTCCGTATCGTCGCTGACCGACGATTTCGGCAACGTCATCACCTGGACGTATGACTCCGCGGGCCGCGTTCAACGCGTCGCTGACAGCGCCGGCTCGGGGCGGTACATCGACCTCACCTGGGGAGCGGACGGACGGTTGAGCACGCTGACCGACAACAGCGGGCGTCAGGTCAAGTACTACTACAACAGCAGTGACGGTACACTGACCGGCGTGGCCGACCCAACGGTGTCCGGCAATGGCTCGCTTCAGTCGACGAGCTACACGTACGCGGCAGGGCGTTTCGGAAAAGTGCTCACGCAGATCTCCGATCGCTGGGGCCGCGTCATCAGCGCTCTCGAGTGGTACGCCGACGGAAAACTGAAGAGCTACACCGACGGTGCCTATGATGACGCGTCGCCGGCGACCTCCGTGGGCGAGAAGTACACGTACGTGTATGACGCCACGGGTTTCCAGCCGACCACGACGAAGACAAACTCCCTCGGCACGCTTTCGTACGTCTACGATAGTACCGGTCTTGTGGATCCGCAGAATTACTCCAACGGCCAGGCTACGACCGTCACAAGCCCCACCGGAGGCCAGTCGACATTCTCGTACGATACTCTCGGCCGCGTCACCACGGTCGCCAAGCCGAGCCCCGAGCCGCCAACATCGGGCAACGGCACGGCCATC
>DATHRD010000073.1:0-14727 GCA_035482045.1 Thermoanaerobaculia bacterium
TGCGTTACTCAGGAGACTGTCCTGATCGACCCACCAGATCACCGCGTGGGTATCGACCAGTACTCTCATTCCATGTACTCCCTGAAATCCTCCAGCGGCGCGTCGAAGTCCGGGGCCATATACACCACTGATCCCCGTAGGATTCCCGGTTGGCGAGGCTTCAGCAGCGTCTCGGCTGCTGTGTGGACAAGCCGAGCGACCGGCTGATCGTTCTCAGTGATAACGACCTCGTCACCCGAGTGGAGGCGGTGGATCAGATCCGGCAGCTTCGCCTGAGCCTCTTCGATAGAAATCGTGGTCATGACTCCGCTCCCTACGTCACAAAGGCCTTCACCTTGGCACCGACGAGGGCCGGCATGCTTTTGGCGATGACCCCGGCCGTTCCGCCTTTCAAGGCACTCCAAGGATTGTAGAACACCAAACGAGCCGACTCCTCAAATCCCGCCCCGCAACCAATGGGAAAGCTCAACGTCCCCTCAATCGCCCTGTGACGTTCGACATGGTGGGAGACTTACCGGGAGGCTGCGCGAAATGAAGCGCGATGAGCTCGAGCGCTAACCCACCTCACAAATGCATCGCCCCCCGCCTCACCCTGCAGTGACTCTGCACCCGCCCCACCGTCGCCGGGGCGGGCATCGTGAACCATGTATCGTCGCCTTGATCGCGGCGGGCGGACATGATGGCTTGCTTGATCGCGAAGAAAACCGACGTTGACAGCACGAGAGGTGGCTCGCCGATGCCGCGGGAGGACATCACCGCCGAATTCGTCTGATTCGGATCGCCTCCCTTGTCGATCGTCACGCGCAGGTCCACCGGGATCGACTTCGAACAGGGCGGCTTGTACTCCCACGTGCCGTTCGAATAGAGGCGGCCGTCGGGCTCGTACATCATCTGCTCCGTCGTCATCAGGCCGAGACCCTGCACGAACCCGCCCTCCACCTGTCCCACGTCCAGGCAGGGATTGAGACTGTGGCCGACGTCGATGAGGATGTCCGAGCGCAGGACCGTCGTCTCGCCCGTCAGCACGTCGATCTCCACCTCGCTCGCCGCGGCGGCGTAGACGAAATAGAGGAAGGCCCGTCCGTACTGATTCCTCCCCTCCACATCGCCGATCAGCGGCGTCCGATAGAACGCCTCGACCGCCAAATTCACGCGGGCATCGTACGCACCGCTGATGATCGACGGCCAGAGCTTCTTCCAGTTCTTCTTCCAGTCCTTGACCTTGTTTTCCTTGCAGTACCTCTCCAGGCGCGCGCGCAGCTCGCGACATGCATTCCGCACGGCGCCGCCGAACAGATCCGACCCTGAGGACGCGGCGGTCGGCGTGGCATTCGGCATCGTGTCGGTCGACGTCTGTGCCACGCGGATGATCTTCATGTCGATGCCCAGGGTCTCGGCGGCGATCTGCATCATCTTCGTGTCGATCCCCTGTCCGGACTCCGCGCCGCCGTGCTGCAGCATCACGCTACCGTCCACCGCGTACGCCGCCACGTAGGCCACGCCCTGATCGAGCAGGCGCGGTTGATAGCCGACGCCGTACTTGAGCGGGATCATCGTCAGGCCGCGCTTGCGCCAGCGATTCTTCGCGTTGAACTTGTCGACGGCGTCGCGGCGCTTGTTGAAGTCGGACGACTTCATTAACCGCTTCCAGAGGTCGCGGATATTGCACTGATCGAGCTTCTGCGCGTACGGCGTCAACTGGTACGAACGCTTCGATCCGTCCTTGTACATGTTCGCCCAGCGCACATCCTCGGCGCGCATGCCGCACGCGTGGGCGATCTTCTCGATGGCCTCCTCGCAGATCAGTGTGGCCTGTACCACGCCGAAACTCCGGAAGGCCGTGTTGCTGGCATTGTTCGTCCGCGTCACGTCGCCGCGGCTGTGCCACGTCGGTACGAAGTACGCGCCGTCGGAGTGTTGCTGCGAGAGATCCATCACCGGGAAGCTGAGGTCATACGTCGATCCGCCGTTCGAGAAGAGCCGGACCTTGTAGCCCCGGATCTCTCCCTTCTTCGTGAAGGTGGCGTGGAAGTGGCCCTGGTACGGATGGCGCTTGCCGGTCACGTCCATGTCCGTGTTGCGGTCGAGAAGCAACCGCACCGGGCGATTGAGGATCCACGCCGCGATCGCCGGCGCCGGATTGATGACCAGGGGGCGCGTCTGCTTGCCCCCGAATCCGCCGCCGAGCGGACGCTGGAAGACCGTCACGGCGCTGTTGTCGATCTCCAGGAGCTGCGCGACCGAGGCCTGCACCGACGATCCCTGCTGCGTTCCCGCGTAGAGCGTCATCGTTCCCTGCGCGTCGGGAAGCGCCAGCGCCCCCTGGGTCTCCATGTAGAAATGCTCCTGCGCCTCGTTCCCCATCTCTCCTTCGATGACCTCGCATCCCTTCATCGGTTTGGCAGGATCCTTCAGCCACTTCTCGTCGCTCCCCTGGCGGGTGATGAACGGGATGTGCTGGTTGAACTGCTGGTCCGTGAAGAAGTCCTTGCGGGCCACGGCCTCGTCGATCGTCAGCACCGGCTTGGCCGGCTGGAAGTCGATCATCGCCGTCTGGATGTAGTAGGCGGCGCGTTGGGCGGTCCAGCGGTCCTTCGCCACAACCAGGCCGATGGGCTGGCCCCAGCAGATGATCTGCTGATTGAGGGCGAAGACCAGGTCGTCTCCGCCCAACCCGAGGTAAGGGTTCTTCTTGTTCGGGACGTCCTCGGCCGTGATGTAGGCGATCACGCCCTCGTACTTCGATTGCGCCGCCAGCAGCGCGGCCTTCGCGCCTTCTTTCCCCTTATACAAAAACGTGCCGCTGGCGATCTCGCTGATCACAAACGCGGAGTCGTAGCCGTGCGGCGGCAGCGGAATGTCCTGTGTGTACTTCTGCTCGCCGGCGGCCTGCACGAACGCGGTGGTCTTGAGGATCGGCTCACCGACCGGCTTCTCCTGGTGATAGACGCTCACTGTCTGCGTGCCGCCGGAGAGCGGCCGCACATAGATCTCGCCGCCGGAGCGGTTCGCCGGCTGCACTTCCTTCGGGAAGCGTTCGTCGGCCACGCGAAGGAAGAATTTGTAGAGCAGCGTCTCGGTCAGCGACTCGCGGTAGCCCTCGGGGAGGAAGTTCGCCCCCGGCATGGGGCCGATCGTCTGCGCGACTTCGCCGGCGAGCACGCGGAGCGCCTCCTGCAGCGTGGCGTCGTCCCATCTGGCGCCGGTGATGACTGCCTCGGTTTTCGGCATTCGTGACGGCATCGCCGCCAGTCCGCCGTAGACGATCGTCGCGTTCTGCACGATCCCCTTTCTGTCCAGGCGAACGAGGAAGCCGGCATTCACGATGGCGTGCGCGTTCTGATCGCGATAGGCGACCTTGAACGTCTCGATCTCGTCCCCTACCTGCGAATAGGGAATGTGGAACGACCGCGCCATCGCGTCCGCGGGCAGCGCCGACACCGCGGGCAGCTCGGCCATCGCGAAGGTCCTGCTGCCGCCCTCATAGTCACGCGAGGCGATGGTGATCGACGCGCCGAGGGTCTCCAGCACCAGGTAGACGTCGGAGGGGAAGGGCGAGTCCGTCTCCGCCTGCGCGCGCGTCATCATCACGTTGCCGCCGATCGAGCCGATGTTGCGTACCTGCAGGTTCGCGACGTCGAGCAGATGCCGGCGGAAGGCCGCGAAGCCGCGGGTCTTCTCCTTCGGCTTGGTGGCGATGACGCGTTGCAGCTCATCGATCACGTTCTGCAGCGGCTCCGCCGCGCCCACCTCCAGCCCGCTGTTCGACTCGCGGAAACCGAGGAGGTCCGGGATGGCGTGGATGTCGATGAGGACGTGCGGGTCGTCCACGTCGGCCTTGTAGATGCCGATCGACGTATTGCCGACCACCAGCTTCACGTTGCGCGAGTTGCCGCCGTGCGAGGCCTTGATGTGCTGGGCCTCTTCGAGTGTTGCCGGCCGGAACCAGCGGTAGCCGCGGCCTGCGCACTCCAGCGTCGCCATCCTGCCGGCGTGCTCGATCAGATCGCGCGGGAACTCCAGCGATGGACGCGGCCCGGGCAGATGCTGCTCGATGGGCACGTCGGCGAAGCAGCGGTGGTTCGTCGCGTAGGTGTTGTGCTTCCTGAAGTCGGCGGCGAAGCCCTTCATCCCCTCCAGGATCGGGCGGTAGCCGGTGCAGCGGCAGATGTGGCCGTCGAAGAGGTCCTCGATCTCCTGCTGCGTGGGCTTTGGGTTGTTGCGCAGGAACGTGAACATGTTCATCACGAACCCGGGCGTGCAGTAGCCGCACTGCGATCCGTTGTTCGCGGCGATCCGGTATTGCACCGGGTCGAGTCTCTCGCGCGTGCTGCCGATTCCCTCGGTGGTGGTGATCATGGCGCCGTCGAGCGAGCAGAGCGGGCGAAGACAGGAGTTGATGGCCGTCTCCACGACGCGGCGCTCCTTCGGCTCCCAACGCGAGAGCATCACCGTGCAGGCTCCGCAGCCGCCCTCACCGCAGGAGAGCTTCGTGCCGGTGAGCCCGATGGCGTCACCGCGCAGCCAGTCGATGAGGAGCGTCGTCGGGTCGGGATCGGCGATCTCGAAACGGTTTCCGTTGACGTAGAAGAGGATCGCGCGCGTGGTGGTCATGCGTCTTCCTTTCGTGACGAAGTGGAGTTATCGCGAGATGTCGGGATATCGCGCCATCCTACTATGTTAGGATGCCGATCCACCCCCAAACGAGAGGAGCATTTCATGGACGTCATCCTCGTTCACGACGCCGCGATCGACGAATACATGTCGCAGGTTCTTCTCACCACCATGCCCGGCATCGATCTCCTCGGCGTGGTGATCGTCAACGCCGACTGTATCGACTCCGCGGCCATGCAGACCGACTGGCAGGTCATGAGCTATATCGGCCGCACCGACATTCCGATCGGGCTCAGCAGCGCGCGCGGCTGGAATCCATTCCCGTGGTCGTACCGCAGCGACTGCGTCCGGGAATCGGCCATCACCTGCCTCAAGAACTTTCCGCCGAATCCGAAGTGGCCGCCGTTCCCGGACGGCGACACGCTGTTGCGGTCGCTGATGGAAAAGGCCAAAGGACCGGTGACGCTGCTCGTCACCTGTCCCTTCACGCCGATCATGAATCTGCTCCAGCAGTCCCCGAAACTGGCCTCGAAGATCGAGCAGATCATCTGGATGGGCGGCGCGATCAACGTTCCCGGCAATCTCGATCCGACGACGGTGCCCACGCCGCCATGGAACGCCTGCGCGGAGTGGAATGCCTTCTGGGATGCGACCTCGGTGGACTGGGTCTTCAAGAACACGACCTGCCCGATCATTCAGTTTCCGCTGGACATGACCAATCAGGCCACGATCTCCACCAGCTTCATGGAGACGCTAGCCGTGCAGGCCCGGAAGGGCTCGCGCTACTCCGAGCTGGCGTTCGAGAGTTACATGCTGGTGAGCTACGAGACGTTCTATGACATGTGGGACGTCGTCACCACCTGCTGGCTCGCCAACCAGGGCTTCTTCGCGACCCCGACGACGATGAACCTCGTCATCGACACGACGCTCAACAACAAACAGGGCTGCATCAAGCAGTCCCCGGGCGGGCGTGCGGTGCAAGTGGTGTTGAATTTCTCGCCGACCGGTCAGCAGGCGTTCTACGACTACGTGACGACGCAGTTCAACCGATAGCCCGAGGAGAGCAGGCGTCCCCGCCTGCTCCCGCCGGGCGTCCTCGCCCGGCGGTGGGTCGTGACGAACGAACGAATCGAACGTGAAAACGCGAATCGCTGATTCGGGGTATCGATCAACGACGCCGTATCGACCTCGGTTTCACCGCTGGGCGAGGACGCCTGCTTTCCTTCTGCGAAGCCGCAGAAAGGCGGCTCATGGAGTTTAGACGTTACGACGCCGCGATAGCGGCTCCAGAAGGTAGCCAGGGGTGCGAGCGCTTTTTGCGAGCAACCCCTGGTCCGCGTGGTCTCTCGAAAGCGTGCCGCGTCAGCGGCACTGGAAAGAGGCGCCGGTTACTCCAGTGCCGCTGACGCGGCACTAACCACGACGTCTCTTTACCAGGGGTGCTCGCAAAAAACGCTCGCACCCCTGGCTACCATCTTGTTGCCGCTAACGCGGCAGCCCTCGGCGTGAGCCGTCGCCTGACGATTCGTTCATCGCCGCCGGGAAAACACTGATCCGCAGATGGCGCAGATGGACTCAGATAGAGAATCTGCGCACCATCTGCGTCATCTGCGGATCACTCGTTCCCTCCCGCCCCGCACTACCATTGCCTCGTGCGCTTCCGATTCCTAGCCGCCGGCCTGCTGGCGTGCGCGTTTGCTTTGCCGGTTATTGCGCAGGAACCGCTGCCCGTGCGCTTGTCCGCGTCGACCTTCGACATCTCCGGCCAGGTCGACCTCGGCTATGCCTGGCGGTACGCGCCGGGGGACGGCCTGGGACTCGAATCGCCGGCGTATGACGACTCGCGATGGATGACGGTCAAGCCCGCACTCGCTTCCGGCGACCTCGCGTCGGGGAACTGGAGCGGCGCCGGCTGGTTTCGCAGGCACGTGCTCGTCAGTCCCGATCTGCAATCGAAGACGCTGGCGCTGCGATTTGCGGCGCCCGGTTCCGCGCGCCTCTACGTCGACGGACGGCCCGTGCTGACCGTCGGCCAGCCGGAGAACGCCACGCCGGAGATCCCGGGCGTGCGCAGGGAGGCGGCGCTGATCCGCCTCGACGGACCGTCTCATCTGATCGCCGTGCGCTACGTCTATCCTCCGGAGGCTCCGCGCCCGCCCGAGGGGATCGGGTTTGCGGTCTCGCTGTCGAACCGGACCGATACGACGGAGGACGATCGCCGCGAGTGGACGGTGGCAGTGCGCGGCGCCGTGATCGCCCTGCCGATCTTTCTGGCCCTGTTCCATCTGGTCTTGTTCGGGTTCAACCCCAGAGCGCGGGAAAACCTCTTCTACGCGCTGGAGATGCTCACCTTCGCCGGCATCGTGCTGCGCGAATATCGCGACGTTCTGCTGGCCACCGAGGCCCAGCGCGCCATCGCTAACGGAGTAGGGCACGGTTTGCCCAGCATCGCCATCCTCTTCGGCGCGTTGACGTACTACGCGTTGCGCACGCGTCCCTGGCCGAAATGGTGGCGCGCCTTCGTTGCCGCCGGGGTCCTCTTGTACGGCGCCTCGTATTTCGACAGCACGCTCTCTGATTACGGCTGGATGGTCTACTTCCTCGCGCTGATCGTGGAGATCGCTCGCATCGAGCACGGCAGGACGCTCGTGAAACGTGAGGGAGCGCGCTTCTACCTCATCAGCTTCGCCATCTTCGTCGTCACCATCCTGCTGCAGATCCTCATCAACTTCGGCCTGCTCGAATCGGTGGCCGGCGTACACGAGGTCTACGTCTTCGGGATCCTGTCCTCGGCCATCGGGATGTCGCTCTTTCTGGCGCGCACGCTCGGCCAGTCGCGCATCCATGAAGCCGAGAACAAGAGGAAATCCGAGGAGCTCACGCAAGCGCGCGAGCTGCAGCTCTCGATGCTTCCCCGCGAGATGCCCAACCTGGCCGGCCTCGATATCGCCGCCGCGACGCAACCGGCCGCCGAGGTCGGCGGCGATTATTACGACGTCCGGCCGGTGGGAGAGGACTCGCTCCTTTTCGCGTTCGGCGACGCCACCGGACACGGATTGTCGGCCGGAATCGTCGTCACCGCCGCCAAGGCGCTCTTCACCTCACTGACGCCCTCCGCATCGCCGGGGAACCTGCTCGCGCAGTGCGACCGGGCCATGGCGGCGATGCAGCTCGGCACCCTTCGTATGTGCCTTTCCCTCGCCGTCGTGTCCCCGCGTTCCATCACCATCGCCTCGGCGGCGATGCCGCCGCTGCTCGTCTTCCGCGCCGCGACCGGCGAGATCGAAGAGGTCGGCGCCGGAGGCCTGCCGCTGGGAGGCCGGACGCCGTCGCTGGCGGAGGAACGTTCAACCACGCTCGCGGCCGGAGATACGGTGCTCTTCGCCAGCGACGGATTGGCCGAGCTGCGCAACCCCGCCGGCCGCCAGCTCGGCTACGACGGCGCCACCGCCGCCTTCCGCCGCTGCGCGCAGGCGCCAACCGCGAACGAGGTCATCGAGCGTCTCTTCGTCGAAGTGACCCACTTCCGCGCCGCCCATCCGCAGGACGACGACATCACGTTCGTCGTGGTGAGGGTGGGGGCACAGTAGGCGCGTACCGTCTCATGATCCCCCCCAAACCACATCCTCGCCAGCCGATCCTCACCGGCCCGACGCGGCAAGACAAACGGAAAAGAGAGACGGCACTGCCGTCAGCCTGAGGCTCTGTCGTGGCCGGGATGGGACGGCAGGGACGAGCAAGGGGCCGCGGGAGTCGCCGATTTGCCATTTTCGGTGGGTTGCCTGCGGTTCGGAGGCAGTTGTTTGCCTCTCAGAGGCAGTTGTTTGCCTTCCAGAGGCAGTTAACTGCCTTCCAGAGGCAGTTGTTTGCCTTCCAGAGGCAGTTAACTGCCTTTCAGAGGCAGTTGTTTGCCTTCCAGAGGCAGTTAACTGCCTCCCAGAGGCAGTTGTTTGCCTTTCAGAGGCAGTTGTTTGCCTCCCAGAGGCAGTTGTTTGCCTTCCAGAGGCAGTTGTTTTCCTCTCAGAGGCAGTTGTTCGTCCGGCGTCAACTAGAACTGCGGGGCAAGCAGGTCTAATTGTCGCTGAACACGATCCACCCGATCCTGGTGGGGCGCGGTGTCGGAGGTGAAGACGCGCAGCGCGGTGCGCCAGTTGGACGGGATCATCAGCCACGCTCGACGAGGTTGAGCGCGGCCTTCAAGGCAGAAGGATCTTGCCACCACCGACGGCGGGTCCGCTAGCGGGTCGCCTGCCGGATCGGATGTAGGGTCGCCTGTCGGAACGAACGCCGAGATGGAACCGAAGCTCCCCGTTGGGCTGAGAAGAGAGAACCGATGAAAAACACCGAAATCGTCGTGCTCCTATCCATCCGCAGCAGCTGGGCAACGCGGGACAAGGCCCTTCGTTGCACGCAGGACCGCGTACCGGGAACTGATCTACCATCCGCCCCCCCCCCGCGCAAGCGCCGCCGTTTCCGGAGGTACCCCCAAAGCAGCAGCCGGCGTCCGCGCCTCGCGGTCCCCGGCATTTCCCGAACGAAAGGAACCGTCATCAAAACGAACGACGAGCCCACCCCCAAGGTCGAAAGCATCGACGCCCGCCTCTACAGGTTCCGCTGGCCGGACGTTCTCGCCCTGAACCTCGTCGACAACCCGGCCGACCGCCTCCCCTTCCTCATCGCCATCTTCGGCCTGACCCGCCGATGCTGGTAGCCATGACCAACAACCCGATGCTCCCGGAGACTTGGCAGGCGATCGGCCTGCCGCTGGTTACGCTGGATGTGGTGACAGGGGAGGGTTGGGGACCCCAAAGCTGCCGGATTGTTGAGGTAACGCGATGGATTCGCCCGTGACGCTGCACGGGCGGCTTCATCCGGCTCGATGCCTATCCATCCGCGTTCTCCATGGATGAGAAGGCATCGGACCTCCATGACTGGCCCGGTCACCCGCCGAGTTTGTCCACGTCATTCGTAAGCCTCAACTCGCCCCCCGTTTGCAACGCCAGCACGGTAAGATGCTTGGGAGTCACTCGTGCCAAGATCCGACCTTCTCCTAACCCTCGTTGACGCCGGGTTGCGCGGTGATAGCACCGTGTTTCGGCGCGCGGTCGAGGCCGTCATCGCTGAGGAGCGCGCAAAGCAGCACAACGTACTCGCCGACCGACTTGCGAACCAGCTCACCACCTCGAATGGCAATGGCCAACAGCGCACGTTGCTCGCCCTAAACCCAGCCGCTGAACGCCCGCCCGTTATCGAACTGACGCCCTCGCGCCAGATGAAAAATCTCGTTCTGCCCACAGCTGTGCGTCAAGCAATGGTTGAGCTGGTGGAGGAGCAACAGCGCGCCGGATTGCTTCGCGTTCACGGCCTTGAACCACGTCACACCGTTTTGCTAATGGGACCTCCCGGCAACGGCAAAACCTCGCTCGCTGAAGCGCTCGCGTATGAGCTTAATGTTTCGTTTCTGGTCGTCCGCTACGAAGGGGTGATCGGAAGCTATCTTGGAGAAACAGCTGCCCGGCTTGAGAAAGTGTTCGAATACGTGAGGCAGCGTCACTGCGTTCTCTTCTTCGACGAATTCGATACCGTGGGAAAAGAGCGGGGCGACATCCATGACACGGGCGAAATCAAGCGCGTCGTCAGTTCTCTACTGCTGCAGATCGATCGCCTGCCCTCGCACGTGCTAACTGTGGCCGCCACTAATCATGCAGAGTTATTAGATCGTGCTGCATGGCGCCGCTTCCAACTGCGGCTTTTGCTCCCGAAGCCTTCGCTCGGCGACAGAGAGCGATGGCTGGCCAACTGGGAAGCGCTACTCCAGACTTCTCTTGGTTACAGCCACCGTCACATCGCCACGAAACTCGGCGACATCAGCTTTGCTGCACTAGAGGAATTTGCCCTTGCCATTCATCGTCGTTATGTCCTTCAGCAACCCGGAGCCAGCATGAAGGACATCGTCCGCAAGGAATTAGCCCGGTGGAAAGCAACTCATGCGGGAGGTCATAACTCCTAAATGGGTCATCATCCGATTTTAGTGTTCCCTACGAGAGGGAAAGCACCGCGCATGAGCAAGGGCGGCGGCGCGCCGAACATACATACGCCCCCAGCCGATAGCCAGCGTGTCCGCCTTGAACCTCAGCTAACGGCGCTTTCGAAAATCACTACCGATCGCGCTGGCGACTTGCGCAGCTCTCCCTTGGGTCTTGCGCCAGAACAAGTGCTAGTCTTCGAGATTGTTGGGACGGTTGAAGAGTTCGTCGCGGCTGTCCGCCGGATTGAAGGCATGGAGTGGATGTCAGAATGGGCGGCGGAAGACGCATTGCCGGACGAGTTCTTTTTCGACAAGAAGGATGCTGGCAAGGCCCTTCCCCGGCGGTTATTCTTTGTCACCGCGAACCAGCGAGCAATGGATCAGCTTCTAAGGCTGTGGAAATCATGGCTCGGCGATCCCGCGGCTAAATTTCCGCACGGCTTTGGCAAATGGAAAGATGTGTTTCGAAGGCTTAGATCGATACGCAGATGGGGCATTCGAGACCGCTTACTTGAAACCGGAGTGTTGGAGGATTGGCAGTATCAGATCGCAAACGGTAGTGGCATCGTGCATGTCGAAATCGAATTCTGGTTCCGACGTGACGCGGAGGCACGCACTCGGATTGAGGACGATTTTGCAGACGTTGTGGCGGCCGCAAACGGTCAGATAATTGCTCGCAGTGCAATTCCTGACATCGGATATCACGCCGTCTTAGCTGCAATGCCAGTCCAGGCGGTAACAGTGTTTGTGGGCGACCCAGACGTCATTCCTTTCCGGTCGGCAGATGCATCGACTGATTGGCTTTACTTTGAGCAAGTAATGCAGGCGCGAGCAACTGGCCAGATCGCAATTGACATCCTTCCTGAGCCCGAGGGCACGACGCCTGAATGGACGGCGCAGAAACCGAACTCGCCTCCGATCGGAGCGCTCCTCGATGGCATGCCGCTGGCGCAGCACGTCGTTTTGCGAGACCGCTTGGTTGTTGACGATCCTCTGGATTGGGCGGATAACTATACCGCAGCGCGCCGGGTGCACGGTACAGCCATGGCCTCAATCATCATCCGGGGTGATCTAAACGATGAAGACGCACCGCCCCTTGAGAGTTCGCTTTACGTCCGTCCAGTGATGCTTCCGCGGGAGGAGACCACGGGTGGCGAACATATCCCCCGCCATCTCCTCAGCACAGATTTGCTCCACAGCGCTGTGCGACGCATGTTTACGGGCGATGGAAACGAACCTCCGTCTGCTCCGACAGTGAGGGTGATCAATTTTTCAATTTGCCATGCCGACCGGCCGTTCTTCTCCGTCATGAGCCCTCTCGCCCGGCTTCTCGATTGGCTCGCTTTTGAATATGGTGTTCTTTTCGTCGTGAGCGCTGGGAACCACGGCGATCCGATTGTCCTCGAGTGTGATCGCGGAACCGTCGAGAGACTAAATGCGCACGAACTTCAGAATTTCACCATTCGATCCGTTATTCGTGATGCGAGGAACCGACGGATTCTTTCGCCGGCAGAGTCGATCAATAGCATGACGGTCGGCGCTTCACACGGAGACAGCGCAGGTGCCGTGAATTTGCCAGGTGGCCTTATCAACCCGAT
The DNA here is from genome assembly GCA_035482045.1 of Thermoanaerobaculia bacterium. Taxonomy (GTDB): domain Bacteria; phylum Acidobacteriota; class Thermoanaerobaculia; order Gp7-AA8; family Gp7-AA8; genus JADGNZ01. Next base: position 12,241 of record DATHRD010000073.1, read on the forward strand.
TCTCGGCCGCGAATGTTTTAGCCCGGTTGGCTCGCTAGGCTTTGGTTTCAGAAGGGCCGTTAAACCAGATGTACTAGCTCCCGGCGGACGGCAGGTGTTCAGGACGCGACTCGGAACGAAATACGCTAGTGAAATTCTAGATCCTACTCCGTCACCTCGGCCGTTGGGCGTTAGCGTCGCGGCTCCTGGTGGCGAGGGAGATACAACGGCACGAATGCAGATATGTGGTACGAGCAATGCCGCCGCTCGCGTAACGCGCGACGCAATCCAAATCATCGAAACTCTGGATGGTGTCACGGACAACGCGGGTCAGCTGCTCATCGCAGACCCCTTTCGCTCCCTTGCCTCCAAGTGCCTCCTTGCCCATGGAGCGACGTGGGGAGAAGCACTAAAGAGTATCGAAGACGCCACGAATGGCAGGGAGGGCGACCCGCGGGAAATAGCACGCCGCCTTCTAGGCTATGGGTGTACCTCAGGATCGGAAACGGCAACCTGCACGGATGAGCGTGTCACAGTTCTTGGGGTCGGCGAGCTTAACGATGGTGATGCGCACCTGTATGATCTGCCAATACCTTCCGAGCTTTCCGGTCGGGTACTGTGGCGAAAGCTTTCCGTCACTCTCGCGTGGAACTCACCCATTCGAATTCACCATCAGAAGTATCGGGGCGCGGGACTCTGGTTCGCTGTTCCCGAGTTCAAACGATTTGCCCTCGCACGCTCGGAAGCTGATTGGCAAGCAGTGCGCCGCGGAACGCTTCAGCACGAGATCTTCCAGGGTACTGATCCGGTCGTGGTGAATGACGGTGAGCACCTTCGGGTTGTCGTGAACTGCAACGCGGATGCAGGCCGGCTCATGGAACGAGTCCCGTATGTTCTAGCTGTCAGCCTTGAGGTTGCCGAAGGCGTGGCAATCCCGATGTACGATCGAGTCAGTGCACGACTTCGGCAGATGGTACCTATTCGCGCTTGAACTCGTCGGGGAAACTAAAGGGCACCAGGCGTCGCTTGACGAGGCTATCGAGGCAGGAATGAGGCGCGTTGCTGGCTGGTATCGGGTAGGGAAACGATTCGGATAGCGCTCTCCTAGGAAAGGAGAAAATCGATGACCCGCACACTCAGCAGAGCCCTCCTCACGGTCGCTGGCATCGCACTCGTCTTGACCTTGTCACTTGGCGCGTTCGTTTTCTGGAACGAACCGAACGTATCTACCGCCACTCGGCTCAGCTACTATCAACTGTACGCCGACGCGCTAAAAGCAATCATCATCGGATTCGGGGTCGCACTTGTGGGCGTCCTGCTGCCGGCGATTTTGGCGGAAACGCGTAGCCGGTTCGACAAGCTGAAAGACTCGCGGCTTGCCTACAGCCAGGCGAAGACAGGCGTTGATTATCTTGCGCTACGCCTTTGCGCGATGTCACTTGCCGACGCCGGCGCTCACATCCAGGCTGTTCATGTATTCAAACATCAGGCAGAGCTATACGATGAATTGAAGGTATGGTTGGCACGACGCTACACGCCGAGTGACTCGCTGCATGACCCCTCTGTGTGGGCTGAGTCTCTCTACGACAGGATTTTCGCCATGAGGGCGGTGCTCGAGGACCACGCGGGTAAGTGGGACAAACTGAGGCCTGATGTGCGCATCAAGCTCCTTTTGGCTGATCGGCGGTCCGAGAAGGAAACGTGACGGAGCCATCCGCACGGTCGCATCAGGCCTTGACGGGTGAGGAAGCATTCATCTCGCTGACTTCCATCCACCGCGGACGCCACAGTTTTGAACCACGGAGACGCAGAGGGCGCAGAGACTCCGTGGTCTCTGCGTCTCTGTGGTGGAATCTGACTTCCCTGGCATCGATGTTGCCTTGACGAGGCGCTAACACCCCAGCGAACTCTTCGAAAGGAACCTGCCCATGTCTTTCACGTTGCCAGGGCTCATCCTCTTCCTCATCATCGCGGCCATCTGCGGTGCCGTCGGCAAGGCCATCGCCGGCGGGGCTCGGGGCGGCTGCATCGCTTCGACTGCCCTCGGCTTCATCGGAGCCATGCTCGGGCTGTGGGTGGCGCGCAAGATGAAGCTGCCGGAGCCCTTCATGATTCGGATCAGCGGGCACGACTTTCCGATCCTCTGGTCGATCATTGGCGCCGCCCTCATCGTAGGGATCCTCCACCTGTTTTCCCGTCGGAGGTGAGATACAGAGCACCCGACCCGTAGCGCAGACGTCCTCGTCTGCTTCCGGCGGGCGTCCTCGCCCGGCGGTGGGAATCGAGGCCGATACGGCGCCGTGGATTGATACCCGAATCAACGCTCCGCTCTGCGCTTTCAGGTTCGATTCGTTCTTTCGTCACGACCCACCGACGGGCGAGGACGCCCGTCGGGAGCAGAGTGTGCCGAGCATGTTCGATAGCTAGGAGGTGAAAGTCCTTTGCCCAGGTTGATGGAACCGAAGGGCTAGCAAAGCGCAAGGGCGGCTGCCGCGAGGAGCCGTCTGA
>DATHRD010000074.1:0-2402 GCA_035482045.1 Thermoanaerobaculia bacterium
ATCGTCGTGGGCTCGGTCGCCCGTTGGGACGACCGAATTCTGCTGGTGCGCCGCTCGATCGAACCACGCTATGGCTACTGGACTTTGCCCGCCGGCTATCTCGAACTCAATGAAGCGGCCAGTGCGGGGGCCGAACGCGAGGCTTGGGAAGAAGCCCGCGCGCGGATCGAAATCGAAGGGTTGCTCGCAATCTACGACATTCCACGGATCAGCCAGGTCCAGCTGATCTACCGAGCCCGGCTTCTCGATGACGCCATCCAGGCAGGCTTGGAAAGCCTCGAAGTCAAGCTCTTCAAGTGGGAAGAAATCCCGTGGAACGAACTTGCGTTCCCCTCCATAGGCTGGGCGCTCCAGCATGATCGCGAAGCTCGCGCGACGCGCGACTTCACCGCCCGGATAAATCCGCCCGGTTCTTGAGGGTTTGATCATCATCCCTGCGGCCAGTCGAGCGCAGCCGGTTAGAACACGCGGGCGGCGTTCGAACTATCCCTCACCCAGACTTGGGCCTCGTTGCCCAACTGCAACGCGTCGCGCGCGGCATCCACAGCATCGAGAAGCGCCTGCTCCTTATCGAGATAGGCGCCATAGACGGAATCGCCGAGCATTACGACCCATCGCGTCGCCCGTCCGCTCCGACAGACGTGAAATTCCATCACTCGAATTTGCTCCGGCCAATAGCTCCGCTCCCCTATTGCAAAATATGATCGGCCCCACGGCTTAAATAAAGATGATTTTGTTACGATCTGATACAGCGCGAGGGCGTTTTGCCATAATCCTGACGTATTTCGTCGCGGTGGGGCTGGTTTCCGCTCGGGACCGAACGCATTTACCAGCGGTCGTGATCATCCTTCCCAAGAGCCTAAAGGGCGATGGTGAGCACTATCGAAGCTAAGAAGGCGACGCTCGTCCACAAGGCGGCGGCGCTCGCGGGTCAACTGTTCGACCCGGCAGATCAGGCCACGGCCAATCGGTTCATTGCGCAATTTTACGAGCACGTTCCGCCGGCGGATGTTACCGAACGCACGCCCCGCAATCTCTATGGCGCCGCCCTGTCCCTGTGGCGCTTTGGAGAGCGCCGGCGCCCCGGCCAGGCAAAGATTCGGGTGCACAACCCGGACCCGGCGATGGATGGCTGGTCGTCTCCGCACACGATCGTCGAAATCGTCAACGACGACATGCCGTTCCTCGTCGACTCGGTGACCGGAGCGATCAATGCCAGCAACCGCGTCGTCCATCTGATCATTCATCCGATCCTGACGGTGGCCCGCGGCCCGGACGGGCGGCTGTGCGATATCCTGGAGCCGGGCGTTGCCGGGACGCGCGAATCCTGGATGCAAATCGAGATCACATCCGAAGCGGATCCGGCGGACCTCGCCCGCTTGACGCAAACCCTCTCGGGTGTCCTCGCCGATGTCCGGGCGGCGGTGACCGACTGGCAGCCGATGCGCCGAGTCTTGCGCGAGGTCGTAGACGAATTAACGGCGCAGCCGCCCCCGGTTCCCACCGCCGAACTCGCCGAGGTTCAGGATTTCCTGCGCTGGCTCGACGACGACAATTTCACCTTTCTCGGCTACCGCGAGTACCTTTTCGACGGAGCCGCCAATCCGGAACACGGGCCGCTCGGAGTTCTGCGCGACGAGACTCATCCCGTCTTCGGGGGATTGCGCGACCTTTCCTCTTTGCCCGCGGACGTGCAGGATTTTGTGCGCCGCCGCGAATTGCTGGTCGTCACCAAATCGAACCGCCGCGCGACGGTCCATCGGACCGCTCACATGGATGCCATCGGCGTGCGGCGGTTTGGCACGAACGGCAAAGTCACCGGCGTTCGCGTCTTCCTCGGTCTGTTCACGTCCCTCGCTTACAGCCGCAATCCCCGCTCGATCCCTCTGCTGCGGCTCAAGGTCCGCAGAATCGTCGAGCGCTCCGGGCTGCCGCCCGCGAGCCACGACGGCAAGGCTCTGCTGCACATCCTCGACACGTTTCCACGCGACGAGCTGTTCCAGTCCGACGAGGGCCAGCTGTTCGACAGCGTGACCGGCATCCTCAACCTGCAAGAGCGGCAGCGCATTGCCGTATTTGTCCGCCGCGACCCTCTGGAGCGCTACGTTTCCTGCTTTGTCTATGTGCCGCGCGAGCGCTACGACAGCGAATTGCGCAGCCGCTTTGGGTCGATCCTCGAAGAGGCGTTCGCCGGGCAGATCTCCGCCTTTTACACTCACCTCGACGAATCGGCCCTGGCGCGCATCCACTTTATCATCCGCACGACCCGCGGTGCGGTCGCAAGCGTCGACACCGCAAACCTGGAAGAGCGGCTCGCCGAAGCGGGACGCACTTGGACCGACCGGCTACATCAGGCGGCGGCGACGGCTTTCGGCGAGGAGGCGGCGCGTGCCCGGCTGCGT
>DATHRD010000075.1:0-3205 GCA_035482045.1 Thermoanaerobaculia bacterium
CTCGATGACAGAGACCAGCCGCTCCAGCGGCCGCGTAATCGCGCGCAGCAGAAGGTAGCCGCTGGCGACGGCGAGCAGCAGGGCGACCGCCAGGCTGGCACGGATGCCGTTGGTCGCGGTGCCGGCCGATGCGACAACACTCTTCGTGGCGCTGTCGAGGTCGGCCTTGTCCGCCTCGACCATGGTCTGGAGCGCAGCCATGAGCTTCTCGAAGGCGGGCCTGAGCTTACTGTGGACGAGCGGGCGCAACTCGGGAGGGATCTCGGTATGCTGCGCCAGCTCATGCACCTGTTCGAAGGCCACGAGATAGGGCGCCCGCAGCTTCTCGATTGCCTGCAGGTTCTCCCGGCCCTTCGCGTCGTGGAGGACGCTCTGATACTTCGTGTTCAGACCGTCGAGCTTGGCGCGATTGTCCTGGATCTCCGCCTCGACTGCGCGGATCGCGGCCGGATCGTTCTCGATGACCTGCGCCTGGAGGAGTGAATAGTCGGCAAGCGACGCCAGCATGATCTGCGTGCCGTAGTAGAGGCCGGGCGCAGTACGGGCCTCGACGCCGCTCGCTAGCTCCTCGATTTGCGCCAGTTGGGTATAGGCGACGCCCCCCATCAGCAGCATGAGACGGCAAAGCTCATGAGAATCCGTGCCCGAATCGTATAGTTCATGATGTGGATCCCGTTCCGCGCGATTCTCCCGCCAGATTAACTATGGGAAGTCTCATTTAGTCCTGTTAAAATTCGAATTTAGTTTCCGGTAAAATTCGAGCCACGCATCAACCTTATTTCTCTTTGCCGCCCCGCTCCCCCTTCGCGGCGGCTTGGCGCCGCCTGCCTCAGCGGCAGCGGGAGGTTGGCCTCCCCGGGTTGCAAGCTGGATGCTGCTCACGGGTGATGGTGTGGACGGGTGCGCCGGGAGACCGGCAGGAGGTAAGAGGTGAGAGTCCTCGACGGTGAAGACCTAGCGAGTCACACCGCCCCCGAGTCATGCGTGGCGTTCCGCGAGGGACGTGACGAAGCGTTGACAGGGGATTGCGTAGGCCAGCCATTGAGCGGCGTAAAACAACTTCGGGATGCCGATGCTTTCCGTCCAGCAGAAGGCAAAACGGCGCATGACGATATCGCGAGACATGCGCCGATCCCGCGTCGTCGTAGCCCCTGGCATGCGCAGACGCCTTCTGCCCGGGAACCGGGATATCTCCGGATCGTCCCTACAGACTCCTGCTGGGACCGCATCGGGAAGGCCGGAGGCCGAAGCCGATGATGAACGATCCGGAGAAGTCGGATTCGCCCATAGTAGCGGGGAAGCCTCTGAACGAAGCGGCGCGAGTCGTCGAGGAGGGGGTGGAGCGAAGGGGTGGAACCAAGGAGAATGCGGACCAGCAAACCACGGCCCGGACACAGAGCCGGAAAGCCGTGTCACATGCGCAGGCCCGCATACGAGACGCCGTAAACAGGAACCCCACAGAGCCACTGACCGCGCTCTTGCATCACGTGACCATCGATGTCTTGCGAGCGGGTTTCCTCAGTCTGAAGAAGGCCGCTGCCCCCGGCATCGACGGGTTATTGTGGGAAGATTACGCGGGAGACCTCGAGACGAACCTCGGGAATCTTCACGAACGCGTCCATACGGGCGCGTATCGGGCTCTGGCCTCTCGTCGTCGGTACATACTGAAGGCGGATGGCCGGCTGCGACCGCTCGGCATCGCCGCATTGGAGGATAAGATCGTCCAGGCGGCGGTGGTGGCGGTTCTGACGCCGATCTACGAGGCTGAGTTTCTGGGATTCAGCTACGGATTCCGGCCCAGACGCGGCCAGCACGACGCGCTGGACGCGCTCGCCTTCGGGCTGGGGAAGCGACGGATCAACTGGGTGCTCGATGCCGATATCCGTTCGTTCTTCGACACGATCAGTCACGATTGGCTGATACGGTTTCTGGAACATCGGATTCGTGATCGCAGGATCGTCAGGTTGATCGGCAAATGGCTAACGGCAGGTGTGCTCGAGGAAGGCCGCTGGATCGAGACCGAGGAAGGGACGCCCCAAGGCGCGGTGATTTCGCCGTTCCTCGGAAACGTCTACCTCCACTATGTCTATGACCTGTGGGTCCGCCGGTGGCGCCAACGCCAAGCGGCGGGTCAGATGATCGTCATCCGCTATGCGGACGATACGATCGTCGGCTTCGAGCATTCGCAGGACGCGGAGCGGTTCCTCTCGGACCTCTCGACTCGCCTTGCGCAGTTTGGGCTCGGTCTTCATCCCGATAAGACGAGGCTCATCGAGTTCGGACGGCATGCAGTAGCAAGCCGTCAGGCTCGAGGCTTTGGGAAGCCGCAGACGTTCGATTTTCTCGGATTCACGCATTACTGCGCGACCCGGCGAAGCGGCGGCGGTTTCGTGCTTGGACGGACACCGATGCGCAAAAGGATGCGAGCGAAGTTGAGGGAGATAAAGGAACATCTTCGAGCAACTCGCCATGATGGCATAGAGACTCAAGGCATATGGCTCGGCCAAGTCCTGCGTGGCTGGCTCGCGTATTACGCGGTGCCAATGAGTGCGCCGGCGATCACAGCGTTTCGGCATCACATAATCGATCGTTGGCTCCGCGCCATCAGACGACGAGGTCAGAAGCATCGATTGCCATGGAGCCGAATGAAACAGATCGCAAATCGCTACCTGCCATATCCTCGCATCCTCCATCCATGGCCTGAACAACGGTTCCTCGTCACTCATCCGAGGTAGGAGCCCGGTGCGGTAGTACCGCACGCCGGGATCTGTGCGGGGGGCGGTCAGCAATGACCCTCCCTACCGCGACCGCCCGCACCGGCATCTCGCTCGATTGAGAGCTGTGCCAAGATGGTTGTCGTCGAGCAACCCTCTGAAGGAGCGCCGTCCATCACGGCGATCTGACAGGCTGCCCGAGAGGAAGTCCGCTCATCGTGTTTGCGAACTTTCGGCCTGACGGTCGGCTGCGAGCGGATATCTCGACATGCGTCTTCAGTGAGGAGGATGTCCCGGAAGCTCCAATGCGGGAGCAGTCCCTAGTGCCAATCAGGACTACTAAACTCGGCAGGATTGCTCCGCGGTGCTCGCGGCCGCCGCTCACGCGGTCGGAGATGATGGGGCGCATCCGTTCGAAAGATACGAAGCCGGAGGTGAAAACCAGGTCCGCGGTACACGCGCTTGGCCGGCGATTCCGCATCCATGTCGCG